>JAPWJW010000004.1 GCA_028283825.1 Azospirillaceae bacterium | reverse complement strand
GCTGATGTTGTTGCCGGTATGCAGCAGCAGGGAGTAGTCGCCCGAGAAGCTGCCATACCAGGGCAGGCCGAACATGCTGATGTCCGGATAGACCCAACCGATCTCGGGCGACGCGCGCAGGGACTGCAGGGCGCTGGACAACGCCTTGGGGCCCAGGCGGTTATCGGCATCCAGCAGGTAAACGGCCTCGGCGTTCGGCCAGGTGGCCAAGGCGTAATCGATGCCGGTGTTGCGGGCAGCGCTAAGGCCGCCGTTGGGACGGCGCAGATAGGTGATGTCATCCGGATAGGCGGTCGCGAAGGCGGCACAGACCAGATCCGTCTCCGGGAAGGGGCAGCCGTCGTTGACGATAACGATCTTGACCCTGGCATCCTGCTTCAAGGCGCAGTCCACCGCCTCGGACAGCAGGCCATTGTGCTTGAAGACCGGAATGACGATGACGACCTCCGGGATCACGCCCGGATTGGCGTCGGCCCTCCACCCTGAGACGGGCATGGGCATCTCTGTGATCCTCTGATCCATCATTTCATCCCCGTGCCGTACGGGTGACTTCGATGGATTTCACATTGGCCCAGCCATACGACGAGCTGCTGCCGTTGGTGAGGCGGGTGGCAATGAAAATGTGCTGCTCCTCCGCGTTGGGCAACAGTTCCACGTGCAGGGTGGCCGGCACCGCCGGCGGCACCCGCACCCAGCCCGAGAAGCCGGAAAGCCCACGCGACGGCGCCGTTCCCTTGAACGCCAGGTCGGCCTGGGCGGACGACGCGCCCACGTAGACGGCGTAATCCACGATCGACGCCATCGGATTGTCAGTCAGGACGGTGACGCCGATGCGCACGGCGCCGGCGGGGCACGCCTTCTGCAGCACCGCCCCCACCAGCATGCCTTCCAGCGGATGGACGCGCAGTTCGCCGTCCACCGCGCCCACGATGGTGAAGTCTATGCTGTCGGGGATGACCCACAGGGACTGGGCCGCCAGCAAGGTGCGGCGCGGCACATACCGGACCAGGCCGTCACGCGATTGCTCCGACAAGAGCCGGACCGGCCCCAGGTCGGGAATGCTGCCGACGCCCATCAGACCACCCCAGATCTGGAGGCTGAGCGGACGCAGCTCCTCATCCTTGGGTCCGGACGCGCACAGGTCGGGCAAGGGGCACAACATGCCAAGGGAAAGGGCGGGACCGTATTCATCCCCCTGCCAGGTGCAGACCAGGTCCAAATCCGTCCGCATGCCGCTCAAGGCGCGTGGCAGGCTGAATGTCAGCCAGCCTGGTTCCAGATCGCTGCCGGCGACCGACCATTGTTCAAGCAGATTGCCCTCAGGCTGGTCGAACAGGGCGACGGTCAAGGTGCCGTCCCCGCCCGGCACGCTGTCCAGGTGCACATCGATGGCGATGACGGACCGTGACGGCAGGGGAAGGCGCTGGCGGACGGTGGGCGATTCGGCCGACAGCTGGGTGACATACCCGCTGGGCGCGCTGCTGTGCAGCAGCGACAGGCGCGGCGGATTCTGCCGAGACAGATACTCTTCCACCGCCAGGAAATTTTCCTGCATCCCTTCGTGCAGCGCACGCACCTCAGCCAGTTCGCGCATCAGGCGGGTGGCCATGGTGGCCATGTCGCGATAGCGGGCGAAGAGAATCTCCTGGACGTGACGGGCGAAGGCGGCCGCCTCGCCGCCCGGCGGCGCGGCAACCCTATGCGTCCGCAACGCCGGCCAGCCGCGCGCCTGCCATTCTGCGGCGGCGGCGACAACGATGGCCGCGCCCTCATCGCTGAACGACACGGCCGCGACGATATCCGTGGGCACAACCTTGGGCTCAAGGCCTTGTTCGGCTCCGCTGACGGAGAAGCGCAAATTTTTGCCCTCGACACCAGCCCACACCAGCGTCACTCCGGACGCCAGCAGGGAATCGGCTACAAACCGACGGTCCGACGCGGGGATGATAATCTTGACACTTGAAGGATCAAGTCCAGCAACGGCCTTCTTGGAAGACAAGAGAGTACCGTTCTTTTGGATTGAGGGCTCCGCCATAATCCCCAAACTTCCCTTCTTTATTAACCAGCGCCAATTGTTTGCGTTTATCTTATTTTAAATAGCCAACCCCGCCATGATCTGGAAATTCCAGGGCCATTAACGCGGTTTTAACCTCAAATTTAAGATAATCTTTGTTTGGGCAGCATAGTGCCTGCGCCGCCAGCCCGCAATCGGAAAACAGCGCGGCAAAACGGTCCGCCGGGATCGACAGGTAGCGGGCGAACCCGGCGATCACAGGCCAAGAAATTAGACCGGACCGCATTCAACATTTATACTTCATCAGAAATGCCAAATCGTCGATCTCATTTTGCGATTATCTCCATTACAATCACTATTTAATTAAAAACTTTAGAATGTATAATTCATCCAATTCGAAACCATTGGATGATTCATCGCTTATTCGAGAATATGCGTCCGGAAATCGTATCCCGAGGCGGAGCGCAATACCACCAGCCCTAAACATTGACCCTTGCCCAGTCTCATTTGGTGATTTTGCCGGGAATGGCGGTGAGAGCGACCCATGCGTTGAAGCAGGCATCGACGATGTCGGCGTGGTCGTTGAAGACACGGTTGGAGAGGAAGTTTGAGCGAAGGTACTGCCAGACATTTTCAGCCGGATTTAGTTCCAGTCAAAGGGCGACAAATGGAACAGTGAGAGGTTTGGCGGAAGGATTAGAGCATTATGATTTTAGGTTGGTCCATACCCGCAACTTTTGAAGTAGTTTGAGCATTCCGCTGGCGTAACAGTATCCATGGTCTTTACGATGCTCTTGCAGAGGGCCTCGATAGATCGTGGCTGGGCCTCACGCAAAGAATGCTTGAGCTTGGAGAAGAACTTCTCGATGGGGTTCATGTCCGGGGAGTATTTTGGTAAGAAGATTAACTTAGCGCCGGCGTCGCGGATGGCCTTGCGAACGGGCTTGGCCTTGTGGGAGGGAAGGTTGTCCATGATGACGACATCGCCCTTGCTCAAGGTCGGAGCGAGAACCTCCTCGACATAGACCTGGAAGCGCTGGCCGTTGACGGGCTTGTTCAAGAGCCAAGGAGCCTCGATGCGGTCATGGCGCAGGGCGGCCAGGAAGGTCATGGTGTTCCAATGGCCAAAGGGCGCCTTGCCGACAAGGCGCTCACTGCGCGGCCCCCATCCTCGGAGTGGCGCCATGTTGGTTTTGGTCCAGGTTTCGTCGATGAACACCAGGCGGGACGGATCGACCGACGCCCGGTGCTTCACCCATTGCGCTCGTCGGTGGGCAACGTCGGGGCGGTCCTGCTCGCTGGCGACCAGCGTCTTTTTTTATAAGTCAGCCCCTGGCCACGGACGAACTCCCAGACCGAACGGTAGTCGACCTTCAGGCCGCGTTCCCCCAGTTCCGCGATCAGGACGGCCAGGGTGAAGGGCCGCTCCTGGCAGCGCGCAACAAGCCAGGTGTGATGGTCACCGGATATCTTCTTGGGCTTGTGACCGCCCATCTGACCAGGGGCGACGTCACCCGTCTCGTTCAGGCGCTTCATCCACCTGATCGCCGCGCTGTCGCTCACACCGAACCGAGCCGCCGCCTGACGCCGCGACAGGCCCCCCTGAACTGCGGCCACTACCCGTTCACGAAGATCCATTGAATACGGACGACCCATCGCCACTGCCTCCATCTCAAGACAGACGCAGTGAATCAGAGGCCCAAATAAATGGGAATCCCCCTTACCGATTCAGCCTTATTTCAAAATGCTCTAAGTCGCCGCCGGTCTCGTGCCATTCAGCGCCGTCCAGCACGACCACAGCATGGCGACCCGGTTGTACCTGGCTGGTGTCAGTGGCGAATGAATACTCCCCAGAAGTGGCGCCTGAATTTTCCCCAGTTTCGTTGACCGGCGAGGTCCCGGGGGGCATGCCCCCCGGGACCTCGCGGCCGCTGGTCACCCAGACTGTCCTCGCAGGAGCGAGGGAGGGGACTGGTGGTCACACTTGGGGAACTCGTCATGATCCTGGAACTTGCCCGTGAAGGGCTGACCGTCTCCGCCATTGCCCGGCAGACCGGCCTGGACCGCAAGACTGTCCGTCGCTACATCGCCCAGGGGCTGGAGCCGCCCCGCTATACGCCCCGGCCGTCCAAGCCCACGGTGGTCGGGCCCTATGAGGCCTACCTGCGCCAGCGGGTGATCGCGGTGCCCGGGCTGAGCGCCCGCCGTCTGCTGCGGGAGATCCAGGCCCTGGGCTATTCCGGCGGCTACACGGCAGTGAAGGACTTCCTGCGCACCGTGCGACCGGCGGCGGCCAAGGGCTATGAGCAGCGGTTCGAGACGCCGCCGGGGCATCAGGCCCAGGTGGACTTCGCCCACTTCAAGGCCAGCTTCACCGATGAGCCCGGCGTGGAACGGGTGGTGTGGCTGTTCTCCCTGGTGCTGGGCCACAGCCGCATGCTGTGGGCACGCTTCGTCGCGCGCCAGGACCTGGCCACCGTGCTGAGGTGCCATATCGCCGTCTTCCAGGCCCTGGGCGGCGTGCCCGCCCGCATCCTCTACGACCGCATGAAGACCGCCGTGCTGGGCGAGGCGGCGGGCGATGACGGCGCCGATGGCGGCATCGCCTACAACGCCCGCCTGCTGGAGCTGGCTGCCCATTACGGCTTCCTGCCCAAGGCCTGTAAACCTTACCGCCCCAAAACCAAGGGCAAGGTCGAGCGGCCCTTCCGCTACATCCGCCAGGACTTCTTCCTGGGTCGCACCTTCCGCAACCTCGACGACCTGAACGGCCAACTGCGCCAATGGCTGGACCAGGTCGCCAACATCCGCCGCCACGCCACCACCCAGCGCATCGTCATCGAGCACTTCGCCGAGGAGCGGCCCCACCTCAAGCCCATCCCCCCGATGCCCTATGCCACCGTCCTGTCCCTGGAACGCCGCATCACCAAGGACGGTATGGTATCCGTTGGCGGCAACCTCTATTCCGTGCCCGATAGCACCCGGCGCCGCGCCGTCGAAGTGCAACTCACCGCCGACCAGGTACACATCCTGGAGGATGGCCGCCGGATCGCCGTCCATCCTGTGCTGGAGGGACGTGGACACCGGCACCTGATCGCCGGGCATCGTGTCCTGCCGCCGCCTGTCAACAGCACGACACCCCGGCAATGCGCCCCCCAGGCGCCGCCGCCACGGCGGCCCGGCGAGATCGTTACGCCGCGCGACCTGGCCATCTACGACGCCGTTGGCCGCCAGCTCGCCCAAGGCGACATCCAGCGCGAGGTCGCGCCATGACCGCCACCCTCGACAGCATCCGGCGCCACCTGGTGGGCCTGAAGATGCCGCGCGCCCTGGAAACGCTGGACCACGTCCTGCGCCAGGCTGAGCGCGGCACCCTCTCCACCCTGGAGGCCATCGACGCCCTGCTCGGCGAGGAACTGGCGCTCCGGGAAGCACGCCGTGTCAAGGCAGCCCTCCAGATGGGCCGCCTCCTCACCGTCAAGACGCTGGCGGGCTTCGACTTCGCCTTCCAGCCTTCCCTCGACAGGGACCGTATCCTGGCCCTGGCCCAACTGGACTTCATCGACCGGCACGAAGTCCTCCACCTCTTGGGCCAGCCCGCTCTCGCGTCATGATGCCCACCTCGCTACGTTATTGGAAATCAAAGGTCTTCTGATCCGGATTTTTTGTTACCGGACGGTAAGCCGGATTGAGCCCGGATAGCTGGGCTTCAGGAATCGCCCAAGGCGCTCCCTTACACGCCTGGTTTGCCTGGATGGCACCACCGGCGATCAGACGCAACACCGTCATCTTGCTGACCTGTAGGCGTGTGGCCGCTTCCTCCAAGGTCAGTTCCCCTCGTTCAGCGATCTCGCCCTCCCTGTAGACGGCTATGCCATGGGCGCTGCGGAAGCTGCGCACCCGCGCTTCGGTCCAACTATTACCCTTGCCGGTACGTTTACCGGCCCGGTTCAGGATCGCGGCGATACCCCCGTCCGGCTGCTGCCGTGCCAGGGTCCGAATGAGGTCACCGGTGTCGGCGTCGGTTCGCCAACGGTGTTTGCCGGTTTGGTTCTTCGGCACGGTCAGACTGGTGTGATCGCCTCCCTGCCAGTGAATGGTGAGGTGGATCGTGTCGGCGGCGACCCTCGCGACAATCTCGATGATGACCGTGCGCAGGATACGCTTGCGCGTCTCCGCCGTCGCGCCAGCATGATGCCAGAGCGTATGGATGTCGGCGCCCAGCGCCATCAGGCGGGCACGGTCCTGGGCCTTGAAACTGGCCCGTGGGTTGGCGTCAAACGCCCCTATGCGTTCCTCCAGCCGGTGGACCTCTACCAGCCGGTCATTCCACCGACGCTCAAGCTCGGCCGCCACGAGACGGTTGCCGGGATCAACCGCATCATACTGGCGGCGTGCCAACTCGGCCTCATAGCGGGCCTGGGTCAAAGCGAGTTCCGTCTGTCGGCGCGCCTCGGACCCCTCGGCCTCGCGGGCTTCGATCGCCTGCAAGGCCGCCTCGATGCCCAATGGGGCCAGAAACCTGAGGACCTCTGTCGCAACGGCACCATCGACCCGCAAGCCGCCAAACGAGATGCAGCGTTCGCTTCCATGATTGATGTGTGCGCCACGGCAGTTGTAACGCACACAATAGCCGCCCGTGCCGCTGTAGGAGACGTGCAGTCGTCGACCACAGTGCCCGCAGCGCAGCAGCCCAGCCAACAGCGCGTCACCGCGGCGCACCGAACCGCGGGCCATAAGCCCTTTGCCGTTGGCGTTATCGGCGATCAGTGCCTGGTTCCTTCCGAACTCCGCCCACGAGATGTAGCCCTCGTGATGCTCGGGGATCAACACCTCCCATTCCGACTGGGCGCGACGGAAGCCGCGCACGACATGTTTGCGCCCATCCCGCACGCTGACCCGGCTGCCGGTCCGACCAAACACGTAGGCGCCGCCATAGACGGGATTGGTCAGCAGATGGTGGATGGTGTTGTAGACAGGCAGCTTCCACGCGATGCGGGGGCCGTCGGCGGTCTGTTCGACAGCCGGTAGCCTGATCTGCTCCTGACGAAGCCAGAGGTGGACCTGCCGGATACTCTGGAACTCGGCGAACTTGCGAAACACCAAGGCGAGCGCCTCGCGCACCCGTTGGTCCGGATTCAGGGCGATCCGGTCATGGCGGGTTTTGACGTAGCCGACCGCCACGGTCAAAAACAGCTCGCCCCGGCGGGCCTTCTGCCGCAGAGCTTCCAGCGATCGCTGGCGCAGGATGGAAAGCTCCATCTCGCTCATGGTGCCCTTCATGCCCAAGACGAGACGGTCGTTCGGAAGCCGCGCGTCGTAGACCCCGTCCTCGTCCGCCAGCAGGCAGTCAACGAGGCCGCAGAACTCCAACAGCGTGTGCCAGTCCCGGCCGTTGCGGGCGAGCCGCGACGCTTCGATCGCCAGGACAATGCCGACCCGCCCTTCGCAGATCGCCCCCAGCAGCCGCTCGAACCCGGGACGCGCGATGCCACCACCTGATCGCCCGAGGTCATCGTCAATCACCACCACATCCGTCCAACCGAGTTGGCGGGCACGATCCGCCAGTCCGTATTGGCGCCGTCGGCTCTCATGGTTGTGCAGGAGCTGGTCGGCACTGGATTGACGGACGTAGATGTAGGCGCGACGGGCCAGGTGGTCAGGGGTGATCTTGTTCATCGTTCCCCTCCAGCGTCACGGCCTCGCTCGCCAGGACTTCCAGCAAAAGTTGTTCCAGAAGCGGCAAGACTCGGCGCGCAACCTCCTGCGGAAGAGCTGCCAGTGGCCGGGTCGCCGTGAACAGATCCGTCTGCACCATCATTCCGCGATGCCTCATGCCGCCCTCCGTTGCGTCGTTCACACAGCAACGATAGGGCCGCGTCAGCGGTCAGACGCAGAGCCTGCAATACCTCCATGGGAAAGCGGGGAGCGTCACGGATGGCGGCGTCACGGGCTGCAGGGGCGGTCATCCATTCCGGCACATGGGTCAGCGTGCCGTCCGGTTGCTCGACCACCAGCATGACGCTACCGCCAAGGCAATGGCGCCGGATGATGCCTACGCGTTCACCGCATCGCGGATGAAACGGATAATGGATCGTCGCGTCCTGCCCCTGATATCGGGCAGTATGCCGCTGCCTCGACCGGATGCGGCAAGACCCACCTCGCCACGGCCCTAGGCGTCGAGGCCGTCAAGGCGGGACGCTCCGTCTACTTCACCACCCTGGCCGACCTTATCGCTTCCCTCGCCAAGGCCGAACGCGAAGGCACCCTGCGGGAACGCCTGCGCTTCCTCTGCCGCCCCCAACTCCTCATCGTCGATGAGATCGGCTACCTCCCCGTCGTCCCTGGCGGCGGCAACCTCTTCTTCCAGCTCGTCAACGCCCGATACGAAAAGGGCGCCATGGTCCTCACCTCGAACCGCGGCTTCGCCGAATGGGGGGACGTCTTCGGCGACACCGTCGTCGCTACGGCGCTCCTCGATCGCCTTCTCCACCACGCCATCGTCGTGCAGATCGAAGGCGCCAGCTACAGGCTACGCCAGCATGCCGACCTCATCCCCGAGAACGTGCGGCGAAGACCCGACACCGCGCCGCTCCAAGCCATCCGAAAACGTGGAAGACCGCCGAAAGTGAGGCCCGCCGACACCCACCCAATCAATTAGCCAAACAAACCATCTGGGGATTTTTAAGTCGCCACTTCTGGGGAAAATCACTTCGCCATTTACAGCTGGCGAGGTCAGTTTCACATTCAGGCGCTCATCGCTTTTAGAGCATTATGATTTTAGGTTGGGGTCACGTCCCGCCACGTGGTGGGACGTGACCGCCGATTGACACTCGTGGGCATCGGAGACGGCCAGCTTGACGCCGCCCAGGCCACGGCGCTTGAGCTTGCGCAGGAACTCCACCCAGAAGGTTTCGGCCTCCGAGGTGCCGATGTCCATGCCCAGGATCTCTCGCCGACCGTTGGTATTGACCGCCACGGCGATGGTGACGGCCACGGAGACGATGCGGCCGTTCTGGCGGACCTTCACATAGGTGGCGTCGATCCACAGGTAGGGCCAGTCGCCTTCCAGCGGCCGTTCCAGGAAGGTCTTAACCCGGCCGTCGATCTCCTCGCACAGCCGGCTGACCTGGCTCTTGGAGATGCCGGTCATGCCCATGGCCTGGACCAGGTCGTCCACGGCGCGGGTGGAAACGCCCTGGATGTAGGCTTCCTGGATCACGGCGGTCAGCGCCTTCTCCGCCATGCGGCGAGGTTCCAGGAAGCCCGGGAAGTAGCTGCCTTTGCGCAGCTTGGGGATGTGCAGTTCCACCGTGCCGGCGCGGGTGTGCCAGTCGCGGTCACGGTAGCCATTGCGCTGAACCAGGCGGTCGGCCGACCGTTCGCCGTGGCCGGCACCGGTCAACTCCTGAACCTCCAGTTCCATCAGCCGTTCGGCGGCAAAGCCGATCATCTGTCTCAGCACATCGGCGTCTGCGCCCTTTTCAAGCATCACGCGCAGCGCCATCATCGGGTCGGTCATCGTGGTCACCCTCGGTTGGGGTTTTGTTGTGGTGACCAAACTTTACCCGAAGAACCGCGATGACCGCCCGCCAGGTCAGGCGTGGAGGCCGGCGTAGCCGGCTGGAGGGCCTGACCTGGCGGAGGCGCTCCTACACCACGCCCAGGGACACAATCATCAGAATCATCAGACCAACATGTGTGGGGCAACCAGTAAGGAGTCTGCTTAGCTTCGATCCGCACCGCGTTCCCGTGGCTGCGGCGTGTCTTTGCCGACGGTGGCTACTCGGGCGCCAAGTTGGAGACCGCCTTGGCCGCCACGGGCGATCCTGCGATCCGACACCGCCAGGGCTTCGTCGTCCTGCCCCTGCGCTGGGTGGTGGAACGGACTTTCGTCTGGCTGGGCCGTAATCGCCGGCTCGCCAAGGACTTCGAACGGCGAACCGACACCGCAACGGCCAGGATCTTCGCCGCCAGTGTCAAGCTCCTCGCCAGGAGATTGGCAAGGGCTTAAAATCACCTATCCGATTCCGGGCCGGGCGCTCAGAGTCCGTTTTGGAAATCAGGGATGAGCGTTTCGTGGTAGCAGATTGCCGCCCATGGCGACGTAGATCATGGCCTGTGAGACATCGGTTCGCCGTTCATAATCACGAACGAGACGTCGCCAACGGATCATCCAGCCGAAGATGCGCTCGACAACCCAGCGGCGGGGCAGCACCCGGAATCCTTTCTGATCATCGCACCGGCGTATGACCTCGACGACGAAATCCAGGTAAGCGGCTTTGTTCATCAGCTTCATGCGATCATAGGCGCCATCGGCGAACAGGTGTTTCACCCAAGGCCAGCGTTTGCGGATCGCCTCCAGGATCGCCTGTGCGCCGGCGCTGTCGGAGATATCGGCTGGTGTCAGCTTGACCATCAGCAGGCGCCCATCGGTATCGACGGCGATGTGCCGCTTGCGACCAACGACTGTCTTGCCCGCGTCGTAACCCCTTGTTTCCGCATGCGGTGCTTTGACTGATTGGCTGTCAATCACCCCGGCCGTGGGGCTCGCTTCCCGACCCGCCCGCTCCCGATCAACCATCAGCGCGACATCGTGAATGGTCTGGAACAGAAACCGGCGCGCCATTTCGCGGAACCAACCGTAGACCGTCTGCCAGGGGCCGAAATTGGTCGGCAACATCCGCCACCCGCAACCCGACCGGACAAGATAGCGAACCGCGTTGATCACTTCCCGAAAGTCAACCTCGCGCGGCCGGCCGCGGCGGCCTGGCTTCGGCATCAGTGACGCGATCCGCTCCCACTCCTCGTCCGTCAGGTCAGACGGATAGCGCTTCGTCTTCTTGGCGATTTCGGTCATCCGACCACGGCTCTGCTTCGTCCACATCAACAGCTTGAATCATGACATCGCCGACACCGCAAGGGCCTATGCTATTTTCCAAACAGCCTCTCAGCGCAATCCTCATAGTCACGTCGCAGAAAATTGAATACTCACTCCAGCTTTGACTGCACGACCTCCTTAATTAGGGGCAAAGATGCCTCATATAATTTCATCCAATCCAAGCTAAAATTAGCCCGAGTTATACTTTTTCTTTGCATCTCTCCATCCGTTACCGCATCTGGTGATAAATGTATTGTCGCCACTAAATTCTCTCGTAATTTATTATCATGCCAAACTCGAAGTGGCCAACTATGCCAATTTTTCAAATCTAGAACGCTACGGTTTGAAAACGCTATTCCTGGAATATTAGATACCCACTTGTAGAGCGTCATTCCAGAACCTGATGGCGCAATAAATAAATCAGCAGCGTTGTTAAGAACTATGCTTTCCGAGAATTTTCTCCCGACGCTAAGGTGGACACGATCTTCACCGACGGCATCCTTAATTCTTTGAGCAACCTGGAGCTCAGCCTCCATCGACATCCAACTTGTCGTCCACTCTTTAGCGGTATCTGAACTCAATCCATCTAATACGAATTCTACCTGTGGAAAATCAACTATTAGTCTTCTATAAAGTGATATAAGGCCTTTTTCTTGCTCTATCCATGACCTATTATCGAGTCTAATTGTTGTTACAATTAATGGGCGCGCCCTGATGTGCATAACATAATCTAAGAATTCTTTAGAACAATGCGATTGAGCCGTTTTAATTACTTTTTGAGCAAAAGATTCTGTAAAATACTTATCTTTTACAGTAAGAACAAAAAGATTTTCCTTCATAATTACACGAAACATTTCATCGACATTCCTCACCGATATAAAATTATCTTTGTGGCTAGCAACTGCTGAATCCAAATGAATCTCATCTAGGTGACCAAAAAAATTCTGATTAGAATAAAAAATGAAACGTCTAGCGGCAGAAAGGTCGATAGAGTCGATTATATTTGCCCACCCTGTTTGAACGTTCCAAAGATTATGAGCCATGTGTGGACAGGGAAAATCGGAAAGTGAAATAACACGCCTCCGAACAGAACTACTAATATAGTCCATTAATTCAACGCGATTTAACAAACATCTATAAAGTAATTTTGATATTTCCTTTTCTATCTCACCTTTGTTTAGGCCATTTTCTATATAAATAGCGACTCCATGCCTTGGGAAAACCCAGACTGTTTCGACGATATCAGTTGTCATGGTACCGCCCATATGAGATACTAGACAATAATCACCATTATACTGATGATAATACCATTCGAGACCCAAGCTAGTGTTAACAACACTCAACGTTCCGGTAAATGGACTCAATAGCTTGTATTTCCCTTCGCGCAGAAATTCCCTAAGCGCCAAAGTCCTCAGCGAGGGCCTGGGCCCTTGCTGCACTTCTACAATACCATCTAGTAGTGCAGCAGGGCCGGCTGACGCTTTTTCTAGAAAAGGGATTGACATAAAATCTAATGCTCTGTGGAATTCCTTCCCAGATTCGATCTTGATCAACTCGTAAGAATCCGAAACCTGCTGACTTATCATTTCTAAAGAAAAAAGAGAAATATCAATTTCCGCAGATTTTTCAAATATCGCCGCAATATTCGCGCTCAAATTGGTGGAGCGCTCCTTCATATTTTTCTCAATTACAGCACTAGTCAAGATACCCCCCCCTGTTATTTTCTATCCGTATATGAAACTTCCCAAGCCAATTGGCATAATTTTAGCCAAATTCCAATGGAAAGATCATCCGCCTTACTATTAGGCGCAAATCTATCTATATTACCTAGATGCAACCCTAAATCAACGGTCTTAATCGTTCCAATTTCCTCGCACACTAATGCTTCCCTTACACACAAAAGAGAATTAGATCCCAATGATCGAATCTTCCCCCAAATCGACAAAATATCCGGGACACTTTGCTTAGAATCGAGCTTTAGGACGTATATATTTCCACCCACCTTGGCCGATTTTAGAAATTTTTCCCGAAGATAGAGAATTTTTTTGTGCTCCGCTTCCCAAATTTCACGCCTTTCTTTTTCCGCCTCGCTGAATTGAAATCCTCCCCCCTGTATAGTGGATTTCATCTTGGTATGAAAAGATATGTGATATTTTTCATCCCACACCATGTCGCTTCCGCTAGGCAACAAATTCTTGAATTGATAAAGTTCGCAAAAATCAGCCGCAATAGCCTGCCTGAGACTATCAAGCGGTGTAAACGCCCACCTCAAAAGATGCCCGGGCTCGACGCCGCATCGTCGCTGCACAAAACCAAATTCACAGTTTATACCAAGGGACTCAAAAGAATTCAAGAAAGAAAAGTCAAATCTCTCACTGCTTTCCATAATACGTCCAAAATCGAGGTTGCGCTGGATTGCTGACTTTCAGTTCGACAACCGATATAGCCAAAAAAAAACAAATGTCAACAACAACAAACAATTTCAGCTCCTAAAACTAAAGCGCTACCGCACTAAAACCATCAATGCATTCCAATTATCATTCTCATGACAAAATCACCTTAATATTATAGCCATATCCCGCAGAAATACATTCCGGAATGTGCTTCTCTGTTTCGAATATTCCTAATCTCCCATCGGCAAGGCATATCTACCCCCCTCCCTGGCAGCCCCCACGCCATAGCCACATCAATGCTTCCACTTCCTTGAGCGAGCCTGCCAACGACTAACACTTCTAGATCAATGTCGAGAAAATATTCGATACGATCTTGAGCAAGGGCGATGTCACCATATATAGACAGTCTTCCCGCCCGAACTGCTATGCTGAATTATCGCCTTATATCTTCACGTTGGAAAATCTATTTATGCTCAAATTCAAAATCCCAACCACCATCATCACCGGCTTCCTCGGTGCCGGCAAGACCACCTTAATTCGTAGCTTGTTGCAAAGCCCCGGTGGGCGGCGCTTGGCCTTGATTATCAATGAGTTCGGTGATGTCGGCGTCGACGGCGCGGTGTTGAAAGGCTGCGGAGACGAAGCCTGTCCGGAGGACCGGGTGATCGAGCTGGCCAACGGGTGTTTGTGCTGTACCGTCGCGGACGATTTCGTCCCGGCGCTGGAATCGCTGCTGAATCGGGCCGATCCACCGGACCACATCATCATCGAGACCAGCGGCTTGGCCCTGCCAAAGCCGCTGGTCCGGGCCTTCACCTGGCCAGCCGTGCGGTCGCGCGTCACGGTGGACGGCGTGGTGGCTGTGGTGGCGGCCGACGCCGTCGCCGAAGGTCGATTCGCCCCCGACGCCGAAGCCCTGGCCCGTCAGAAAATGGCGATGGAAGCCGATGATGGCACGGTGGAACATGAAACGCCGGTGCAGGAAGTGTTCGAAGACCAGATATTGTGCGCCGACCTGATCCTGGTGAGCAAGGCCGACCTGGTGGATGAGGCCGGCATGGCGGTCGTGGCCGCCACGGTGCGCGATCTGCGCCCGACGGCTCCGCCCCTGATTCGCGTCAGCCATGGTGCTGTGGACGCCAATATCCTGTTGGGCCTGTCCGCCGCGGCGGAAGCGGACCTGGACAACCGCGTCAGCCATCACGACAGCGACGAAGAGCACGACCACGACGACTTCACCAGTTTCGTCGCCAGCCTGCCCCCCCAGAGCGATCCGGCCAACTTGGCCCAACAGCTGGGCGACCTGGCCCAGCGCTTCGGCATTCTGCGCCTGAAGGGTTTCGTCGACGTGCCGGGCAAGCCCATGCGCCTACTGGTCCAAGGTGTGGGCGGCCGCATCCAGACCAGCTATGACCGGCTGTGGGGGCCGAACGAGACGCGGCACAGTCGCCTGGTGGTAATCGGCGAGACGGGCATGGACCGAGGGGCTATTGAAGCGGCATTGGCCAACACCTGATAGTGTTGCTGCCGCTGGCCATTCCGGCCGACTGTCGAGGCCGTTCTTTTCATGCACCTGTTGCCCACCCAGGCCGAGGATCTGCTGGCGTCGCCCCAGGCTGAAGATCTGGGCCAGGCGCCAGCCGACCTGGTCGTGCTGTCCTTTTCCGACAGCGACCTGTCGGCGGTCGCGGCGGCTTACCACGCGCTTGATCATGCATCCGGCGTCGCGGCCTGGCGGCCCAGCCTGCGTCTGGCCAGCCTGATGCGGCTAGGCCACCCGCTGTCCGTCGATCTTTATGTCGACACGGTGGTGGCCGGTGCCGGTTTGGTCGTGCTGCGCCTGAACGGCGGTGCCGGCTATTGGCGTTACGGCCTCGAGCGGGTGGCTGAAACCTGCCGGGCCGGTCGCATTCCTCTGGCTGTCTTGCCGGGGGAAGCCAAGGCCGATCCGGCCCTGGACGCCGCCTGCACCCTGGACCTGGGCTCCACCCACCGCCTATGGCGCTGTTTCGTGGAGGGTGGCCCGGACAACATGGCCCGTTTCATCGCCGGCTGCGCCAAGGCGCTGGGCCGGTCGGCGCCGGCCACGCTGGCCGAGACGAATCCGGCGCCCCTACCCCGCTTCGGCCGGCATGACGGGTGGACGCCGCCGGCCATCGCCGGCAACGGACAAATCGCGGCCGTCGTCTTCTACCGGTCGCACTTGCAGGCCGGCAACCTGACCGCCCTGCGTGCCCTGGCCGACGCGCTGGCCCACCGCGGGTTAACGCCGCACCTTTATTATGTGGCCAGCCTGAAGGAGGCCGATGCCGCCGCCTGGCTGGCCATGGAGCTGCGCCAGTTGGCACCGGCCCTGGTGCTGAACGCCACCGGTTTTTCCGCCCGGCAAGCCCAGAAGGGCCAAGCCGAAGAGGCCAGCCCCCTGGACGCCGCCGGTGTCCCGGTGCTGCAAGCCGTGCTGTCCACCGGCACGGAGGACGCCTGGCGAAAGGCCCGTGCCGGCCTGAGCCCCGCGGACCTGGCCATGAATGTGGTGCTGCCGGAGATGGATGGCCGCCTGCAAGGCCCCGCCATCGCCTTCAAGGCCGCGGCCGACTGGGATCCCGCGCTGGAATACGCCCCGGTGTTGAGCCGCCCGCGTCCCGACCGGATAGCGGCCTTGGCCGACAGGGCGGCGGCACTGGTCCGCCTGGCCGCCACACCACGCGCCAGCCGCCGCGTGGCCCTGGTGTTGTCGGACTATCCCGCCCGCGGCGGCGCCGGCCTGGCCCTGGGCCTGGATACGCCGGCCAGCACGCTGGCCATGCTGAAAGCCATGGCAACGGCGGGCTACGGGGTCGCGAACACCCCGGCCGACGGCAGCACCCTGATGACCGCCCTGCGTGGGCGGGCCAACGCCCAGGCACCCGGCCTGATGGTGGCCGATTATATCCGGCACCTGGAACCGGCGGCGCTAGATGCCGTCACCGCCACCTGGGGATCGCCCGAAGACGACCCGCTGGTCCAGAACGGGGCCTTCCGCTTCCGCTTGCTGTCCTGCAGCAATGTCACCGTGGCGGTGCAGCCCAGCCGGGGCCACGGCGCCATCGACAGCGCCGCCCACCACGATCCCGACACGCCACCCAGTCACGGCTACGCCGCCTTCCACCTTTGGCTGCGCCATATCCTGGACATCCACGCCCTGGTGCAGGTCGGTGCGCACGGCACCCTGGAATGGCTGCCGGGCAAGGCAGTGGCCCTGTCGGCCGACTGCTGGCCCGAGCGGCTGGCCGGCCCCCTGCCCGTCCTTTATCCCTACATCGCCACCAACCCCGGTGAGGGCGTGCAGGCCCGCCGCCGCCTGGGTGCGGCCCTGGTGGGGCATCTGCCGCCTCCCCCCAGCCCTGCCGGCCTACATGGCGACTTGGCGGCCCTGGAACAGGCGCTGGACGAATACGCCCAGGCGCAGAGCCTGGATCCGCGCCGCCTACCCACCCTGCGGACCCGCATCCGCGATCTGGCATGGAGCGCCGGGGTCAGCCACGACCTGAACCTGCCCGCAGCAACGGCCACCGGTGACCTGGACGATGATTCCCTGGCGCGGCTGGACGCCCATCTCTGCGACATCAAGGAGATGCAGATCCGCGACGGCCTGCACCTGTTCGGCCAGGCCCCGGACGCGGGATCCCAAACCGCCTTCCTGGCGGCCATCGCCCGTTTCCCCCGCCGGGACCGACCGGCCCTGACCGACGCGCTGGCCCGCGACCTGGGCCTGGGCGGCACGTTGGAGGACCTGTTCAACGGCGAGGCCGCCCAGCCCTGGCCCCATCCGCTGCCCCCCACGCTGGCAGCCCGCGTGATTGGTGCCGTCACCCACGGCCGCGTGCGGGCCGCCCTGGACGGGATGACGCGCGAACTGGTGGCCGGCGATCTTGTTCCGCATACGGAATGGTCACGGACAACCGCCAACCTTGAGGCCCTGCATCACGAGGTGGCGCCCGTGCTGGCCGCCAGCGGCCCGGCGGAAATGGCGGCCTTGCTGGCGGGCCTGGACGGCCGCTTCATCGCCCCCGGCCCCGGCGGATCGCCGGCGCGCGGCCGGGCCGACGTGCTGCCCACCGGCCGCAACCTCTACGCCATCGACCCCCGCGCAGTGCCCACGCCCAGCGCCTGGGCGCTGGGCTGGAAGGGGGCGGACGCCGTGCTGACCCGCCATTTGCAGGACCAGGGCGACTGGCCACGCCAGCTGGTGGTGGATTGCTGGGGCAGCCCAACCTTGCGCACCGGCGGTGAGGAACTGGCCCAGGCCCTGGCCCTGATGGGTGTCCGGCCCCTGTGGGAGGCCGGATCCGGCCGCGTCACCGGGGTGGAGGTGTTGCCGGCCACGGTGTTGGGCCGGCCGCGCGTGGACGTGACCCTGCGCATCTCCGGCCTGTTCCGCGACATGTTCCCGGCGCAACTGGCGCTGTTCGATCAGGCGGCGCGCAAGATCGCCGGCCTGGACGAGGCAAGCGAGGTCAACCCGCTGGCCCAGGCGGCCCGCGCTGACCGCGACACCCTGGCGGCCAGCGGCATGGCTGAAGACCCCGCCTGGCGCCAGGCCACGGCCCGGGTGTTTGGTGCCGCCCCCGGTGGTTACGGCACCGGCCTGGCGCAGCCGTTGGCCACCGGCGACTGGCAGGCCCGCGACCAGCTGGGTGCCACCTATCTGGACAGCGGCTGCCACGCCTATGGCGCAGACCTGGACGGCATCGCCCTGCCGGCCCTGTTCCGCCGCCGCGTGGGCCTGGCCGACGCCCTGGTCCACATCCAGGACCAGCGCGAAACCGACGTGCTGGACAATGACGGCATGACCCAGTTCGAGGGCGGGTTCGCCGCCGCCGCCGGCCTGCTGGGCAGCGATCCCATCCTCTATCACGTCGACAGTGCCGAGCCGGAACGCATCGTTCCCCGCACCCTGGCGGAGGAGGCCGCCCGCGTGGTGCGCGGCCGGGCCGTCAACCCGCGCTGGATCGCGGGGCAGCGGCGCCATGGCTACGCCGGCGCTGGCAGCCTGGCGCGCACGGTCGACGGCGCCGTCGCCTTGGCCGCCCTGGCCGGCGCCATCCGGTCGCACCAGGTGGACAGCCTGTTCGACGCCTATGTCGCCGACACCGATATCTGGAACTGGCTGGCCGCCAGCAACCCGGACGCCGCCGTCCTGATCCTGAATCGGCTGGAGGAAGCGCTGCGGCGTGGCCTGTGGCACCCCAGGCGCAATTCCACGGCAGAGGATCTGGCCCGCCTGCGGGAGGAACTGGCATGACCGCCGCCGCCGCCCCCACGCCCAATCCCCCCCGCACGCGCGGCGCCTGTCCCGGCGCCCTGGTGCCCATGCCGGTGGCCGACGGCCTTCTGGTACGCCTGCGCGTTCCCGGCGGAACGCTGACGGGCCCCATGGCGGCGGCGATCGCGGATCTGGCCGACCGCCACGGCAATGGCCTGGTGGATTTGAGCCAGCGCGCCAACCTGCAAATCCGGGGTGTGCGCGAAACCTCCCTGTCCGCCCTGACCGACGCCCTGCGCGAACTGGGCTTGGTCAACGGCGATCCGGCGGCCGAACGGGTGCGCAACGTGCTGTGCAGCCCGACCTGCGGCCTGGACCCGGCCTGCACGCCCGTGCGCTCCCTGGCCCGGGCGCTGGACGCGGCGCTCGCCGATAGTCCCGACCTGTGGTCCACCCTGCCGGCCAAGTTCAGCTTTACCCTGAACGGCGGCGGACAGGCACCCCTGGCCGATGCCGTGGGCGACATCCGGTTCGACGCCCTGTCCGGCAGCGACCTCTTCCGTGTGGCCGTGGGCGGCGACCAGGTGAGCGCCTCGCCCCTGGGTATCTGTGCAGCCCACGCGGTGGTAGACACCGCCCTGGCCCTGGCCCGTGCCTATGTCGATCTCTCGGCCGGCCGCTACCATCGCCTGGGCGCTCTGGTGGCCGCGGAAGGGACAAGGAAGTTGGCCACCAGTGTGCCGCTGGCGCCGCCGCCCGCCGATAATGTTCTGCCCGATTTGCAGTTGAACCGGGTGCTGGGTGCGCACGCTTCATGGACGGGCGTCGCCTTTCCTTTCGGTGGCCTGCGGGCCGAAATGCTGGCGCTCCTCGCCCATATGGCGCCGGCCCTGCGTCTGACCCCCTGGCGCGCCCTGCTGCTGGAAGGGACCGCCGCCAACGACCCAGTTGAAATCTTTCAGCCCCTGGGTTTCATCCTGGCCGCCGACGATCCGCGCCTGGCGCTGTCAGCGTGCAGCGGCCGGGGTGCGTGTGATTCGGGCCTGACGGACGCGCGCGGCGACGCGCTGGCGCTGGCGGCCGTCGCCCCCCGCCTGCTGGCGCATGGGCACATCCACGTTTCGGCCTGCGCCAAGGGCTGCGCCCATCCGGCGGCAAGCCCAATCACTTTGACGGCTCGGCCCGATGGCTATGATCTCGGCCTGCTGACACCGGCCGGCGGCACCATGCAATGGACAAGATTGGACAAGCGAACCGTCACATCGCTGGTGGCGGCGCTGGAAGCTGTCTATACCGGGCGGGCACGGCCGGGTGAGGATCCGGCCAGCTTCATCACCCGCCTGGGCGGCCCCGAACCGGTCGCCGCCCTGATCAACGACCAAATGGCAGCAACGCGCGCCCGCGCGGAGGAAAGTCCCGGTGTCCAGTCCTGAACCCCAGACCCACGGGGCCCCCGCCTACGACTATATCCGCGACGGGGCAGCCATCTATGCCAAGTCCTTTGCCATCATCCGGGCGGAGGCCAGGCTGGACCATTTGCCGGAGGACCTGCGCCCCGTGGCCGTGCGCATCATCCACGCGGCGGGCCTGGTCGAGACGTCCGAGCACCTGCTGTTCTCCGCCGACGTGGGCACGGCCGCCCGCGCCGCCCTGCGCGCCGGCGCGCCCATCCTGTGCGACGCCCAGATGGTGGCGCACGGTGTCACCCGCGCCCGCCTGCCGGCCGACAATCCGGTCATCTGCACCCTGAACGACGCGGACGTGCCCGGCCTGGCGACCGACCTTGGCACCACACGGTCCGCCGCGGCGTTGGAACTGTGGCGCCCGCACCTGGAAGGGGCAGTGGTGGCCATCGGCAACGCGCCCACCGCCCTGTTCCATCTGCTGGAGATGGTGGCGTCCGGCGGCCCGCGCCCGGCGGCCATCCTGGGCTTCCCCGTGGGTTTCGTCGGGGCCGCCGAAAGCAAGGATGCCCTGGCGACCAACCCCTGGGATCTTCCCTATCTGGCGGTGGCTGGGCGCCGGGGGGGCAGCGCCATGGCGGCGGCGGCGGTCAACGCCCTGGCGTCTGATCGGGAGTGACGGCGATGACGACTGAAATCATCCCCGGCACGCTTTACGGCATCGGCACCGGCCCTGGTGACCCGGAACTGATGACCCTGAAGGCGGTGCGCCTGCTGCACGCATGCCCGGTGGTGGCCTATTTCGCCAAGCGCGGCGGGCCCGGCCAGGCACGGCGCATCGCGGCCCCCCATTTGCCCACGGCGGGGCAGGAGGAGGTGGCGATGGTCTATCCCGTCACCACCGAACTACCCCCCGACAGCGCCGCCTATAACGACGCCATCGAGGCCTTCTTCGATGAACAGGCGGAGCGCCTGGCCGCCTTGCTGTCCGCCGGCCGCGACGTCGCCGTGCTGAACGAGGGCGATCCGTTCTTCTACGGGTCCTACATGCATCTGCACCTGCGCCTGACGCCGCGTTTCAAGGCGGTGGTGGTGCCGGGCGTGCCCTCCCTCCTGGGCTGTGCGGCACAACTGCCGATACCGCTGACCATCCGCGACGACGTGCTGTCGGTCATCCCCGGCACCTTGGGCGAAGCGGCGCTGGCCGCCGCCTTGTCCGCCGCCGACGCCGCCGCCGTCATGAAACTGGGCGGCAACCTGCCCAAGGTGCGCCGGGTGATCGAGGGCCTGGGCCTGACCGCCCGCGCCTGGTACGTGGAACGCGGCACCACGGGGGAACAGCGGGTGCACCCGCTGGCCGAGGCGCCGGACGTGGCCCCTTATTTCTCCATGATCCTGATCCCCGGCCAGGGCAAGCGCGGTGGCGTGCTGACCGCCGCCGCCAATCAAGGGGCCGCGGAATGACCGGATCGCTGACTGTGGTGGGCCTGGGCCCCGGCCCCGACCGCTGGCTGACGCCGGAGGTGGCGGAGGTGCTGGCCGCTTCCACCGACCTGGTGGGCTACGGCCCCTATCTGGACCGCATCCCGGCAGGACCGCACCGCCGCCACGGATCCGACAACCGGGTGGAACTGTCGCGCGCGCGCCTGGCGCTGGACCTGGCGGTCAAGGGCGCCCACGTCGCCCTGGTGTCGGGCGGCGACCCCGGCGTCTTCGCCATGGCGTCGGCATTGTTCGAGGCGCTGGAGACCCGGGACGACCCGGCCTGGGCCGCCGTGCCGGTGCGCGTGTGCCCCGGCGTGTCCGCCATGCTGGCCGCCGCCGCGCGGGTGGGTGCCCCCTTGGGCCATGATTTCTGCGTGCTGTCGCTGTCGGACAACCTGAAGCCCTGGGACGTGGTGCTGAAGCGCCTGCGCCTGGCGGCGGAGGCCGACTTCGTCATCGCCCTGTACAACCCCATCAGCAAGGCGCGGCCCTGGCAGCTGGGTGCGGCGCTGGAAACCTTGCGCACGCTGAAGGACCCGGCGACGCCGGTGGTGCTGGCCCGCGCCGTGGGCCGGCCGGATGAGGACGTGACCATCACCACGCTGGCCGACTGCGACCCAGCCACGGCCGACATGCGCACCCTGGTGCTGATCGGGTCCAGCCAGACCCGGCTGCTGCCCCGCAATGACGGCCAGAATGACGGCAGGGGCGGCGACGCCTGGGTCTATACCCCGCGCAGCTACATCCCGGCGGCGGAGGGCGCGTGAGCGGCCAGCCAGGCCATAACGTCGGATGCGGCGTAGAAACGGGGGGCGGAGCCGGCGGGCGGCCGTTCCACCATGATCACCTGCACGCCCAAGGCCCGCGCCGCCGCCAGCTTGGCCGCCGTGGCCGTGCCACCGCTGTTCTTGGTGATCAGGATGCCGGTGCCGTGCTGGCGCATGAGACGGGTTTCCGCCTCCACCGTGTAGGGGCCCCGGTCCAGTATCAGGTCGGTATTTTCCGGCAGGGCATCGGGCGGGTCCACGGCGCGCACCAGGAACCGGTGGCTCATCTCCAGGAAGGGCTCCAGTTCCTGGCGGCCAACGGTCAGGAACACGGCATACGGCAGGCATGCCACGGCGGTTGCCGCTTCATCGATGTTCGGCACCATGAGCCAGTCGTCCCCTTCCTCCGGCGTCCAGGGCTGGCGGGTCAGCACCGCCAAGGGCACGCCGGCCTGGGCACAGGCAACCTCCGCGTTCCGGCTGATCTGGGCAGCGAAAGGATGGGTGGCATCGATTACCGCCTGGAAGCCCTGATCGCGCAGATAGGCAGCCAGGCCTTCAGCACCACCAAAGCCGCCGACGCGCGTCGGCAGGGGCTGGGCCGCCGGTGTCCGCGTACGGCCGGCCAGCGACAGGGTGGCATCGAAGCGGCCGTCCGTCGCCAGCAGACCCGCCAGTTCCCGCGCCTCCGTCGTGCCGCCCAGGACCAGTACGCGCATCGCCCCCTCTCCACCGTTGAGTGCCCGCCATGAGTAGCATTCCGGCACCTTGGCTGACCATCGTCGGGATCGGTGAGGATGGCTGGGACGGCCTGTCGCCCGCCGCGCGCGCGGCCGTCACCGGCGCCACCCTGCTGGTGGGCGGGGCGCGCCACCTGGCGATGGCGCCGGATACAGCGGGGCAGCAGCGCCTGGCTTGGCCCAGTCCGCTGACCGACGCCTTCCCCACCCTGCTGGCCCGGCGCGGTCAGGCGGTGACGGTGCTGGCCAGCGGCGATCCGCAGTGGTTCGGCATCGGCGCCACGCTGTCCCGCATCGTGCCGGCGGATGAGACGCGGGTGTTACCGGCCCCCGGCGCCTTCACCCTGGCGGCCGCACGGCTGGGCTGGCCCTTGCAGGAGGTCGCCTGCCTGTCCCTGCACGGCCGGCCGCTGGAGACCGTCATCCCCCACCTATTCCCGGGTGCCCGCCTGCTGTTGCTGAGCTGGGACGGGACGACGCCGGCCAAGCTGGCGGCCCTTCTGCGTGACCGCGGTTTCGGGCCCAGCACCCTGACGGTGCTGGAGGCCATGGGCGGCCCGCGTGAACGGGTGAGAGGCGCCACGGCACGGGATTGGGCGACCGACACGGTCCAGGATTTGAACACCATCGCCCTGACCTGCGCGGTGGAACCGGGGGCGCCCGCGTGCTGCCGCGCACACCAGGATTGCCCGACGACTGGTTCCGGCACGACGGCAAGATCACCAAGCGTGAGGTCCGCGCCGTCGCCCTGTCGCACCTGGCCGCCGGCCGGGGGGAGATGCTGTGGGACGTGGGTGCCGGCTCCGGCTCCATCGCCATCGAATGGCTGCTGGCCGATCCCGCCAACCGGGCGGTGGCGGTGGAGGATCGGGCCGATCGCATGGCCGCGATCCGGGCCAATACCCTGGCGTTCGGCGTGCCCGGCCTGGACTGCCGCGGGGGCCAGGCGCCCGACGCGCTGGCGGACCTGCCCACGCCGGATGCGATCTTCATCGGCGGCGGCCTGACGGTGCCTGGCGTAGCGGAGGCCTGCTGGCGGGCGCTGCGTCCCGGTGGCCGGCTGGTGGCCACCGCCGTGACCCTGGAAACCGAAAGCGAACTGGCCCGCCGCCAGGCCGAATGGGGAGGGACGTTGACCCGTCTGTCGGTGGAGCGTGCCGCCGCCCTGGGCGGCTTTCGCGGCTGGCGCCCACTGATGCCCGTTACGCTGTGGCGGGTGGAGAAGCCGTTATGACGACGCTTCCCCACGCCCCTTTCGCCATCGGCATCGGCTGCGCCAGCGGAGTTCTGTACGACGATGTCCAGGAGTTGCTGGCCCGGGCCTTCAAGCGCCTGGACTGGGCTGAGCTACCGGATGGCTTGGTCCTGGCCACCCTGGACAGCAAGCTTGAGGAAGAGGCCCTGATCGACGCCGCCGCCATCCTGTACCTGCCCTTGGTGGGTTTCAGCGACGCGATCCTGCGCGGCATCGGCACCCCCACCCCCAGCGCCGGTCCCGAGCATGGCCGGCCGGCGGTGGCGGAGGCCGCGGCCCTGGCGGCCTGCGGCGCCCCCGGCAATGCCGCCGCCCGCCTCATCCTGCCCCGTATCCAAGGGCTGGTCTGCACCTGCGCCATCGCCTGTTCCGGAGAAACCGCCCCATGACCGTCCATTTCATTCGGCGCCGGCCCGGGGGCGCCCGACCTGCTGACCCTGCGCGGTCGCGACCTGATCGCCCGTTGCCCCGTCTGCCTGTATGCTGGATCGCTGGTGCCCACCGCCGTGCTGGCCCACGCGCCGGAGGACGCCCGCATCATCGACACCGCGCCGTTGTCGCTGGAAGAGATCGTGGCGGAGTTCCAGGCCGCCCAGGCCGCCGGCCAGGACGTCGCCCGCCTGCATTCTGGCGATTTGTCGGTCTACAGCGCGCTGGGTGAGCAATTGCGGGCCCTGGCGGACCTGGGGATTCCCTACACCATCACACCGGGCGTGCCGGCCTTCGCCGCCGCCGCCGCCGCCCTGGGCCGCGAACTGACCTTGCCGGAGGTCAGCCAGACCCTGGTCATCACCCGCACCAGCGGCCGGGCGTCCGCCATGCCGGCCACCGAGACACTGGAGGTGCTGGGCCAGTCCGGCGCCACCCTGGCCATCCATTTGTCCATCCATGTCATCGACCAGGTGGTGGAGCGGCTGACCCCGATGTACGGCGCGGATTGCCCGGCGGCCGTGGTCTACCGCGCGTCCTGGCCCGATGAGCGGGTGCTGCGCGGCACCCTGGCCGACATCGGCGCCCAGGTGGCGGCCAATCCCATCGACCGCACCGCCCTGATCCTGGTGGGCAAGACCCTGGGCACGGACGACTTCCGCGCCAGCGCCCTCTACGACGCCAATTACCAGCGCCGCTATCGCGGGAGGGGCGCTTGACCGATGATGCCGCCCTGGCGGTCGATGACGATCACGTCCACGGCGATGGGGGCCCCGTCCAGCACGTCCAGTGCCACGGCGCGCGCCATTTCCGCCACCCGGTTCGCCACGGGCAGGCTGGCGGCATCCGCCATCTGCAACACCTGCAGGGCGGTGTTGGCGCCGCGCGCGGCATCAACCAGATCCGGCGCGGCGCCCAGATCGGCCAGCACCCCGGCCAGCCAGTCCAGATCCACCGCGTGGCGCTTGGAATGCAGATCCATCAGCCCCTGCGCCAGCTTGCCCAGCTTGGCGAAGCCGCCGGCGATGGTCAGGCGGGGCACGGGATGGCGGCGCAGGTACTTCAGCGTGCCGCCGGCGAAATCGCCCATGTCCAGCAGCGCCTGTTCGGTCAGGCCGTAATGGCGGGCCACCGTCGCCTCGGACGTACGGCCGGTGCAGGCGGCGACATGGGCCAGGCCGGCGGCGCGGGCTACGTCCACGCCGCGATGGATGCTGGCGATCCAGGCGCTGCACGAATAGGGCACGACGATGCCGGTGGTGCCCAGCACCGACAGCCCGCCGACGATGCCCAGGCGGCCGTTCATGGTGCGCCGGGCCAGCACCTCACCGTTGTCGATGCCGACCTCCACCACCAGATCGGCGGCCCGGCCGGCGGCTTGTGCCGCGGCCTCGACCGCCTGGCGGATCATGGTTCGGGGCATGGGGTTGATGGCCGGCTCCCCCACCGGCAGCGGCAATCCCGGCAAGGTGACGGTGCCGACGCCGGGACCGGCGCGGAAAGTGACGCCGCCGCCCGCCGCGCCCTGCGTGATACGCACCCGCACCAGGGCGCCGTGGGTCACGTCCGGATCGTCGCCCGCATCCTTGACCACCCCGGCCAGGGCCCAGCCGTCGCCGCGCTGCGTGATGGCGAGCGCGAAGGCCGGCGTCTGCCCGCCCGGCAGGGTGATGGCCACCGGGTCCGGAAAGTCGTCCCCAAACAAAGCGGCGGCGGCGGCGGCGGCGGCGGCCGTGGCGCAGGCGCCGGTGGTCCAGCCCGGCCGCAGCGCGCGCCCGTCCTTCCCTTCGGCTCCCTCAACACCATCCATCGCCATGACTGACCCGATCCTGTCCGCTCTCGATCTTCCCGCCTTTGAGCCCGGCAGCGTCTGGCTGGTGGGTGCCGGCCCCGGCGACCCCGGCCTGCTAACGCTGCTGGCGCTGCATGCTCTACGCCAGGCCGATCATATCGTCTACGACGCGCTGGTCGATGACCGCATCCTGGCCCTGGCCAATCCCGCCGCCGTGAAGGAATTCGCCGGCAAGCGCGGCGGCCGCCCGTCCCCGGCGCAGGAGGACATCAGCCTGCGCCTGGTGGAACTGGGCCGCCAGGGCCGCCACGTGCTGCGCCTGAAGGCGGGTGACCCCTTCGTCTTCGGCCGCGGGGGGGAGGAGGCGCTGGCCCTGGTCGCGGCCGGCCTGCGCTTCCGTGTCGTGCCGGGCATCACCGCCGGCCTGGCCGGTCCCGCCTATGCCGGCATCCCGGCCACCCATCGCACCGCCAACCAGGCCGTCATCCTGGTGACGGGCCAATCGGCGGGCGATGGGCCGGACTGGGCGGCGCTTGCCGCCACCAAGGCGCCGCTGATCCTGTACATGGCCTGGCGCGGCCTGGGCGGCATCGCGCAGGCGCTGATGGCCGGTGGCCTGGCGCCGGATACCGCCGTCGCCGTCATCTGCGATGCCACCACCCCGCGCCAGAAGGTGCTGGTCAGCACACTGGAGACTTGCGCGCGGGATCTGGCGGACAGTGGTCTGGCGCCGCCGGCCATCATCGTCATCGGCGCCATCGCCGAACTGCACGGCACACTGAACTGGCTGGGGGTCGATGCCCATGGCTGAGTTCGCCCCCGGCCTGATCATCGCCTCGCCCGCCTCGGGCTCCGGCAAGACCACCCTGACCCTGGGCCTGCTGGCGGCGTTCCGCGCGCGCGGGCTGGACGTGCGCGCCGCCAAGTCGGGGCCGGACTATATCGACCCGGCCTTCCACGCGGCGGCCTGCGGCCATCCCAGCCTGAACCTGGACAGCTGGGCCATGGCGCCGGCCCTGTTCGACACGCTGGCGGGCCGGGCGGCGGCAAATGGCCAACTGCTGATCTGCGAGGCCCTGATGGGCCTGTTCGACGGTGTGGCGCGGGTGGGCGCCTGGGGCAATGGCGCCACCGCCGACATCGCGGCCCGCACCGGCTGGCCCGTCGTGCTGGTGGTGGACGGGCGCGGGGCGTCGCAGTCGGTGGCGGCCCTGGTCAAAGGTTTCGCCACGTACCGCGACGACGTACGCCTGGCCGGCGTGGTGCTGAACAACATCGCCAGCCCGCGTCATCGCAGCCTGATCCAGGACGCCATCCACGCGCTGGACATCCCCGTGCTGGGCGCCCTGCCCCGCACGCCCGGCCTGGCCCTGCCGGAACGGCACCTGGGCCTGGTGCAGGCGGCGGAGACCGACGCCCTGGCCGACCGCCTGGCGGCCCTGGGCACCTGGGTGGGGGAACATGTGGATCTGGACCGGTTGGCCGCCCTGGCCGTGCCACACACCCCGGCCGTCGCCAGCGACGTGCCCGCCCTGCGGCCACCGGGGCAGCGCATCGCGCTGGCCGCCGACGCGGCGTTCAGTTTCACCTACCCCCACGTGCTGGCAGGTTGGCGCGCCGCCGGGGCAGAGATCCTTTCCTTCTCCCCCCTGGCCGACCAGGCGCCGGATGCCGGCGCCGACGCCGTCTACCTGCCCGGCGGCTATCCCGAACTGCACGCCGGCACATTGGCCGCCGCCGTGACGTTTAAGGCCGGCATGCGCCGGCTGGCCGAGCAGGGTGCCGCCATCTATGGCGAGTGCGGCGGCTACATGACCCTGGGCGAGGTGCTGGTGGATGCCCAGGGTCAGGCGCACGACATGCTGGGCCTGCTGTCCGTCCAGACCAGCTTCGCCAAGCGCAAGCTGCATCTGGGTTATCGCCTGATCACCACCCTGGCCGACCTGCCTTTCGGCCCCCAGGGCAGCCGCTTCCGCGGGCATGAGTTCCATTACGCCAGCGTGGTCACACCTGGTGCTGATGCCCCATTGCTGACGGCGCAGGCCGCCGACGGCACCGATCTGGGGCCCTTGGGCAGCCGGCGGGGCGGCGTCACCGGGTCCTTCCTGCACCTGATCGCGGCAGCCGGATAAGCCCGCCAGCCCCATAAGGTTGACAACACAACTATCTGACTGGTACTTTCGGGTCACCTCGAACGTGGAAGCCCCGCTTTGTCGGCCACGATTCAGCATGAGGTGCGGCCCCTGCCCCTGAGTTGCGGCGCCGTCGGGGATGCGTGCCCGGCCTGACATCGGCCGGGCGCCCGGTGTGATCCATCCACCGTCCCCATCCCTGAAAGCGATCACAGGATCCGGTCCCTTACGTGCGGGGCGGATCCGTCCGCCGTGCCCGGGGAATGAGCCCCGCAGCCGGTGATCGCATCTTTTATCCGAACAACCCCTTCGGCGTTCCCCCTTGGGCGCCGGGCTGGGATCGCTTTTGCCTGATTGGCGGGCGGCATGTCGGAAAAGGAAAAGGAAAAACAAGCCGTCATGGATACGACGAACGCCACAACGTCCGCCGCGTCACTCCCGGATTCTCTGGTGGATCCCCTCCCACCACCCGCCGCCAAAGCAGCCAAGAACGGCGCCTATAACTACGTGCAAGTGATCACCGGCGTCGCCACCCTGGGCGCGCTGGCCTTCGGATACGATACCGGCGTCATCGCCGGCGCCCTGCCCTATATGAGCCGTGCGGCCACCCAAGGCGGGTTGGGCCTGACCCCGCTGACGGAGGGGGCGATCACCGCGGCCCTGATCTTCGGCGCCGCCCTGGGATCCTTCATCGGCGGGCGCCTGTCCGACCGCTATGGCCGCCGCGCCGCCATCCTGATCCTGGCCTTGGTGTTCTTCACCGGCGCCTTGGGCACGGCCGGCGCCCCCGACATCGCCCTGATGGCGGCCACCCGTTTCTTCCTGGGCATGGGTGTTGGTGGCGCCTCCGCCGTCGTGCCCGTCTTCATCGCGGAGATAGCGCCGCCCAACCGCCGCGCCCGCCTGGTGACCCGCAGCGAACTGATGATCGTCACCGGCCAGATGCTGGCCTATGTCTGCAGCGCCGTGCTGGCCCATGTGCTGCACGATCCGGCGGTGTGGCGCGTCATGCTGGCGGTCGCCGCCGTGCCGGCGCTGCTGCTGTGGCTGGGCATGGTGTTCATGCCGGAATCGCCCCGCTGGCTTGCCCTGCACAACCGGGAGGATGAGGCGCGGGCCGTCATGGCGCGCATCCGCCAGGACCCGGCCCAGCGCGAGCGGGAGCTGGCCGGCATGATGGCCGCCACCAGCGATGTCAGCGAGGCCACGGGCCTGAGCGAACTGCGCACCCCCTGGATCCGCAACCTGATGCTGATCGGCATCGGGCTGGGTTTCGTGGCGCAGTTCACCGGCGTCAACGCCTTCATGTACTTCACCCCCATCATCCTGCAATCGACCGGCATGGGGACGGAGGCCGCCCTGACCGGCACCATCGGCAACGGCGTCATCGCCGTGCTGTCCACCCTGCTGGGCATCTGGCTGATCACCCGCAACAACCGCCGCGCCCTGCTGATGACGGGCCTGGTCGGGGCGATCCTGTGCCTGATGGGCTTGGGTGCCGTGCTGCAACTGATGCCGGACGGGACGGGGCGCAGCTATATCGCGCTGGCCATCATCTTCGCCTTCATGTTTTTCCAGCAGGGCATGATCAGCACCATCTACTGGCTGCTGATGTCGGAACTGTTCCCCCAGCGCATGCGCGGCGTGGTGACGGGCCTGGTGGTGGCGGTGATGTGGATGTTCAATGCCGCTGTCGCCTTCCTGTTTCCCATCCTGCTGGACTGGCTGGGCGGCGAGACCTTCTTCCTGCTGGCGGCCCTGAACGTGGCGTCACTGGCCTTCGTCTGGCATTTCGTGCCGGAAACGCGCGGAAAATCACTGGAAACCCTGGAACAGCACCTGGAGGCGCGGCTGAGCCCCGCCGAATAGGCCGGCATCACGCCAGGCGCAGCACCATGGCCCCCGCCGCGATCAGGCACGCGGCCGCCACCCGGCGGGGGCCGACCCTTTCCTTCAGCACCAGGGCCGCGATGGCGGTGCCGAACAGGATGGAGCTTTCGCGCAAGGCGGCGATCACCGCCACCGGCGCCAGGGTCATGGCCCACAGCGCCAGGCCGTATGAGGTCAGGCTGCCGAAGCCGCCCACCACGCCCCGGCGCCACTGCCGCCGGGCCTGGTCCAGGAAGGGACGGCGGCGGAACACCAGCGCCCAACCCACCAGCGGAATGCCGTTCAGCAACATGCCCCACAGGGTGTAGGCGGCCGGCGCCCCCGACAGGCGCACGCCGTGCCCGTCCACCAGGGTATAGCCCGCGATCACCGCCGCGTTCAGCAGCGCCACGCGCAGCCCCTTGCCCCCGCCGCCGCCGCGACCCAGCCACGCCATGCTGAGAATGCCGGCGCAGATCACCGCCACGCCGACCCAGGCCGTGACGGACAGCGGTTCCCGCAGCCACAGGCTGCCGACCAGCGCCACCACCAGCGGTGCCGTGCCCCGCATCAGGGGATAGGTCTGGCTCATGTCCGCGACATGATAGGCACGGGCCAGCAGGCTCATGTACAGGACCTGCAAGACGCTGGACGCCACGATATAGGGCCAACTGGCCACGGCCGGCTGCGGCAGGAAAGGCAGGGCCACGGCGGCGATCAGCGCACCGAACGCCGCCACCTGCACCGCCCCCAGCAGCTTGTCCCCCGCGCCCTTGACGATGGCGTTCCAGGTGGCGTGCAGCAGGGCCGCGAACATGACGACGGCGAAGACGGAAATGGACATGGGGGGGCGACGGTTCCTGTACGGGGCCGGTTCCGTTGTACGGGGCGAGCCGCCACCCTGTCACCGCCCTGTCATGGGATGGCTGCCCGGCATCCGGCTGGCGCGCGCGCCACACGCCATGACATAAGAAGTCCACACAGCCTATCCTATTGGCTGTGGCGCCAAGCCGTGGGGGAAGATGGATGGACACCTTGGATTCAACCGCGCCGGACGCGTTAACGCCGCCATCCTTCGCCCGCTTCTGGCCCCGCCTGCTGGCCTTGGTGGTCGACATCCTGGTTCTGGCCGCTGCCGGCTTGGCCGTCGGCATTCCCCTGTTCCATCAGGCGGCGGCCCTGGGCACCGGCGGTCGTTTCATCGGATGGGCTGTCGCCGTCTGCTATTTCGGCCTGCTGGGCAGCCGGCTGGGCAACGGTCAGACGCCGGGCAAGCGGCTGCTGAAACTACGGGTGCTGTCAGCCGGGGGGGAGCCGCCGCAGGTGAGCGAAGCCCTGGTTCGGGCGATGATCCTGACCGCACCCTGGTTCCTGAACGGCATGCTGCTCAAATCCCTGTCGAACGACACCCCGGTGATGATCGTGGGTTGGGTTACCACCACCCTTTTCGGAGGCGCGCTTCTGGGGCAGATTCTGCTTTTCCTATTCAACCGTCCCAGCCGCCGTGGCCTGCATGACCTGGCTTGCGGCACGTACGTTGCCCGGATCGGTGGCCGGACGATGCCATCCTCCCCGGTCCCCTTGGTACTGGAGAGACTGGGCAGCCATATGACCGGCGTCCTGATCGCGGCCATCCTGCTGGCAGCCCTGAGCCCGGCCTTTTTCTTCACCCCGCTGGGACGACCGCTGCGGGCCGTCTATACGGCCGTGGATACGCTTCCGGAAGTCGAGGTCGTGGGCATTAGCCACACCCAGCGGATCGCGGGAAACGCCCCCGGCCCGTCGGAAGTGCTGGCGGTCTCGGTCCGCCTGTTCCAGCCCATGGCCGACGCGCGGCCGGAACTGGCACGCATCGCGGCGCAGGTGCTGAAAGCCACCGATCTGCCCCCGTCCGCGCACCTGAGCATAGGCATCGCCTACGGCTTCGATTTCGGTTTCGCCCACTGGTTCCAGACACTGGGGCTTGGCGACACGTTCGCGCACTGGCACGCCACCATCCAGACTTTCGCGCCTGAAAGCGAAGCGACCACGGGCAAGCCCCAAGGCTGATGCCCCAAGTTCCGGTGCTGGTTCGGTCAGAACAACGCCGGCCGCCGATCCTGCCGCAGGGCCGCCACGTCCCGCCCTTGCGCCACCTGCATCCACGCGCCGAAGCCCAAGCCCAGGCCGGCCCATAAGGTGGCTTGAATAGCCCAAGAGGCCAGGCGGAAGCGCCACAGCAGTTGGGCGGGGAAGTCGGCCGGCACCTCGTCCACCGCCGGCAATACCAAGCCGGCCGCGATCACCACCGCCAGGAACAGGGCGCCACCAGCGATGGCAGCGTTCCAGGCGCCCCAGCGCGCCGCCAGCCGCCGGGCCAGCACCACGGCCGCGACCATGGCGACGACAGACAGGATCAGCACCATGAAAAACAGGGCGGTACGCTGCCTGATGGTGTCGGGATCGCCCACCGCCGGCGGGTTGGCCGGGTATTTGAACGCCGGCACCAGGACCAGGGCCACGAACCCCAGCAGGGCCAGCACGGCCGCCAGTGCGCGGGGACTCAGCGCACCCAAACGGCCCTGGGCGTAGGCGTAGACCAGGGCGAACAGGCCGCCGATGGCCGCACCATAAACCAACAGGCCGGTCAGCAGGCCGCCGGTGCTCTGCACCCCGCGGCTGAACAGTTCTTCCTCATCATCGCCGTGGCTGTGGCCAACGCCGGCATGATCATCGTCGTGATCCGCATCGGCCTGATCGTGATGATGATCGTCATGCCCCTCGTGAGCGTGGGCGGCTTCGAAGGCGATGGCGCGTTCGACAGACCCTTCGCCGGCCAAGCGGGCCACACCGAAGGCGAGCACACCCGCCAGGATGCCGATCAGCATCCCGCGGGCCAGAAGGATTCCAACCATGATGGATAGGACCTGCCTCAAGTGCGATCACTTTGGACGGAAACGCCCAAAGCGTGAATCGCACGGCCGAACAAGAAATTAACGTTTCCCAGCGAAGGCGGGAAAACGTTAATGGCAGGGGAAGCCCAGCAGGTGGCGGGCGTCATGCACGAATTCATGCACGGCACGGCCCTGGACCAGGGAGGTCGCCCCCTGCTCCGCCCCCACGAAATACAGCATCAGCACCAGCAGCAGGCCGCCGAACACCGCCCACGGCAGCAGCTCGCCGGCGGAGATGACGGGAAGGGGCAACGGCAGGGGTGCCGGACTGGGTGGCGGCGTGGGCCATGATTGTACGCTCCCTGGGAAAAACGCGTCCCGTGCGCGATCAGCCGTGCCAGGCTGGATTGGGCAAGCGGGGGGTCTGGCTTCCGGACGCCGGCCGATATAAGGCTAAGGCATCCGGTCACAGTGGCGCGACCGTGCCGGAATTGCACCGGCTTCCCCCGTTCGCGAATGACGGGCGGATGGTAGGGGTGCCCCCACCCGCTTTCAAGGGATATCTCATGACCCTGCGCCTGACCCTGCTGGCCCACGCCCCCACCCGTGCCCAACGCGACGCCGTTTTCCCCCAGGCGGATGAACCAGCGGAGGCCGCCGGCCTGGCGCGGATGGCGGATTTGGCCGATCGGGCACCCCTGTGGCGCAAGGCCGCCCGGCTATGGACGGCACCGGAAACGCGGGCCCGGCAGACGGCGGCCCCACTATCCCGGACATTGAGCCTGGAGGCGGGCATCGATCCCGTCCTTCGTGACCTGGATGCGGGCAATTGGCGAGGACAGAGCCTGTCGGCCGTGGGTGCCGTCGATCCGGCGGGCCTGGCCGCCTGGCTGACCGATCCGACGGCCGAGCCCCACGGCGGCGAGTCCATCGCACGGCTGCTGCAACGCGTGGGCGGCTGGATGGACGGGCTGATCGATGCGGAAGGGCATGTCGTGGCCGTGACCCACGCGGCCCCCATCCGGGCGGCGGTGCTGCATGCCCTGGGCACCGGTGCCGACGCCTTCTGGCGCCTGGACATCGTGCCCCTGTCGCTGACCGACTTGCGGTGGAACGGCCGCTGGACCGTCCGCGCCACCGGCGTGGAATAAGCCCCTACGTCATCCCGAACAGGCGGGCACGCAAACCGGTGCAGTGTTCCTCCGGCGGCGGTTTCATCCAAAGGCCCGTTTCCCGCACCGTCCGATAGCTGCAAACGGGGCAGGAACAGCTTTTCGAGGACGAGCACATGTCGAAAACGACGATCAGCAGGGTGACCAGGAAGGCCAGGACCGTCAACATGCCGCCAACGATAATCCCGAAATTGTAGCCGGCAACCGGCGCGCCCAGGGCGAACACCAGGGCCGTCAGGCCGGCGCGCCGCCGAAACTTATTCGGATCCCTGAAAATCTTGTGAATTGCCTTCACCACATGGGCCTTTTCATAAGCGCGGCATTTGACCCGTGACCGATCAAATGTCCCCTCAATCGCCGGACACCGGCATCCGCCGGCAGCGTTCGGCGGACGAACCCTGCCCGCATATATAGCCACCCGGGCCGAAAGGCAAAGCGGCCCGCCACCTCACAAGCCCATCAGGCGGGCGAAATAGGGCAGCACGTCGTCGTTGTCATGGTCCAGCAGCGTGTCGCCGACGTAAAGCTCCGTCACGCTCCACCCCGGCACGCCGGTCGCGCGCACGTCGCCCACCACCCACCGGCCCTCATCGGCGGCGATGGCGTCGCGGGTTTCGGCCACCCTCTCCGCCGGCCGGTCGAAGAAGACATGCAGCATGTTGGTCTGCGGCACGGCCGGATTGATGCGGATGCCGGGAATGCGCGAAAGGCCGGCCGCCAGATCCACGGCGCGGCGATAACAGGCCTCCAGCTGGCCCAGCCGCGCCTGGAAACGCATGGCGGCAGTGGCGACCATGGGGCTTTGCCGCACCAGGGTGCCACCCAGGCGCCGCTGCCACAGCCGGGCGTTGGCGATGAAATCGGCATCGGCCGCCAGCACGGCACCAGCGATGCCGCCGATGCCCTTGTAGACCGAGACGTAGACGGAGGAGAAGCCGGCCGCGATCTGGGCGTAGGGGCGCCCGTAGAAGGCGCGGCTTTCCCATAGGCGGGCGCCGTCCATGTGCAGCGGCAGCTGGCGTGACCGCGCCAGGTTCTTCAGGGCCTGCAACTCATCCCACCGCGGCAATTGGCCGCCGATTTCCCGCAGGGGCAGTTCCACCAGCAGGCAGGCCAGGGGCTGGGCCACCGCCGCCAGGTCGCGGGCCAGGATGGGCCGGTGCCGGTCGCCCACCGGCACGCCGTGGAAATTGAACAGGGCCTGGTAAGCCTCCTCCTCATTCAGGGCGAGGTGGGAGGTGTGGGGCATGCCGAAGCGGGGCACGCCGCTGACCTCCGTCCACAGGCGCAGGGCGATCAGTTGGGCCATCACGCCGCTGGGCATGAAGGCCGCCGCCTCCTTCCCCAGCAGGCCCGCCACCGTGCCCTCGAACGCCGCCAGCAGGTCGCCCTCGCCATACTGGTCATGGGCCACGCCGTTGGCATCGCACCACGCCGCCACGGCCCGGAACTCTTCCGCCGGGGTCAGGACGCGGAAGCCGGGAAAGACAATCGCACAAGCCTGGCGCAGGCGCTGGCGGTGGGCGGCGAGGTTGCCGCTGGTGGAACCGCTGACAGGGCCGAGGGCGGGGGCAGGCATGGGCATCGGTCCGCTGGCACGAAGGATCATGAGGCAGGCGGCAACCCTGCGTCCGGGCCGCAATCCAGGCAACGGCCAATCGCCCCACCCACATTAAAGCCACAGGGGCATACGGGCAAAGGCACCGAAGGAGATTGCCCAACCGTGCCTTGAAACACCGGAACCCGTGACGGCGACCCACAAAACGGGCAGCCTGGAACGGACGCCCCGTCCCGGCCTTATCCCAAGGTAGCCTTCCCATGAGCGATCACATCCTGGTCCACCGCATCGCCATCTACGCCCACCACGGCGTGATGGTGGAGGAGGCCAAGCTGGGCCAGCGCTTCTTCATCTCGCTGGATTGCGAGTTGGACCTGTCGATCGCGGGCAAGGCCGACGACTGGGATTTGAGCGTCTGCTACGCCAAGCTGACGGCCGCCACCACCCGCGTGGCCACCGCCCGCCGCTTCATGACCATCGAAGCGGTGGCGGAGGCGGTGGCCGGCACCCTGCTGACGGAGTTTCCCCGCGTCGAGGCCGTCACGGTGCAGGTGGACAAGCCGTCGGCCCCGGTGCCGGCCATCATTGACGGCGTGTCGGTGCGGATCCGCCGCGCGCGGGCATAGATCTGATCCACACCGTCGTCTTTAAGCCACCGCTTCCATCAGGGCCGGTGCCGTCCGTCGTTCCGGCCGGGCGTTCTGCTGCTGACACCAGCGGTGCGTCTGCTGTTCCAGCATGGACAGGGCCAGCGTCGCGGCGTGCGGCAACTGGCGGCCCAGGCGGGTGACCAGGTCCAGGGTGGCGGTGTCGGCCTCCACATCGCACAGCGGTGTCGCCACCAGCGTGCCGTCCTCCAGATCCGCCAGCACGCCCACACGCGGCAGGATGGCGGCGGCGCGGCCCGACAGGACCAGGTCGCGCATGGTGTGGATGGAATTGGTGGTGACGGTAGCGCGCAGCCAGACCTGATGGCGCATCTCCGCCGATGACAGCATCTGGCGGATGCGGCTGTCGCGGGTGGGCAGGCACAAATCGTGGCCGGCCAGGTCCTGCAGGGTGACGGCCCCACGCTTGGCCAGGGCATGGTCGGGCCGGCAGATGACCATCAGCGGCTGGCGGGTGGAGGTGCGGACCCGCACCTTGGGGTCGGACGGCACGCGGACACCCAGACCGATGTGCACCTCGTCATCCACGATCATGCGCACCATCTCGGCGGTGGAGACGGCGTGGATGGACAGTTCCACACCGGGGTAGCGGTTCTGGAAGGTGTCCAGCACCCCTTGCACGGCCTGGGTGGTGCACCCCTCCGCCACCGCCAGTTCCACCGTGCCCATGCGCATGCCGCGCAGGGCCTCCAGCCGGGCGGCGAAGGCCTCGCGGTCCGCCATCTGCGCCTGGTAATAGTCGAACACCATCTGCCCCGCCGTCGTCAGCTTGACCGAGCGGCGGCCGGTTTCCAGCAAGGGCATGCCCATCGCGGCCTCAAGCTGGGCGATCTGGCGGCTGACGGAGGATACCGCCACGTTCATCTTCTGGCTGGCGGCGCGCATCGACCCGTGGATGGCGGTCGCGTAGAAGTATTTCATCGCTACGTCTGACATCTTGCGTCCCTCATCTGTTCAGGTCGATGGCTCGTGCCCCGGTCTGGGTTCGGCAGGGGGCGCCGGAAACGCCCCCATCAATGAACCCGTCGGCAAACAGTGTAGGCGCCCCACTGGCGATACGATTGTTCGGACGGACACCAATTTGGATACTATTGTCCGGACCGGCGCCGATTCAGCGTTAAGCCTTGTTAAATTTTGCAGTTCCGGGCCTTTCCCATCCCCGCCGATGCGATTTCCCGAATACCGGCGGCGGCTACCCGGCCTGCACGCGGGACCCCGGGGCGGTGCGCCCACCGCAACAAAGGCCGGGCCGGTTGTGAATGAAAATGAGGAGCGCCTGCGGGCCAAATCCGCAAGCAACGCCGGGGGCCCGCATGCCGCCCGGCAGTCCTTCCCTGCCGGCCCGGAGGCCCCCATGACCGACGCCCCCAAACCGTCCCACCTGACGCATGCCACCGGCGCGCCGGTGGTGGACAACCTCAACATCCAGACCGCCGGCCCGCGCGGCCCCGCCCTGTTGCAGGATATCTGGCTGATCGAGAAGCTGGCGCATTTCGACCGCGAGGTGATCCCCGAACGGCGCATGCATGCCAAGGGCAGCGGCGCGCACGGCACCTTCACCGTGACGGGCGACATCAGCCGCTACACCAAGGCCAAGATCTTCGCCGAGGTGGGCAAACAGACGCCGATGTTCATCCGCTTCTCCACCGTCGCCGGTGAGCGCGGGGCCGCCGACGCGGAGCGCGACATCCGCGGTTTCGCCGTGAAATTCTATACCGAGGACGGCAACTGGGACGTCGTCGGCAACAACACGCCGGTGTTCTTCTTCCGCGACCCTTTGCGCTTCCCCGACCTGAACCACGCGGTGAAGCGCGACCCGCACACCGGCATGCGCAGCGCCAACAACAACTGGGACTTCTGGACCCTGCTGCCCGAGGCGCTGCACCAGGTGACCATCGTCATGAGCGAGCGCGGCCTGCCCCGCAGCTATCGCCACATGCACGGCTTCGGCAGCCATACCTTCAGCCTGATCAACGCCGCCAATGAGCGGCACTGGGTGAAGTTCCACTTCACCTGCCAGCAGGGCATCGAGAACTATACCGACGCCGAGGCCGAGACGGTGGTGGGCAAGGACCGCGAGAGCCACCAGCGCGACCTGTTCACCAGCATCAACGCCGGGGCCTTCCCCCGCTGGACCCTGTCCATCCAGGTGATGACGGAGGCGCAGGCCAAGACGCACAAGCACAACCCCTTCGACCTCACCAAGGTGTGGCCGCATGGCGACTATCCCCTGATCGAGGTCGGGGTGATGGAATTGAACCGCAACCCGGCCAACGTGTTCGCGGAGGTGGAGCAGGCCGCCTTTTCCCCGGCCAACGTGGTGCCGGGCATCGGCTTCTCCCCCGACAAGATGTTGCAGGCGCGCCTATTCTCCTACGGTGACGCCCAGCGGTACCGCCTGGGCGTGAACTTCAACCACATCCCGGTGAACGCGCCCAAGTGCCCCGTCCACAGCTATCACCGCGACGGCGCCATGCGCACCGACGGCAACCAGGGCGCCACCCTGCACTACTACCCCAACAGCTACGGCGTCTGGCCCGACCAGCCGGACACGGCCGAACCGCCGCTGGAACTGGCCGGTGACGCCCGGCACTGGGACCACCGCGTGGATGACGACCATTGGGAACAGCCGGGCAACCTGTTCCGCCTGATGAACCCGTCGCAGCAGAAGGCGCTGTTCGAGAACACCGCGCGATCCCTGGGCGGGGCCGAGGCGCACATCCAGGAACGCCACATCGCCAACTGCACCAAAGCCGACCCCGCCTACGGCGAGGGCGTGGCCCAGGCCCTGCGTGCCCTGGCCGTGCAGACCGCCAGCTGACGGGAAAGCTTTGATCTTCGGCCGGGCGGCCGGGTGCGGTTTCCCCCTGTCTCTGTCCCGAACGTCCCGGCCATGCGTCAAGGGGCGGTTCCCGGTGATCCCGGGGGCCGCCCCTTGATCGTTGCGGCACGCCGCCACTTATCCATAATAGGTCGCAACCAACAGCCCCCACCCCAGGGGCCGCCACCGCGATCAGGAAGCGACCTTGCCCAAAGCCGTCATCGTCGTCCGCGCCCTGTTGATGCTGGCCCTCAGCGGCACCTTGCCTGCCGCCGCCGCCTCCTGGAACAGCCAGGATGTGAATGACATTGTCAGCACGGCTTTGGCACCAGCCGGCACCGGAGCCACCGGGACGATGGAAGTGATGGCGTTGGCGGACCTCGCCCGAACGCTGCTGAAGGCCGGAAACCCCGGGAAAGCCAGAGAAGTCGCAAACGCCGCCGCCCTCCTCCTACAAAACCCGGCGACCCAGCCGGAAGCTTATACCCGGGAAAGCCTCATCGAAACGCTGGTCCTTGCCGGTGATCCCACGGCTGGGCGCGCCGTGGCCATGGTGGATGCGCCACCACCCGCCGCGACCATGGCCCAGGCGCGTCTCGCCACCGCCCTCGCCCATGCCGGTGATAAGGCCGCCGCCCTGCAAGTGGCAAAAGGCATCACTATCCCCACCCTTGCCCCCACTGCATATTTGGGCCTGACGCTCGATATGGCACACGCATTGCCCCGCATCGCCAAGGCCTTGGCCGAAACCGGCGCGGCGGACGATGCCCTTCGGTTGCAGGCCAAGCCGCAGCCGGACCTGAGCAGGGTCGAAATTTTGGCCAACGTGGCCGTCGCATTGTGTGATGCAACACCCATGCGGCAGCGGAACACGGCGCTGGGCCGCAAGGTGGCAACCCAGGCCGTGGAGACCACCCGGACAGCCCTCAACACCGCGGATCCCTCAATCAGGTTTGACCTGATTGAGGCTACGGCCGGCGCGGCCGCCCATTGTATCGGCGCCAAAGCGGCGCGGAATTTCGTTGCGGCGACCGCGATCAGCAAGATCCAGGAAAACGCCGTCTTGGGTGTCTTGGTCCGTGGCCTTGCCACCGATAACAAGCCCTTGGCACACGCCCTCGTGCCGACGCCCGATCCTGCCGATATCGGGGAGCTGCTGGACGCGTCGGATCTACTGGTGAAACTGGACGACCACATCGGTGCCCTCGCACTGATCAAACAGGCTTTCAGTCTGGCATCACTGGCGCAAAGCCCCGGCCCGGGGCCCGCGATACTTCGTTCTGCGGACCGCTTCAGCCTGTTTTCACGCCTATCCGGCCGGATGGCGTCCCTGGGGGAATATGACGATGCGCTGAGCGTGATCCAAACCATCGAGCTGGAGAACCGGCTGCAATTCTATGTCAGCATTACCCGCAGCGCGATTGACAGGCAGGACGCGCCGGGTGTGGCCCGCATGACGGCCGTCGCCATCGACGCCCTGAAGGCGGACATGGATGGACCGGATGGCGCGCTCGGCCATCTCTACGCCCTGACACGGGAACTGGTCATGGCCGGATACCAGACCGAAGCGAAAACAGCACTGGCCGAATTACAGGCCGTGCCACAAACCCCTACCCGCCGTCTCGACCCGTATAAAACCATCGTGCTGCAGGCGGACATGGGGGACGTGGCCGGAGCGGTGGCCGCTGCCAATGCCCAGGGGCCAATGACCGCACCGCCCAGCCCCATGGCCGCCCTGGCCGTGACGACCATGATGTTCGACAACGCGAAAACACCTCCCACCCAGGATGAGGTGGCCAAGGCATTGGCAACCGCACAGAAAATGATGCCGGCAGCCGTGGCCGGCGCACACGCCGACACGCTGGTCGGCATTGCCCGCGACCTGGCGCTCAAGGGAGACACCGCACAGGCATTAGAGGTGGAAAGCGGCTTGGAGGGCGAAAGCAACGCCAACATCGTCGCCAAGCGAAATTCACTGCTGGCGGATATCGCTAAAGCGCAGATCAAGGCGGCGGATCTCCATGATGCGTTGGCGACCAGCTTGCGCATCACCGATCAGCGGACACGATGGCAGCCGTTGCTGTCCCTGGCGGCATTTCCGGTGGGCCGCTGAAATCCGTTCAAGACCATCAGGATCGGCTGGCCACGAACAAACGCTTGCCCTGCCCCTGCAACCTCCCGTCAAATCGGCGCCAGCGCACCGATACCGGAGACCGTCCCATGCGGGCCTTGCTCGCCGCAGCCCTGATCCTGATCGCCCCCTGTTCCGCCCTGGCCGATCCCGGCCTGTCCCCCGATCTGGCCGCCAAGGTGGATACGGCGGTGACGGAGGCGCTGGCGGCCAGCGGCACGCCGGCGGCGTCCATCGCCGTGGTGCGCGACGGCAGGGTGGTCTACGCCCATGCCTACGGCCAGGCGCGGCGCGATCCGGACGTGGCGGCCACGACGGCGCAGCGCTTCGCCATCGGGTCGGTGTCCAAGCAGTTCACGGTGGCGGCCATCCTGCTGCTGGCCGAGGAAGGAAAACTGTCGCTGGACGACACGGTGGGCAAATGGATCCCGGACCTGACGGACGGCGATCGCATCACGGTGCGCCAGATCCTGAGCCACACGGCGGGGTACCGTGATTTCTGGCCGCAGGATTACGTCCCCGCCTTCATGGAAAAGCCCATCACGGCCGACGGCATCTTCGACCGCTGGGCCCGCGTGCCGCTGGACTTCCAGCCGGGTGAGGCCTGGCAGTATTCCAACACCGGCTTCACCATCGCCGCCCGCATCGTGGAGAAGACCGCGGGCCAGCCCTTCTTCACCTTCCTGACAAGCCGGGTGCTGAAGCCCTTGGGCCTGGATGCCGCCGACATCGATGCCAGCCCGCTGGGACCCCATGATGCCGCCGGCTATACCCGCTATGCCCTGGGCCAACCGCGCCCGGCCCCGAAGGAGGCGCCGGGCTGGCTGATGGGGGCCGCACAACTGGCCCTGACGCCGCAGGATCTGGCGCGCTGGGACATCGCCATGATGGAGGGCCGGCTGCTGAAGCCGGAAAGCTGGCGGACCATGCAGACCAGCGTGCGCCTGAACAACGGCCAGGACGCGCGCTACGGCCTGGGCCTGACCGTCACGCCGGACGGGTCCTTCCGCATGGTGCGCCATGGCGGCGAGGTCTCAGGCTTCCTGGCGGAAAACCGCGTGTGGCCGGACCTGGGGGCCGCCGTGGTGGTGCTGGTCAACAGCGACTACGGCGACCCCGCCAGCATCGCCCAGAAGATCACCGCCCTGATGCCGCTGTCGACCCAGCCCACGGCGGTGGAGACGGCGGCGGCCAGCACTTTCCTGGCGGGGCTGGCCAAAGGCCACGCCGACGCCGGTCACCTGACGCCGGACGGGGCCGCCTACTTCACCCCGGCCGTGGTCGCCGATTACGCCGCCAGCCTGGGCCCCCTGGGTCCGCTGACAGCCCTGAAGCCGCTGAGCCGCCGGCTGCGCGGCGGCTTCACGGAGGAAATCTACCTGGCCGCCTTTGGCCAGAAGTCCCTGCGCGTGGTGGCGCGGGCCAGCGAGGGCAAGTATGAACAGTTCATGGCCTACCCGGATTAAAGTCGCCGCCCTTGCACTGCTGGCGGCAACGCCAGCGGGGGCGCAAACCGCGCGGGTGGTGGACCTGCCCGCCGCCACCGGCCCGGTTCCCGCCCTCTATGCCGCGCCGCCGGGCCGGCCGCGCGGCGTGCTGGTCATGCTGACGGGCGGGGACGGTGACATCGGCATCCAGGCGGATGGCAGCCTGCGGCATCCCGACAACTTCCTGATCCGCACCCGCGACCTGTGGCTGGCCCATGGCTATGCCGTGTTGATTCCCGACGCGCCGGGCGGCGACAACCTGCGGGGTGCGCGCAGCACGACCGCCTTCGCCACCTGGGTCGCGAGCTTGGCGTCCTTCGCGCATGCCCAATCCTCGGCACCGGTCTTCCTGGTCGGCACCAGCCAGGGTTCCATCGCCGCGATGAATGGGGCCGCCCACGTCGATGGCCTGGCGGGCGTGGTGTTGACCGAATCCGTCAGCCGCCTGGGCGGCAGCCATGAGACGGTGTTCGATGCCGACCCCGCCGCCGTCCGCATCCCCGCCCTGGTGGTCGCCAACCGCGACGACCGCTGCCGGGTAGCCCCGCCGGAGGACGCGCCCCGCATCGCCACCGCGCTGTCCAACACGCCCGACGTGCGCGTGCTGACCGTCAATGGCGGGGAACAGCGATCCCGCGACGACTGCGGGTCGCTGACGCCCCACGGTTATTACGGAATCGAAATCAAGGTGATCGATGGAATCGTTGCTTGGCTCGACGTGCACGGCGAACGTCCGATTGGGCCGTGAAGTTCAGGGTATCTGGAAACAAATTGCGGCCCATCGCATACTTCAAGAAACCCACCCCATCGCCGGGCCCGCGACATGAAAACCGTCAGCATAAGCGATGCCAAGACCCACCTGTCGCGCCTCGCCCAGGAGGCGTCGCAGGGTGAACCATTCATCATCACCAGGCACGGGACTCCCCTGGCGATGGTGGTGCCTCTTTCGGCACCGGCCACCAAGCCACAGCGCCGCCTGGGTTTTCTGATGGATGCGTTTAGAGCGGAACGCGATCAGGTGGAATCACCTGATCGTGTAAATCCGCTCTATCATGAACAGGTTACGAGCAAGATGCGATCACGGGTGATCGCATCTTGCTCTAAGGTGCCCGACGGCTTCGACGCCTTGGGCCAGGCGGAGATAATCGCGCTGTTCGAGGGGGACGACTGCGCCCAGCCCCCCTCGGGCTGACGGCGCTTACGCCCCGCCCGCCAGACCGTTCAGCTTGGCGTACTGCAGCAGCATGACGGTCTTGGCGTCCACGATCTCGCCGCGGGTGATCATGGCCATGGCCTCATCCAGGGTGGGCTCCAGGACCTCGATGTCCTCGCCCTCCTCCACCAGGCCGCCACCGGCGCCGATGCGATCCCCGGTGCTGTAGGGCGCGACGAAGAAGGTCAGGCGTTCGGTGACGGAACCGGGGCTCATGTAGCATTCAAACACTTTGCGGGCGGCACCGATGCGACAGCCGGCCTCCTCCTCCGCCTCATGGCGGATGGTTTCCTCCGGCGTGTTGTCGTCCAGCAATCCCGCCACCGCCTCGATCAGGGGGGCGTCGTGGCCGGCCGCGTAAACCGCGAAGCGGAACTGGCGGATCAGCAGCACGGTGCCGCGCGCGGGATCGTAGGGCAGGATGACGGCGCCATGGCCCCGGTCGTAAATCTCCCGCGTCAGGGTCTGCCATTCCCCATCCTGGCGGTGGTAGTCGAACGTCACACTGCGCAGGACGGACCATTCGTTGGACAGGATGCGATCCTCACGGACAAGGACGCGGTCTTTCATCGAGCCATTCATGGATGCGGGCACTTCCGATACCGGGGAGGGATGTCAGATCGAAGCTGACAGGCCATTGTGGCCCGAAAAAGGTCGGCAACGCATCAGCTTAGCGCGCATGGGCGCCGCCTGTCCCAGGTCGGGCCCGTGACCAATCTGGATCAGCCGCCGCACACGCCTGCCAGCGCGCGGTCCAACGCCCAGGCGTCCAGCGTGCCCATGGGCAGTTGGTGACGGTAGAAATAATCGTTCACCGCCGCCGCGATTTCCCCCCGGCAGGTCTTGCGCGCCCGCATCGGCGCCACGCCGGCCAGGGCCGCCATCATCGTCTTCTGGATGGCGTCCAGCTGCGGCCGGACGTCATGCACCAGATCCACCGGTTCATGCCGCGGCACGGCGGCACCGCGCGACCAGTCGGCCAGCAGCCCGTACTGCACCATCTTGTTGGCCTCGATCTGGGCGCGGACCACGCCGGCCACCCAGAGGCGTTCCAGACCCATGGCCTCCCCTTGCGAAATGGCGGCCATGATGACCACCGCCTCGCGCCCGCCATCCTCCACCGGGGCGCCGCTGTCCCACTTCGACAGGGCCACGGTATGGGCCAGCGTCAGGCGGTCGGCCGACGCCTCGACCAGGGCCTTGAGGCTTTCGGCGAAGTCGGCACCGGCCCGGGCCGGCCGCGGCAGGGCCATGGCGGCGGCCAGAAAACCGGCCAAGACCAGCAGGCGGCAGAACGGAAAAAGGGACGGGCGCGGCATCAGGCTTGGTCCATTCCGGTTAGGCAACGAACGGTGCGGGGCGGCGACGGGCGGCGGCGGTCGTTGAACGCGTCGGTCATGGGCACCCTGGCGCTGGTGGCGGCGGTCAACACTTGCGCGGGATGGCCTTGGAAACAAGCGGAAATCCCGGCGCCCCCCCGCCACCTGGTCCATTTTGTCGCACCAGACGTCGAAAAAGCCGCCCGGTAACCGGCCCACCGCCGTTCAAGGGTGTGGGCGATATGTGGGGAACGCATCGTCCGCCGACCGGATCCTTGGCCTGAAGGGGGCGCCCGATACGATGGTTTCGTCCGTCTCCTCCATGACGGTGACGCAGATCGCGTCCATGACGACCAGCGCCATCCAGGCGCTGACGGCGACGGACATCGCGGCGTTCAGCACCAGTCAGATCAGCGCGCTGACCACGGACGAGATCGAGGCGATGTCCGGCACGCAGCTGTCGGAACTGTCGACCAAGCAGATGGCCGGGCTGACCACCACGCAGATCGCGGTGCTGACCACCGGCCAGATCAGCTTCAGCGCCGCCCAGTTCCATGTCCTGCTGGCCGCCCAGATCGCCGCCTTCGGCGCGGACGAGATCGCGGCCATGACCACCACCCAGCTGCAGGGCATCACCACCACCGGCATCGCCGCCTTGACGGTGACCCAGCTGGCGGCCATGACCACGACCGAGGTCCAGTCGCTGACCACCAATCAGCTGCAGGCCATGACGGTGACGGACCTGGCGGCCCTGAGCGGCACGCAGTTCGCAGCCTTGACGACCAAGCAGGTGGCGGCCCTGACCGCCACCCAAATCAAGAGCTTGAGCGCCACCCAGATCCAGTCGCTGGCGGACACGCAGCTGGCCTCGCTGACGGCGGCGCAGATGGCGGCGCTGACCACCACCGAGATCGGCGAGCTTACCAACACCGAGGTCGCCGCCCTGACGGCCACCCAGGTCAAGGGCCTGACCAAGACGGAAATGACGGCCTTCAGCACGGGCCAGCTGGATGCGCTGACCACCACCCAGATGGCGGCCCTGACCACCACGGCCCTGTCCGGCCTGACCGCGACCGGAGTGGCCGGCCTTGAGGCCACCCAACTGGCGGCCCTGGCGGCCACGCAGATCGCGGCACTGACCGGCACCGCCGTCGCCGGCCTGACGACCACCGAAGTGGTGGCCCTGACCACCACCCAGGTCAAGGGCCTGACCAGCACCCAGATCAACTACCTGACCGACACCCAGCTGGGTGCCCTGACCGCGACCCAGGTGGGCGTGTTGAGCGCCGCCCAGATGAAGGGGTTGAGCTCCGCCGACATCGGGGCCCTGAGCCTGGACCAGGTGGCGGCCCTGAACGTCACCCAGATGGCGGGCCTGACCACCACCCAGGTCAAGGGCCTCACGACGACGGAGATAGCGGCCCTGACCACCACCCAGGTGGCGGGCCTGAGTGCGGCTGCCATCGGCGCCCTCAGCACGACGCAGCTGGGGGCCTTGAGCGCCGCCCAGGTGGGCGCCCTGAGCACCACCCAGATCAAGGGGCTGACCGCGGCCGAGGTCGCGGCATTGGGCACCGACCAGCTGGCCGTGCTGTCGGCGACGCAGATCGCGGCATTGACCACCACCCAGGCCAAGGCGCTGACGACGACGGAGACGGTGTCGCTCAGCACCGCGCAGGTGGCGGCGATGTCGGCGGCGCAACTGGGCGCCCTGACCCTGGCCAGCGCCGCGGCCCTGACCACCGACCAGCTGGCGGTGCTGACCACCACCCAGATCAAGGGTTTCACCTCCACCGAGATGGGGACCCTGACCACGACGCAGGTGGCGTCCTTGAGCGCCACCCAGGTGGGCGCCCTGACCGCCACCCAGATGAAGGGCCTGACCACCACCCAGCTGGCGGTGCTGGACGCGACCCAGGTGGGCGCCCTGACCGCCACGCCAGCTGGGCGCCCTGACCACCACCCAGATCAAGGGCCTGACGGCGACCGAGGTGGGTGAACTGACGGCGGCGCAACTGGCGGCCGTGACGTCCACCCAGCTGAACGCCTTCAGCACCACCCAGATCGGGGCGCTCAGCCCGACGCAGCTGGCCGGTCTGACCACCACCCAGATCAAGGGCATCTCGGCCGGCGACCTCGCGGCGCTGGACGCCGACCAGATGGACGCGCTGACCACCGCCCAGCTGGCGGCCCTGACCACCACCCAGGTCAAGGCCCTGACGGCAACCGAGATGGGTGAGCTGGAAACCACCCAGCTGGCGGCCCTGACGGCGACGCAGATGGGCGCCCTGTCGGTGTCGGGCATCGGCGGCCTGAGCACGACCGAGATCACCCAGCTGACCACCACCCAGGTGAAGGGAATCAACGTCACCGACCTGGCGGCCCTGACCACCGACCAGCTGGCGGCGCTGTCGGCCGACCAGGTGGCCAACCTGACCATCACCCAGATCCGGGGCCTGAGCACGACGGAACTGGCGTCCCTGTCCGATACCCAGCTGGACGCCCTGACCACCACGCAGATCGCGGCCCTGACCTCCACGGGTGCGGCCACACTGACCGCCACGGCGGTGGATGGGTTGAGCGTGGACCAGGTGGCGGCCCTGACCTCCACCGCCATCGCGGCGATGACCACCGACCAGATCGCGGTGCTGGACGCGACACAGATCGCCGCCATCTCCACCAAGGCCATGACCGGCTTCACCAAGACGGAACTGGCCGCCTTCTCCACCGACCAGCTGGACGCCTTCACCGCCACGCAGCTGGCGGCCCTGACCACCACCCAGATCAAAAACCTGTCGACCACGGCCATCGCGTCGCTGACGACGGCCCAGGTGGCCGGCCTCACCACCACCCAGGTGGCGGCCTTCACCACCACCGGCATCGGCGCCCTGACGGAAACGGAAATATCGGCCCTGGCCACCACCCAGGTGGCGGCCCTGACCACCACGTCCATCGTGGCCCTGGCCGACACCCAGCTGGCGGCCCTGACGGTGGACCAGATCGCGGCCCTGACCACCACCCAGGTCAAGGCCCTGACGGTGACCGAGGTGGCCGGGCTGTCGGACACCCAGCTGGACGCCTTGACCTCCACCCAGGTGGGTGCGTTGACCACCACGGCGCTGGGCGGCCTCAATGAGACCGACATCGCCACGCTGACGCCCGACCAGGTGGCCGGCCTGACCGCCAACGAGATCGCCTACCTGGCGGATACGCAGATCTACAGCCTGACCGCCAGCCAGATGGCGTCGCTGACCACCACCCAGATCAAGGGCCTGACCTCCACCGAGATGGGGGATTTGAGCACCGACCAGCTGTCGGCACTGACCACCACCCAGGTCGCGGCATTGACCACGGCCGCAATCATCGGCCTGACGGAAACCGATATCGACACCCTGTCGGCCGACCAGATGGCGGCCCTGACCACCACCCAGATGGGCGCCCTGACCACCACCGCCGTGGGCCAGCTGACCGAAACCGAGATCGGCGCCCTTTCCACCACCCAGATCGCGGGCCTCAACACCACCGGGATCGCCGCCCTGACCTTGACCCAGCTGGCCGCCGTCACCGCCAGCCAGATGGCGGCCTTGACCAGCACCCAGGTCAAGGCCCTGAGCGATACGGAGGTCGCGGCCCTGAGCGGCACGCAGTTGGCGGCCCTGACCACCACCCAGGTGGCCAGCCTGTCCGCCACCGGCGTCAGCGGCCTGACGGAAACCCAGCTGACAGCCCTCAGCACCACCCAGATGGCGGCCCTGACCAGTACGGAGATCGGGTCGCTCAGCACCACCCTGTTCGCGGCACTGACGGCAACCCAGATCACCGCCCTGACCACCACCCAGGTCAAGGGCTTGACCTCCACCCAGATCGGCACGCTGTCGGATACCCAGCTGGCGGCACTGACGGCGACGCAGATCGCGGCCCTGTCCAACACCGGCGTGGCCGGGCTGACGGGAACGGAAGCCGTCAACCTGTCCACCACCCAGTTCGCGGCCCTGTCCTCGTCAGAGATCGGCGCCCTGACCAGCACCGCCATCCCGTCGCTGACCACGGACCAGATCGCGGCCCTGACCACGGTGCAGATCACCGGCCTGACCTCCACCGCCGCCGGGGCGCTGACCACCACGCAGTTGGCGGCACTCAGCACCACCCAGTTGGCGGCCTTCACCACCACGGCCATCAACGGCCTGACGTCCACCGACGTCGCCGCCTTGTCGACCACACAGTTCAAGGGCCTGACCACCACGCAGATGGCGGCCCTGTCGTCCACCGCCATCACCGGCCTGACAACGACGGAGGTGGCGATGATGACCACCACCCAGTTGCGGGCCATGACCTCCACCCAGATCGCCAACCTGACCGCCACGGCGCTGGCGACGCTCAGCACCACCGACATCGCGGCATTGACCACCAGCCAGGTGAAGGCCATGACCGCGACGGAGGTGGGACAGCTGTCCACCGCCCAGCTGGCGGCCCTGACCAGCACCCAGGTGGGCGTGCTGACCACCACGGCGCTGGCCGGCCTGACGGCGGCGCAGATGCCGTCCCTGACGACCACGCAGCTGGGCGCCATGACCTCCACCCAGATCGCGGCGTTCAGCACCACCGGCGTGGCGGCGCTGACGACGACGGAGGTGTCGGCGCTGACCACCACCCAGATCCGGGGGCTGACCACGACCGAGCTGGGAGTGATGACCGCCGACCAGATCGCCGCCCTCAGCACCACGCAGCTGGCCAATTTGAGCGCCACGCAGTTCAAGGGCCTGATGGCGACGGAGGTCGCGGCCCTGACCACCACCCAGGTGCAGGCGCTGACCACCACGCAGATAGCGGCCTTCAGCACCACGGGCATCGCCGGGCTGACCGCCGACCAGGTGTCGCTGCTGACCACCACCCAGGTGGCCATCCTGACGCCCACCGAGATCGGCGCCCTGTCCACCACCGCCATCGCGGCATTCTCGGCCGCCGACCTGGACATCCTGACCACCACGCAGATCGCGGGCCTGACCGACACCGGCATCGCGGCATTGACCGGCACGCAATGGGGTGAGTTCACGACGACGCAGATCGCCAGCCTGTCCACCACCGCCATCGCCGCCATGACCGCCACGGCCGCGGCTGCCATGACCACCACCCAGCTGGCGGCATTGACGGCCACGCAATTCGCCAGCCTGTCCACCACCGGTATCGGGGCCCTGACAGCGACGGAGATCAGCCTGCTGACCACCACGCAGCTGACGGCCCTGAACCCGACGCAGATCAGCGTACTGTCCACCACGGCCATCGGCGCGCTGACGGCCACGGAACTGCAGGCCCTGAGCACCACGCAGATGCAGGCCCTGACCCGCGTGCAGCTGCGCGCCCTGTCCAGCAGCCAGATGGCCAGCCTCACGGGCACGCAGCTGGCGGCGCTGGGTACCGACCAGATCACCAACCTGACGGTGACGGAACTGGACGCCCTGACGGCCACCCAGTTCGCGTCCCTGAGTTCCACCCAGCTGGGGGCGCTGACCACCACGCAGCTGGGCTACCTCACCACCACCGAGGTCTCGGCCCTGACCGCCACGCAGCTGGGCGGCCTGACCACCACCCAGATCGCCTCGCTGGCCGATACCGAGATCGCCATGCTGACCACCGACCAGATCGACGCGCTGACCGCCACGCAGATCGACGCCTTCACCACCACCCAGCAGGCCGGCATGACGGCGACGCAGTTGGCGGCGCTGCAAGCGGCCGTGATGTAAGACCATGCCCGATGACCTGATGCCCATTTCGCCGGACATGGACCCCGGCACCCTGATCCAGACGGCGGAGGCGCTGCGCGCCGCCGGGGCCGCCCCCCAGGCCATGGGGCTGTACCAGCGCTGGATCGACGATCATCCCAACCATCCGCTGCTGTACGCCGTGCTGTTCAACCATAGCGTGGCGCTCAGCGATGCGGCGGGGGCCGACCGGCAGTTGCTGCTGGCCGCCGCCGGCTGCCTGGAACGGGCCATCGCCCTGAACGCCGACTTCATGCCGGCCCGCATCAATCTGGGCCGGGTGCTGGAACGGCTGGGGGCCGCCGGGCCGGCGGTGGCGCAATGGCAGACGGTGGTGGGTGCCCTGGCCGGTGTCACCGGCGGTACCCTCAGCCATAAGATCGCCGCCCTGAACCAGTCCGCCCGCCTGCTGGAAGCCAACAGCCAGGATGCCGCGGCGGAGGGCATGCTGCGCCAGAGCCTGGATTTGGACCGCGACCAGCCGGAGGCCATCCAGCACCTGCTGGCCCTGCGGCAGCGGCAGTGCGCCTGGCCGGTGGTGCAACCCTGGGATCGCATGGACCGCGCCCGCCTGATGGGCGGCATGTCGCCCCTGTCCATCGCCGTCCATACCGACGACCCCATGATGCACCTGGCCGTGGGCTGGCATTATAACCGGCATGAGGTGGGCCTGCCCGCCACCCCGCCCATCACCCGCCATTGGGCGGCGGTGGAGGCGCGCGCCGACGGCCCCTTGCGCGTGGGTTACCTGTCGTCCGACATGCGCGAGCACGCGGTGGGCCATTTGATGGCCGAGGTGTTCGGCCTGCACGACCCGTCGCAGGTCGAGGTACACGCCTATTATTGCGGGCCGGCCGCCAGCGATCCGCTGCATGATCGCTACAAGGCGTCCGCCCACCACTGGACCGATCTGACGGGCATGGACGACGCCACCGCCGCCCGGCGCATCGCCGACGACGGCATCCAGATCCTGGTGGACGTGAACGGCTATACCCGCGAGGCGCGGACCGGCGTGCTGGCCCTGCGACCAGCGCCGGTGATCGTGAACTGGCTGGGCTTCCCCGGCAGCATGGCCAGCCCCTACCACCACTACATCATCGCCGACGACTGGATCATCCCGAAGGATTTTGAGCGCTATTACACCGAAACCGTCCTGCGCCTGCCCTGCTACCAGCCCAACGACCGCCGGCGGGTGGTAGCGCCGACCCGGCCCACACGGGGCGACAACGGCCTGCCGGAAGACGGCGTGGTGTTCTGCTGTTTCAACGGCGCGCACAAGATCACCCAGCCTACCCTCGACCGCTGGCTGACCATCCTGGCCCGCGTGCCGGGCAGCGTGCTGTGGCTGCTGTCCAGCACCGAGGGCGCGCAAGCGCGGCTGCGTGCGACCGCCGCCGCCCGGGGCATCGCGGCGGAGCGGCTGGTGTTCGCCGACAAGCTGGCCAACCCCCACCATCTGGCGCGCTATCCCCTGGCCGACCTGTTCCTGGACACCAGCCCCTATGGCGCCCACACCACGGCATCGGACGCCCTGTGGATGGGCGTGCCGGTGCTGACCCTGGACGGCCGGGGCTTCGCCACCCGCGTCTGCGGCAGCCTGGTGCGCGCCGCGGGCCTGCCCGAACTGGTTTGCGCCACCCCGGCGGACTATGTGGACCGTGCCGTCGCCCTGGGCCGCGACGCCGCCCTGCGCCAGCACTACCGTGACCGGCTGGCGGCAGGGCGCGACAGTTGCACCCTGTTCGACATGCCGGGCCTGGTGTGCGCGCTGGAGGGCCTGTATCGGGGCATGTGGCAGGACCACCGCGATGGCCGCCTGCCCCAGCCCGACCTCACCAACCTGGATGTCTATTGGGAAGTGGGCACGGCCCAGGACCACGAGGCGGTGGAGGTGCAGGCCCTGTCCGACGCCGCCTACGCCGCCTGGTGGCAGGAGCCCCTGTCCCGCCGTCACGCCCACCGCCCCATTGCCGCCGATGGGCGGATATGGGAACCAACGACGGCGCCTGACCGTTCCTGAAGCGTCACCGCGGTGACACGCGGCACGAATTTTCAGGGGAGGACCCAAGGCCATGGACGACGTGATGATTGCCCGGCACAGCTGGGTGGTGACGTGTGATGGGGCCAAGCTGCTGGTGTTGCGCAACGACGGCGACGCCACCAACCTGAACCTGTCCGTCCAGCATGCCGAGACCCGGCCCAGCGCGCCCAGCCGCGAACTGGGCACCGCCCAGCCCGGCCGCGTGCAATTCGGCACCAACCGCAGCGCCACCGAGGAAACCAACTGGCAGGACCAGGCGGAGGCCGAGTTCCTGGCCCATGTCGCCCGGCACCTGGACACCATGGTGCAGAACGGCACGGTGGGCCGCATGGTGCTGGCCGCCCCACCGCGCGCCCTGGGCATTTTGCGCCAGCACCTGACCCCAGCCACCCGCGACATCATCGTGGCGGAGGTGGCCAAGGACCTGACCAACCTGCCGGTGGCCCAAATCCAGCAGGTGCTTGCGGCATGATATGCGTGGCATTTGATCTTGATAGATCAAATGCGCCCTCAAACGCCGGGCGCCGGCATCCGCCGGCTTGGGCTTCCTCGCTTTCCGGTCCGCTTCGCTTCCCGGAAAGCTCCGGCGGCCGCGGTCGCGGCCTACAGCGGCATGGGTCAAAGGGCCCATGCCGCTGGCATACCCATCCCTTTCGGTTGTCTTCCCCTGCGCGCCTTTGGCAGGATGCCCCGGCCACAAGCACCATGGGAGGGGATCGGGCATGAAGCGCATCGGCGCGTTGGAACTGGGCGGCACCAAGGCCATCGTGGGCGCCGCCCTGATGGACGGCACCACCCGCCCGCAGTCCATCGAGACCAGCCGCATTCCCACCACCACGCCGGAGGAGACGTTGGCCCGCTGCGCCGACGCCCTGCGTGGCTTGGGCGCACGCCTGGGCGGATTGGATGCCGTGGGCATCGCCAGCTTCGGCCCGCTGCAACTGGACCCCAGGCGCCCGGCCTATGGCTCCATCACCCGCACGCCCAAGGCGGGGTGGAGTGGCGCGCCGGTGCGCGATCACCTGGCCAACGCCCTGGGCGTGCCGGTCGGCATCGATACCGACGTCAACGGCGCGGCACTCGGCGAAGGGCGCTGGGGGGCGGCCCAGGGCCTGGACAGCCATGTCTATGTCACCGTCGGCACCGGCATCGGCGTCGGCCTGGTGGTGGGCGGCCGGCCACAGCACGGCCTGGTCCACCCCGAAGGCGGGCACCTGCTGGTGCGCCGTGACCCCACCCGCGACCCCTTCGCCGGTTGCTGCCCCTATCACGGCGATTGTCTGGAGGGCCTGGCCAGCGGCCCCGCCATCGAGGCGCGCGCCGGCCGGCCGGCGACCGACCTTGCCGACGACGACCCCGCCTGGGACCTGGTGGGCGATTACCTGGGCCAGATGGTGGCCAACATGCTGTTCGCCGTATCGCCCCAGCGCATCGTCATCGGCGGCGGTGTCGGCGGCCGGCCGGGGCTGTTGCAACGGGTACGGGCCCATGCCTACCGCCGCATCGGCAACTACATCGACCACCCGACCGTGGCCGATGGCCTGGACGCCTACGTCGTGGCCCCGGGCCTGGACGGCGATTCCGGCCTGGCCGGCGCGTTGGCCCTGGGGTGGGACGCATAGACGCAGGCGAACCCGGTGTGCCGCCCGCAACGACAATGGGCGAACGGCGTGCGAAGACAGCGTGTTAGGGTGCGGGCTCATCCATGCGCGCGTCACCCAGGCGCGCGTCACCCAGGACCACACCGCCATGCCCCTGCCCGGGATCGATTTGGCTGAGCAACCGGAAACGGTCGCCCAAGCCCTGCCGCCGTCGCAACAGATCGGTTTCCTGCGCACCCTGGGCCCGGGGCTGGTGACCGGGGCGGCGGATGACGACCCCAGCGGCATCGCGACATACAGCCAGGTGGGCGCCCAGTTCGGTTATACGCTGGGCTGGACCATGCTGTTCAGCTTCCCCCTGATGGCGGTCATCCAGGCGGTCGCCGCCCGCATCGGCTGCGTCACCGGCCGGGGCATCGCCTACAGCCTGCGGCGCCACTATTCCCCCTGGCTGCTGCGATCGGCCGTGTTGCTGCTGGTGGTCGCCAACGTCATCAATCTGGGGGCCGACCTGGGCGCCATGGGATCGGCGCTGGGCCTGCTGATCGGCGGGCCGCAGGCGGTCTACCCGCTGCTGTTCGGCATCGTCTGCGCGGCGCTGCAAATCCAGGTCAGCTACGCCCGCTACGCCGCCCTGCTGAAATGGGCCACCCTGTCCCTGTTCGCCTATGTGGCGGTGGTGTTCATCGCCGGCGTGTCGTGGAAGGACGCGGCGGTCGCCACCCTGGTGCCCCACCTGACCTTCGACGGCGCCCACGCCACCGCCCTGGTGGCCGTGCTGGGTACCACCATCAGCCCCTACCTGTTCTTCTGGCAGGCCGGGCAGGAGGTGGAGGAACTGCACCGCCGCCATGTCAGGGCGCTGCGCATGGATCCCAAGACGGCGGGGCCGGAACTGGCCCGCATCCGCCTGGACACCATGGTCGGCATGGGCGTGTCCAACGTGGTGGCGCTGTGCATCATCCTGGCCACGGCCGCCACCTTGAACGCCCACGGCATAACCGACATCCAGACATCCGCCCAGGCGGCGGAGGCCCTGCGGCCCGTGGCGGGGCCCTTCGCCTTCGCCCTGTTCGCCGCCGGCATCATCGCCACCGGCCTGCTGGCCGTGCCGGTCCTGGCCGGATCGGCCGCCTACGGCGTCAGTGAACTGTTCGGCTGGGCGGAAGGGCTGGACCGGCGCCCGCGCGAGGCCCGCAACTTCTACGCCACCATCGCGCTGGCCACCCTGGGCGGGGCCGCCCTGACCTTCACCGGCCTGGACCCGGTTAAGGCGCTGTATTGGAGTGCGGTGGTCAATGGCGTGCTGGCCGCACCCCTGATGGCGGTGATGATGGTCATCGCCAGCAACCCCCGAATCATGGGCCGCCTGACCCTGCCGCGTGGCATGAAAATCGCCGGGTGGCTGGCAGCGCTGGCGATGGCCCTGGCGACGGTGGGCTTCTTCGTCCTGTAGTGCGCTCAGCCGTTGGTCTGGGCCAGGACGAATTCCGGCAGACGCGCGCCCTGGATGCTGATCCGGGCGGCGGCCGCGTCGATGGATGTGAGATCCTCGACCGTCAGCACGACATCGGCCGCGCCCAGGTTTTCTTCCAGCCGATGCAGCTTGGTCGTGCCGGGGATGGGCACGATCCAGGGCCTCTTGGCCATCAGCCAAGCCAGGGCGATCTGCGCCGGCGTGGCGTTCCGGCCCTCGGCGATCACCTTCAGCAGATCCACCATCGCCATGTTGGCCGCCCGCGCCTCGGCCGCGAAGCGGGGGGAGATGGCGCGGAAATCGCCGGGGGCCAGTTCCGTCGTCGTGTCGATCTTCCCGGTCAGGAAGCCGGCGCCCAGCGGGCTGAACGGCACGAAGCCGATGCCCAGTTCCTCGCACAGGGCCAGCACGCCGTTCTGTTCAACGTCCCGCGTCCACAGCGAATATTCGTTCTGAAGGGCCGCCACGGGCTGTACCGCGTGCGCCGCGCGGATGGAGGCGAGGCTGGCCTCCGACAACCCGAAATGCTTGACCTTGCCCTGCGCGATCAGGTCCTTCACCGCCCCGGCGACGTCGGCCATGGGCACGGCGGGATCGACACGGTGCTGGTACAGCAGGTCGATGCGGTCGGTCGCCAGGCGCTTCAGCATCGCCTCGACCACGGCGCGGATGTGATCGGGACGGCTGTTCAGGCCACCGGTCCGGGCGCCCGTCGCCATGTCGATATCGAAACCGAACTTGGTGGCGATCACCACCTGGTCGCGGAACGGCGCGACCGCCGCCCCCACCAGCGTCTCATTGGCGAACGGGCCATAGGCCTCCGCCGTGTCGAACAGGGTCACACCCCGGTCGAAGGCGGCCTGGATGACCCGGATGGCCTCGGGCGTCGGTGTGGCGGGACCATACGCCGCCGACAGGCCCATGCAGCCATAACCCAAGGCGGAAACCTCAAGGCCGCTGGTGCCTAAAACGCGCTTTTCCATATCGATGCTCCTGGCGGTCGCGAACACCGGTGCGCCCGGCGTCCTCGTCTGCCGTGGAAGATAGTCCTGGCCCGATCCTGTAATTAGACGCCATAATCGCGATGACGTATTTAGACAGGCTAACAAATGGCACAGCATTTTGATGAGCTGGCCGCCTTCGCCACCGTCGCCAAGGAGCGGAGCTTCACCCGCGCCGGTGCCAAGCTCGGCGTTTCCCCCTCCGCACTCAGCCAGACGATCAAGGGGCTGGAGGGGCGGTTGGGCATTCGCCTTCTGGCCAGAACCACCCGCAGCGTCGCGCCGACAGAAGCGGGAGAACGCCTGTTGCGGACGATCGCGCCCCGCTTTGAGGAAATAGAACAGGCGCTGGCCGAGCTGAGCGACATGCAGGAGCGGCCGGCCGGCACCATCCGCATCACGGCGGCCGAGCACCCGGTGCAGACAGTGTTGCAGCCGGGCCTTGCCAAGCTGTTGCCGATGTACCCGGACATCCGGGTGGAGATCGTGGTCGACTATGGCCTGGTCGATATCGTCGCCGAGGGCTTCGACGCCGGTGTCCGGTTGGGTGAGCAGGTGGCCAAGGACATGATCGCGCTCCGCATCGGTCCGGACTTGCGGGTGGCCGTCGTCGGGGCCCCCGCCTATTTCGCCAGGCATCGGCGGCCGCTGGTGCCACAGGACCTTACCGACCACAACTGCATCAACGTGCGCCTGCCCACATATGGCGGCCTGTTCCCGTGGGAGTTCGAGAAGGACGGCCGCGAACTGAAGGTGCGCGTCAACGGACAGTTGGTGCTCAACAACATGGTGCCGCGGCTGGACTCCGTGCTGCAAGGGCTGGGCTTGGCCTATATGCCGGAGGACATGGTGGCGCCCCACCTCGCCTCCGGCGACCTGATCCGCGTCCTGGAGGATTGGTGTCCGCCGTTCCCGGGCCATCATCTGTATTATCCAAGCCGGCGCCATCCCTCCCCGGCGTTCGCCCTGTTGGTGGAGGCCCTGCGCTTCCAGGACCGGTGAGCATCGCCAACAGTTAACCAAATCACAGCCTTGATCCATCTCAGGGTGGACAAAGGGGCCGAAGAATAGGATGGTGGGCAGCATATCCTTTTGGTTGCCATAACATCGCATATAGGATCATAAAAGTAGCATCATGGTGTCCCAAGCCCTTTCCACCCTGACGGCATCGCTGGCCGCCCCGCTGAGGTCGCTGGGCCTTGGCCGGGCCCGCCGCGCGCCGCGCGGGTGGGTTTGGCTGCTGTTGGTGGCGGTGCTGCTGCGCGGGCTGATTCCCGTCGGCTATATGATCAACACCGATGGCGGGCCCGCCCCCTTCATGCTGTGCCCCGACGTGCATGACGGGCTGGAGCGGATGCCGGGCATGGCATCCGTGGAAGCGCCGGCATCCCCGGGGCACTTTGAGTCCCTGCATCAACGGATGCACCATCATCATCCCGGTGCCGCCGGCGACATGGACCATAGGGCCATGTCCGGCACACCCACCGGCGATATGCCCATGGATGGCGACCCGCACCGCATGGGTGCCCTGGACCATATGGGCCCCTGCGCCTTCGCGGCATTGGCGGCCCTGGTCGTGCCCCTGCTGCTGCTGGTCCTGGCCCTGCCCACACGGCAACGCCAACGCCAGACCTGGCGTCCCACGGCCGACCGGCGCCATCGGCACCTGCGCCTGCCCGGCACGCCCGGCGCCCGCGCCCCGCCGCTGGCCGCCTGAGCCCCGGGCCCTCTCATTTCCTGACGCCGCCGGCACCGCCGGCCGCACCCGGGCATCCCCTGGATGACCGCCGCTCCACCCCACGTGGAAACGGCAACCCCTGTCCCGCGCGGACTCCCTGACCGGCATGGCCGGCAGCGACGACCGTCGCCCTGAAGGATCGCCTTCAATGTTTGCCCGTAAAAATGCCGCGCGGCGCCTGTCCACGGCCGCCATCGCGCTTACCGCCGCCACCCTGGCCACCACCGCCCTGGCCGGTCCCGAAGACGCCGGCGCCGATGGCGTCGACAGTGTGACCGTCACCGCCGACCGCCCCGCCCACACGCCACAGACGACGGAAAGCGTCACCGCCAAGACGGTGGCGGAAACCATCAACGTCATCGATACCGAGGACGCGCTGAAGTACCTGCCCAGCCTGTTCCTGCGCAAACGCAACATGGGCGATACCCAGGCCGTGCTGGCCACCCGGACCTGGGGGGTGAATTCCAGTGCCCGCAGCCTGGTCTATGCCGACGACAGCCTGATCTCCGCCCTCATCTCCAACAACAACACGACCGGTGCCCCGCGCTGGGGCCTGGTGGCACCGGAGGAAATCGCGCGGGTGGATGTGCTGTACGGCCCCTATTCGGCCGCATACCCCGGCAATTCCATGGGCGGCGTGGTGCGCATCACCACCCGGGAACCCGACCATCTGGAAGCCACCGCCAAGCAGACGGAGGCGGTGCAGACCTTCAACATGTACGGCACGCACAAGGACCTGGTGAGTTCCCAGACCAGCGCCAGCGTGGGCGACCGCATCGGCGGCTTCACCTGGTTCCTGGCCGCCAACTACCTGAACAGCGACAGCCAGCCCCTGTCCATCGTCACCAACGCCAAGGCGCCGGCCGGCACCAGCGGCACCATCCTGGCGCTGAACAAGACGGGTGCGGTGGCCGACGTGGTGGGCGCCAGCGGCCTGCTGCACAGCCAGATGACCAACGCCAAGCTGAAGCTGGGTTATGACTTCGCCGACGGCCTGCACGCGACCTACACCCTGGGCTATTGGCAGAACGATACGACGTCGGGGGTGCAGACCTACCTGACCGACACCTCAGGCACCCCCACCTTTGCGGGACTTTCCGGCTTCGCCAGCGGCAAGTACACGCTGTGGGAGGCGCACCTGGCGCAAAGCCTGACCCTGAAGACCGATACCGGCGGCACGTGGGAGGGTGAGGTGGTGGCCACCCACTACGACTACCTGGACGACATCCAGCGCACACCCACCGGGGTCAGTGCCACCGGCACGGGCTTCAGCACCGCCGGCCGCATCGCCCGCCTGGACGGCACCAACTGGTCCACCCTGGATGCCAAGGGCCTGTGGCGGGCGGGCAACTGGCTGGGCGGCAACCACACGGTCAGCGCCGGCGTGCACGGCGACGAATACGAACTGGTGAACCCCACCTACAGCACCGCCACCTGGGGCACCGGCAGCGACCAGGGCCAAAGCCTGTATTCCAGCGGCCGGGGCAAGACCCAGACCCTGGCCCTGTGGGCGGAGGACGCCTGGGCGCTGCTGCCGGACTGGACCCTGACCCTGGGCGGCCGGCTGGAGCATTGGCGGGCCTTCGACGGCTACAACTACAGCGGCACGACGGGGGTGAACCAGGCGGGCGCCGACGCCACCCGCTTCTCGCCCAAGGCGTCATTGGCCTGGGCGGCGGCGTCCGACCTGACGGTCACCGCCTCGTTCGGGGAGGCCTACCGCTTCCCCACGGTGTCGGAGCTGTACCAGCTGGTGCAGACCGGCACGACCTACACCAGCCCCAACGCCAACCTGAAGCCGGAACGGGTGTTGAGCGGTGAGCTGGCGGTGGAGCAGAGCTTCCAGGACGGCCATGTGCGCCTGTCGCTGTTCCAGGAGAACACGCACGACGCCATGATCTCGCAGACCGCCTTCCTGACCGGCGCCACGCCCGTCACCTACGTCGTGAACGTGGATGAGGTGCGCAACCGCGGCGTGGAACTGGCGGCCAGCCGCGACAACGTGCTGGTGAAAGGGCTGGAGCTGTCGGGCAGCGTCACCTATGTCGACAGCACCATCCTGTCAGACCCCAATTTCGCCAGCACCACCGGCACCAGTGCCAACGGCAAGCACGTGCCCTATGTGCCGGACTGGCGCGTCACCCTGGCGGCCACATACCGCCCGGATGAGCAATGGGCCTTCACCGTCGCCGGGCGCTACAGCGGCAAGCAGTATTCGACCTTGGACAACACAGACAGCGTATCCAAGGTGTTCGGCGCCTTTGACAGCTTCCTGGTCGCCGACGTGCACATCAACTACAAGGTGCTGGACAATTTGACGCTGGACCTGGGCGTCGACAACATCAACGATGAAAAGTACTTCCTCTACCACCCCTTCCCGGGGCGGACCTTCTTCGGCGGCCTGAAGGTGTCGTTGTGACGCCCGGTCATTGCCCCCATCCTCCGGCATATCCAAAAGCAAAAAGGACCAAGCCCATGACCTCGCGCCTCATCACCGCCACCGCCGCCTTCGCCCTGGCGCTGGGCATCGCCGGCACCGCCGCCGCCCACGCCCACCTGAAGCGTTCCGTGCCCACGGCCAGCGGCACGGTGGCCGGCTCCGCCCAGGTGGAGGCCTGGTTCACCGAGGATCTGGAGCCCAAGTTCAGCACCATCACCGTCACGGGCCCGGGGCCAAACGGCAAGAAGGTGGACAAGGGCGACACCCACACCGACCCGTCTGACGCCAAGCACCTGCTGGTCAGCATCAACGGTGCCGCGCCCGGTACCTACACCGTCGACTGGGCCGTCACCTCGGTCGACACCCACAAGTCCCAGGGCAGCTTCACTTTCGAGGTGCAGAAGTAAGCCCGCGCCTGTTTGATCCGTTCCCATGAGCACGCTTGAAACCAGCCTGGCCATCGCCCGGGCGCTGCACCTCACCCTGTCCCTGCTGACCTGGGGCCTGCCGGCCTTCGCCGCCCTGGTGGTGGCGAAAGCGCAGGACGCATCCGGGTTGATCGACAGCCTGCGCCGCTGGACACGGTGGGCGGCGGCGGGCGCCCTGGTGATGGGCCTGGTCTGGTTCGCCGCGCAAGCGGCGGTGTTCGTGGGCGACGGAACGCCGGCCGCCGTGCTGGGGGCGTTGGCCCCCACGGCGGCCACGCGCTATGGCCACGTGCTGTTGCCCCGGCTGATCCTGCTGGCCGGGGTGGCGGCGCTGGGCGGGCGCATGCAGCCGGCGGCGCTGGCGACCCTGACCGGCCTGGATCTCGCCCTGCATGCCGCCGTCGGCCATGTCGCCGTCACCTTCGATGCCGCCAGCCTGCCGGGCCTGGTGGCGGAAGGTCTTGCACCTGCTGGCGGCCGGCGCCTGGCTGGGTGGCATGGCGGGCCTGCTGCTGGCCTTGCGCCATCCAAGGCTGGCGGCGGATTTGTCCGTCCGTTTCTCTCCCCTGGGCGCCACCTGCGTCACGCTGCTGGCGGCCACGGCCCTGCTGAACGGCGTAAGCCTGATCGGCACCCTGGCGGGGCTGATCGGCACCACCTACGGCCATCTGGCCATCGCCAAGCTGGTCCTGTTCGGCCTGATGCTGGGCTGCGCCGCGCTGAACCGCTGGTACATCAGCCCCGGCCTGGCGCGCGGCACCGTCACCCTGGCCACCCTGCGCCTGAGCGTGCTGGTGGAACTGGCCCTGGGCACCACCGTGGTGGCGCTGGCCGCCTGGCTGGCCTCCATCGTGCCGGGGGTGCACGACCAGCCGATGTGGCCCTTCGGCCGCAAGCTCAGCGGCGAAATCCTGACCGATCCCGATTACGGCCCCATGGCCTGGCACGCGTTGGCATTCACCGCCGCCGGTGTCGTCGCCCTGGCGCTGGCCGTCGTGCCGCCCTGGCCGGGTGCCTGGCGCCGCCGCCTGCTGGCCTGGCGCCTGCCAGCCCTGGCGCTCGCCGGCGCCGGTTTCTGGTACGGCGTGCCGGACCTGGACCTGCTGACGGTGGAGGCCTACCCCACCAGTTTCTGGTCATCGCCCACCGGCTTCACCGCCGCCTCGGTGGCGCAAGGGGCATCCCTGTTCCCCACACATTGCGCCCGCTGTCATGGCGCCGGCGGGGCGGGCGATGGGCCGGATGCCGCCAACCTCAGCATCCCCCCGGCCGACCTGACCGCCCATCACCTGCTGGACCACAGCGCGGGCGACATCTTCTGGTGGCTGAGCCACGGCATGCCCGATCCCGACGGCAATCCCGTGATGCCGCCCTTTGAGACCCAGCTGTCGGAAGACGACCGCTGGTCCCTGATCGACTACATCCACACCCTGAACAGCGGCACCACGGTGGCGGCGGCCGGCGGCGTGTGGAGTTGGGGCATGCCCGCACCCGAACTGGACGTCAGCTGCCCCGCCGGCCCCCTGGCCAAGGCCGGCAGCCTGGCCGACCTGGCGGGCCACCCGCTGCTGCTGGCCATCGGTTACACCGACGTGGCGCCGGACGCGCTGGCCGCCGTGGCCAAGGCCGGCATCGTGCCCGTGCTGGTGTCGACCGACCCGGACCATCCGGCCCCCGAAACCGCCTGCGGCGCCACCGCACCGGAGGCGGCCATCGCCTACCGGACCATCAGCGGCGCACCTTCGGGCCCCCTGCTGGTGCTGGTGGATGGCCAGGGCGCGCTACGCACCGCCTGGCAAGGGCCGTTCCCGGCGGACGCGGACGCCGTGACCAAGTTGGCGGCACAGGCCGCCGACGCCGCACGCCACCCCTTCCCGGCAAGCGGCGGGCACCATCATCACTGAAGCGCGGGGTTGATCAGCTTCATCTCGACATGCCGGGTCGCGGGCGGCGCGGTGGGGGACGCAGGTGCCCCAGGGGCTGATCCCACGGGTGTTGGCCCCGCCGGAGGTTGAGACGGCGGCGGGGTCAGCAGTTGCCCCGCCGGGGTATAGGCCTGGAATTGGCCACCGGAGATGGCCGACAGCACCCGGTCGCGGATGGCCGCCGGCGTGCACAGCGCCTGATGATCGACGATCACCTCGACCGCCCCCTCGAATGTCCAGATCGACGGGTCGTTGTCGGGCAGGACCGCCGCCTTGTGCCCCGCCAGCACCTTCATGACCATGCCGCTGACGACATTGATGTTGTCACTGCCGAACAGGAAGTTGCGGGTGTACAGATCGACGCCGTTGTAGGCCGTGGCGGTGAACAGGGCCGCGGCCGCCGCGGCATCGGAATTGGCAGAGCTGGAAATCGCCAGCACGCCCGAGGCCAGGGTGCCCAGCACCGTCACCACGTCCTTGCCCACCTCCAGCCATTTCTGGTTCTCGCCGGCGTGCAGGAAAAAGGTGGCGCAATAGCTGTCGGTCAGGGCGATGCCCTCCACCGCCATGCGCCGCGCGCTTCGGGACGCCGGCGCGTCGCTGGACAATGGCATGGCCCCGCCGTTGATGATGGCCAGCTGGTCATCGAAGGCCCGCTTGTAGGCCAGTTCGAACGCGTAGATCTGGCCGGTGGCGCCACTGCCCACCGCCGTCAGCGCGTAGTTCCTGTCCTTCAGGGAGACCGGTCCCTGCGGGTCCAGCGTATGGCTGGCGCCATCGAACCCGTTGTGCAGGCCCGAACACCCTGTCAGACCGGCGCCCACCGAACAGGCGATCGCCAATACAGCCCCCAGTTTCATTCTTTTTCCCCGGCAAGAACGGATTGCAACCCATGTTTGCAATTTTCCCGCCGGGTGTCACTTCCTGAAAATGGACAAAGTGAGAAATGCGCCACAGACCACGCAGCTGGTGAGTTGCAGGGCCGGGGGTCAGGCGCCCGTGTCGGGGCGCAGGCCCAGGTCACCGCCCACGGCCGCCAATGCGGCGACGGCGCAGGCCTCATCATTGTCGGAGGTGTCGCCGGTGACACCGACCGCACCCACAATGTGCCCTTGCGAGTCGCGGATCAACACACCACCCGGCACCGGCACCAGCTTGCCGTCGGCCAGTTCGATGGCGGCGGTGAAGAAGGCCGGCATCTTGGCGGCGCGCTGCGCCAATTCACGGCCGCCGAAGCCCAAACCCAGGGCGCCCCAGGCTTTGCCCGTCGCAATCTGTGGGCGCAGCAGGCTGGAACCGTCATCACGGGCCAGGGCCACCACGTGGCCGCCGGCGTCCAGGACGGCGGCGGTCAAGGGCGCCAACTGACGTGACCGCCCCTCGGCCAGGATGGATTCCACCAGTTTCAGCGCCACGGCGCAGGTCAGAACTGTCATGGCAGGCAATCTCCCGTCTGTTTTTCGACCCCGCCCGACCAGTTGACGACCCCGGCGCGGGTCCTGTCAACTGCCTGTCGCCGGGCCACCAGATGTCTGTCCAGGGTACATCGCATTGGGCGAAGCCAATGTCGTTACCCATCCGAAATGGTTAGGTTTCCGGCAGTCGCCCTCACCCGGAAGTTGCTTTGTTCGCATATTCACCCAGGAAACTTTGCGATCATTATTACTTTCCACGGAATCTTCTATTCCGATTGGCCGATGTCAAAATGTCGCATCCCCAACCCAGAGTCGTGTCCCGTACGCTTTAACCAAGAGCAAGATGGGCATCAGGGAAAATCACCACGAAGCGACCCAGTGGCGTATCGAAACGATAAACTGGGAGACTTCATATGGGCTTTTGGGGCTATACGCGGAGAACCGCGTGTAAACGGCACCGTATACGCACCATTACTGCGTTTTCATTATTGGCCAGCACGGCGCTGGTCACGTCCGCCATTGCGGCCGAAGCCCCTGCCGACGCGGACAGCAGCCTGACCGAAATCGTTGTCACGGGTAGCCGCCGTGTCGACCGGTCGGTGGCTGACAGTCCTTCACCCGTGGATGTATTCACACCGGAAGATCTTGAGCGCCAGGCCGGCAGCGATACCCAGGACTTGATCCGCACGCTGGTCCCCTCTTTCAACGTCGGTCATTTCTCCAGCGATGACGGTTCGGGCATTGTGCGCCCCCCCACCCTGCGCGGCCTGCCGCCCGATGAGACGCTGGTGCTGGTCAACGGCAAGCGTTTCCACCGTTCGGCCCTGGTGCAGATCGCGGGTGACGCGCAAACCGCCGGCTCGCAAGGGTCGGACCTCAACCAGATCCCGTCCATCGCCATCAAGCAGGTGGAGGTGCTGCGCGACGGCGCCTCGGCCCAATACGGTTCCGACGCCATCGCCGGCGTCATGAACTTCACCCTCAAGGACGCCTCGGACGGCGGCAGCATCATCGCGCAGTGGGGCCAGGATTATGCCGGCGACGGCGGCACCGCCCATATCCAGGTCAATTCCGGCCTGCCCTTGGGCGACCGAGGTTTCGTCAACATCAGCGCCGAGTACCAGAAGAACGACCCCACCGACCGCGGGGTGGAGCGCAGCGACGTCACCGCCCTGAAGGCGTCGGGTTACGACCCCGGCCCCGGCGGCTATCCCACCCCCAACCAGCGCTGGGGCGACAACGCGGTGGAGGCGGAACGCCTGTTCATCAACAGCGGCATCGACCTGACCGACAATTCCAAGGTCTACCTGTTCGGCAATTTCGGCCACAGCAACACCAAGGAAAGCTTCTATTATCGCGATCCGAAATCCAGCTGGCTGGGCACCAACTTCACGCTGGACGACGGCAGCAACTTCTCCTGGGCCCAGGTCTACCCCGGCGGCTACCACCCCTGGTTCTACGGCGACATCCTGGATAGCAGCATCACCGGCGGCTACAAGACGACGCTGAAGTCCGGCCTGATCGTCGATGCCAGCGCGTCCTACGGCCGGGACGAGGTGCGCTACAACCTGACCAACACCGTCAACCCGTCACTGGGCCCCAGCAGCCCCACGCAGTTCTACGTGGGCACGCAGACCCAGGAGGAAACCAACCTCAACCTGGACCTGACCTACCCGGTCCACCTGGACTGGCTGGCCAGCCCCCTGACCCTGGCCGGTGGTGCGGAATACCGGCGCGAGGTCTACACCATCACCGCCGGCGACGCGGCATCCTACGAGTCCGGGCCTTATTCCGCCTATGTGCCGGTGGGGTCGAACGGCATGCCGGGCTTCACGGCCACCGACGCCGGGCAGTTCCCCCGCAGCAACTACGCCTTTTATGCCGACGCCGAAGCCGACGTGATCAAGGACCTGAGCCTGGGCTTCGCGCTGCGGTACGAGGATTACAGCGACTTCGGCAACACCACCAACTGGAAGGTCAACGGCCGCTATCAGCTGACCGACTGGCTGGCCGTGCGTTCCTCCGTCAACACCGGCTTCCACGCGCCCACGCCGGGCCAGGAAAACGTGGAGAAGGTGACCACCGTCTTCCAGGACGGCAACCCGGTGGAGCAGGGCACCTATCCGGTGGGCAGCGCCATCGCCCGTTATTACGGGTCCAAGGCGCTGAAGCCGGAGACCTCGTTCAACATCGCCGGCGGCCTGGTGTTCGACCTGCCCTACAAGGTCAACCTGACCGTCGATTACTTCAACATCAAGGTTAAGGACCGCATCGGCATCACCAGCACCTACGCGGTGTCGGCGGCCGACATCGCCGCACAGCCGGCCCTGGCGGCGGTGGGCGTGGGCGGCGAGGTCAACTACTTCGCCAACGGTTTCGACACCCGCACCCAGGGTGTGGACATCGTCGCCAACAAGACCTTCGACCTGGGCGACGACCGGGGCACGTTCCACGCCACGGCAGCGATGAACATCAACCACACCGTCGTCACCAAGTATGACTCCGCCGTCATCGGCGTGGGCCAGATCCAGGATCTGCAGAACGAAAGCCCGCACTACCGCGCCATCCTGACCGGCGTGTGGGACATCGGAAAGTTCAGCTTCCTGGGCCGCGCCAGCTATTACGGCGCCTGGGAGGACAATGTCAGCATCTGCGGCACCACCTGCCTGGGCCAGAACTTCGACCCCGCCTGGATCTTCGACGCCGAGGTCTCATACAAGGTGCTGGAGAACCTGACCGCCACCGTCGGCGGCCAGAACCTGGGCGACAAGTACCCCGCCAAGATCCGCAGCGAATTCGGCACCCTGGGCGTTGGCCAACAGTACTCCTTCAGCAGCCCCTACGGTTATGACGGCGGCTACTATTACGTGCGCCTGAAGTACGACTTCTAAGCCTTCTCCCGTGACGGCCAGTTTTGGGCCCAGGGCCCATGCGTCAGGTTCGCATCCTTCCAAAGGGTTGGCCCCCTGAGGAAGCACCTGGGGCCGCCGGCGCAATCCGGCGGCCCATTTTTCTTCGCATCAGGGCGTGCCCTCGCCCGTCCGGGGGTTCTGCTGACTGTTCCAGGGCCAGCGATAGGTGTCCTGGGGCTTCAATGGGGCTGGATCGGTGGCACGGACCAGGGGCCGATAGCCATCTTTCGCCTGCCCAAGGGCGGCCAAGTGGTTAGCGGTCTCGGCACTGGGCACGAACGCCTGGTCGGCCAACGCGTCCGCCACCGGCAAGACAGCCAGGCGCTTCAGCAACGGCGCGTTGTCACGGTTGGGTGTCAAATGGTCCGCCGTGAGGGGGCAACCGCCGGCCGGCCCGCCCGGCCACCGCAGGTCGCCGGAATTCACCTGGAAGAAATAGCGGCCCGCCCCGGTGGGGGCATGGCGATAGAGGTCCACCGCCATGCGATGGTCGTTCACCGTGTCGCCGTCATAAACCTGCCAGCCTTGCAGGACATTGGCGGGCAGTTGCGCCATCTGGGCATCGTCGGTGCCATAGGCGTACCAGGGCGCCAGCATCAGGGTGAAGGCGCCCCGGCGGCCCCAGCCCTGCTCCACGAAGGCGTGGTGGGCCAGGAAGGGTACCGCACCGCCGCCAAAGGAATGGCCGATGATGCCCACGCGCGTCAGGTCCATCGCCGGCCCGGCCGCCGCCACCGCCGCCTGGAACCCCGCCCACAGGATGTCGTAACGCCCCAGGGGGCCCATGGCGCCCAGTAGGGGATAGGGGGCGTAGACCACCACCGCACCACGGCTGACCAGATGGCGGATCATATCCTCATAAAAGGTCCAGCGGTTGGGGCCATAACCGTGGGCCAGCAGGATGACCGGCGACGGGCCGGGCGCGCCCTCCGGCTTCAGCACCAATATGTCCTGCCCGGGAAAGGCGGGATCGGGCACGACCTGGGTCACCATGCCATAGGGACCATCCACCGCCCCGCCGAGGCCGGCCGGCAGGATGGTGCCATCGCACGCCGCCGCCGGCTTGCCGTCGCCCCGCAGGGCCTTCACCCCCTGGCGCGCGACGGCAACGCACCCGCTGCACAACACCAGCATTGCGGCCAAGGCAACGAACCCCAGGCCTCGCATCCATTTCGTCATGTCGCACCTTCGCCCCTGACCATTCGTGAGTGATACGGCGGCACGTCCGCAAAGTTTCCGGCCGGCCTCAGCGGCGACGCACCCCGAAGCGGCGGCGATAGTCGCCGGGGCTGAGGCCGGTGACGCGGACGAACAGCTTGCGGAAGGCGGCGGGGTCCTCGTACCCCACCTCCCAGGCGATCTGGTCCACCGGATCGTTGCCGGCCTCCAGCAAGCCGCGCGCCTTGCCGATGCGCAGGTGCTGGCAATATTCGATGGGCTTCAGGCCGGTGGCGGCGCCGAACCGCCGCTGAAAGGTCCGTTCCTCCAGCCCCGCCATTTGAGCCATGGCGCCGGTGGTGACATCACGGGCGCCGTTCCGCTGCAACCAGTGCTGCACCTTCAATATGGCGGCGTCACCATGGGCCAGGCGGGGGGAAAAGGCGCTGTAGTAGCGCTGTTCCCGCCCCGGCGGATCGACCAACAGGAAGCGTGCGGTTTCCATCATCTCGGTCGGGCCCAGCAGGCGGTCCACCAGGGTCAGACCCAGATCGGTCCAGGCCATCAGGCCGCCGGCGGTGATCAGGTCGCCATCGTCGATCAGCAGCTTGTCGGCATCGACCCGCACCTGGCCAAAACGCGCCGCCAGGGCATCGGCCAGGGCCCAATGGGTGGTCACCGTCCGGCCGTCCAGCAGCCCGGTTTCCGCCAGCAGGAAAGCGCCGGCGCAGACCGATGCCAGGGTGGCGCCCGCCGCGTGGCGCTGGCGCAGCCAGTCCACATACGGCTGGACCGCCGGACCCGCTGGCGGGTCGCCGCCCAGGCTGGGCGGCAGGATGACGATGTCAGGCTCGCCGGCCCCCTGCGGATGCGTGTCGAAGGGTGCGGCCGTGCCCTCCATCCGCCGGTGGCTGACCCGTAGCAGGCTGTCCGCCGTCCCCAGCCGCGCCCGCGCCAAGCGGTCCGCCACGGCGAACAGGTCGGTCAGGCCGTGCACCGCCGCCAGTTGCGCGCGGGGATACAGCAGGATCGCGACATGGGGTGGTGCACCCTTTTTTTTCCATTTGTCGGATTCGCCCCGGTATTTGTCAGTTCCGCCAATCGCCACCGTGCGCCGGGCCGCCTATTCCTGCAAGGGACGGCGAGGATGCCGTCGCATCGGTCGAGGGGAACAATGATGGCAAGCGACACCGCCCTGGTGATTGTGGATTTGCAGAACGACTATTTTCCCGGCGGGCGGTTCCCGCTGGTGGGGGTGGAACAGGCGGCCGCCAACGCCGCGCGCCTGCTGGCCGCCGCGCGTGCCGCGGGCCGGCCGGTGATCCATGTCCGCCATGAGATGCCGGCCGGGAACCCGCCCTTTTTCGCACCGGGATCGGCGGGTGCCGCCATCCACGCCAGCGTGCGCGACGAAGGTGGCGAACCGGTCATCACCAAGAACCGCACCAACGCCTTCCGCGACACGGACCTGAAAGCCATCCTGGATGCGCAGGGTCTCAAGGGCATTGTCCTGGCCGGCGCCATGAGCCACATGTGCATCGATGCCGCCGCCCGCGCGGCGACCGACCTGGGATATGCCGTCACGGTCGTCCATGACGCCTGCGCCACCCGCGACCTGGACTTCAACGGCGTGACCGTGCCGGCGGCCCAGGTGCATGCCGCCTTCATGGCGGCGCTGGCCTTCGCTTATGCCACCGTGGTCACGACGGACGACCATCTGGCGTCACCCTGACCTTCATAGTCCCGGGGGCACGGGGCACCGATTTTCCCGTGCCATTTATGCCACAGGCGAAAGCCGGAAAGTTTGGGCGGCCGGCTCCGTATCATCCACGGACCCGGCCGCCAATTCATCGAAGGGTTAGGCGGACACCCCATCCCCACCCGCACGGATTGCAGTAACTGAGCCACCCGGCGCCCAAATGCGTCCTTATGGCATAGTCACTACGACTAAAACTGTCTCAGTGAAAGTAATATATGCCATAAATCCGTAATAAATAGTCCAAAATCTGAAACGAAACCTTAATTTGCCGCACTGCAACAGCGTGGCTATTACCCCAGCGATTTCATTTACCTGGGGCTAAAAATGCACATTCGTAACCTGATGGGGTCGGCCGCCGCGCTGGCGATGCTGGCCGGGTTCTCGCTTCCCGCCATGGCGCAGCAGGCGCCGGACGCCGCCGCCACCGATGCCGATCAGGTGCAGGAAATCGTGGTGACCTCCACCCGCCGCTCCGCCTCGGAGATTGAGCTGCCGGCCCATCAGATCCAGACGATCATGCCCGGCGCCAGCGCGGTGAAGGCCATCAACATGCTGCCCGGCGTCATCTTCCAGAACGCCGATCCGTGGGGCAACAACGAGCAGAACGAGTCGCTGTACATCCACGGCTTCAACGCCCAGCAGCTGGGCTACACCCTGGACGGCGTGCCGCTGGGCGACCAGTCCTACGGCAACTACAACGGCCTGTCGGTGCAGCGCGCCATCATCAGCGAGAACATCGGCCGCGTCAGCCTGGCGTCCGGCGCCGGCGACCTGGGGACCGCGTCCACCAGCAACCTGGGCGGCACGCTGGCCACCTTCTCCGACGACCCCAAGGCGGAAGCCGGCGGCCAGATCGAACAGGTGTTCGGCAGCTACGACACCTTCCGCACCTTCGCCCGCCTGGACAGCGGCACCTTTGGTGACGGCAACAGCGCCTATATCTCCTTCGTGCGCCAGGATGCCCGCGCCTGGGACTTCAACGGCCAGCAGGGCGGCTACCAGGTCAACGCCAAGTTCGTGCACGCCGGCGAAAAGGGCACCTTCAAGGCCTTCTTCGACTGGTCCGACAAGACCGAGCCGAACGAGGACGCGACCTCGATCAGCGCGACGCAGGCCTACCAGCCCTACACCCGCCCCTTCCTGTACCCGGACTTCACCAAGGCGCTGTCCTACGTCGACGCCAAGGGCAACACGCCCACGGCCCTGGGCGCCAACTATTCCAACTATTTCAGCGCCGCCCAGCGCACCGACTATCTGGGTTACATGAGCTATGACTACCAGCTCAGCGATCAACCTGACCTGGAAGAACCAGGTTTATTACCACCATGACGAAGGCCGTGGCATCGTGGCCCTGCCGATCAGCGGTGCGGCCTCGGTGTTCAACGTCTACTACCCCGGCCAGGACCTGAAGAGCATCCTGGGCGGCAGCGGCTACGGCGTGCGCACCACCGAATACATGATCGACCGCGAGGGCGCCCGCTCCAGCCTGACCTACGATCTGGGCAAGCATGAGATCGAGGCCGGCGTCTGGTACGAACACAACGCCAGCACCGTGTCGCGCCGCTGGTACCAGCTGTCGGTGAACGATCCGCTGACGCCCTACGACGTGCCCACCAACCCGCTGTTCACCCAGGTGCAGAGCCACCTGAGCGTGGACGTGGTGCAGACCTACCTGCAGGACCAGTGGCAGATCCTGCCGACCGTCAAGCTGCAGGCCGGCTTCAAGTCTAGCATGCAGTTCGCCGACGGCACCATGCCGGTGCAGCCGCTGTCCGGTTCCTACAGCGGCACGACCACCAACCTGCCGCAGGGCGAGATCGACACCAAGGAAGCCTTCCTGCCGCAGTTCGGCGCCCTGTGGGACATCACGCCGGAAGACCAGTTCTTCGTGAACGTGCAGAAGAACCTGCGGCAGTACATGACCTACGGCCTGGGCGGCGCCTCACCGTGGAGCCTGGGCAACCAGGCGGCCTTCGACCTGTTCAAGAAGACCGGCAATCCGGAAACGTCCTGGACCTATGAGACCGGCATCCGCGCCGATCACCAGTTCAATTTCGGGCCCATCACCGGCATCGGCGGCCAGATCAGCTATTACCACGTGGACTTCAGCAACCGTCAGCTGCTGATCAGCCCGAATTCCACCCTGACCAGCTTCGTCGGCGGCGTCGGCATCCTGCAGAACGTGGGCAGTGTCACCACCAACGGCGTGGACATCGCCGCCACCATCCATTTGGGCGACCACTTCTCGCTCTATGACGCCCTGTCCTACAACCACTCCGAATACGACCAGAACTATGTCAGCGGCGCCAGCACGGTGCTGACCGCCGGCAAGCTGATCCCCGGCGATCCGGAATGGATGAACCGCTTCATCCTGTCCACCAACTACGGCGCCTTCAGCGCCAACGTCAGTGGCGAGTACTACGGCAAGCGGTACGCCACCTACACCAACGACATGTGGGTGCCGTCCTACTACCAGTTCAACCTGCAGGCCAGCTACGACCTGGGCGCCCTGACCACGGGCATCAAGTCCAGCTCCATCTCGCTGAACATCACCAACCTGACGGACACCAAGGCCGCCGCCACCGTCACGGTGGGTTCGGCCAGCGGCACCTACGCCGCCTACCCCCTGGCCCCGCGCCAGTTCTTCGTGACCCTGAAGGCCGGGTTCTAAGCGTCATCCACCCCGCCCTGGCGGTAATGCCGGGGCGGGTACCATTCATCACGGGTCCAAGCGCGCCGCCGTTTGGACCCGTGATCTTTTCGGCATTGAAGTCGGAAATTGCGATCCTAGCCGATCTTACGGGACCGGCGTCGGCCCGGCTTGGCCATGACCTCGCCTGTGATGTCGCCCAAGGCAACGGCGATGGGCTTGCGATCCGGAAATTCCGCGACCAGGCGGAGCTTGCCCCCCATGGCTGAAACGTAGCTGCTCAGGGTGGACAGCAGCAAATCAGCGCGGCGCTCAATGCGCGACACGCTTTCCTGCTCAATTCCCATCAGCTTGGCCATATGCTCCTGCGTCAGATCCTGCGCCTGGCGCAAATCCCGCAGCGTCAGTTCCTCCTCGATCAGCTCCTTGGTGCGCGCGGCCACGGCCACCCGATCTTCCGGAGTGAGGTCGTTCATGAACTCTTCCAGGCTAACGGTCATTCCTTACCTCCACCCGCCTTATCCAGCGCCTTCAAATGTGCCTCGAAGCGACCATCAGCGACCCGGATAAGATCGCGGTAAAATTGCTTCTCGTTCACCCCCGACTTGGCACCGCCGACCAGAAGGATCGCCTGCCGCCGTGGGTCGAACGCGAAGGCGATTCGCCATGCGCCATCGGGCAGTGCGAAGCGCAGTTCCTTCATGTTCGCATACGCCGAACCATTCAGCGTATCGCAATGGGGCCGCCGGAGTTGGGGGCCGAATTGCTCCAACAACCCTGCCAGCGCGGCGATTTCGATCCGCACCGACTTATCGAACTGCTTGGCCTCCTCAGCGAAGGCCGGGTCAAACCGCACATCCCACTTCATGACAACCTTCAATATGATCTCAGGTGCATATGTCATCAAGAGAATATGACTTTTAGCGCATATACAAGCCTCGGCTAAAGCGCCCAGCCAACATTCCGTCACCACCCCGCGTCCTTGACGCCGTGACGGCCCCTAACCTATCGTCGGGCCGAGCGTTTTCGGTTCCACGTCATGCCCGGTTCGGGCTGGCCATGGCCCGCGGTCCCCGCGGACGTCACACGACCGAAACCCGCTCCCTCACTTCAAGAATCCTCATGGATTCCGCAGCACCGTCCCTATCGGGCGGGGCTGGGAAATGGTTGGGCATGGCGAACGGGCTGGAAACCGAAAACGACACCTGGGATGCCGGCGACATGGGCTGTGGTGAGCTGGTGATGCTGCTGCGCATCCGCCTGCGGACCATGCCGGGCGGCCTGCTGCGTGTCGTCGCCCGCGATAGCGGCGCGCCGGAGGATATTCCCGCCTGGTGCCGCATGACCCGCAACGACCTGGTCCGCCACGACCCTGCCACCCACAGCTTCTGGATCCGCGCCCGCGCCGACTGGGCGTGAGCCCCCTTTATCAACGGAGAACAAACATGTCCGGGAAGTTCGTCGTCTCATTGAGCTGCGCCAAGAACGACACCGACAAGGCCACCGTCGCCTTCGTCATCGCCAACGCCGCCGTCGCGTCCGACAAGGAAACGGTGGTGTTCCTGTCCATCGAGGGCACCCGCCTGTCACAGCAGGGTTATGCTGACGACATCCATGAGGAAGGCTTCGCCCCGCTGAAGGACCTGATCGCCAATTTCGCCGCCGCCGGCGGCACCATCTATGTCTGTTCCCCCTGCTTCAAGAAGCGCGGGCTGGATGAGGACAATCTGGTGCCCGGCGCCAAGATCGTGGGCGGCGCCAAGCTGGTGGAATTCATGGGCGATGGCGCCCCCAGCGTCAGCTACTGAACGGAAGAGGTTGGGGATATGGACCGCAGAAGCTTCATCGCCGCCGGCGCCGGCATCGCGCTCAGCACCACGCTGGCCACGCCCGGCCGGGCGCAAGGCCGCCGGACCCTGCGCTTCGGCGTCGGGCCGCTGCTGCCCTCGCCGGAGGACACCAAGAAAGCCTACATGCCGCTGTTCGCCCACCTGGCGAAGGAGTTGGACGTGGATTTCGACCTGGTGGCCACCACCGACTGGGCCGGCATGGCCGTCGCCATGGGCTCGGGCCAGCTGGATTTGGCGTGGATGGGCCCCTGGGGCTACATCATCGCCAACAACGCCACCGGCTGCCAGGCGGTGGCGACGGTGAAGTATGACGAGAAGCCCACCTACCTGGGCATCATCATCGCCCGGCCGGACGTCAAGGTGGCCAAGTTCCCGGACGACACCAAGGGCATGGCCATCTCATTCGCCGATGTCGGCTCCACCTCCGGCTGGCTGATCCCCAGCTATTACGCCAAGGAGGTCTGGAAGATCGATCCCAAGACCTTCTGGACGTACACGGAGGGCGCCACCCACGCCGCCAATGAGATCTCCGTCAGTTCGGGCCAGGTGGATCTGGCGACCGACTTCGACCGCAACCGCAATGCCATGATCGCCGGCGGCAAGGTGAAGGAGGATGCCAACAAGATCGTGTGGACGTCCGACCCGCTGCCCAACGACGCCATCGTCCTGCCGGCCAACGCCCCGGCCGGCATGGGGGAGAAGGTGCAGAAGATCCTGACCGCCATCACGGTGGAACAGGCCAAGACCCTGCTGCCCAACCGCTACACCGGCTTCGTCGCCGCCAACCACGCCTCCTACGACATGATCGAGAAGGCGGGTATCGCCCTGGGCAAGATCAAGGCGAAGGCCTGAGCATGACCAGCGCGGCGGAGCGGGCGCTACAGGATATGGAGGCGGCGGGCCGGGGTTTCTCCGCCCGCCGCTGGCACCTGTGGCTGACCTGCGCCGCCCTGCTGGCCTTCTATGTCGCCTCATGGCAGATGGCGGGCATCGATTTGCACAAGCTGGCAACCGGCCTGCCCAAGCTGGGCCGCTGGCTGGCCACCGCCTGGCCGCCCGACCTGCATGAACTGCCCCTGTTCCTGCGGCGCACGGCGGAAACGGTGGCCATGGCCGCCATCGGCACCACGCTGGCGACCGTGCTGGCCCTGCCCATGGCCATCCTGGCCAGCCGGCCGCTGACACCCTGGCCGCGCCTGTACTACCCGGCGCGCTGGTTCCTGAACGCGCTGCGCGGCATCGACAGTTTCGTCTTCGCCCTGCTGTTCGTGGCCGCCGTCGGGTTGGGACCGTTCGCCGGCGTGCTGGGCATCGCCCTGCATACCTGGGGCAGTGCCGCCAAGCAGTTCGCCGACCATCTGGAGAATGCCAACCTGGGGCCCTATGACGCCGTGCGCACCACCGGCGCCGGGCGGCTGACCGCCATCCTGTATGCCCTGATGCCGGACGTGCTGCCCGTGCTGCTGTCCACCACCCTGTTCTGGTGGGAATTCAACGTCCGCGCCTCCACCGTGCTGGGCGTGGTGGGGGCCGGCGGCATCGGCCAGGAACTGAAGAACAGCATGGATTTGCTGGATTTCCCCCGCCTGGTCACCATCATCGCCCTGATCCTGGTGGTGGTGACGGCGCTGGACCAGCTGTCCGGCTGGCTGCGCAGGAAGCTGGTGTGATGGATCTGATGCGGGCGGAGGGCCTGGCCAAATCCTTCCACGGCCACGCGGCACTGAGCGATGTCGGCTTCAGCGTGGCGGCGGGTGAGGTGGTGGCCGTGCTGGGGCCCAGTGGAGCCGGCAAGACCACCCTGTTCCGTTGCCTGACCGGCCTGGCCACGCCCGACGCCGGCACGGTGCGGGTGGGGGGCCATGACATCGCCCGGGTGCGCGGCCGCGACCGGCGACGGGTGGCGCGCGATGTGGCCGTGGTGTTCCAGCAATTCAACCTGGTGGGCCGGCTGACCGCCTTGGACAACGTACTGGCCGGGCGCCTGGGCCATGTGCCGGCCTGGCGCGGCTGGCTGCGCCGCTTCGACCGCGCCGACCGCCTGCTGGCGCTGGAATGCCTGGACCGGGTGGGCCTGCTGGCCAAGGCCGGACAGCGGGCGGACAGCCTGTCCGGCGGGCAGCAGCAGCGCGTGGCCATCGCCCGCGCCCTGGCGCAACGCCCCCGCTTGATCGTGGCGGACGAACCGGTGGCCAGCCTGGATCCGGCCACGGCCGCTGGCGTGCTGGACCTGCTGCGCGGCATCGCGCGCACCGACGGCGTGGGCGTGGTGTGCAGCCTGCACCAGGTGGGATCTGGCCCGCGCCGTCGCCGACCGTATCGTCGGCCTGGCCGGCGGGCGGGTGCAGGCCGACCTGCCCACCGACCGCTTCGACGCGGCGGCCTTCACCCGGCTTTACGGCACCTCTTGAGCGGACAGCATCCCATGGACCCCATCGCCAGCCACGCCCACGCCCCCGACGTCTCCTTCGACGGTGGCGACCTTGATTGCGGCAACGGCCTGCTGCTGCTGATCCGCCGCCACATCGACCCGCTGCCCCGTGGGGGGTTGCTGGAGATCCGGTCGTCGGAAATCTCGGTGGATGAGGACCTGCCGGCCTGGTGCCGCATGACCCGGAATGAGCTGGTGTCGTGGACCAAGGTGGGCCGGCAGCGCAGTTTCCTGGTGTGCAAGGGCCTGCTGTCGGAACGCGCCCCAGCGGTGCCCGTGTCGGCGGCGCCCATGGCCCTGGCACCTGCGGCACCCGCCCGGAAGCGCGAACCGGTGGCGGCCCCGCCGGTGCCCGAACTGGCGGTGATGGGCATCGGGTCCTGGCCCCGCCCACGCTGGATGATCGAGGCCATGCACGCCCATGTCGAGGGCCGCCTGGCGGAAGCGGCCTTCCATGAGACGGCCGACGACGCCGTGCGCCTGGCCATCGCAGCGCAAGAAAAGGCCGGTGTGGATTTGGTGACGGACGGGGAGCAGCGGCGCGACAGCTACGCCAGCTTCGTCGCCAGCCGGCTGGACAATTGCCAGCTGATTCCGCTCACCGACCTGTTGCCCCTGGTGGACGATCCGGAAGAGTTCGAGGCGGAGCTGCGCGCCCTGGACATTCCGGCGGGCGACGTACGCCACCCGGCGGTATTCGGGCCCCTGACACGCTCACGCCCGCTGGTGGCGCATGAGGTGGATTTCGCCCGCACGGTGACGGCCCGGCCGGTGAAGGTGGCCCTGCCCGGCCCCTATCTGCTGACCCGCACCATGTGGATGGAATGCATTTCCGACCAGGCCTACGCCAGCCGCGAGGCCCTGGCACAGGACATCGTACGGGTGCTGCGGGAGGAAGTGGCGGAACTGCTGGATGCCGGGGCATCCCTGATCCAGTTCGACGAACCCGTGCTGTCGGAGGTGGTGTTCGCCGGCGCCAAGAACAAACGCAGCTTCATGTGCGGCGCCCTGTCGGAATCGCTGGGGCCCGACCATGAACTGGGTTTCGCCCGCGACCTGCTGAACGCCGTGCTGGCCGGTTTCCCGCATGAACGCACCGCCCTGCACGTCTGCCGCGGCAACTGGACGCCGGACGAAAGTGTCGCCCTGTCCGGCAGTTACGCCCCCCTGGTGGGCACGCTGGCCCAGGTGAAGGTGGGCGCCTATCTGCTGGAGATGTGCACGCCGCGCGCGGGCGAGATGGACATCCTGAAGGCCCTGCCGGTGGATGCCCGGGTGGGCGTGGGCGTGGTCAACCAGAAGCATGCGGCGGTGGAAGCGGTGGACGAGGTGGCGGCGCGCATCGGCCACGCCATCGACCTGTTCGGCCGGGAGCGCGTGCTGCTGCACCCCGATTGCGGCTTCGCCACCTTCGCCGACAACCCCATCTGCGCCGGCGGATCGGCCCAGGACAAACTGGCCGCCATCGCCCGGGCAGTGGACCGCTTCCGCTGACGTCATCACGCTGGGCCCTGGAACAGCGGCCCCCGACGACCTACATTGGTCCACAGCGCGCGACGTCCGGTGGTGGTCATGGATAAATTGCAGGCGATGCAGGTTTTCACCCGCATCGTGGAAGTGAACAGCTTTTCCAAGGCGGCGGACACGCTGGGCCTGCCGCGGGCCTCCGTCACCACCATCATCCAGAACCTGGAAGGGTTCCTGGGCGTGCGCCTGTTGCAGCGCACGACCCGGCGCCTGAGCCTGACGCCCGATGGCGCCGCCTATTATGAGCGCGCCATCCGCATCCTGTCCGACATCGACGAGGCCGAATCCTCCTTCGTCAACATGAAGAAGAACCCGCGCGGCAAGCTGCGTGTGGACATGCCGGGATCCATCGGCCGGCTGCTGGTCATCCCCCGCATCCATGAGTTCTATCGCCAGTATCCCGACATCGACCTGATGATCGGCATGGGCGACCGGCCGGTCGACCTGGTGCAGGACGGCGTGGATTGCGTGCTGCGCGTCGGCCATTTGCAGGACAGCAGCCTGATCGCCCGGCGCATCGGCATCTTCCAGGGCATGACCTGCGCCAGCCCCGCCTACCTTTCCACCCACGGCGTGCCGGAAACGCTGGAGGATCTGGAACGGCACGTGGCCGTGAACTACTTCCACAGCCGCACCGGCAAGGTGGTGGATCTGTCCTTCATCGTCGAGGGTGAGGTGCAGGAGATCAAGGTCGATGGCCCTGTGTCGGTGAACGACGCCGACGCCTATCTCACCTGCGGCCTGGAAGGCCTGGGCCTGATCCAGCCCGCCTATTTCATGGCCATGCCCTACCTGCGCTCCGGCCAGCTGAAGGAAGTGCTGCCCCGCTGGAAGCCGGAGCCCATGCCCATCTCCGCCGTCTACCCGCACAACCGCCACCTGTCGCCCAAGGTGCGGGTGTTCGTGGACTGGGTGGCCGACATCTTCGATGGCTGCCCCCTGTTCAAGGGCCAGATCAGCGAGATGTGCCCCGAGAAGCCGGCGGCCCCGCCAGTGGCGGTCGAAATCGAGGACGAGGCGGAGAAGTGCCTGATCTGCGCGTGAGTAGCGCTACTGGCCAGCAATGCGTGCCCCCATGGCGAAACTACAGAACGCCCTACGGGAATGAATTATGATCTCTATCCCTTAAGGGAAACCATAGAGACGTGATGGTTCGGTCATTTATTGGGAGGCGTTTCCGATAGCCATGGCCATATAGTTCACCAATCTATCCAACGCCTGAAATAGAACATCTGTACTAAACCCGACAATAAATGCCAAACCAAATGACGATATATTAGCAAAGGAAGGCTGGTTACTGCCACTTCCTGGCGTCCAGAACCAAACCAATATAATACCAGAAAATCCACCCAGTACTATTCTATAGGTTATTTGCATCCATGGCGCAGGTGGAATAGAAGAATCAAGTAGTCGCCGTATGTAAAATACTGCTGCTCCGAGCATACCGTACAGGCACGGAAGAATCCAGGACCCAAGAATATTCAGCCCGTCTTTTAATTTATAAATATAAAATGTATAATCCTGTAAATTTAGCGGATCAAAATTGACACTTATAGCTGAATTAAATGCTCTGACCCGCGTTATAAAAGACCCAAGCATGGAATTAATTTTATCGATATCTGGCGCATTAATTATCTGATCACTAACTGGTCTTACGTTATCATCAATAATTCCTTCCTTTGGAATTTTAAATCCAGCGACCTGATTTTTATAGTTTTCCCTATATTTACTTACAATTTGCTCCTGCTGCAATTCTTCTGCCGATTTTCTCCACCAAAAAAAATGGCTTGTTATATTTCTAGCTATATCAATCTCCCTAACAGACTGATCAAGAATTTCTCTATGATTTAGCTCTCTTATATTTATTCTTTCCAGATCAAACAATTCCTTATTAAAGGACTCGTATATTACATCTTTATTTCCACCACCCATCGACTCAAGAACGTCGTCCTTATTCTTCATTAGAAAACCAAGTAACTTTATAACTCTTTCAGAACCCCTAACGTCCTGCAATTCTATTGTGCTCTTATATACTGTACTTGCACGATCATACACCTGCGTCCAATAAGCAGTTACAATGATAAGCAATACGCATGACACAGAAAATACAACAGATGGAATATCTGCTTTACGGCTTTCATGCGGGGACCACCCAGAGCGCAGATCTCTCAGAGTTATCGGCGATATATCCTTTATTAGGCTATTTAACCCTTTCTCTAATTTAAGCAATAAATCAGAATCATTCTGATTATTATCAACGCATTTCCGAGCCTTCTCGATATCATCAAGAAGGTCTATGTTGCGTATTTTCCCATATCTAATAGCAAATTGTGATGCAAGAGTTGAATCTTTGACCAAATCTTCCATTATATTGTTCTTCATAGCACCTCTCCTAACCTCGCACGCCTGGCGTCCATCCCTGCATCGTTGGACAAGCGCAAGGGCTCCCAACAGGACCAGGCGGCTGAGCCCAACACCAAACGTATTGAGTGAAGCAGATACTTCCGGGGACATGCTGAGGTATATATTGAGCCAAGGCTTCCTTGGCCAAAAGATAAGACGCCAAAGCCATTAACATCGACACAGCCACCGCAATGACACGCATGAGAATGCTCCATCGGCAGCGAGTCGCACTTTAATAGCATACGTATCAAAATTTGACAACTTTTAATTGCTGATAGTGACAATTCTCACGCACACGGTCTCATATTCGCTACAGATGGCCGCTACGTGCAATTCCCCTATTTCTCCTGGCATAGCCCCTAGCTTGCCAAAGAAGCGCCCCACACTATAATTTGGCCAGAGACTCTTGGAAACTCCATCTCCCTGCCCTGCCCCTAACTGGAGCCAGAGCACCACGCCCCAACATCCCGATTATGCGGTTTTTTCTAAATAGATTATTCGGATTATCGCATATTCCGCTTAGCGCACCGTTCGCTATGATGGGATTGTTGCTGCACCGCCGTTGAGCGTCAGCGACAAGGGCCCTCCGAAGGCCCGCTTCTTCAATTCCGCCCCGTCATCGGGGCCCCAACCAGTTTACCCGCGCCTGGCCGACCTTTCCCCGAAGAGGTGAAGGGCCTGGGCGTGTTTCAGCCGGTGCGAGCCGGGACGTCCGTCCCGGCCCAGCCACCCGAAAATCGATGCCTGGCAGCCTGCGCCTGGTTCCTGCGGCCGATACCGCCGCCCGCCTTCCGCCGTTTCGACGCCGGAAAACGGGACGCGACCGCCACCGGAATGCGGCAAGGGTGTGGGCATCACCCCAACACGCGAGGACAAAGACATGGCCGCACCGACTTTCGGCGTCCCTGACGGCGCCCCCGATCTTCACATGGACACCGGCCGCCGGGTTTCCTCCCGCCGGTCGTTCCCGACCCTGCCGTCCTTGTCCACCTGGGCGATGCTGGCGGTGCTGGCCGTTCCCGTGGCGGGCCTGAGCCTGTTCGCGGCGGCCGCCCTGTGCGACCTGATCCCCTTCATCGGGGTCATCCTGCGCGGCTTCTGACGTTCACACATCTGTCCGGCAATCCGACACCCAATGCTGCGCCGCCGCGTGGCAGGGGCTTTTTCCGTCCTGTCGCCGCTTGATTGTTCTGTTAATCCGAATTGTGTAGCAGCGATCAACAGATTTATTCGCCAAACAGAAACCCATACAGTCCACCCTGTTCCAAACCAGGAGGGGCGCCCCGGCGCCCATGTGAAATGCCTCGCCTCTCGCGCCCGAAATCTCGTGAAATTACCGGCACCTCCGCCGTGGGGACCGACGGTGCTGCGGCCGGGATCACCGTGTGCGAAACCCGCATCCCGGGCTACGCCCAGGATGTGACCCTGCGCCTATACACGCCGGAGGTGGCCCGCAGCGGGTCGCGGCCGGCCCTGCCTGTCGTGCTGGTCTTCCACGGCGGCGGTTTCACCAAGGGCGGGCTGGACGACGCCGACGGGGCCGCCCGTTTCGTCGCCACCCATACCCCCGCCTTCGTCATTTCCGTGGGTTATTCCCTGGCCCCGGACCATCCCTTCCCGGCCGCCCCGGGCGACGCCTTCCGCGCCGCCCTGTGGGCGACCGAACACGCCAAGGATTTCGGCGGCGACGGCAGCCGGCTGGGTGTCGCGGGCTATGACGCCGGCGGGCACATCGTGGCCAGCCTGACCTTCATCGCCCGCGACCAGGGCGACCTGCCCTTGAAGGCCCAGGTGCTGGTCGGCCCCATGCTGGACCCCAGCCTGACCCGGGTGGGCGACGAACAGGCCCTGGGGTCCGACATCACCGTGGCCGACTGCGCCAAATGTTACCGCGCCTATCTGCCTGAGGCCTTGCAACGCCTGCACCCCTATGCCGCCCCTCTGGAATCCATGCGTCTGGGCGGCCTGCCGCCGGCGCTGATCATCACCGCCCAGAACGACGTGCTGCACGTCGAGGCGGAGAAGTACGCGGGCCAACTGATCGGGGCCGGAATCCCGACCGAGGTGACCCGCTTCCCCCGCGTTTCCCATGCCGACCTGGCCGACCACCCATCGGTCCTGGCGGCCACCGCCAACTTCCTGGGGCGGCGCCTGCGCGCCCCCTGACCAGCATTTCCAAGGAGTTCCCCCATGTCCAATTCCCGTACCAAGCTGGTGCTGGCGCTGGCCACCGGCGTCGCCGTGGTCGCCATCGGCGGCTTTTTCGTGCACGGCCCCAGCACCGCCCAGGCCTCGTCGCCCGCCGCCGCCCCCCCGGCGGTGGAGGTGGACGTCGCCCCGGTCATCAACCGCACCGTCGTCGACTGGCAGAGCTATTCCGGCCGGCTGGAGGCGGTGGAGCATGTGGACATCCGTCCGCAGATCTCCGGCCCCATCGTCGCCGTCAACTTCAAGGACGGCGCCCTGGTGAAGAAGGGCGACCCGCTGTTCACCATCGACCCGCGCCCCTTCCAGGCGGAAGTCGACCGGGCGGAAGCCACCCTGATCTCGGCCAAGTCGCGCCAGCAATACGCCACCACCGACCTGGAGCGCGCCCGGCGGCTGATCACCAGCAACGCCATCCCGCAGCGTGACCTGGACGACCGGCTGAACACCTTCCAGCAGGCCGGCGCCGACGTGAAGGCGGCGGAAGCAGCATTGCAGGTGGCCAAGCTGAACCTCAGCTACACGGTGGTGGTGGCGCCGGTCTCGGGCCGTGTCTCCCGGGCGGAGATCACGGTGGGCAACATGGTGGCCGCCGGTGCCGCGTCGGTGCCGCTGACCACCCTGGTGTCCGTCTCGCCCATCTACGCCTCGTTCGACGTGGATGAGCAGACCTACCTGCGCTACATCGCCAGCGTCCGGGACAACGCCGCCCCGGTACAGCTGGGCCTGGCCACCGAGGACGGTTATTCCCGCACCGGCGCGGTGCAGCACGTGGACAACCACCTGGACACCACGTCCGGCACCATCCGCGTGCGCGCCAAGTTCGATAACGCCGACGGCCTGCTGGTTCCCGGCCTGTACGCCCGCATCAAGGTGGGCGGCAGCACGCCGCACGACGCCCTGCTGGTGGACGACCGCGCCATCGGCACCGACCAGGACAAGAAGTACGTCCTGGTGGTGGGCGAGGACAACCACGTAGCCTATCGCGAGGTCACCATCGGCACCATGCAGGACGGCCTGCGCGTCATCACCAAAGGCCTGAAGGCCGGTGAGCGCATCGTCGTCAACGGCGTGCAGTTCGCCCGCCCGGGCGATGCCGTGAAGCCCAAGAACGTTGCCATGGCGGGTGAAACCGCCGCCCCCGACACCCGGCAGGCCGCCGCGGGTTCGTTGTAAGACGAACCGGCACGGGCTCCGTTCCCATCGAGATCCATCATGAATATCTCGCGTTTCTTCATCGACCGGCCGATCTTCGCCGGCGTGCTGTCGGTGGCCATCTTCGTGGCCGGCCTGATTTCCGTCTTCCAACTGCCCATCTCGGAATATCCCGAGGTGGTGCCCGCCACCGTGGTCGTCCACGCCCAGTATCCGGGCGCCAACCCCAAGGTCATCGCCGAAACCGTTGCCGCCCCGCTTGAGGAGCAGATCAACGGCGTCGAGAACATGATCTACATGCAGTCGCAGGCCAACAGCGACGGCAACGTGGCGATCACCGTCACCTTCAAGCTGGGCACCAACCCCGACCTGGCCCAGCAGATGGTGCAGAACCGGGTGTCCCAGGCCCTGTCCCGCCTGCCGGAGGACGTGCAGCGCCTGGGCGTGACCACCATCAAGTCGTCGCCGACGCTGACCATGGTGGTCCACCTGATCAGCCCCAACGACCGCTACGACATGACCTATCTGCGCAACTACGCCGTCCTGAACGTGAAGGACCGGCTGGCGCGCATCCAGGGCGTGGGCGAGGTCCAGGTCTGGGGCTCGGGCGACTATTCCATGCGTGTCTGGCTGGACCCGCAGCGGGTGGCCCAGCACAACCTGACGGCCGATGACGTGGTCAAGGCCATCCAGGAACAGAACGTGCAGGTCGCGGCCGGCGTCATCGGTTCCTCCCCCACCGTCAAGGGCGTGCCCCTGCAGCTGTCCGTCAACGCCCAGGGCCGCCTGCGGACCGAGGCCGAGTTCGGCGGCATCATCCTGCAGACCACCAGCGATGGCGGCGTCACCTACCTGCGCGACGTGGCGCGGGTGGAGCTGGCGGCGTCGGAATACGGCCTGCGGGCATTGCTGGACAACAAGCCGGCCGTGGCCATGGCCATCAACCAGGCGCCGGGCGCCAACTCGCTGGCCATTTCCGACCAGGTGCGCGACACCATGAAGGAACTGGCGGCCGACATGCCGCCGGGCGTGGAATACCGCATCGTCTATGACCCGACGCAGTTCGTCCGGTCCAGCATCCACGCCGTGATCCACACCCTGGCCGAGGCCATCGCCCTGGTGGTGGTCGTGGTCATCATCTTCCTGCAGACCTGGCGGGCGTCCATCATCCCGCTGCTGGCCGTGCCGGTTTCCATCGTCGGCACCTTCGCCCTGCTGCTGGGCTTCGGTTATTCCATCAACGCGCTGTCGCTGTTCGGCATGGTGCTGGCCATCGGCATCGTGGTCGACGACGCCATCGTCGTGGTGGAAAACGTGGAGCGCAACATCGAGGCCGGGCTGTCGCCCAAGGAAGCGACCTACCAGGCGATGCGGGAGGTCAGCGGCCCCATCATCGCCATCGCCCTGACCCTGGTGGCCGTGTTCGTGCCGCTGGCGGCCATGAGCGGCCTGACCGGCCAGTTCTACAAGCAGTTCGCGATGACCATCGCGATTTCCACCGTCATTTCCGCCTTCAACTCGCTGACCCTGTCCCCCGCCCTGGCGGCCCTGCTGCTGAAGGGGCACCATGACGGCCAGGATTGGCTGACGCGGGGCATGAACATGGTGTTCGGCCCCTTCTTCCGGGCCTTCAACAAGGTGTTCCACCGCGGCTCGCAGGCCTATGGCGGCGGCGTCACCGGCGTCATCCGGCACAAGGGCCTGATGGCCGGCCTCTATGTCGTCCTGCTGGGCGTCACCTTCTACCTGGGCAACCTGGTCCCCGGCGGCTTCGTGCCGGCGCAGGACAAGGACTACCTGGTCACCTTCGCCCAGCTGCCCAACGGCGCCTCGCTGGACCGGACGGAGGACGTGATCCGCAAGATGTCGGAGATCGCCCTGAAGGAACCCGGTGTGGCCAACGCCGTGGCCTTCCCCGGCCTGTCGGTCAACGGCTTCACCAACAGCTCCAGCGCCGGCATCGTCTTCGTGGCCCTGCAGCATTATGAGGACCGGCCGGGCCATGTGGACGCGGGCACCATCGCGGCCCACCTGCGCCAGAAGTACGCCGCCATCAAGGAAGGCTACATCGCCGTCTTCCCGCCCCCGCCGGTGATGGGCCTGGGCACGCTGGGTGGCTTCAAGCTGCAGCTGGAGGACACCGGCGCCCTGGGTTACGAGGCCATGGCCAAGGCAACCAACGACTTCGTGGGCAAGGCCATGAAGACGCCGGAGCTGGGGCCGACATTCTCCAGCTACCAGATCAACGTGCCGCAACTGGACGTGAACCTGGACCGCGTGAAGGCCAAGCAGCTGGGCGTGTCCGTCACCGACGTGTTCGACACCATGCAGATCTACATGGGTTCGCTGTACGTCAACGACTTCAACAGCTTCGGCCGCGTCTACCAGGTGCGGGTGCAGGCTGACGCGCCCTTCCGTTCCCATGCCGACGACATCGGCCTGCTGAAGACCCGCAACAACCAGGGCACCATGGTGCCGCTGTCGTCGCTGGTCACCGTGACCCCCAGCTACGGTCCGGAAATGGTGGTGCGCTATAACGGGTACACCGCCGCCGACATCAACGGCGGCCCGGCCCCCGGCTTCAGCTCGGGCCAGGCCCAGGCAGCGGCGGAGCGCATCGCCCATGAAGTGCTGCCCCGCGGCATCAAGTTCGAGTGGACGGACCTGACTTACCAGCAGATCCTGGCCGGCGACGCCGCCCTGTGGGTGTTCCCCATCAGCGTGCTGCTGGTCTTCCTGGTGCTGGCCGCCCAGTACGAGAGCCTGACCTTGCCGCTGGCCATCCTGCTGATCGTGCCCATGAGCCTGATGTCGGCCCTGGCCGGCGTATGGCTGACGGGCGGTGACAACAACATCTTCACCCAGATCGGCTTCATGGTGCTGGTGGGCCTGTCGGCCAAGAACGCCATCCTGATCGTGGAGTTCGCCCGTGAACTGGAAATCCATGGGAAAACCCCCGTCCAGGCGGCGATCGAGGCCAGCCGCATGCGGTTGCGTCCCATCCTGATGACGTCCATCGCCTTCATCATGGGTGTGGTGCCCCTGGTGACGTCGAGCGGCCCCGGTGCCGAAATGCGCCATGCCATGGGTATCGCCGTGTTCTTCGGCATGCTGGGCGTGACCTTCTTCGGCCTGGGCCTGACACCGGTGTTCTACGTGATCCTGCGCACCGTCGCCGGCGGCAAGCTGATCACCCACGAGAAGGACTTGGCCGAACCGGGTCACGAAGCCGAACAGGCGCAGCACGCCGCCTGATCCTCAACCATCGCCACCGCCGCCCTTCCTCTCCCCCTACGGGGGCGGCAGTGGCACAGAGGCCCAGGTCCCTCACCGGACCTGGGCCTTTTTTGTGGGCGCAAACTTTTGACAAAAAAACGTTGATATCCCACATTCATGCTTTAAATATCTCGTGGTAGCTTGGGATTCAGCGATGCTCCACCGTCTTGAGATTGAAAACTTCTATTCGATCCTGGAATCACAGGTTATTGACCTGAGAGTAGCTAATCATGCTCCGGATGCCCCGGAACGATTCGTGCCCATATGGCGGAACTCAACGGAGAAGGCTCCTAAAATCGTTGCGTTCTTTGGCCCGAATGCATCTGGAAAATCCAACGTCCTCAGAGCGTTGACGTTCATCTCTTTTTTTGTGCAGCATAGTTTCTCTGTTCCGGCCGGAAATCCTTTACCGTTCCAGCGATTTAATAACACTCAGGGATTAGCGAGGCCTACGCGCCTCACCGCTTACATGGCTGGACTTGAGGATCTCACAAGAGCGGAAGATGCAACAGCACCACAGTGTCGCTATGTTTATGAAGTTGTGATCGGCGGACAAGGCAATCACACCGTCCTGCACGAAAGCCTGCATTATTGGCCCTCAACAGCAGCGCGTAAAGTTCGAGTTTTTGAACGTGATGCTGAAGGAAAAGTTGAAGCGGCTAGAATGTTTGATCTCTCGCGCTTCCGAGTTACGCTCGAAGCGATCTTGAGGCCGAACGCTAGTGTAATTTCCACGCTTGCGCAGCTTAAACACCCTGGTGCCACCATATTTCGCGATGCAGCAGCGAAGCTGTGCAGCAATATTCTTGTTCAAAAAGAAGATGTTCGCGATGAACAGGTTATTCAACTGTATGTGAATAACCCTTCTTGGCTTGAAGCTTTCAATCGCGAAGTTCAGCGTGTCGATCTTGGAATTCGGGCAATGAAATTCCTGCCTGATGCACAGGGCCTTCATGCCATTTTTGAACATGAAGGCCTATCAAGCCCCGTACATCTTACTTTAGAAAGTCACGGAACGCGTCAATTCTTAAAGATTTTTCCATACATACTTCAAGCCCTTGAAACGGGGGGGGTTGCCGTTCTAGACGAGTTGGACGGCGCCATTCATCCGCAAATGTTGTCTGAGATACTGCAATGGTTCCGAGATCGGAAGCGCAATCCCCATAACGCTCAATTATGGATAAGCTGTCACAGTGTTTCCCTTCTAGAATCACTTTCTAAAGAGGAAGTTTTCTTTTGTGATAAAGATAGTGGCGGACGTACGCGAATCTATGGCCTGCGTGACATTCAGGGAGTTCGTCGGGCAGATAATTATTATAAGAAGTACATGGCTGGTATTTACGGCGCGATTCCGCAAATCGGATGATACGCCCACGCTGCCCTTTCATGCCTCAACGTCGCCGCATCTTCTTAGGATGTGAAGGCGAAAGCGAACAAGGGTATGCTGCGCTGCTCAGCCGTTTGTTGGAGGAACGGCATCGACGGATACATCTTGAAATCGTTTTGCTCGGCGGGGGTGATCCACTCGCCATTATCCAGACAGCGGAACGGCAAATTCGACAGCGAGCGACCCGAGCTACACCATTCGCGGCTTCTGTTATCATGCTAGATGCAGACCGTAGAGATGTGCATTTGCAACGACGCGAAGATGCCCGGGCTCTGGCTAGTCGTCTCGGCCTGCATTTGATCTGGCAATTACCCTGCCATGAAGCGTTCTTGCTACGTCACCTTGTAAATTGTGGCCATCTGCATCCGACCACTTCCGCGCTAGCCGAAGCAGAACTGAGCAAACGATGGCCGCGATATGAAAAGGGAATGGCAGCTGCTCGGCTGGCGGAGCGTTTGGATCGCGCAGCAGTGCTCCGCGCCGCCATCGTAGAAGAAGATCTGCGCCAGCTGCTCGCGATTATCGAATTCGGTGATGCCCCCTGATCCCCCCGCCGGTCACCGATTTATTACCGCCTTGCCCCTGGCCGCCCCGGGCGCCGACTTCTATCGTCTTCGGCATGTTCCCCGAACGCTGTACCGGAAGGCGAATGATGATGCACGCGGCTGTCCTTTCATCCCCCACCCCGAACTCCAGCCCCACGGGTGCCGTGGCGGATGCCGCGGCCGTGCGCGGCCAGTTGAAGGCCTGGCTGGTGGAGCATGCCTATCCGCTGTGGTGGCGGGCGGGGGCCGACCGGGTGAACGGCGGCTTTCATGAGAAGCTGGACCTGAACGGCAAGCCCACCAACGATGCCCGCCGGGCGCGGGTGCAGGCCCGCCAGGTCTACTCATATTCCGTCGCCGCCAAGTCCGGCTGGAACGGCCCGGTGCGTGAGGCGGCGGAGCACGGCCTGACCTTTTTCCTGAACCACTATCGCCGGCCGGACGGGCTGTTCCGCACCAAGGTGGCGCCGGACGGTACCTGCCTGGATGATACCGTGGTGCTGTACGACCAGGCCTTCGCCCTGTTCGCGCTGGCCGCCGCGCAAAGTGCCACGCCGGAGAACAGGGTGCCGGAGGAAATGGCCGTGGCCTTGCGCCAGCGGTTGCTGGACACGCTGCACCACGCCCAAGGCGGGTTTGAGGAAAGCCACCCCCGCACCCTGCCGCTGCTGTCCAACCCGCACATGCACATGCTGGAGGCATCCTTGGCCTGGATGGAGCAGGGCGGCGATGGCAATTGGCGCGACTTGGCGGAGGAGATCGTGCACCTGGCCCTGACCCGCTTCATCGACGACGACATGGGTGGACTGAAAGAGTTCTTCGACGGCGACTGGCGGCCCCAGGCCGGCATATCCGGCCGCATCGTGGAGCCGGGACACCAGTTCGAATGGTCGTGGCTGATGCTGCGCTGGGCGGCACTGACCGGCAACCAGGCGGCATCGGATGCCGCCTGGCGCATGATCGCCATTGGTGAGGGCCCCGGTGTCGATGCCAAGCGTGGCGTCGCCATGAACGCCCTGCTGGACGACCTGACGCCGCACGACCCGGTGGCCCGCCTGTGGCCGCAGACGGAACGCATCAAATGCGCCGTGCTGGCCGCCTTGGCCACCCGTGAGGATGCCGACCGCGGTGACGGCTACTGGGCCATGGCGGCAGCCGGCGGGCGTGGCCTGATGAAATATTTCGACACGCCGGTGAAGGGCCTGTGGCGTGACCGCCTGAACCCCGACGGGACGTTCGTGGAGGAAGCGGCACCCGCCAGCAGCTTCTACCACATCGTCTGCGCCATCCAGGAACTGGACCAGGCCCTGACCACCATCGGGCATCCGGGGTGATTGATCCGCAGCACGCTCTCCACCCTTTTCCAGGCCGGCGACCGCCGGCCCCGGACCTTTCTGGGAAACGAAGTGGACTGGAAAGGGAGGAAGCCCAGCGGCCGGAGGCCGCGCCGGCGATTGAGGGAATGAAAAATGTTCTGACGTCAGAACGTCAGGCGGCCAGCGCCTGGCGGAAATAGGCGATGGTGCGGTCCAGGCCCTGGTCTAGGCTGACCGTCGGCTCCCACCCCAGCAAGGCGCCGGCCTGGCGAATGTCGGGCCGGCGGCGCAGCGGGTCGTCGGCCGGCAACGGGTGGTGCACCAGGCGGGAGGAGGAGCCGGTCTTCCTGATGACCGCCTGCGCCAATTCCACCATGGTGCATTCGGCCGGATTGCCCAGATTGATGGGGCCGGTCAAATCGTTGTCGGCCGCCATCAGGCGCACGATGCCCTCGATCAGATCATCGACGTAGCAGAAGCTGCGCGTCTGTCGGCCATCGCCGTAAAGGGTGATTGGCATGCCGCGCAACGCCTGGACAATGAAGTTTGACACCACGCGCCCATCGTCCGGATACATGTGCGGGCCATAGGTGTTGAAGATGCGGGCGACGCGGATGTTCAGCCCGTGCTGGCGGTGATAGTCGAAGAACAGCGTCTCGGCACAGCGCTTGCCCTCGTCATAACAGGCGCGGGGGCCGATGGGGTTGACGTTACCGTTGTAATCCTCCGCCTGCGGGTGCACCGCCGGGTCGCCGTAAACCTCGGAGGTGGAGGCCTGGAAGATGCGGGCGTGCAGGCGCTTGGCCAGGCCCAGCATGTTGATGGCGCCCAGCACCGACGTCTTGGTCGTCTGCACCGGGTCCTGCTGGTAATGGATGGGGGAGGCCGGACAGGCCAGGTTGTAGATCTCATCCACCTCGACATGCAGGGGGAAGGTCACGTCATGGCGCATCAGCTCAAACCGTGAATGCCCCATCAGGGTGCCCAAGTTTTCCTTGTTGCCGGTGTGGAAGTTGTCGACGCACAGCACGTCGCAGCCGTCATCGACCAGGCGGCGGCAGAGGTGGGAACCCAGGAAACCCGCCCCGCCCGTGACCAGAACCCGCCGATACAACCGTTTCATGCCGCCCCATACCCCAAAGGACCACCACCAATGGCGGCCTGAGTCTCTTTAAACGGACCGAGGGGGGTTTCCCTGGCGGCCTGGGGCGGATTGGGTTATGGGCATTGCCGCTGAACGGTTCGCGGCATTCAAGGATTTCGGGTCATGGGCGTGTTGCAGGATATGGTCGGGGCGTCGGATACCCCCAACTGGGGCCGCATCCCCGCCGTGGCCGTCACGGCCGCCGCCCGGCTGGAAAACGGCACCGTGGTGCTGGAGACCAATGCCGGCCCCCTGTGGCTGACCCTGCACGATTTCGGCATCCGCCTGCGCAGCGGTGAACGCACCATTGGCGGCTATGGCCTGCTGGACCAGGAACCGGCGGCGCTGACCCCGGCCCTGACGGATGAAGAAGGGCGCACCGTCATCACCGGCGGCGGCCTGGTGCTGACGCTGGAGCATGCGCCCCTGTCCTTCACCCTGGCCCATGCCGACGGCCGGCCGGTGCAGTCATCCCCCACCGACGGGCATTTCGTCCGCCGTTTCCGCCTGCCGCCCGTCGCCCGGCTGGACGGCGGCTGGTTCGTCAGCCTGGATTTGGCATCAGGTGAGCCGGTCTACGGCCTGGGGGAGAAGTGGGGCCGGCTGGACCATCGCGGCCAGCTGGTGCGGTCGCGCAATGAGGACGCGCTGGGCGTCAACGGCCAGTGGTCCTACAAGAACACCCCCTTCGCGTGGAGCCCCGAGGGCTGGGGACTGCTGGTGCACACGCCCAGCCCCGTCACCCACGGGGTGGGCTACGCCCCCTGGTCGCAGCGCGCCTACGGCCTGGTGGTGGAGGACGACCACCTGGACCTGTTCCTGTTCGCGGGATCCGATGGCGCCGCCATCCTGGAACAGTACACCGGCCTGACCGGCCGGGCGCCGGTGCCACCGCTGTGGAGCCTGGGTGTCATCCTGTCCAAGGCCTATTACCGCACGCCGGAGGAGGTCATCGCCGTGGCGACGGAGGTGCGGGCCAAGGGCATGCCCTGCGACACCATCACCTTCGACGGTCGCGCCTGGCAGGACACCGACACCCGCTTCGCCTTCGAATGGGATCCGAAGCGCTTCCACGATCCGGCCGCGACCCTGGCCAGCCTGAAGGCCATGGACTTCAAGATCTGCGCCTGGGAATACCCGCTGGTGTCGGTCAACAACCCGCTGTTCGACGAGCTGGCGGCCAAGGGCTGGCTGCTCAAAGACCGGCGCACGGGTGAGGCCTATCGCTACAAGTGGGATATGGAGGCGTTCGGCCCCGTGCTGACACCCCTGCCCGACAGCGGCCTGATCGACTTCACCCACCCTGAAGCCTACGCCTACTGGCGCGACCAGCATAAAGGCCTGTTCGCCATCGGCGTGGACATGATCAAGGCTGACTTCGGCGAACAGGTGGAACCCGACATTGCTGGCCAGCAATGGCGAGACCGGGCACGCCCTGCACAATGTCTACACCCATCTGTACAACCGCTGCGTCTATGAGGCGGCGGACGCCTACTGCCCGTCCGGCGCCTTCCTGTTCTCACGGTCCAGTTGGATCGGGGCGCAGCGTTATCCGGCCCAGTGGGGCGGCGACCCGCAGGCGGATTGGGAAGGTATGGCCGGCAATCTGCGCGGCGGCCTGTCCTGGGGCCTGAGCGGCGCCCCCTATTACGCCACCGATGTCGGCGGCTTCTACCGCGACCAGCGCGACCCCATCCTGTATGTGCGCTGGGCCCAAGCCGGCGTCTTCTCCGCCCACATGCGCCTGCACGGCATTGGCCCGCGCGAGCCCTGGTCCTATGGCGCGGAGGCGGAGGCCGCCACCTTGGCGGCGCTGAAGCTGCGCTATCGCCTGATCCCCTATCTGCATGCCGCCATGGAGACGGCGTCGGCCACCGGCCTGCCGGTGCAGCGCGCCATGGCGCTGGCCTGCCCCGAGGATCCGGCCGCCTGGGCGTTCGAGGACCAGTTCTTCTTCGGCCCCGACATGCTGGTGGCGCCCTGCCTGAACGCGGAAGGGCGGGTGCGGGTCTACCTGCCGGCGGGCGACTGGCGCCGCTTCCCCGACAACGCACCGTTCGCGGGCGGGCGCGTCCACACCCTGACCCTGGGCCTGGAGGAGATGGCGGTGTTCGTGCGCACCGGCACCCGCATCCCCCTGGGGCCGGAGGTGCAGCACACCGGCACCCTGGGCGGCCAGCCGGTGGTCGTGGAGCACTGGACGGCGAAATAACCTTGCGCCGGCCGGTACCGATCCCCAGATTGGGCGCCATGCGCTGGCTGCTTGCCCTTTTGTTGCTGTTCTCCGCCCTCATCGACGGCCCCTCGGTCGTCGAGGTTGCCGGCTATGCCGCCGCCTGCGGTGCCCCGACCGAGCATGTGGTGGTCGAGGGCCAGGCCGACAGCGTCGATGACGGCCACCATGCCGCCATCCATCTGCACGCCGGCCAGGGCCATTGCGGCCATGTGCACGCCGCCGACCAGGTGGCGCTGGCCGTCGTGACCGCTCCCCTGGCCTACACCCTGGTCCGGGCCCGTGTTCCGGCATCGCTGGACCCCGCCGGCCGCGCCATCAGCCCGCCAAACCGCCCTCCGGTCGCCTGATCGTTCCCGCCTGACCCGCGCCGGCGCGACCTGCATCGCCAGGCCGCCGGTGAACGATTCCCGCGTATCCGGAGCCTATCCCCATGCGTATCCCGGCCCTGGGCCTGGTGGCGGCGCTTGCCGTCGCCTGGACCCCGCCGGGGGCGGCCGCGTCACCGCCCCCCACCCCCACGCTTACCCTCGATGACCTTGTCGCCCTGGCCCTGGCCACCTCACCCGCCCTGAGGGCGGCCGACGCCCGCGCCGACGCCCTGGCCGGTGCCGCGGAGCAAGCCGACACCCTGCCCAACCCGGAGTTCGGCATCCAGGCCGAGAACGCCGCCGGCAGCGGCCCCTATCGCGGCGCCAAGGCGCTGGAGACGACCTACAGCCTGACCCAGACGATAGAGATGGGCGGCAAGCGCGGCTGGCGACGGGACACCGCCGCCGCCGCCGCGCACCGGGGCGCCCTGGACCGCGACGCCGTGCGCCTGGACCTGGCGCGCGACGTGCGCCTGGCCGCCATCGCCGTTCTGGCCGCCCACGAGCGGCGGCAGATCGTGGAGGAGCAGCGCGCCCTGGCGGATGAAACCCGGCGTGCTGTGGCCGGCCGGGTACAGGCCGGCCGTGACAGCCCGATGCGGGAGGACCGCGCCGGCCTGGCCCTGACCCAGGCGACGGTGGACGCCGCCCGCGCCCGGCGGGATGAGGACGCGGCCGGCCACGCCCTGTCCCTGCTGATTGACCGGCCGGTGGCGGCCGCCCAACTGGATACCGCCGCCCTTCATCTTCTGGCCGCCGACGGGGCGGCCGAGGCCGGCGGAGACGTGCCGGATCTGGCCCCGTTGGCGGGCGGAACTGGCCCGCGCCCGCGCCGCGGTGGGCGTGGAGCGGGCCAAGGCCGTGCCGGACGTTAAGATCGGCGCGGGCATCCGCCGCTTCAACGATGGCGGCGACACCGCCGCCGTGGTCGGCCTGACCATCCCCATTCCCGCCTTCGACACCAACCGGGGCAACATCCGCCGCGCGCGGGCCGAAGCCCTGGAAGCGGAGATGGAGATGGAGCGCGCAGGGCGGGAGCATGACACCGCCCTGGCCATCGCCCGCGACCGGCTGGCCACCGCCCGGGCCGAGGCCCGCACCCTGGCCGAAACCGTGGTGCCGGGGGCGGAGCGTACCGGCGCCCTGGCCCAGGAAGGTTATCGCCAGGGCAAGTTCCCCTACCTGGACGTCCTGGACGCCCAGCGCACGCTGCTGGACGCGCGGCTGGGCCTGACCACCGCCCTGCGCGACTACCAGGAAAGCCGTATCGCGTTGGACCGTCTTCGCGGCGCCGCCCCCCTTTCGGAAGACATGCCATGACCATCCCCCATCCCATCCGCTGGGGCGCCGGCGCCCTGGTGCTGACCGCCCTGGCCACCTGGGCCGCCACCGGCCACGCGCCGCAGGGTGCCGCACCGGAGGAACCGGCCGCCGCCCATCATGATGGCGACGACGAGGCGCTGCTGCCCCTTACCGACCAGCAGATCGCCGCGGCACATATCGCCACCATCGCCGCCGGCCCCGGCACCCTGGTCCGGCGCGTCCGCGTCACCGGCACGGTGGCGGCGGACCCCGACCATGTCGCCCACATCGCGGCCCGCGTGCCGGGCGTGGTCACCGTCCTGGCCAAGAACCCGGGCGACCCGGTGGCAGCGGGCGAAACCGTGGCCGTGCTGGAGAGCGCCGAAGCCGCACAGGCCCAGGCCGACCATCTGGCCGCCCGGGAGCAGGAGGCCCTGGCGCAGGCCACCGCCACGCGGGAGGAGGCGCTGTGGCGCCAGCGCATCTCGGCGGAGCAGGACTATCTGCAAGCCCGGAGCGCCCTGGCGGAGGCGCGCATCCGCACCCGCCGCACAGCGCAAGCCCTGACGGCCATGGGCCTGGCCGAGGGCGGGGGCCTGCGCCGCCCGGAACTGCGCGGCCTGCGCCGCCTGGACCTGAAGGCGCCGTTCGCCGGCCATGTGGTGGAACGCAAGGCCACCAAGGGCGAAAGCCTGTCGGCGGAGGCGGAAATCTACGTCATCGCCGATCTGGCCCATGTGACGGTGGAGGCCGCCGTCTACGCCGCCGACCTGGGACAGGTGGCGGTGGGCGCGCCCGTGCGCCTGACCGGCCCAGGGGGTGCCACCGCAACGGGCCGCGTCACCCGTGTCGGCCCCGCCATCGATCCGGCCACCGGCGCCGCCCGCGTGGTCATCGCGCCGGAGGGGGCCGCCTGGCGGCCCGGCGGCTTCGTGACCGGGGAGATCGAGACCGGGCGTGAGGCCGCCGCCCTGGCCCTGCCCCGGGCCGCCATCCGGACGGTGGAGGGCCAAACCGTGGCCTTCGTGCGCGTGCCCGGCGGGTTCGAGCGCCGACAGGTCCGCCTGGGCCGCGACGACGGGCAAACGGTGGCGGTGCTGGCCGGTGTGGCGGCGGGTGAACAGGTGGCCACCGGCAACGCCTTCGTCCTGCAGGCGGAGGCCGGGAAGGCCGCCGCCGGCCACGAGCATTGAGGGGGCCGATCCCATGTTGGACAAGATCCTGACGGCCGCCGTGGCCCGCCGGCACCTGGTGGTGCTGTTGGCCGTGGTGGTGGCGGCCATGGCCGCCTGGTACGCCCGCCGCCTGCCCATCGACGCCGTGCCCGACATCACCAACAACCAGGTGCAGGTGACCATCACCGCCCCCGCCCTGTCGCCGGTGGAGGTGGAGAAACAGGTCACCTTCCCCATCGAGACGGCACTGGCCGGCATTCCGGGGCTGGAGGGCACGCGGTCGCTGTCCCGCAACGGCTTCGCCCAGGTCACCGCCCTGTTCGCCGACGGGGTGGACATCTATTTCGCCCGCCAGCAGGTGGGCGAACGGCTGGGCGAGGCCAAGGCCGGCCTGCCCGCCGGGGCGGAGACGCGCCTGGGCGCCATCGCCACCGGCCTGGGCGAGGTCGCGATGTGGACGGTGGCCCTGGCGCCCTTCGACGCCAAGGCGGCCCGTGACGGTTCCCCCGGCTGGCAAAGCGACGGCAACTACCGCACGCCGGAGGGACAGGTGCTGACCACCGAGGACGAGCGCGCGGCCTATTTGCGCACGGTCCAGGACTGGATCATCGGCCCGCAGTTGAAATCCGTGCCCGGCCTGGCCGGAGTGGACGCCATCGGCGGCCATGTGAAGCAGTACCAGGTGGCACCCGACCCGGCCCGGCTGGCGGCGCGGGGCATCGGCCTGCAACAGGTGGCGGCCGCCCTGGAACGGAACAACACCGGTGCCGGTGCCGGCTATCTGGAACGGGACGGGGAGGCCTACGTGGTGCGGGCCGACGCCCGCCTGCGGACCCTGGCGGATCTGGGCGGCGTGGTGGTCGCGGCCCGCGACGGCGTGCCGGTGTTCCTGCGCGACGTCGCCAACGTGACCCTAGGGCATGAACCACGCACCGGCAGCGCCACCCGCGACGGGGCGGAGGTGGTGGTGGGCACAGCCCTGATGCGCATCGGGGGGAACAGCCGCACGGTGGCCGCCGCCATCGCCGACCGGTTGGCCCAGGTCGGCCGCACCCTGCCGCCGGACGTGCGGGCCGAATTGGTGTTGAACCGCACCAAGCTGGTGGACGCCACCCTGCGCACCGTGGGCCGCAACCTGGCGGAGGGGGCGGCCCTGGTCGTCGCCGTGCTGTTCGTCCTGCTGGGCAATCTGCGGGCGGCGCTGATCACGGCGGCGGTCATCCCCGTGACCATGGCCCTGACCGCCGCCGGCATGGCCCGCGCCGGCATCAGCGCCAACCTGATGAGCCTGGGGGCGCTGGATTTCGGCCTGATCGTCGACGGCGCCGTCATCATCGCGGAGAACTGCCTGCGCCGCCTGGGCGAACGCCAGCACGCCGCCGCCACGCCCGACCGGCCGCTGCCGCTGGCCACGCGCCTGGAAACGGTGGTGCTGGCGGCGCGGGAGATGCTGCGGCCATCGGTCTACGGCCAGGCCATCATCATGGTGGTCTACCTGCCGCTGCTGACCTTCACCGGTGTGGAGGGGCGGATGTTCCAGCCCATGGCGCTGACCGTGCTGCTGGCCCTGGCCGTGGCCTTCATCCTGTCGCTGACCCTGGTGCCGGCGCTGATCGCCCTGGCCATCCGGGGGCCGGTGCGGGAACGGGAAAGCGTGCTGCTGCTCCGCGCCCGGGGCTGGTACGCCCCCGTGCTGGACCGGACGCTGTCCCGCCCCGGCCCGGTTCTGTTCGGGGCCGCCTGCCTGTTCCTGCTGAGCCTGGGCCTGTACACCCGCATGGGGCAGGAGTTCATTCCCACCCTGGATGAGCAGGACGTCGCCATGCACGCCATGCGCATCCCCAGCACGTCACTGACCCAATCCACCGCCCTGCAACAGGCGGTGGAAAAGGCCTTGGGTGGGGTGGCGGAGGTGGCGCTGGTCTATTCCAAGACGGGTACGGCGGAAATGGCGGCCGACCCCATGCCGCCCAACGTGTCCGACACCTTCATCATCCTGAAGCCGCGGTCGGCATGGCCCGATCCGGCCCGGCCCAAGGCGGACGTGATCCGCCGGCTGGAGGCGGCGGCCGACACCGTGCCCGGCAACGCGTATGAGTTCACCCAGCCCATCCAGATGCGGTTCAACGAACTGATCTCCGGCGTGCGCAGCGACATGGCGATCAAGGTCTTCGGCGACGATTTCGCCGAGATCCAACGAACGGCGGAGCGGATGGCCCGGGTGCTGGCCGGCATTCCGGGTGCCGCGGACGTGCGGGTGGAACAGGCCGACGGCCTGCCCATCCTGGACATCCAGGTGGACCGCGCCGCCGCCGGGCGGTTTGGCCTGGACGCCGCCGACATCCTGGATGTGGCCGGCATCGCCGTGGGCGGCCGCACCGCCGGGGAGGTGTTCGAGGGCGATCGGCGCTTCGACGTGGTGCTGCGCCTGGATGAAGCACCCCGCAACGATCTGGACGGCCTGAAAACCCTGCCGGTACGTTTGCCGGGGGAGCCCGCACGCTTCGTGCCCCTGGGCGCCGTCGCCGCCTTCACCACCAGCGTCGGCCCCAACCAGGTGAGCCGGGAGGACGGCAAGCGCCGGGTGGTGGTGCAGGCCAACGTGCGGGGCCGCGACATCGCCAGCTTCGTGGCGGAGGCGCAAACGCGGCTGGACGCCGTACCCCTGCCCGCCGGGTCCTGGATCCGCTGGGGCGGGCAGTTTGAGAATCTGACCGCGGCGCGCGCTCGGTTGGCGGTGGTGGTGCCCGCCGGCTTCGCCGTCATCTTCCTGCTGCTGTACGGCGCCCTGGGCCGCCCGCGCGACGCCTTGCTGGTGTTCAGCGGCGTGCCCCTGGCCCTGACGGGCGGCATCGTGGCCCTGTGGCTGCGGGGCATGCCGTTTTCCGTGTCCGCCGCCGTGGGTTTCATCGCCCTGTCGGGCATCGCCGTGCTGAACGGCCTGGTGATGGTGTCGCGCATCCGGGCCGGCATCGGCGAGGGGATGCCCAGCCTGGACGCCATCCGCGACGGCGCCCTGACCCGCCTGAGGCCGGTGCTGATGACGGCGCTGGTGGCGGCCCTGGGCTTCGTGCCCATGGCGCTGGCCACCGGCACGGGTGCTGAGGTGCAGCGCCCCCTGGCCACGGTGGTGATCGGCGGCCTGATCAGCGCCACCGCCCTGACCCTGCTGGTCCTGCCCGCCCTGTACCGGCGGTTCGGCGGACGCTGAGGCGAATGGACGGGGAGGCATTCACCGCCGCCCCGTCCATCACGCGGACACGTTCAGCGATCACCCGCGCCGCCAGACGGCAGGTTGGTGTGCACTCGTGTGCAACACGGCCGGGGAGGCCACATCACACGAGGGAGCGGCGGATTGCCGAACGACGGATCCCGTTTGCCCGGCACGTCCAAACCGCGCCGGGTCAGCGCCCTGGACGTGGCCAGGCTGGCCGGCGTGTCCCGGTCCGCCGTCTCACGCACCTACACCCCGGGGGCGGTGGTGGCGGCGCAGACGCGGGCCCGCGTGCTGAGAGCGGCGGAGGCCCTGGGCTACCGGCCCAACCTGCTGGCCCGGGGGTTGATCACCAGCCGAACGGGGCTGATCGCCATCGTCCTGGCCAACCTGAACAGCCCCTTCTTTTCCGAGTTCGTGTCGCGGCTGACGGTGGAGTTGCGCGGCCGGACCTTGCGCACCCTGCTGCTGGTCACCCAGCCCGACCAGCCGACGGACGAGGCCCTGCGTGAGGCCCTGGACTACAGCATCGACGGCGCCATCCTGATCTCCGCCCGGCCGTCGCCGGAGGTCGCCCACGCCTATTCCCAGGCGGGGGTGCCTATCGTCCTGCTGGACCAGCGGGACGCCGACATCGCCCCCGACATCGCCATGGTCTGGACCGATGGTCGGATCGGCGTGGATGTGGCGCGCATCATGCGGCGCGATGGCCGCCGCCGGCCCGTCGCCATGATCGGCGCCGGACGGGCACCGGGCGATGAGTTCCTGGCCTTCGCCGAGGAGATGCGCGCGGCGGGCGCCGAGCCCTGCCGCTGGCGCGAGGTGGCGCTGGACTACCAGGCCGCCCATGACACGGCCGACACCCTGTTCGCCGATCCGGCGACACGGCCGGACGCGATCTTCGCGGCCACCGACCTGATGGCCATCGGCGCCCTGGATGCCGCACGCCTCGCCCACGGACTGTCGGTGCCGCGCGACCTGTCCTTGGTCGGCATCGGCAACACGCCGGCGGCGGCGTGGCGGTCGCAAAGGCTGTCATCCGTCCGCCTGCCCATCGCCGGCCTGGTCCACCACGCCGTGGCCGTCCTGATCGACCGCATCAACACACCGGACGCGGCCGCACCCCGGATATGGCTCGAATGCGTGATCGAAGAGCGCGGCACCACCAATCCTGGAGTTGAGCGTGATGCTTGAAGCTGTGCCTGAGCCTGATAAGGGCGGCTGGCCGCCGCGACGCGTGGCCTGGTGGGGCCTGGCCCTGCTGGTGCTGAGCTACGCCATCGCCATCGTCGACCGCATCTGCATGGGTCTGCTGGTGCAGCCCATCAAGGCGTCGTTCGGCTTCACCGATACCCAGGTCGGGCTGTTGCAGGGGCTGGGTTTCGCCCTGTTCTTCGCGGCCATGGGCCTGCCCTTGGGGTTGCTGGCCGATCGAACGAACCGCCGCACGCTGATCGCCGCCGGCATGGCGGTGTGGAGTATCGCCACCATGGCCTGCGGCCTGGCCACGGGCTTCGCCGGCATGCTGCTGGGCCGCGTCGGCGTGGGGGCGGGCGAGGCGACGCTGAGCCCCGCCGGCACGTCGATGATCGCCGACTATTTCCCGCCGGAACAGCGGGCGCGGGCCTTCGCCGTCTACAGCCTGGGCGGCAGCATGGGAACGGGCATCGCCCTGCTGTTCAGCGGCGCCGTGCTGGCCTTCGCCGACGCGCTGATCCACGCCTTGCCCGGGCAATTGGGCGGCGTGCCCAGCTGGAAAATCGTGTTCGTGCTATTCGGCCTGCCGGGGCTGATCATGGCGCCGGCCTTTCTGCTGACCGTGAAGGAACCGCCCCGGCGCGAAGGCTGGACCGTGCCGCCACGCGTATCGCTGCGCCCGCTGGCCCGGCAATTGGCGGCGCGGCCGCTGACCTACCTGGCGCTGATCGGCGGGTCGGCCGCCAGCATGGTGGCCACGTACGCGCTGATCGGCTGGTTTCCCACTTTCATGGTCCGCGGCTTCGGCTGGTCCCCCGCGATGGTGGCCGGCACCCTCGGGTCCGTAGGCTTGCCCTGCGGGGTCGCCAGCAGCCTGGCGGGGGGATGGATCGTCAGCCTGGTCGGGCGGTGGGGCCGGCGCGACGCGCCGGTGCTGGTCGCGGTGCTGGCGCTGGCCTGCGTGGCCGCCGGCGCCCTGATCGTGGCGGTCGCCCCCGCCCCCACCATCGCGATGGTCGGTTACGTCATCATGGGGCTGGCCATGAACATTCCCTTCATCGGCCTGCTGACCGCGTTGAACGCCGTCACGCCCAATTCCCTGCGCGGCCAGACGCTGGCCGTCCTGACCCTCACCACCAACCTGCTGTCCCAGACCATCGGGCCGTTCGCGGTGGGTTTGCTGAGCGACCACGTCTTCACCACGCCGCGCGGGGTGGGCGCGGCATTGGGCGCCGTCGTCATCCTGGCCTGTGCTGCCTCCATCACCCTGCTGCTGGCCGGCCGCCGGTCTATCGCGACCGACACGGCCGTCCTCACCGCCTGACCCATCCCATTGGAGCCACCCCCATGAGCCCTGAAAGCCACCGCCCGCTTCCGCTCAACCGCGACCGCGCCCGCATGGTGATGGAACGGCACGGCATCGACGGCCTGGTCGCCCTGCGCCCGCACAACGTCTATTACCTGAGCAACACCTGGCCGGTGTTCACCGACTTCGGCGGGGAGTTCCCGGCCCTGGCCACCTTCCCCAGCGACCCGTCCCAGCCCGGGTTCTTCGTCGGCACCAGCGGCAGCGCCTGGGACCTGCTGAAAGGCGACCGGGAGGTGCCGGAATACATCACCTTCAGCGGGGTGGAGAACTGGCAGGACTATATCGACGCCACGCCGGAACAGATGCGGAAGGAGCCGGTGCCCTACGGCACCACCCTGCAGCACCGTTTCGCCGTCAATCCCGACAACGACCTGTCGCCGCGCGAGGCGCGGTGGAACGCGACACAGCAGGGGTTCCAGCCCAACAACGCCGCGTCGATCGAATGGGCCCTGGTCCGGGCGCTTCAGCAATCCGGCCTGGCCGGCGGGCGCATCGCCGTCGACGACATGCGCATCGCCCACCTGCTGTCGCGCATCGGGTATGAGGCGGTGACCTGTGTGCCCGGCGACAACATCTTCCGCGAGATCCGGCTGGTGAAGCAGGCGCACGAGATCGACCTGATCCGCCGGGCGCAAATGGCCAGCCGCGAGGCGGCGCTGGCGGCCGCACGCTCATTGGCACCGGGCATGACCTATCAGGAGGCGCGGGCCAACTTCACCGCCACCGCCGCGACGCATGGGGCGGAGATCGGCTTTCTGCTGATCGGCATCACCCAGGGCATGCTGCCGGACGAGGTGGTGCGGGCGGGCCGCAGCTACATGATCGACTGCGGCGCCAAGTACCAGCATTACATGGGCGATTTCGCCCGCACCGTTTCCATCGGCGACCCCACCGCCACCCTGCTGCGACGGCACCAGGCGCAGCAGATCGGACGCGCCGCGGCGCTGGAACATATCCGCCCGGGCGTGATGTTCTCGGAGGTCAACGCCATCGGCCGCGCGGCGATGATCAAGGCCGGGATGCCCAGCGAGGTCATCGCCGCCTGCCATCTGCATTCCGTCGGGTTGCAGCATGACGACCAGCCGACGCGCGACGACGTCCCCTATCCCATCCCGCAGGACTTCGCCCTTCAACCCGGCATGTGCGTGACCCTGGATCTGCCCTACATCGAACTGGGTTGGGGCGCCGGCCATAACGAAGACCTGCTGCTGATCACCGACAGCGGCTTTGAATTCCTGAACGCGCCCGACGACCCGATGATCGTCGCCGGCTGATCCGTTCGAAAATAAGAGAAGCACGAGATTCCATCTCGTGTAGGCCGCGACTGCGGCCGCCGGAGCGTTTTGGGAAGCGTAGCGGACTGAAACGCGAGGACAGCCAAGCCGGCGGATGCCGGCGCCCGGCGCCTGAGGGGGCATTGCTAGAATGGGGAAAGACATGAGTGAGGACACCATCCTGCTGGCCGGCGGCGGCATCGCCGGCCTGACGGCGGCCCTGGCCCTGCAACGGCGCGGCCGCCGCGTCGTCGTGCTGGAGCAGACCGCCCGCATCGGCAATGTCGGCGCCGGCATCACGCTGCGCGAGACCGCCAGCCGCAGCTTGTACTCCCTGGGGCTGAAGGACCGGCTGGACGCCACGTCGGACAAGCCGCGCCCGGGGGCGGCACTGGATTACCGCACGGGCGCGCCGCTGGCGGGATCGCTGGGCCAGCGCAACTGGGTCGCCACCGATTTCGCCGACGTGCACATGCTGCACCGCGCCGACCTGTTCCGCCTGCTGAAGGACGCCATCGACGCGCACGATCCGCACGCGGTCCAGCTGGACAGCCGGGTGACCGCTTTCACCCAGGACGATGAGGGCGTGACGGTGACCCTGGCCGACGGCCGCAGCCTGCGGGGTGCCGCCCTGATCGGCTGCGACGGCCTGCGCTCCGCCGTGCGCGGCCTGCTGTTCGGGGAGGCCGCACCCCGCCGCACCGGGATCGTCGCCTATCGTTTCCTGGTGCCCCTGGAACAGGCCCGGCCTTACGCGAAGGCGTTGGGCATGTCCGTCGGCCCCCGCGCGTCCCTGAGCCGCTATCTCATCCAGCAGGGCACGGTGGTGAACTGTGTGGCCTTCGCCCACGGCGTGGATATCACGGAGGAAGGCTGGAACCGCCACGCCACGCGGGCCGAACTGCTGGACCTGTTCGCCGGCTGGCATGAGGATGTGATCGGCCTCGCCTCCTGCGCGCCGCTGGAAACCACCGCCTGCTGGGCGCTGTACGACCGCGATCCGCTGCAAACCTGGGTGCGGGGCCGTGTCGGCCTGCTGGGCGACGCCGCCCACCCCGTCCTGCCCTTCCTGGGCTTCGGCGCCGCCCTGGGCATCGAGGATGCCATCGTCCTGGCCCGCGCGTTCGAGGCGAAGGTGGACCCGGCGGAGGCACTCAAGACCTATGAGGCCGCCCGCCGCGACCGCGCCAACGCCATCCTGCTGGAATCCCGCCGGCAGGGGGAAATCTTCCGCGCCGGCCCCGATGGCGCGTCGGACATCCCCCCGCACGAACGCGAAAGCCGGGCGCCCTACGACCCGCTGACCGCCGCCCTTTAGTTGGCGGCCGCCAAGGGCTCACCCCGCGTGCGGGCGATCAGGTCGTGGGTGGCGGGGATCAGTTCCCGGCCATACTGCACCGCGTCGTCATAGGGATCAAAGCCGCGGATGAGGAAGGTGGTGACGCCCAGATCGTAATAGTCGCGCAAGGCTTCCGCCACCTGCTCGGCCGTGCCCACCAGGCTGGTGGAATTGCCGGCCGCCCCGGTGGCGGCGGCGACGCCGGTCCACAGCCGCTTGTCCAGCCGGCTGCCCTGGCCGGCGGCATCCAGCAGGCGTTGGGAGCCGGCGTTGGGCGGGGTGTGCCCGGTGACGGGCAGGCCGGCCTGGCGGCGCAGATCCAGCGTGCGTTCCAGGATGCGGCCGGCGCGGGCCCAGGCGGCCTGTTCCGTGTCGGCCAGGATGGGGCGCAGCGACAGGCTGAAGCGGATGGTGCGGCCGTGCTTCGCCGCCTCCGCCCGCAAGGTGGTCACCGCCTCGCGTACCTGGTCCAGGCTTTCACCCCAGAGGGCGTAGGTGTCGGCGTGCTTGCCCGCCACCCGGATGGCGGCCGGCGACGATCCGCCGAAATAGATGGGGATGTGCGGCTTCTGCAGCGGTTTCACATCGCCGAAGCCTTGTTCCACCTGGTAGAAGCGGCCGTGATGGTCGAAGGGCCGGTCGCTGGTCCATTCCTGCTTCAGCACCTGCAGGTATTCGTCGGTGCGGTCGTACCGTTCGTCCTTGGTGGTGAAGTCGCCATCCTGGCGCAGTTCGGCGTCGCTACCGCCGGTGATGATGTGCACCGCCACCCGGCCGCCGGTGAAATGGTCCAGGGTGGCGAACTGGCGCGCCGCCAGGGTGGGGTTGGTGAAACCCGGCCGGTGCGCGATCATCAGGCCCAAACGGCTGGTGACGCTGGCCACGTGGTTGGCCACCAGGATGCTTTCCGGCGTGCGCGAATGGAAGGCCACCAGCACGCGGTCGAAGCCGCCCGCCTCATGCGCCCGGGCACTTTTCTCGACATAAGCGCGGTCGATGATGGGGCCCTGCGGCGGGTGGATTTCCGAGGCTTCGCGGGTGGCGACCAGGCCGATGAAGGTGACGGTCATGGGAATGTCTCCGATAGGGTCGGGCCAACGCTCAGGCGGCGACGGAAAGGGGGATGGCCAGGCCTTCCTGTTCCAGGGCGCGGCGCACGGCCGGGCGCTGATACAGGCGGTCGGCCTGGTGGCCCCACGCGGGATAGTCGGCGGGGTCGATGTCCAGGCGGGGCAGCCAGCGGTGGAAGACCAGGGCATAGGGGTCGGCCACGCTGTAGCGGTCGCCCAGCAGCCAGGGGCCGCGACCTTCGGATCGGTTGGCGGCGAAGTGGTCCTCCAGCCGGCGCAGATGGGCCCGCACGCGGGCGGGTGCGGCCGCCTTCAGGGCCGCCTGCGCCGCCGGGTCGTCGGTGTGCCGTTCCGGGCGGAAGGACTGGGCGAAGGCGACGTGCACGCTGCTGCCCAGGAAGGCCAGCCACTGCGCGGCCTGGGCGGCGGCGAAGGCATCATCGGGCAGCAGGCCGGCCTGTGGGTGGCGCCGCGCGACATAGGTCAGCAGGGCGGCGCATTCGGTCAGCACGCCCTCAGGCGTCCGCAGTGCCGGTACCCGGCCGCTGGGGTTGATGGCCAGGTAGTCGGGCTGGCGCTGTTCCCCCGCCGCCAGTTGCACCAGGCGCGGGGTGTAGTCGGCCGCCGCTTCCTCAAGCGCGATGTGCACGCCCAGCGAACACGCGCCGGGGGCGTAATAGAAGGTCAAGGACATGGACGGTTCCCGTTATCAGTGGTCGGCCGCCAGATGCGGCGATAGCGAGGGGGGCGTGTCGTGGGCGTCACGCGAGGGCGGGATGACGAAGAAGCCGTGGGTGCCGTCGCGGCGCAATTGCCCCACCAGGCCGTATTCCCAATCCAAGTAGGCCTGCATGGCCTCCAACCGCGTTGTCGGTGCCCTCGTAGGGCCGGCGGTAAACGTCATCCGGGGCCGACAGCAATGTGCCCGGCCCCACCTCAAGGTCACGGCCGCCGGCCGCCCAACCGGCCGTGCCACCGTCCAGCACCAGGGCGGGCCGGCCGGTCAGGGCCTGGATGTCCGCCGCGGCGAAGCGGGCAGCCGCACCGTCGGGGCTGGTCACAACGATGGTGCCGTCCCGCGCCACCGCCGGCAGGTCAGTGCCCAGGCGGGCGCGGATGATGAACCGGGCGCCGGGCACATGCCCCCGGCGATAGGCCGGACTGGGCCCCACATCCAGCAGGGTGACGCCGCCATCCTTCAGCAGCCGCGCCAGATGATCGGCGGGGATGGCCTCCACCGCCGGCAGGGCCGGCAGGGTGGGCCGCCACGGGCCGGTGGCGGACAGGGCGGCGGCCGGCACGTCGTCCAGCACCAGCACCTCCCACCCCATCTGGGCCAGCCACGACGCGCTCATGTCCGCGCGCACGGACAGGGTGTCGAACAGCACGATGCGGGCGCCACGCACGGGCGCCGAATGGTCGGTTTCCTGCACCAGCTGGCCGCCCGGCGCGCTGCGGAAACCGGGGATGTGGCCGTCGGTGAATTCCTCCGGCGTGCGCACATCCAGGCGATAGAGGGTGCGGCCGGCCTCCTCCAGCGCCTCAAGATCGGCGTAAGGCACGCGGCGCACGCCGGCGCGGTAGGCGACCTTGCGCGCGGCCGTGCGGGCCGCCTCCTGCGCCGCCGCGTCCACCACCGCCGGGAAGCGGCGCTCCTGCCCCTGGTCCAGGGTGAAGCCGGCCAGGGTCCAGCCGATGGTGCCGTTGCGCAGGGCGTAGACGGGGTTGGGCACGCCGGCGTTGCGCAGCGATTGCGCCCCGATCAGGCTGCGCGTCCGGCCGGCGCAGTTGACGACGATGGTGGTGGCGGGATCGGGCGCCAGGGTGCGGGCGCGCAGCACCAGTTCCGCCCCCGGCACGCTGGTGCCGGTGGGGATGCTCATGGTGCGGTATTCCTCAAACCGGCGGCTGTCCAGCACCACCAAATCGGCCCGCGCGTCCAGCAGGGCCTTCACCTGGGGTGCCGCCAGCGAGGGCGTGTGCGCCGCCGTCTCCACCAGTTCGCCGAAGGCCTTGGAGGGCACGTTGACATCGCGGAAGACCTCGAACCCCGCTTGACGCCAGCCGTCCAGGCCGCCGGCCAGGATACGCACGTCGGTATAACCGAGATCCGCCAGCGTGGCGGCCGCGCGCTCCGCCAGCCCCTCGCCCTCATCGAACAGCACGATGGCCGTGTCGCGACGGGGCACGCGGTCCAGCACCTCAAGCTCCAGCCGCGACAGGGGCAGGTTGGCGGCGAACAGCGGATGGGCCTGGGCGTAGGGGTCCTCCTCCCGCACGTCCAACAAGGCCAGTTCGCGCCGGGCGATCAGGGCAAGGCGCACGTCCGCCGGGGTGGCGGTGGGCAAGGCAACTGGCATCAGGCGGGCTCCAATGAGGAAACGCGGGACAGCGTGAAGGCGGGCGTGGCGCCGGCATTGCTGTAGCCGGAGGTGAAGGGCTTGCGCGCGCCTTGCGCCGGATAGACCCAGCGGCGCACCTGGCCGATGTCGGCGCCATAGACGTGGATGCTGATGGAGGTGCGGTCCAGGTGGGCGTTGGTGACCCGGTGGATGTCGCCCGTATCCGGCGACAGGATTTCCACCTCCCCCGCCTCGAACCGCTGCTTGGGCCCCACGGTCACCAGTTCATCGCGCGACGCGACGACGAAGCGCTGGGAATATTCCGCCCCCCGCAGGATGCCGACCAGGCCCCAGACGGTGTGGTCGTGCACCGGTGTTTCCTGCCCCGGCCCCCAGACGAAACTGACGACGGAAAAGCGCCCGTCCGGATCGGCGTACAGCAGGAATTGGCGATAGCGCACGGGATCAGGCTCGGCATAGGCCGGCGGCAGCCAGTCGTCCGCCGCGACCAGGTCGGCCAGCGCATCCCGCGCCCGGTCCAGCAACGCGCCTTCGGGCAGGTTCAGGGCCAGCAGGCCGTCCAGCCGCCCGACGAAGGCGCGCAACCGCGCCGGCGCCTGGGGCCCTGTCGTCTCATTAACGTCGCTCATCGTTCCCTCCGCCAAGGTGGGTGGACAGCAACTATGGGGACCGGGCGGGGCGGGGAAAATCGAGTTTCCCTGATGGGACGCTTAAGGCCCGGTCATAAACGCGGGCGATAGCAAAACATGGCCGCACCCAACTGGCGAGCACGCCTTTGGACTAAGCGGGCATGGGAATCCGGCGGCGGACGGGGGAAGGACGCCTCACTCCTCCCAATCCGCCAGGGGGTGCCGCTCCTCCGTCACCTCCCGCACGCCCAGGGCCTGTTCCTCGGCGCTGACGAAGCCGGGCGGCAGTTCCACGCCCTCGTCATCGACGACCGGACCGGCCCAGTCATCCTCCCGCCGCGACAGGATGATGTCGCCGGTCTTGGGATCGCGTCGGATGAACACTTCCTTCACGTCGATGTTGAAGCGATAGGCGTCAGGCAGGCGGACCGCCTGATCGCCGTCATGCATGAACAACTCAGCGACATCAGCCATATGCGGCCTCCACACCACGGATTGATACAACCGTTATAGTGTGGAGGCCGGTCCAGGTCTTGGATTACAAAGGATAGTTGATCGGCAGGATGGTGATCTTCAGGTAATCCACACCGTTCGTTTGCCCCGCCGGCGGGAAATAAAGCAGCAGTTGCTGCACCCGGTCAGAGAAGGGAAAGCCGTAGGCGTCTTCTGTCATCTTGGCGATCTGGGCGGCATAACCATTGTAATAAGCGCTGTTCGACTGCGCGCCGCCGAACCGGATGCTGGGGGTGTCGGCCGCCAGTTGCAGCCATTGCGACGAGGTGTAGGCGCCCAGGGGCTGGCTGTTCACCGGCGTCGTGCTGCCCAGGAAGCCGTAGTTCAGACCGGCCAGCAGGTCGGCCACGACCCAGCCATAGACATCGTTGACGATGCCGCCGGTCTGCGCGCCGCCGTTGACGCTGTAGGACGGGTTGGCGCCATAGACGCCCGTGGGCAGGTTCAGCGCGGCGTAGGTGAGGACGATGGTGGTGGCGCCGACGACGCTGGCGCTGCCCGACAGGGTGACGGTCTGGGCGGCCTGGTCGAACGTCGCGGTCAGCGAATAGGTCTGTTCCGTCGTGGTGCTGCCGCTGCCGGCGCCCTGGCCGGCATAGGTGCCGGCGATGGTGGCCACCGGGGCCGGCAGGCCGGCCAGATAGGTGAAATAGTCGGTCCAGTCGTGGTAGCCGGGCGCCAGGCCGGGACCGTTCACCCGGGTTATCTGCCCCACCACCGCCTGGCCGCCGGACAGGGTCGCCAACGTCTCCACCCCCTGGCCCAAGGCCGTCGGATCGGAATTCACGAAGGTCATGGCGGCCACCTGCTGGCCGTTCAGCCAGGTGCTGGCCTCCAGCGCCATGCTGAAGAAATCGATGTCGCTGAGGTCCATGTTGTTGGCGGGATTGCCGAAGACGTTCAGTTCGATATACGCGTAAGGCGTGTGGTAGTTCGGATCGGTCACGGTCGCGGACGCGGGCTGATAACCATTGCCCAGGTTCTGCAGACCTGCACTGCCGACGTTCAGGTAAAGGCGCCCGTTGGTGAAGTCGCTGAGGGCGACATTGGGCACATTCCCCAGGCCGGGCAGGCCAGGCACGGGTCCCGTCAGGTCGCTCAGGGAATAGGCGGTGTCGCCGGACAGCGCGACGGTGCCGCCCGCACCCGTCTGGCCGGTTCCGAACACGCCGTTCAGGAACTGGATCCAGACCTCACCGCCGGATTGGTTGTCGAAGATCACGGGAACGGCATTTGACGTGGTGCTCATGGCCCCAACCCCTACACGTTAATGGAGTGTCGAGATCCACATATAACACTTTTCAAGTTTATCTAAAATGCAAATCACCTACCTTGGGTATAAACTCTCCCGTCACAGCTTATACCCGACGCGGAAGAACACGGTGCGGGGCGGGCTTTCCACGTAATACCAGACCGTGCCGGCGGCCGAGGCGGAGTAGCTGCCGCCCTGGGGCAGGCGGCGGTCGGCCAGGTTGCGCACGGTGGCGGAGTAGGTCCAGCGTTCGTCCTCCGTCGTGTATTTGGCGAACAGGTTGATGTTCCACTGCGCCGGAATGGCCACCTGCCAGGAATTGGCCACGTCGGCGTAAGCCTGGGTCTGGTATTGCGCGTCCAGTCCCACCTGCGCCTCCCCCGGCACCTTCAGCGGCAGGGTGTAGGTGGGGGCGGTGCGGAAGGTCCAGCGCGGGGCATAGGGCAGGCGGTTGCCGGTGGCACTGGTGCCGATGCCGGCGTAATTCAGGAATTCGTCATACAGCGCCAGGGTGTAGGAGGCGGAGTTGTCCCAGCGGAAACCGGCGAAGGGCGCGAAGGTCGTCTCCAGTTCAAACCCCTCGGTATGGGCCGACGCCGCGTTCAGGCGGCGGGAACGCAGGGTGGCGGGATCGGTCGCCGTCGCCTGCAGGTCGGTATAGTCGTTGTAATAGAGCGCCAGGTTGACCAGCACCCGCCGTTCCCACCATTCCGTCTTGGCGCCCACCTCATAGGTCTGCACCTTTTCCGGCTGGTAGGGCAGCTGGGCGTTGATCAGGGCGCTGGCGCGGTTATCGAAGCCGCCGGCCTTGAAGCCCTTGGAAATGCTGGCGTAGGTCAGCAGGTCGGGCGTCCATTGGTAGCTGAGGGCGAACTTGGGCGTCAGTGAATACCAGGTGGCGTCCGACTTGGCCTGGAAGGCGCCGGCCTTGTTGGTAGCGGTGGCCGGCACGATGGGGTTGCCGGCGGCATCGGTGATGCGGGAACCGTCGAGATTGTCGTCGAACTGCTGATAGGTGAAGTCACGGCTTTCGATGGTGTAGCGCACGCCCACCGTGCCCGTCAGCTTGTCGGTGATGTGGTAATCGCCCTGGCCGTAGGCGGCGTAGCTGTCGGTCTTGGTATTGCCCACCTGTTCCTGCGGGGGGTTGGCCAGGCTGGGGTAACTGTAGCCGTTGCGGTCGGAGGAGAAGTTTTCGTGCAGGTAGAACAGGCCGCTGGTGAAGTCCACCGGACCCCAGCTACCGTTGGCCTGGATCTCCTGCGTCAGTTCATTCTCGAAATAGCGGATGTAGTTCACCTGCTTGACCGCGGCCTCACCGTCATTGTCATAGGCCACCGGCGCCTGGCCGAAGGCGCGGTAGGCGGTGACCGACTTCAGCGTGACCTTGTCGCCCAGCGCCTGGGTGATGCGTAGCGCCGCCCCGCCGGAATTGGAATTGTCCTGCGGGTCCGGTTCCGCGAACGACAGCGACGGGTCGAAGCCGCCGCCCGGCTGGTTCTTCGGCGTGTAATAGGCGGTGGTGGACCGATCACGCTTGGCATCCACCGTCAGCTGGATGTCCAGGTCGTCGGTCGCCTGCAGACGCAGCTTGGCCCGCACGCTGTCCACGTTCAGGTCGTTCACATCTTTGTTGATGGTGGGGTCGCGGGTGTAGCCGTCGTGCTGCTCATGGCCATAGGCCAGGCTGGCGAACAGCTTGTTGTCGATCAGCGGGCCGGAGACGTAGCCGTGGCTTTCGAACGCGCCCCAGGTGCCGACACCGGCATCCACCGACAGGCGCAGTTCCCCGTCCGGATCGCGGGTGATGTAGCGGATGGCGCCGGCGCTGGTGTTGCGGCCATAGAGCGTGCCCTGCGGCCCGCGCAAGACCTCCACCCGCTCCAGTTCCGCCAGCAAGGGCGAGGCGGCGATGGAACGCGGGATGTAGACGTCGTCCACATACTGGGCGATGGCGGGGTCGAAGATGGGGTCGGTCTCACCAATGCCGCGCAGGAAGAACAGCTGCGTCGTCGGCGTGATGCCGCCGCGCGGCACCGTCAGGCCCGGCACCAGGCCCGCCAGATCGCGCACCGTGCTGACATGCTGGTCCTGCAGGGCGTCGGCGCCATAGGCCGACAGGGCGATGGGGGTTTCCTGCAGCTTGGTCTGGCGCTTTTGCGCCGTCACCACGATGACGGGCACCCCGCCCTCATCATCCGCCACCGGGGCGTCGCCGGGGGCCTCCGCCGGGGCGGGTGCGGCGGTTTGGGCGGATGCCGGGATCGCCAAGGCACAGAAGGCCGCGCCCAGCAGCAGGGAAGACGCGGCGAGAGGGGAAACCGGTGCCCGACGAACCATGAAAATGTGCTCCGCTAAACGAATGGTGGAGCACCCGTTTCGCGTATTTCACAGTTCTATAAAAACGAGTTTCGTTTAAGGGAAATGTTATTAGACATCAACGATCTGTGGATTGTGGTTTCCGCCCTAAAAATACAGGGCGTCGGCCACGTCGCGCAGCACGCGCTTCAGGTGCGACGGCTGCTGCCAGTCGTCGAACCGGATGTCGTTGGTGCGGGTATCAAACGCCCGGGCGTTGCGGTCCAGCTGGTGAATCAGCTCGTACAGGGTGGGCCAACGGCCGCCCAGTTCCTTCAGCGCGCGGGCGCGGGTTTCCTGAAGCAGCTTGGGCTCGACCGTGCCGTCGTCCTTCAGGGCGTCGATCTTGTCCAGCGCCTGGCCGTAGGTGGTGATGGCCCGGGGCGTGATCAGGATCAGCACCGTCTGGTCGACCAGCTGCGTGGAGTCGCTGGAAAACAGGTACTGCACTCCGGGGATGTCCTTCAGCAGGGGGACGCCCGAATTGTTCTTGGTGTTCTCATGCGCGGTCAAGCCGGACAGGACCAGGGTCTCATTGACCCGGACATTGGCCGCCGCCGACACCATGTTGCGCGACACCTCCAGCGACTGCGAGAAGGTGGACGAGGTGGTGGTGATGGGTTCGAACAGGGTGCGCACCGCCTTCACGTTCAACAGCATCTGGTTGTCGTCGATGAAGGTGGGCGTCACCGACAGGCTGACGCCGATGTTGATCTGTTCCAGCGAGCTGGTGCCACCGGAGTTGGCGGCCACGCCGATGGCCACGTTGGAACCGGAGAAGAACTGCGACGGCTGCCGGTCCAGCATGATCAGGCTGGGCTTGGCGATCACCTCCGCCCGCTGCCCCGACACGTTGGCCAGGTTCAGGGAATAGGCGATGGCACCGGCCGCGGACGTGCCCAGGCCCACGGTGCGGGTGAAGACCGAGGTGGTGCTGTCGGCCACATCGGTGGTCTTGGTCACCGTGCGCGTGGCGCTGCGCTGAAGGGTCACCGCCAGACCGTCCAGCAGGTTGATGCCGTGGGTGCTGCTGCGGATATCGTCGGTGCGCAGGATGGTGACGTCCACCACCGCCATGCGCGGCATGCCGCGCGCCTTGCACGGCGACGGCAGGGCCGTCAGGGCGATCGTCTCGTCCGCCGTCTTTGTAGCTTCACCCGAAGCGGCCGGCGCCGCCGCGGTGGCCGCCGCCTTGTCGGTCAGTTGCTGCTTGCAGTCGGACCAGGCGTAGGCCAGCGGCCCCTGGTCGGTGGTGGCGGCATCGGCCGGCTTGGTGTCGGTCTTCGCATCAGCCTTGGCGGCCTTGGCGTCACCGGCCTTGGCCGCCCCCGCGCGTGCCGCCGGCCCCTCGCCCTCCGCCGCCGCGTAGGCGATCTTCCATTCACCCAGCCGGCGCGACAGGCCTTCACCGGCCTGGCCCGTGAACGCGTCGCGATGAGCGTCCAGGAAGGCCTGCGCCTCATCGGTCAGGCCGGCCTGGGCGTAGATCGCGGGCACCATGCGCATGCCCACGGGGTCCTGCGGCGCCAGGGCCTGCGCCTTGTCGATGGCCCACAAGGCCATCTCGACGTCACCCAGGTAATAGGAGGCGCCGGCCAGCAGGTAGAGGGCCTCGGTGCTGCCGCTGTCCAATTCCAGGGCATAGGCGGCGGCCCGCTGGGCCTGCTGGTAGCGGTGGTTGTCGAAATAGAGATGGGTCAGCTGCAGGGCCGCACTTTGGAAATCGTGCCGCTGTTCCAGCGCCACCAGATACCCGGTTTCCGCCAGGTCGAACAGGTCGCGTTCGCCGGCGCGGACGCGCAACTGATAGGCCAGGGCGTTGGCAGCATGCAGGGCGGGATTCTTCATGTCCCGGGCGATGGCCTGGCCCAATTCCTGATTGGCGCGGGCGGCATCGCCCTCATTGATGGCCTCGACACCGGCCCGCATGGCCTGGCCCAACGGATTGGCCTGCTGGGTCGCTTGCCGGCCTTCGGGTACATCCGCCCCACCCCCGCCGCCCGAGGATGTGGAGCAGGCGGAAAGGGCAAGGCCCAGCGCCAATGCCGGCAGCAAGGCGCGGGTGGCGGAAAGCAACGTCCGGCGCGCAGGCCTCATTCGGGCCGGTGTCCCCTGCCCCCTTACATACGGCATCTCACCCATCGACCCCATCCAGGCACTGAAACGCGCGACTTGGGCCGCGCGCCCGAATTTCCAGCGCTTTCCCGGACAGTAGAGGATTTTTTGCGCCCTGTCCTTCACTCAAGAAGGCTGAAATTATATTTTGGGCATCTGATGTATTATTGCGACCCTTTCAGATCGCGTGCGGACTTACTGGCTGGCCCGCCGTATCCAGGCCCAGGCCTTGTGCCACACGGGCCAGCTTTTCCGGATTGCGGGTGATGTAGATGGCGGTGATGCGCCCTTCCTCAATGGCGAAGGCGGTGGTCTGCAACACCGCCCCCCGCTCCACGCTGACATAACCGGGCAGGCCATCGATCCGCAGGGGGCGGACCAGGATGGCGGAGGTGAACTCCCCCTTCGCGGACAGGCTGGCGAACAACCGTACAATGCGGGCCAGGCCGCGGATGGGGTTGAAGAAGGCGCGGACCTTGCCGCCGCCATCGGCATACAGCACCACGTCGCGGGCCAGCAGGGCGCTCAAACCCGCCACGTCGCCCAGGTGCGAGGCGGCGTAGAAGGCCTGGGCGATACGGTCCCCCTCCTCCGGCGCCACGGGATAGCGCGGGCGGGCGGCGTGGATGTGCCGGCGGGCGCGGGACGCCAGCTGGCGCACGGCGGCGGCATCGCGGTGCAGGGTGCCCGCCACCTCGTCCAGCGCCACGCCGAACACATCGTGCAGCAGGAAGGCAGCGCGTTCCAGCGGCGACAGCCGTTCCAGCGCCAGCATCAGCGTCAGGCTAAGGTCATCCTCCGCCATGTCCTCATCGGTACCGGCCAGGGGTTCCGGCAGCCAGGATCCCACATAGGTCTCCCGCCGCACGCGGGCGGACTTCAGCGTGTCCAGGCACAGGCGGGTGACGATGCGCGACAGGAAGGAGGCAGGCGCCGTCACGGTCGCGTGGTCCGCCTGGCACCAGCGCAGCCACGCGTCCTGCACCACGTCCTCCGCCTCCGCCACCGACCCCAGCATGCGATAAGCCAGGCGCACCAGCCGGGGCCGCTGCGCCTGGAAGACTGCGGTGGGGTCCGGCGTCACCTCCGCCTGCGTCACGCCTTCACCTCCGGATGGCCAGCGCGGAAACCCACCTGCAAGCGGTTCCACAGATTGATGGCGCCGATGGCCAGCGTCAGCTGCACCTGCTCCACGTCGGTGAACTGGGCCTTCAGCACGGCGTAATCCTCATCCGGCGCCCCGGTCTGGGCCAACAGGGTCAGGCTCTCGGTCCAGGCCAGGGCCGCCCGCTCGCGATCCGTGTACAGGGTAGATTCCCGCCAGGCCGGCAGCATGTAAAGCCGCATCTCCGTCTCACCGGCCGCACGGGCATCGGTCGCGTGCATGTGCAGGCAGAAGGCGCAGCCGTTGATCTGCGCGGCGCGGGTCTTCACCAATTCCAACAGGCTATGCTCCAGCCCGCTGGCCCGGATGCTGGCCTCGACCGCCAGCATGGCCTTGATGGTGTCGGGCGCCAGCTTGAAATGGTTGGGCAGACGGGGGGCATGGTGGGAGGTGGTCATCATCGTCTCCGGTCAGGGTCGTGCGTCAGTGCACGCCCTAAAGACGAGATGGCGGGGGCCCGGTGTGACATGGGGGTCAGGAAAAATCGCGGACAGCCAAGAACTGCCAGAATGTTCCTGGCAGGCTGTGATGCGCGCTTCGATTTTCGGGGAATATCTCCCCCGTGGTCAGGGGGCGGATGGGCCGCCTCCCCGCCACAGGAAGAGGAACACCTGGATGCTAATCCGGTCCTTCTTCCTTCATCTCCGCTTCCGGTTCCTCGGCATGGCCGTTGAACTGAAGCTAGGGAGGTGAAGGGCGCCGGGGAGAGGTACGAACTCTCCCCGGTTGCCCTCTTAAATTACCAAGAATTTCCTCTCTGGAAAACTCCCAGTTACCGGAATGGTAATTACCCCTAGACCAGCGCCTCATGCAGGCTGTCGTCCCACAGGGGGCGCACGTCGATGGGGGCGGGAATGACGCCGGCGGCGGCGAAGGTGTCGGCCACGTCCTGCTGTGAGGCGATGGCCGCGTCGCTGACCGGCAGCAGGCGATAGCCGGCGCTGCGTTCCCGGTATTCCTGCTCGTACGCCGCCTCGGTGATGCTGGTCAGTTGGGCGCGGATGCCGATCCAGCGTTTGGGATCCGCCTCGATCCAAGCCAGCACCTTGGCGTAGCGCTGGAAGTAATCGGCCAGGGCGCGTTTCTTCAGCGGGTCGGCCAGCGCGTCCTTGGAGGCCGCCACCAGGTAGTTGCCGGACAGGCGGTTCAGGCCGGTGGTCAGCACGCGGGCCCCCGCCTGCCGGGCCAGTTGCACCACCACGCCGTAGATGACCCAGGCATCCAGGCTGCCCTGCTGGAAGGCCGCCAGGCCGTCCTGCGGCGACAGGGCCACGGGTGTTATGTCGGCGAAGGTCAGGCCCTGTTCCTTCAGGATCTTCAGCAGCATGTATTGCGAGGTGGTGGCGCGGACATAGCCCACGCGTTTGCCCTTCAGGTCGGCATTGGTCTTCAGCGGGCTATCGCCCGGCACCAGCACCACCTGGTTGTTCACGTCACCCTGCAGCACGGCGACGATGCGCAGCACCGTGGTTGGCGGCGGCCACGAAGATGGGCGGAATCTCACTCATGCCGCCCACGTCCAGGGAATGGGCGTTGATCGCCTCGGCGATCAGGTTGCCGCCGGCGAACTGCGCCGTTTCCAGCTGGTAGGGAAAGTCGGCCACACCCGCCTTGTCAAAGAAGGCGTCGGGGTTGCCCCGGTACGTCGCCGCCCGCAGGGTGACACCAGCCAGGTCCGCGTCCTTGCGGTCGCAGGCGCCGAGGCTGAGCGCGCCGGCGAACAGGGGCAGGCTGCCCAGTCCCAGTAAAGCGGACCGGCGCGTGATCAGGGTCATCGGTGGGGCTTTCTTGGAAAGGGCTAGTAGCCGCGCGCCAGATCGACCACGTCCTCCAAGGGTTCGCCCTTATGGAAACGGATCAGGTTGCCGGCCAGCTTGGCCGCCAGGTTGGCATGGGTGTCGGGTGTGAAGACGGAGGTGTGGGGCGACAGGCGCACGCGCGGGTGGCTGTAGAACGGATGACCATCGGGCAGCGGTTCGGGGTGGGTCACGTCCAGCGTGGCCAGCGACACCCGGCCGTCGGCCAGGGCGTCCAGCAGCGCCGCGTCGTCGATCAGGATGCCGCGCGCCACGTTCACCAGGTGCAGGCCCGGCTTGGCGCCCGCCAGAACGGCGCGGTTCACCAGATGGTGCGTCTCCGCCGTGGCCGGTGCCGCCAGCACCACATGGTCGGCACGGGCGAACAGGTCCGCCACGCCGTCCACCCGTTCCACCCCCGGCACACCCAGGTCGCCGGGGCCACGCCGGGTGGCCAGCACCTTCATGCCCAGGGCCTGGGCGCGCGGCGCCAGCGCCTGGCCGATACCGCCGAAGCCGACGATGCCCAGGGTGGCGCCATCCACCAGGCCCAACGGCGTTGGCTGCCAGGCGGCGGCGTTCCTGATCCAGATGTCGGGGAAACGCTTGGCGGCGGCGAAGATGGCGGCCAGGGAGAATTCGGCCAGCGCCGTGGCCGACGAGCGCTTGGCCGCCGTCACCACCGGGCCGTCGAACAGCCATTCGGGATAGAAGTCGATACCGACGGAGATCAACTGCACCCAACGCAGGTTGAAGGGCCAGCCCAGGGGCTGGACCGGCAGATCACCGCCGGCGCGGCGGAAGGGGGCGGCCACGAACACGTCGGCCTCCCGCGGCCAGTCGGCGGGCACGCCGCGCGGCAGGGTGATCAATTCGACGCTGCCGTCGCCGGCCGAGGCGCTGACCTGGCGCAGCACCTCGGCATTGATGGGTTCGGGCAACTGGCTGGCGACACGCAGGGTCGTCATTCGGCGGCCACCACCGACTTGAGGGGCGCCGTCTCGCGCGCCGCCACCGCCTGGCGCACCAGGGGGATCAGGTCGCGGCCGTATTCGATGGCATCTTCCAGCGGGTCGAAACCCCGGATGAGGAAGGTGCGGATGCCCAGGTCGTAATAATCCAACAGCGATTCCGCCACCTGCTCGGGCGTGCCCACCAGGCTGGTGGAATTGCCCTGGGCCCCCGTCAGGGCCGCGATCTCCGTCCACAGGCGCTGGTCGCGCACCTTGCCGGCGGATGCCGCCGCCAGCAGGCGTTGGGAGCCCACATTCTGTGGCTCACCCGCGCGCTTCTCCCCCCAGCCGCCGGGGTTGGCCTCGCGCAGGGCGCGGGCCTTTTCCAGGATGCGGTCGGCCTTGGCCCAGGCCTCCTCCTCCGTCCGGCCCAGGATGGGGCGCAGCGACAGGCTGAAGCCGACCTGGTCGTGGCGGCCGTGCAGGGCGGCGGACGCCCGGACCCGGGTGATGGTGTCGCGGGCGTCGTCCAGCGGCTCCCCCCACAAGGCGTAGACGTCGGCGTGACGGCCGGCGATGGCGATGGCCTCCTCCGACGAGCCGCCGAAATAGACTGGCAGGGATCCCGCCACCGGCTTCACGTAGGAGAGGGAGCCGCGCGTCTTGTAATAGGGGCCGTCATGGTCGAAAGGCGTGTCGCTGGACCAGACCTTGCGCACCACGTCCAGGTAGTCGTCGGTGCGGGCGTAGCGGTCGGCCTTGGTCAGGAAATCGCCGTCGCGCTGCTGTTCCTCGTCCGAGCCGCCGGTGATGATGTGCACCGCCAGGCGGCCCTTGGCGAAATGGTCCAGCGAGGCCAGTTGGCGCGCCGCCAGCGTGGGCGCCACGAAGCCCGGCCGGTGGGCCAACAGGATGCCCAGCCGCTCCGTCTGCTGCACGGCATAGGCCGCGATCTGGAAACCGTCGGGCGCCGTGCTGTAATAACCGATCAGGATGCGGTCGAAGCCGGCATATTCATGGGCACGGGCAACGGCGCCGATGTACTCACGATCAACGATGGGACCGCTGGGCGCCCGGGATTCCGAGCCGTTGCGGTGGCCGATCATGCCGATGAACTGAAGCGTCTGGGACATGGGGGCGACCCTTCCTCAAGGATGTGCGGCGAAGGCGGCGCGGCCGGCGCCGGTCAGCACCACGTCCGCCTGGGGCGTGTGGATGCGGCCGCACAGCACGTCGCGGTAATGGCGTTCCAGGGGGTTGTGGCGGGTGATGCCGGGATTTCCGGTGATTTGAATGATCTTTTCCACCACCTGGATGGCATTTTCCGTCACCAGGTGCTTCACCAGTCCGGATTCCACCGTAGTGGTGTCACCCCGTGCTGCGGCATCCTGCAGCACGCGGTTGGACAGCAGCAGGCCGTCGATGGCGCCGACCGTTTCCTGGAAACGCGGCAGGGTGGACAGGGCAGCCCCCAGATTCGACGGCATACGTTGCTTGGCCCAGCCCACGAACCAGTCGCGCGCGGCATGCGCCACCGCGTCATAGATGCCGGCGGTCAGGACAGCGGCCCAGGCGCCGAACAGGGCGTCGCGCGGGGTGGGTGCGCCGGGCACGCGGAGATCCAGCCCATGGTCCAGAGGGGTGGGCACATTCTCCAGGATCACGTCGTGGCTGCCGCTGGCGCGCAGGCCCAGATGGTCCCAGGTCTCCTCCACCCGGATGCCGGGGGCGTCGCGGTGCACCAGGAAGCCGCCCATGCGCGGCTCCGGCTCATCAGTGCGGGCCCAGACCACCAGCCAGGTCAGGGCCGGGATGCCAGTGGAATAAAGCTTGTGCCCGCTGATGGACCAGCCGTCAGCGGTGCGCCGCGCCACCGTGGCCGGCAGGCCGCCGCGTGCCGGCGTGCCCAGGTCGGGCTCCACGCGCAGCGCGTTGATCAGGGCGCCGTTCTCCACCGCGTCGCGCGCCACGCGGGCATACAGATCCTCCGGCACCACGCGGCTTTCGGCCCCCGCCCCCAATGAGGCGTGGAACAGGTACTGCATCACCAGCACCAGGGCAGTGGCGGGATCGCCCTTGGCCACCGCCCGCACCACCTTCAGCGTGGTGGCGAGGTCGGCGCCGGCCCCACCCCAGGCGGGCCCCACCGTCAGGCCCAGCAGGCCGTGGGCGTGCAGGCTTCTGAAATTCTCAAACGGGAAGCTGCTGTCGCGGTCGTGCAGGGCGGCACCGGCGGCGAATTCCGCCGTCAGGCCGGCCAGGACACGGTCCAGGGCCGGGCCGTTCAGGTCGTCCGGTTCGGTGACGGCGCGCAGGGCGGTGGCGGTCATGCCAGCCCCCCACCCACATAGGTGCCGGCCGAAGGCGCGGAACAGTTGGCGGTATGATGGCCGCCGTTATGGCCGTTGACGCCAGCACCCACATGCCGGGGGCGCACCGCCACCGGCGGCACGAAGGACAGGGGTACCGGCTCGCGCACCGGCGCCTGCTCCACCCCCAGATGGGCCAACAGGCGGCGGCGCAGGGCCTGGAACTCCGGCCCCGCCTCACGCGGACGGGCCAGGGTCACCTTTTCCTCCACCGCCAATTGCCCGTCGGCCAGCACCAGGATGCGGTCGGCCAGGGAGATCGCCTCATCCACATCGTGGGTGACCAGCAGGACGGCCGGGTTGTGCGCCCGCCACAAGGACAGCACCAGCTGGTGCATGCGGATGCGGGTCAGCGCGTCCAGCGCCGCGAACGGTTCGTCCAGCAGCAGCAATTGCGGTTCGCGCACCAGGGCGCGGGCCAGGGCGGCGCGCTGCGCCTCACCCCCCGACAGGGTGGCGGGCCAGGCGTCCACCCGGTGGCCCAGCCCCACCTCTTCCAGCGCCGCGGCCGCCTGTTTGCGGCCGGCGTTCTGCCGCAAGCCCAGGGTGACGTTGCGCCAGACCCGCTTCCAGGGGAGCAGGCGCGGTTCCTGGAACACCACGGCGCGGGCGCCGGGGGTCGATACCTGTTCCGCCGGTGCCGCGTCCAGGCCGGCCAGGGTGCGCAACAGCGTGGTCTTGCCCGACCCGCTGCGGCCCAGCAGGGCCACGAACTCACCGGGCGCGATGTCCAGGTCCAGGTCGCGCAGCACGGTGACGTCACCGAAACTACGGGTGAAGCCGCGCACACGGACGGCGGCGGCGTCCTTGTCTGCAGTACGGGGGGCGGCAGCGGCGGCGTTGGATTGGGTCCATGGGTCAGCGCTCCAGGAAGGTGGGACGCCAGGCCAGGAGGCGGCGTTCCAGCAGGCGGACGAGGAAGTCGGTGCCAAGGCCCAGGACGGCATAGACGCCCAGGCAGACGACGATGATGTCGGTGCGCATGAAGTCGCGCGCGTTGTTGATCAGGTAGCCCAGGCCGGCCGAGGCGTTGATCTGTTCCGCCACCACCAGGCTGAGCCAGGCGTGCCCCAGGGCGTAGCGCAGGCCCACCAGGAAGGACGGGGCCGCCCCCGGCAGCACCACGTTGGTGATCAGTTCCAGCCGCGACAGGCCGAAGCTGCGCCCCGCCTCCACCAGCTTGGCCTCGATGGCGCGGATGCCGGAGAACAGGGTGAGGTATGTCGGGAAGGCGGCACCCAGGGCGATCAGCGCCACCTTGGGCACCTCACCAATGCCGAACCAGACGATGAACAGGGGCACCAGCGCCAGGAAGGGCAAGGTGCGCAGCATCTGCATCAAGGGATCGACCAGCGTCTCCCCCCGGCGGAACAGGCCCGACACCACGGCCAGCACCGTGCCCACGGCGACGCCGATGCCAAGGCCGATGGCGACGCGCGCCAACGACACCAGCAGGTTGGACACCAGTTCACCCGACACCAGCAGCGACCAGAAGGTGCCCGCCACGGCACTGGGTGCGGCCAGGACACGCGCCGGGATCAGGCCCAGGCGCGACCCCGCCTCCCACGCCAGCAGCAGGACCAGGGGCACGGTCCAGCGCGAATTGCCGATCCGGCCCAGCGCCCGCCACACCAGCGGCGTGGCAGGGGGCGCGGCGGCCGGCAAGGATCCGGTGTTGGCGTCGAGGGTCAAGGACAAGGCCGCACCTCATTTCACATAAAGAATGTGGTGTTCTGCGTTCGATATTCTCCATTAAATGCCGTGGAAATTTTTCCGGCAATGGACTTTTCGTTTGTTGATTGTTTGAAATTTCTCAAGGGTGCGGGGCACCGCTGGCGCGGCGCCCCGGAAACCTCATGCCAATGGCTTTAATCTTGACCGATCAAAGCCCCCTCAGACGCCGGGCGTCGCCATCCGGCGACTGGGCTTCCTCGCATTCCAGTCCGCCTGCGGCTCCCCGGAATGCTGCGGCGGACGCGGTCGCGTCCTACAGCGGTATGAGTCGTTGTCTCATGCCGCTGGTATCAAAATTCCTGCCGGGTCGGGCGGATGACGATCTCATTCACATCCACATCGTCCGGCTGTTCGATGGCGAACGCGATGGCGCGCGCGACCGAGGCGGCGGGGATCGCCTGCTTGTAGAACTGAAGCACCGTTTCCTGGGCGGTGCCGGTGGTGGAATGCTTGAGGTCACTCTCTACCGCGCCCGGCTCGATCGAGGTGACGCGGACCTTTTCGCCGACCTCCTGCCGCAGCCCTTCGGAAATGGCGCGCACCGCGAACTTGGTGCCCGAATAGACCGTTCCGCCGGGCGCGAAGACCTTGATGCCGGCGACGGAACTGAGGTTGATGATGTGGCCGCCGTCCTGCGCCAGGAAGCGCGGCAGCACGGCGGCGATGCCGTACAGCGTCCCCTTCAGGTTCACGTCGATCATCTGATCCCATTCGTCGGTGTTGACCTCCGCCATCGGGCGGATGGGCATGAGGCCGGCATTGTTGATCAGCACGTCCAGCCGGCCGAAATCCGCCACCACGGCGGCCACGACGGCCTGCACCTGGGCCTTGTCGGTCACGTCCAGCACATAGGCCCGGGCGCTGCCGCCGCTGGCGGTGATATCGGCCACGACCCCGTCCAGCTTGTCCTTGCGGCGGGCGGCGATGGCCACCTTGGCGCCGCGCTGGGCCAGCAACTGGGCGGTTTCCGCCCCGATGCCCGTGCTGCCGCCGGTGATGAGGACGACCTTGCCTTCGATACCCTTGCTCATGATGTCACTCTCCTGTTTTGCAAATGGGGCCCACAGCGGCACGAGCCGCTGGTAGGACACGACGCCGTGTCCGCCGGAGCATTCCGGGGAACGGGAGTGGACTGGAATGCGAGGAAGCCCAGCCCGCGGATGCGGGCGCCCGGCGCCTGAGGGCGCTCAGTATCAGAGCCCGCCGAGGCTCAGATATTTCAGCTGGAGGAATTCTTCGATGCCGTGGCTGGAGCCTTCACGGCCGATGCCGCTGTCCTTCACGCCGCCGAAGGGGGCGGCCTCATTGGTGATGATGCCTTCGTTGATGCCGACCATGCCGCTTTCCAGCGCCCGGGCGACGCGGAAGGTGCGGGCCAGGTTGGTGGTGTAGAAATAGGCGGCCAGCCCGAATTCCGACGCGTTGGCGGCATCGATGGCGTCCTGTTCGTCCTTGAAGCGGAACAGGGCCGACAGGGGGCCGAACGTCTCCTCATGCGCGACCACCATGTCGTCGGTGGCGTCGCGGATCACCGTCGGCTCGAAAAAGGTGCCGCCCCGCGCGTGGCGCCGGCCGCCGGCCAGCAGCGTGCCGCCCTTGGCCAGCGCATCCGCGACATGGGCGGCGACCTTGGCCACCGCCGCCTCATTGATCAGCGGGCCCTGCTGCACGCCGTCCTCGAAACCGTCGCCGACCTTCAGCTGTTTCACCCGCTCGGTGAAGCGCTGGGCGAAGGCCTCGTAGATGCCGTCCTGGATATAGAAGCGGTTGGCGCAGACGCAGGTCTGGCCGGCGTTGCGGTACTTGGCCGCGATGGCGCCCTCGACCGCCCGGTCCAGGTCGGCGTCGTCGAAGACGATGAAGGGGGCGTTGCCGCCCAGTTCCATCGACAGCTTCTTCATCGTGGCGCCCGACTGCTGGTACAGCAGCTTGCCCACCCGGGTGGAGCCGGTGAAGGTCAGCTTGCGCACCAGCGGATTGGCGGTCAGCTCACCACCGATGGCCACCGCGTCGCCGGTGACGACATTAACCACGCCGGCGGGAATGCCCGCCTTTTCCGCCAGGATGGCCCAGACCAGCCCGCAATAGGGCGTGAATTCCGACGGCTTCACCACCACGGTGCAGCCGGCCGCCAGCGCCGGGGCGATCTTGCGCGACAGCATGGAGAAGGGGAAGTTCCAGGGGGAGATGGCGGCGACCACGCCCACCGGTTCGCGCATGACCAGAAGCTGGCGCCCCTGCCAGGGCGAGGGGATGATCTCACCATTGACGCGGCGCGCCTCTTCCGCGAACCACTGCACGTAATTGGCGCCCAGCTGGATTTCGCCGCGCGCCTCGGCCAGGGGTTTGCCCTGTTCCAGCGTCAGCATGGACGCCAGCAGGTCGGCATTGTCGCGGATGACCGCCGCCATGCGCAACAGGGCGTCGGCGCGGGTGGTCGCCAGTTCGCGCGACCACGGGCCGAACGCGGCCTGGGCGGCATCGATGGCGGCCTTGGTCTCAACCGCGCCTGCCCAGGGGATGGTGCCGATCACGGCCCCCGTCGCCGGATTGCCGACGTCGTACCGCGCGCCGCCTTCCGCATCACGCCAGGTGCCGCCGATCGCGTTCCGCTCACGTAGCCAGCCGGCCGCCTTGAGATTGTTCAGGATGTCCATGGTGCTCAATCCTTCTTCTGAAAGGGGTCGGGGACTATTCCGCGGCTTGCGTGGCCGGGGCCCCATAGGTCGGGTAGTCGATGTAGCCCTTGGCGCCGCCGCCGTAGAGCGTCGCGGTGTCCACCGGGTTCAAGGGCCAGCCGTTGGCGATGCGCGCCGGCAGGTCGGGATTGGCGACGAAGGGGCGGCCGAAGGCGACCATGTCCGCCAGGCCGCTTTCCAGCAGGCGGGCGCCGCGTTCCACGGTGTACCGGCCGGCATAGATGATCCGGCCGCGATAGGCCGCGCGCACCGCCTGGCGGAAACGGGGGGGCAGGTCGGGCGCGTTGTCCCAATCGGCCTCGGCGATGGAAAGATAGGCGACACCGGCGTCGTCCAGCACCTTGATCGCCTGGATGTAGGTGGCGTGCGGATCATCCTCCACCAGGCCGATATAGACGCGATCCTGGTCGGTGCTTTCGAACAGCGGCGTGAAGCGCACGCCCAGCCGGTCGGCGCCGACGGCGTCGGACACGGCGGCCACGATCTCACGCAGGAAACGCAGGCGGTTGTCCAGCGAGCCGCCATATGCGTCGTCGCGCTGGTTGGCGTGGGCGGAGATGAACTGGTTGACCAGATAGCCATTGGCCGCGTGGATCTCCACCCCATCGAAGCCGGCGGCGATGGCGTTGCGCGCCGCCTGGGCGTAAAGGCCGACCAGTTCCTCGATCTCCGGAACCGTCAGCGCGCGGGGCGTGGGCGGCGGCACCAGCACACCGGCGCCGGGTGCCGTCTCGATGAAGGCGCGCACCTTGTCGGGGGCGATGGCGGACGGGGCGACAGGGGACGCCCCATCCGGCTGCAGCGCGTGGTGCGACACGCGGCCGACGTGCCACAGCTGGGCGAAGATCACCCCACCCTCGGCATGGACCGCGTCGGTCACCTTGCGCCAGCCGGCGACCTGGGCCGGGGTGTGGATGCCCGGCGTCCAGGCGTAGCCCTGGCCGCGCGGCTCGATCTGCGCACCCTCCGTCACCATGAAGCCGGCGCTGGCGCGCTGGCGGTAATAGTCGGCCATCAGGTCGGTGGGCACATCGCCCGGCTGGGCCGCACGCTGGCGGGTCAGCGGCGGCAGCACGATGCGGTTGGCCAGCGTGTGGCGGCCCAGCTGGACGGGCGAGAAATAGATGTGGTTTCCGGTCATCGTCTGGTCTCCTCCCGGGTCCGCCGCCGCCCGGGGCGGGCATGCGGGGACCCGTCCCCCGGCGCGGTCGGCGCCGGGGGTGATGGTACGGGGATGTGTGGTGGGTGGTTGGGGCCTATCGGCCCAGGCGGGGCAAGGCGACGTGCGGCAGCCGATGGATCCAGGGCTGGAGCAGCAGCTGGACCATCCTGATTTCTTCAGAATAGAAGGGCTGCGCCACCAAGGCGGTGCCAACCCAGTGCCAAAGGGTGCGCATGTCGGATGCCCCCGCCTGCCGTTTTCAGGTGATCAGGCGCCGACCTTCAGCGCGTCCATCAGCGCCCGGGCCGTGGCGGGCGAGGAACCGGGATTCTGGCCGGTGATCAGTTGACCGTCCTGGATCACGTAGGATGCCCAGTCGGGACCCTTGGAATAGAGGCCGCCCTTGGCCTTCAGCTCATCCTCGACCAGGAAGGGCACGACCTGGGTCAGGCCGACCGCTTCTTCCTCGGTGTTGGTGAAACCGGTGACCTTCTTGCCCTCCACCAGCGGCCGCCCGCCGGCGGTCTTCACATGGCGCAGGACGCCGGGGGCGTGACAGACGAAGGCGACGGGCTTGCCGGCGGCCACGAAGCTTTCGATCAGGTTGATCGAGTTGCCATCTTCCGCCAGGTCCCACAGCGGGCCATGGCCACCGGGATAAAACACGGTGTCGAAGTCGGCCGCTGAAACATCGGACAGCTTGACGGTGTGGGACAGCGCCTCGGTTGCCTCCGCGTCCGCCTCGAACCGGTGGGTGTCGGCGGTCTGGAAATCGGGCTCATTGCTCTTCGGGTCCAGGGGCGGACGGCCGCCCTTGGGCGAGGCCAGGACGATCTCCGCCCCGGCATCCTTGAACGTGTAGTAGGGGGCCGCCAGCTCCTCCAGCCAGAAGCCGGTCTTGCGGCCGGTATCGCCCAGCGTGTCGTGCGAGGTAAGCACCATCAGGATTTTCATGGGGAAAGTTCCTTCATCTTGTTGGGGCGGCCAGGAGTGGCCGATTGATTAGACCGGTCGTCTTGACCCTTGAAGACATTCACCGCCACCGGATCGTCCGTCGGACCGTCGGTGGCGCCGATGGACATTTAACTAACTGCGATTAGACCGGTCGTCTAGTGCCTATTTTGCTCAAGGTCGATTTTTCTGGCGCGAGCCCGGCACACCTTCCTCGCAGATCGGCTCGGCAGTTTTGCCCAATGAGACGGAGATTCGCGTTAACCGGCCTAGCGCAGCGCGAACGGCGCACTATGTTGTAGACGACTGGTCTAATGAACGGTAGGTTGGCGCCATGATGATCGCACTTCACGAACCCGACGCCCGCGAGACCATCCTCGCCTCCGGCCAGAAGATCATGAGCCGGAAGGGCTTCTCCGCCGTCGGCCTGACCGAGATCCTGAAGGATGCCGGCGTGCCGAAGGGGTCCTTCTATCATTACTTCGCCTCCAAGGACGCCTTTGGCGAGGCCATGCTGGTGGAGTATTTCACCGATTATCACGGTGAGATGGACACGCTGCTGGCCCGCCCCGGCCTGACAATGGCGGAGCGGCTGATGACCTACTGGGCCCTGTGGCGCGAGAACCAGGGCGCCTACGACTGCCAGGGGCGCTGCCTGGCGGTGAAGCTGGGGGCCGAGGTGTCGGACCTGTCGGAACCGATGCGGCTGGTGCTGAAGGCGGGGACCAACGGCATCATCGCGCGGCTGACGCGCGCCATCGACGCCGGTGTCCAGGACGGGTCGCTGTCCGTCACGGAGCCGGCGACGGACCTGGCGGCCTCGCTCTATTACCTGTGGCTGGGCGCCAGCGTCATGGTCAAGATCGTGCGCACCCACGACCCGTTCGAGACGGCACTTCAGACCACGCGGCGCCTGCTGGGCATCGCCGGGCGGTAGGCGTCCGGCCGCGCCAGGCCAATCCCACATAGCCGACATAACATATATTCATGACGCATCTTTTTGGTCGCCCAATAACATGTATTCAAAATACATGATTTAGAGAGCAAGCCATGGATGAGCGCCTCTTGGCCACGCTGGTGTCCCGCTTCTATGCCCGGGTGCGGCAGGATCCCGATTTGGGGCCGGTGTTCAACCGCGCCATCACCGACTGGGACCAGCATCTGGAAACCCTGACGGCCTTCTGGTCGGCCCTGATGCTGCCGCCCGAAAGGCTGGCCGGTCCCCGTTACAAGGGCAACCCCATGGCCGCCCACCTGAAGCACTTGCAGCGGCTGACACCCGCCATGTTCGACCGCTGGCTGGCCCTGTGGTCGCAGACGACGGCGGAGGTGCTGCCGCCGGAGGCCGCGGCCGACGCCCTGGCCAAGGCGGCCCGCATCGCCACCAGCCTGCAACTGGGCCTGTTCTACCGGCCCGCCGCCTAAATCCCCGCCCCTTCCCTTCGCCCCAGCGGGCGGCCACGCGGCCGGCCTGAGGGCGGAGCCTTTTGCCCACCGCAGATGAGGAACCACCATGCCCCAGCCCCTGAGCGCCGCGACCATCGCCATCGTCAAGGCCACCGTGCCCGCCCTGGCCGACCACGGCCCCGCCATCACCCGCGCCATGTATGCGCGCCTGTTCCAGGACACGCATATCGCGGCGCTGTTCAACCAATCCCACCACCACACGCCCGGTGGCGAGGGCGGCGGGGCGCAGGCCAAGGCCCTGGCCGACGCCATCCTGGGCTATGCCCGCAATATCGAGAATTTGGGCGCCCTGGGTTCGGCGGTGGAGCGCATCGCGCAGAAGCATGTGGGCCTGCGCATCCTGCCGGAACATTACCCCTTCGTGGCCACCGCCCTGCTGGCCGCCATCCAGGAGGTTTTGGGTGATGCCGCCACGCCGCCCGTGCTGAACGCCTGGGGTGAGGCGTACTGGTTCCTGGCGCGCGTGCTGATGGCGCGCGAACAGGTGATCTATGACGCCGTGGCCGGTGCGGAGGGCGGCTGGGCCGGCTGGCGCGACTTCATCGTGGCCGAGAAGATCGTGGAAAGCGCCGTCATCACCAGCCTGGTCCTGGCGCCCAAGGACGGCGGCCCCGTGCTGCGCCACAAGGCGGGGCAGTATTTGACCTTCCTGCTGCCGGTGCACGGCGCCAACCAGGCGCCGGTGCGCCGCAACTACAGCATCTCCACCGCCGCCAATGGCCGCAGCTATCGCATCACCGTGAAGCGAGAGGTGGGCGGTGCCGCCTCCCCCTGGCTGCACGACCGGGTGGCGGTGGGCGATGTCCTGCAGGTGTCCCCGCCCGCCGGCGACTTCTTCCTGGCGGAACGGCCGCAGCGGCCGGTGATTCTGCTGTCGGGCGGGGTCGGCCTGACACCCATGGTCGCCATGCTGGAAACCATCGCCGACCGGCACCCGGGTCTGGAGACACACTACATCCACGGTGCCGCCAACAGCGCCACCCACGCCCTGGATGGCCACGTGCGCGCTCTGGCGGCGACGCGGCCCCACATCAAGGTCGCCACCTTCTACGCCGACCCGCTGGCGGGTGACGCGGTCGGCGTCAGCCACGACGCCGGGCCAGTCACCCGGGGCCTGGTCACCCTGGACTGGCTCAGGACCAACACGCCGCTGGCCGGGGCCGACATCTATCTGTGCGGGCCCAAGCCCTTCCTGCGGACCTTCGTCACCGGCCTGGCCCAGGCGGGCGTGGCGGCATCCCAAATCCATTACGAATTCTTCGGCCCCGCCGAGGAACTGATGGCGGCGTAGCAGCCCCCCCGCCCCCATCACACCCTGAAGCCCCTGCCCGATCCCGGGACAGGGGCTTTTTTTCGTATGCCCTGAAAGAAATCGCCAGCCGGTCGGACTACCTTGTCAGCACCACCGAGGGACGGGACATGGACGGCGGGGATGAAGACCAGGATGCGCGCTACCAGCGGGCCGCCGACAGCTTCGGCGCCGCGCTGGAACGGCTGGCACGCGCCTATGAGCGCGACGCCGACTTGGCCCGCGACCTGCTGCAGGACATCCATCTGGCCCTGTGGCGCAGCCTGGGTGGATTCGACGGCCGCTGTTCCATGCGCACCTGGGTGTACCGCGTGGCCCACAACGTCGGCGCCGGCCATGCCCTGCGCCAACGCAAATCACGGCCCGACCAGGCCGCCAGCCTGGACGAACTGGCCGACCTGCCGGCCGCCGACAACCCCGAGGACGCCGCCGACCGCCAGCGCACCGTGGCCCGGCTGTACGACCTGGTGCGCCGCCTGAAGGCCCCGGACCAGCAGGTGATGCTGCTGTACCTGGAGGGGATGGACGCCGCCGCCATCGGCGAGATCACCGGCCTGTCCCCCGGCGCCGTCGCCACCAAGATCCACCGCGCCAAGGCCGTGCTGGCCCGGCACTTCCACCCCCCGCACTTCCACCAGGGAGGCCAGGCATGACACCCGAGCCCGACACCCTGCAAACCCTTTGGCAAAGCCAGAAACAGGAGATCGACGCCATGACCCTGAACGACATCAAGGCGAAGGCCGCCCGGTTCGAACACCTCGTCCGCCACCGCGCCCGCTGGCAATACGGCAGTGCCGCCCTCAGCATCCTGCTGTTCTGCACCTATGTCTGGTTCATGCCCGGCTGGATGCTGAAGGCCGGCGGGGCTCTGGAAATGCTGGCCGTCCTTTACACCCTGACCCAGATTCCGCGCCGGGCGCCGCCAAAGGCCACCGTGGCCGACGGCCGGCCGGTGGAGGTGGTGGACGCCTATCGCGGCGCGCTGATCCACCAGCGCGATGAGATGACCGCCGTCTGGCGCTGGTACCTGCTGCCCTACGTTCCCGGCATCGTGCTGATGGCGGCCGGCAGCGGGGTCGCCATCCACGGCGGCGGCGATATCGGGACGGCCTACGCCATCCTGGCCCTGGCCCTCACCATCGCCGCCCTTTGCCTGGTGGTGGTCTGGCTGGCCAGCCTGCTGGGTGCAGCCCGCCTGCAACGGCGGATCGACGACCTGAACCATTTGCTGGCGGAGTGATGGGCGGGTAGCGGGAGGGGGCGCAATGCCATCAGCAGCCCCCAGCCCCCTATTCCAGCATGGCCACCTGTCCACCCTGGCGCTGCCAAAGGAGGCGCGCCGTTTGGTCGAAGGTGGCGAACAACGCCCCGCCCAAGGGACCACCCTGGGCCGCGATGGCGCCATCGGCGAAATCACCGCCCGCTTTCAAGACCGCCAAACCAGCCTCAACCGCAGGCAAGTCCGTCTGGACGGTTTCGATCACCAACAATGCCTCGATCGCGGCGGCTATATCCGCCCCCGGCACCTTGTATTGCCGTCGCAGCACCCACACGAATTCACAAAATGCCGGCACGGGTATGGCGATGAGGCTCGCCTGCTCCAAAGTCCGTTTTGCGACCGCCGCCTGTTTCGCGTCATCGCCCAGGAAGGCGCGCAGCAAGACATTGGTATCGACAATGATCTTCACCGCTCGCCAGCCCATCCGGCAGCGGTGGCCTCATTGATTTCTTCAACCGACAGCGTCGGCTGACCAGGCCGTTTCAGCATGTCAAAAATGCTGGAAACCGGCTGCCCCGGCCGCGCCCGCACCTGCGCCCGCCCCGACGGGAGCAGATCCACTTCAAGCTTATCGCCAGGCCGAATGCCCAAATGATCCAGAACGTCCTTGCGCAACGTGACCTGGCCCTTGGCGGTGACGGTTAGAACGATGCCCATTGACGTTTTCCCGCTGTGTGGAGACAGTCAAAATGTAAGGCAAAATCGCCTTTCATTCAAGCCGGCGCCCCCAAAACCAAAGCGCCCCCACCGGTGGGTGGAGGCGTCTGGCATCTGACGGGAACAGCGGCTCAGTGCGCGCCCGCCCCGCTGCCGGCGGTCTTCTGCATGAACAGGGCGGCGGCGAGCGCCAGCAGCAGGGCGGCCCCCATCAGGTAGAAGGCGTCGCCGTAGGCCAGCAGGAAGGATTGCAGCTTCACCGATTTACCGATGGCCTGGATCGCCTGGTTCCAGGCGGCATCGGGATCGACCGTGCCCAGCGACATGAAATACTGCTGCAACTGCTGGATCCGGTCGGCGGTGGCCTCACTGAACCCCGTCACGTGGGTGGTGATGACGGTGGAGTGGAACTGTTCCCGCTTGGTCAGGATGGTCTGCAAGCCGGCGATGCCGATGGAACCGCCCAAATTGCGCATCATGTTGAACAGGGCCGAGGCGGAGCCCGCGTTCTCCTTGGCGATGGCGCCGGTGGCCAGCGCCGACAGGGGCGCCATCACCAGCGACTGGCCCACGGCGCGCACCACGTTGGGCAGCAACAGCTGGTCGGCGGCATAGTCCTTGGTCAGGTGGATGTTCAGGAAACAGCTGGCGGCGAACAGGACGAAGCCGGCGCCCACCAGGACCCGCGTGTCGAATTTCTTCATCAGGTAGGGGATGAAGGGAATGATGGCCAACTGCGGCAGGCCGGTCCAGGCCAGCACCTCACCCACCTGCTGGGAGTTGTAGCCCTGCATCTGCGACAGGTAGCTGGGCAGCAGGTAGACCGAACCGTAAAGCGCCATGCCCAGGATGATGTTGCTGACGCTGCCCAGGCCGAAGTTGCGCTGCCTCAAGAGGCGCAGGTTCAGCAGCGGATGGGCCACCGTCAGTTCGATCCACAGGAAGGCGGCCAGCGACAGCACCGCCACCACCGACAGCTTCAGAATGAAGGGGGAACCGAACCAGTCATCCTTGTTGCCCTCCTCCAGCACCGTTTGCAGGGCCGCCAGGCCGATGGCCAGGGTGGCGATGCCGGGCCAATCGCCCTTTTTCAGCAGCGATAGGTTCATGCGCGACGCCGGCAGGGTGGGGATGAGGGCCGCCAGCATGACCAGGCCGGGGGCGATGTTGACGTAGAAGATGTACTTCCAGCCATAAGTCTGGGTCAGGTAACCGCCGATGGTGGGGCCGATGGCCGGGGCGAAGGTGGCCGACACGGCGAACAGCGCCAGACCCACCGGCTGTTTGGAGCGGGGCAGCATGGTCAGGGTGATGGTGAAGGCCAGCGGGATCAGCACGCCGCCGAAGAAACCCTGCAAGGCCCGCAGCACGATCATCTGCTGCAGATTGCCGGCGAAGGCGCAGGCGACCGACAGCACCAGGAACAACACCGTGTTGGTCAGCAGGTAGCGGCGCAGCGAGAACACCGGCACCAGGAAACCGGTCAGCGGGATGACCACGATCTCCGCCACCAGGTATGATGTCGAGATCCAGCCGCCGTCATCGATGCCGGCGCCGATGGCGCCCTGAATGTCGGGCAGCGAGGCGTTGGTGATCTGGATGTTCAGCACCGCCATGAAGGCGCCGATCATCGACCCCACCACCGCCGCCCATGTCCTGAAGCCGATGGGCGCTTCCGCGCCGGGCGCTGTATTGGGCACCGCGTTTGCCATGACCCTTACTCCCGATCCCGCGCGCGAACCGTTCAGTTCGCCGCGTCCTTGGTGTTGATGCTGGGTTCGACCGACATGCCGGGGCGCAGTTGCACCGCGCCCTTGCCGGCGGCGGCATCGGCGTCCAGCACGATCTTCACCGGCACGCGCTGGACGATCTTGGTGAAGTTGCCGGTGGCGTTGTCGGCCGGCAACAGCGCGAACTTCAGCCCGCTGGCGGGGGAGATGCTGTCCACCCGGCCGTGGACGACCGCGCCGGGGTAGGTGTCGACGGCGATGTCCACCGACTGGCCGGGCTTCACGTTGGTCAGCTGCGTTTCCTTCAGGTTGGCGACGACGTAGACCTGTTTCAGCGGCACCACCGCCATCAGCTGCGTGCCCGCCTGGACGTAGCGGCCGACCCGGACGGAGCGGGCGCCCACCACCCCGTCCACCGGGGCGGTGATGGTGGCGTAGCCCAGGTTCAGTTCGGCCTGGTGTTCCGCGGCCTTGGCCTGTTCCACCTCCGTCAGCGCCGTGGCGCGCTGGGTTTCCAGCACGGCGACCTGCTGGCGGGTGGCGACCAAGGCGGCTTCCGCATTGCTGACGTCGGCATCGGCCTGGCGGTGCACCGATGCCGCCTGCTGCGCCTTCTGGGCGCTGCCGGCGCCGGTGATGACCAGCTGGCTGAAACGGTCATTGTCCTGGGCGGCGAAGGCCGCCGCCGCCTTGGCCGAGACGCGGCGGGCACCGGCCTGGTCGATCAGCGCCTGCTGCATGGTGATCTGGCTGACGATGTTGACCACCTTGGCCTCCGCCGTCTGGCGGGCGGCGCGGGCCTGCGCCAGGGCGGTGACCAGATCTCTGTCATCGATGGTGGCCAGCGGCTGGCCGGCCTTCACCACCTGGTTGTCATCCACCAGCACCCGGGCGATGTAGCCGGACACGTGCGGCGCGATGGTGGAGGCGTCGGCATCGACATAGGCGTCGTCCGTTTCCACCAGGAAGCGGCCGGTGGTCCAGTAATCAACGCCGGCATGGGCGGCATAAGCCAGGGCGGCCAGGCCGGCGCCGGCCAGCAGCACGCGCTTCACGATGCCACCGACCTTCGAGGTGGCGGCGGGATTTGAGGCCGACGGGATGCCGGCGGCGGTGTCGGTGATGTTGGCCATGGGAAGCCTCCTCAAAGATCGGATCGGGTGGGGCCGAAGACGCCCGTGTTCAAATTTCGATACAAGATGTACTGTTTCGAAATTAGCCGGCAGCGCCGCGTTTGAATACGAGACATGCTGTACCGGAATGTGTCGGTAATCACAGGCGGGGTTAGGGTGGGATGTCACCCGCCCGTCCCTACCCCATCGGGAGAAGCACCATGGCCTCCGTCGGCCGTCCGCGCAGCGATGCCAGCCACGCCGCCATCCTGAAAGCCACGTACGAGCTGTTGCAGGAAAACGGCCTGGCCCACCTGACCCTGGACAAGGTGGCCAGCCGCGCCGGCGTGTCGCGCAGCACCCTCTATCGCTGGTGGCCCAGCCGCGGCGCCATCGCCATGGAGGCGGTGCTGGACCGCATCGCGGTGGAGGCGCCCCTGGACATCAGCGGGGCCTCCACGCTGGACACCTTCGCCCGCCTGTTGCGGTCGGTGACCCGCGCCATGCGGGGTGCGACCGGCCGCATCGTCGCCGGCATCCTGGCGGAATGCCAGCGCGACCCGGAAACCCTGCGCCTGTTCCAGGAAGGTTTCCTGATTCCGCGCCGGGCCAAGGCCATCCAGCTGCTGCAACGGGGCATGGAGGAAGGGGCGCTGCGGCCCAACCTGGACCCCAACACCATCCTGGACCTGACCTTCGGGTCGCTCTACTACCGGCTGATCCTGAACATCCCGCTGGAAGAGGCATGGACCGAGGGCATCGTGGACATCATGATCCACGGCATCGCAGCCAAGGGGGAGTAAACGAGGCTAGGGATCACACGCTTCCCTTGCGCCGGTCCGCATGGCGGGCACGAATGGCGGCGTACACATCCTCCGCCGGCACGCCCCGCGATGGGTCGGCCTTCATCGCGTCATAAACCGGCACCACCTCTTCGCGCAGCCACCGCTCCACAGCGGCGTCACGCTCCTGCAAAGCACGGATGCCGGCGCGCACCACTTCGCTGGCACTGGCGTAAGCGCCGGTCGCGACCATGTCATCGATGTAGGCGGTCTGTTCGGTCGGCAGGGTGAATGACCGTTTCTCGGGTGCCGCCATGCGGACCTTCCCTCGCCATGTCATGAAGCCGGTATGATGATATCGTACCGGCCAACCCTTCTCAAGCATCGCTCAGCACATGACCTTTCCCAAAAGGCCATTCAAATTGCCGAGCCGCCGGGCTAAAACCTCAATATATGTTGGGATAAGGTGGGATGGATCATGGCGGATGCGTCGACGGGCAAACCCTTCAACATCAAGGCCCTGATGTCCGTCGGCCAGGTGGCGGAGCGGGCGGGGGTGGCGGTGTCCGCCCTGCACTTCTACGAACGCCAGGGCCTGATCAGCAGCCTGCGGTCGGGCGGCAACCAGCGGCGCTATGCCCGCGACGTGCTGCGCCGCGTCGCCTTCATCAAGGCCGCACAGGCAGTGGGCATTCCGCTGGCCGATATCGCCGCCGCCTTGGCCGGCCTGCCCGACGGCCGCACCCCCACCCGCGCCGACTGGGCCCGCCTGTCCGCGCTATGGCGTGAACGCCTGGACCAGCAGATCCTCACCCTGACCGCGCTGCGTGACACGCTGGACCAGTGCATCGGCTGCGGCTGCCTGTCCATCGAGGTCTGCCGCCTGCACAACCCGGCGGACAAGCTGGGCGCGCTGGGCCCCGGGGCGCGCCGCCTGCCGGGCGCCCCCGAATAAGGTTTGTGACAACGTTGTCACAACCTGCTAGGGTTTCCCCATAATCAAAGGGGGGTGTCCGCCGCCATGACCGTGACAGCCATCGCCGCACCCGCCCTGGCGGGCGCCGGCGCCAAGATCCGCCTGGCCTCCCTGGACGTGCTGCGCGGCCTGGCCGTGGCCGGCATGATCCTGGTGACCAGCCCGGGCGACTGGGACAAATATTACGCCCAGCTGAAGCACGCCGCCTGGAACGGCTGGACCCTGGCGGACATGGTGGCGCCGGGTTTCCTGTTCGGCATCGGCCTGGCCATCGCCCTGTCCTTCCCCCGCATGGCGGCCGATCCCGCCGCCGCGGCACGGCAGATCGGGCGGCGGGCGCTGTCCCTGATCCTGCTGGGCCTGTTCCTGAACGCCCTGCCGGCCTTCGACCTGGCGCATCTGCGCCTGCCCGGCATCCTGCAGCGCATCGCCCTGTGCTATGCCCTGGTGGCGGGCCTGTGCCTGCTGACCAGACGCCAGGGCGCCGATGGGGCGCCGGCGTTGAACCTGGGGGCCGTGGCCGGCGCCATCGCCGTGCTGTTGCTGGGGTCCTGGGCGGCGCTGGTGTGGATACCGGTGCCGGGCTTCGGCCCCGGCCAGCTGGACCCGGACGGGAACCTGTTCGCCTGGATCGACCGTCAGGTCTTCACCGTGCCCCATCTGTGGCCCTACGGCACGAACGCCGCCGGATTGGTGACCTATGACCCGGACGGCCTGCCCTCCACCCTGCCGGCCAGCGCCAACGTGGCCATGGGCGTGCTGGCCGGCGCTTTCCTGAAGCGAACCGACCGCAAATCCGTGCTGCTGACGGTGGGCCTGGCCCTGATGGGGACCGGGCTGGCGCTGGACCCGGTTTTGCCCATCAACAAGCGGCTATGGACCGCCAGCTTCGCCCTGTTCAGCGGCGGCTTTTCCCTGACCACCCTGATGCTGCTGTCGGCCCTGCTGGACCGGCCGGCGGTGCATCCGGGATGGTCAGCGGCCGCGTATCCCTGCCGCGTGCTGGGCGGCAACGCCATCCTGGCCTTCAGCCTGTCACAGGTGCTGGACGCCCTGGGCGGCCTGCCGCTGATCCCCACAACAGAGGGGCCGCTGACGCCGCAGGCCTGGGGTTATCGCCTGGTGGGCCGGGTGGTGACGGAGCCCTACCTGGCTTCCTTCATCTGCGCCCTTGGCATCCTGGCCCTGATCATCGCCCTGCTGGTGCCGCTGCACCGCCGGGGCCTGCATGTCAGGCTTTAGATTCCAGCAGTTTCACCAGGGCCAGCAGCGTGCGGTTCACCGGTGTCGCGATGCCCAGGTCGCCGCCCTTCCGCACGATATGGCCGTTGAGATAGTCGATCTCCGTCCGCTTGCCCCGCGCCAGATCCTGGGCGGTGGAGGCGTACTGGTTGGGCATGCTGCGCGACAGGGCCAGCACGCGGTCCAGGATGTCGTCCTGCACCGCGATGCCCAGGGCATGGGCCACGGCCACGCATTCATGGACCACGTCGGTCATGACATCGGTGACGCCCTCGACCGCCACCATCTGGCCATAGGTCACCTGCCCCACCGCCGACAGCGGGTTGTGGGCGCAGTTGATGATCAGCTTGTCCCACAGCGCCGCGACCACGCCGTGCGACACGGTGGTCGGGATGCCGGCAGCGCTGAGCGCGGCGGCGATGGCATCACTGTCCGCCGACGGGCCGATGATCAGGTCGCCGCGCCCGTGGTGCTGCACATGGGCCGGGCCGCCCATGCCGGTGGCGACATAGACCACCACCGGCACTGCCGGCCGGCCCAGCGCGGTGCTCAAGCGTTCCGCATTGTCCACGCCGTTCTGCAGGGTCAGCACGGGCACGCCCGGCTTAAGGTATGGGGCCATCGCCCGGCCGGTGGGCACGGTGTCGGCTGACTTCACGCAGAACAGCACCAGGTCGGCCTCGGCCAGCGCCGAGGGATCGGCCGCAGCATTGATGGGCACGATGCCGTCGAAACCCGCCATCTCCAGCCGCAGGCCACCTTGCGCCGCCACGCCCGCCACCAAGGCCGGCCGCCCGACCAGGGTGACGTCGTGCCCCGCCCGCGCCAGCAAGGCCCCGTAGAAACAGCCGACCGCGCCGGCGCCCATGATGCCGATGTGCATACCCGTTCCCTCAACTGATTGCGCCGACAGGATAGGACCGAAAAACATCTTGGCTGTGCGCGCGAACATGGCAGGCCGGCATTGCGTCCCATGGGGTACAATGCCGGCCATGTCCACCATGCCTTCCCAAACCAATGCCTGGCCCCCCGCAGCACTGGCGGGAATGGAGCTGTTCCAGGGCCTGGCGCCGCCGGCCCTGGCCCAGGTGATGGCCGCCGCCCGCATCCGCACCGTGCCCCGCCACACCCGGCTGTTCCACCAGGGCGACCCGGCCCAGCATTGCCACGCCCTGCTGAGCGGCGGGGTGCGCATCAGCCAGTCGGGGGCCGCCGGCGGCCAGGTGGCCCTGCGCTTCATCGGTGCCGGGGAGATGTTCGGCACCGTGCCCCTGTTCACCGACCGCCTGTATCCCGCCGATGCCGAGACGGTGGCCGACAGCGTGGAGATCAGCTGGACCGAGGCCGCCTTGCGCGACCTGATCACCCGGCACCCCACCATCGCCCTGAACCTGGTGGGCGTCATCGGCCGGCGGCTGATGGAGGTGCAGGAACGCCTGCGCGAGGCCACCACCGGCCGGGTGGAACAGCGCCTGGCCCGCGCCCTGCTGCGCCTGGCCGCCCAATCGGCCAGGAACGGATCAGGCGCCACCGCCATCGCCTTCCCCCTGACGCGGCGGGACCTGGCGGAATTGTCCGGCACCACCCTGCACACCGCCAGCCGCACCCTGGCGGCGTGGGCGAAGCAGGGCTGGATATCCGGCGAGCGGCAGCACCTGACCCTGTGCGACACCGACGCCCTGCGCCGGGTGGCGGAAGATGATTTATCCTGATGCATGGGCGCGCTATCATTGCGTGCCATGCAATACCCCGACCTGAACCTGCTGATCGCCCTGGACCTGCTGCTGGAGGAAGGCAGCGTGGCGGGTGCCGCCCGCCGCCTGCACCTGAGCGCGCCGGCCATGAGCCGCACCCTGGCCCGCATCCGCGAGACGGTGGGCGACCCCATCCTGGTGCGGGCCGGCCGCCGCCTGGTGCCCACGCCCCGCGCCCTGGAACTGCGCGAGCGGGTGCGCACCATGGTGGCGGAGGCCACCGGCCTGCTGCGCGCGGAGGGGGAGCCGGAGTTCAGCCGCCTGGACCGCACCTTCACCATCCGGGGCAACGACTTCTACGCCAGCGCCCACGGCGGCCTGCTGCTGAAGACCCTGCAGGCCCGGGCACCAAACGTGAAGCTGCGCTTCGCACCGGAGGGGGAGGGCGATGACGCCGCCCTGCGCGAGGGGCGCGTCGACCTGCTGATCGCCTCCAACCCGCCGTCCGGCCCGGAAATGCGGGTGCAGACCCTGGCGACCGAAGGCTTCGTCGGCGTGGCCCGGCCCGACCACCCCATCTTCGGCGACGGCGGTCATGGCGATGGCGAGGACATCACCGCCGCCCGGTTCGCAGCCTATCCCCGCATCAGCATCTCGCGCCGTGGCCTGTTCCACACGCCGGTGGACCAGGCGCTTTCAGCCATGGGCCTGACCTCACACGTGGCGCTGGTGACGGGGTCGCTGTACACGGCGCTGGCGGCATTGTCGCAATCCGACCTGCTGCTGCCCCTGCCGGACATGATGCTGCCCAGCATGAAGCGCCTGGGCCTGGCCGTGCGCATCTTCCCCATCCCCCTGCCGCTGGCGGCGGTGGTGGTGCGCCAGTCCTGGCACCCCCGGTTCGACAACGACCCCGCCCACCGCTGGCTGCGCCAGACCACCCGCGCCATCGCCCTGGGACAGATCGAAGGGTGATCCTTCCGCTGACAATAAGTGCGTCTAACGCACTTATTCATTCAGATACATTCAGTTTTTGAACGGTCACAAGGGGACTATAGCAGGGCGACCCTTTTGAAAGTCCGTTGGCATCATGTCCGCCCATCCCCAGGCCCACCCCCACGCCCCGCCCATGCCGCCGCCCTTCGGCCCCCGCATCGTCATCGCCCTGCTGGGCGTGCTGCTGGCATCCCTGGTCGCAGGCTTGAATGAGCACGTGACGGAGGTCGCCATGGCCGACATCCGGGGCGGCATGGGCATCGGCCACGACGATGGCACCTGGCTGACCACGGCGTACGAGGCCACACAGGTGGCGGGCATGCTGTTCGCGCCCTGGTTCGCCGTCACCTTTTCCATGCGCCGCTTCATCGTCGGCGTCATCCTGGCGTTCGCCACCCTGGGCATCCTGTGCCCCTTCGCGCCCGACGCCGAAAGCCTGATCCTGCTGCGCGCGACGCAGGGGCTGGTGGGCGGCTGCCTGCCGCCCATGCTGATGTCGTCGGCGCTGCGCTTCCTGCCGCCGGGCATCAAGCTGTACGGCCTGGGCGCGTATGCCCTGACCGCCACCTTCGGCCCCAACCTGGGCGTGCCCCTGGCCGCCCTGTGGACGGAGGTGTTCGACTGGCGTTTCGCCTTCTGGCAGGTGGTGCCGTTCTGCGCCGTCGCGGCAGCCGCCTGCGCCTATGGCCTGCCGCAGGATCCCATACGGCTGGAACGCTTCCACCGGTTCGACTGGCCGGGCCTGCTGACCGGCTTTCCCGCCATCTGCATGATCGTGGTGGCCCTGATGCAGGCCGACCGGCTGGATGGGTTCAATTCACCCCTCATCGTAGGCACGGCCCTGGGCGGGGCCGGGCTGTTCGTCCTGTTCCTGGTGAACGAATGGTCGCACGCCCTGCCCTTCATCCAGTTGCGCCTGCTGCGCATCCGGAACTTCAGCCACGCGCTGATCACCCTGGCCGGCGTGCTGGTGGTGCTGTCGGCCGTGGGCGCCCTGCCGTCGCTGTATCTGGGGGAGGTGTGGGGCTATCGCCCGCTGGAAACCACGCCCCTGGCCCTGATGGTAGCCCTGCCGCAACTGGTGGCCTTGCCGCTGGTGGCCGCGTTGCTGAACATCCGCTGGATCGATTGCCGCTGGGTGCTGGCCACCGGCCTGGTCCTGATCGCCCTGTCCTGCCTGGGCGCCACCCAGGTCACCAGCGACTGGTCGCGTGAGAATTTCTACCTGCTGCAGCTTCTGCAGGTGTTCGGCCAGCCCATGGCCGTCATCCCCCTGCTGATGCAGGCCACGGGCAGCCTGACGCCCACCGACGGGCCCTTCGCGTCCGCCATGTTCAACAGCGTGAAGGGCCTGGCCGCCGTCATCGGCACCGCGGTGGTGGAGGGCCTGGGCACCGCGCGGGAGCATCTGCATTCCAACACCCTGCTGGATCGGCTGGGCAACCTGCCCATCCTGGACAGCGCGATGGGGGACCTGACCCGCCTGGGCAACCGGGTGCGGGAGCAGGCCCTGGTCCTGACCGTGGCCGACATCTACGGCGTCATGGCCGTGGTGGCCCTGGCCCTGATCGTGCTCATCCCCGTCATGCCGGTGCGGGTCTATCCGCCCCGACCGGCGGCCCGGCCCGCCGCCTGACCGGCCCCCAATTCATTTAGGAAACAGACCCATGACCACATCCCAGACCGTGAAGCGGGCGGGCATCGCCGGGGCCGTGCTGCTGCTGGCCGGTGGCGCCTATGCCGGCGGCACGCGCCTGCTGGGCGACCCCGCCCGCCCCGTGACCGACGACGCCTATGTCGCCGCCGACTACACCCTGGTGGCGCCCAAGGTGTCCGGCCTGATCGCCGAGGTGCTGGTGGAAGATAACCAGGCGGTCCAGGCCGGCCAGTTGCTGGCCCGCATCGACGACCGCGATTACCGCACCGCCCTGGCGGCGGCGGAGGCCGACGTGGCGACCGCCGCCGCCCAGCTGGACCATCTGAGCGCCGACCTGGACCGGCAGCAGGCCCTGATCACCGAGGCGGAAGCGCGGGTGCGGGCGGACGACGCTGCCCTGACCCTGGCCCATGCCGGCGCCAACCGTTACCGCGCCCTGGCCAGCAGCGGGGCCGGCACCCTGGAACAGCAACAGCAGGCCGACGCCCAGCTGGACCAGCAGTTGGCCGGCCGCCAGCGTGACGTCGCCAGCGTGGACGCCACCCGCAAGCAGGTGCCGGTGCTGGAGGCGCAGAAGGCCAGTGCCGCCGGCGCGCTGCAAAAGGCCCAGGCCGCGCGCGACCAGGCGCAGCTGAACCTGGACTACACCCGCATCACCGCCCCCATCGCCGGCACCGTGGGCCAGCGTGAGGTGCGCGTGGGCGCCTATGTCAACATCGGCCACCCCCTGCTGGCCGTCCTGCCCCTGGCCCAGGCCTATGTGCTGGCCAATTACCGGGAAGTGCAGCTGGCCCATGTCCGCGCCGGGCAGCCGGTAACGGTCAACGTCGATGCCCTGCCGGGCGTCACCCTGCGCGGCCATGTCGACAGCGTGGCGCCCGCAACCGGCGTGACCTTCGCCCCCGTCGGGGCCTGACAACGCCACCGGCAACTTCACCAAGGTGGTGCAGCGCCTGCCGGTGAAGATCGTCCTGGAACCCGGCCAGGACGGCGCCGCCGCCCTGCGCGTCGGCCTGTCGGTCATCACTCAAATCGATACGACCGCCAAGGGGAACGGCAAATGAGGCGCCCCCTTCTGACAGCCGCCGCCACGCTGGCCCTGCTGGCCGGCTGCACCCTGGGCCCGGATTTCCAGGCGCCCACCGCCACGGTGCCCGATCATTGGCAGGACCCCGCCGCACCCGATACCGGGACGCCGTCCCGGGCGGTTGAGGCCGCCATCACGCCCGACTGGTGGAACCTGTACGGCGACGCCCGGCTGACGGCGCTGGAAGCCAAGGTGGCCGCCGCCAACCTGGATTTGGCGCTGGCCACCAGCCGCCTGGTCCAGGCGCGCGCCGGCCTGACGGTGGCGGACGCCGCCGGCCAGCCCAATGTCGGGCTGAACGCCGCCTATCAGCGCGAACGCGTCAGCCCCACCGGCCTGTACGGCCTGCTGGGCGCGCCCTCCTCCGCGCTGGACCTGTTCCAGCCGGGCATCGACGCCGCGTGGGAACTGGATTTCTGGGGCCATACCGCCCGCGCGGTGGAGGGCATGGCCGCCACGGTGGAGGCCACCGCCGACCAGCGGCGTGACGTGCTGGTGGCCGTGGCGGCGGAGACGGCGCGTGACTACATCCAGCTGCGCGGCGTGCAGGCCGACCTGGACCTGACCCGACGCAACCTGGACATCGCCCGCCACCTGCTGGACCTGACCCACACCCGCCAGGGAAACGGGGTCGCCACCACCCTGGACGTGGCCTCGGCCGCGGCGGAGGTCGCCACCATCGAGGCGCGGCTGCCGGCGCTGGAGGAACAGCAGGCCCGCCTGATCAACGCGCTGAGCCAGCTGGCGGCGGAGGCGCCGGGCGCCCTGGCGGCGGAGCTGCGCACCGGCCAGCCCATCCCGCCCGTGCCGGCGGTCGTACCCCGTGGGCCTGCCATCCGAACTGGCCACCCGCCGGCCCGACATCCGTGCCGCCAGCGCCCGGCTGCACGCCGCCACGGCCGGCGTGGGCGTGGCGGAGGCCGACTTCTACCCCCGTATCACCCTGACCGCCGACCTGGATTTGCAGACCACGCGTTTCACCGAACTGGGCGCCTGGGGATCGCGGCAATATTCGGTGGGGCCCAGCGTCAGCCTGCCGCTGTTCGACGGCGGCCAGCGCCGGGGCACCCTGGAACTGCGCAAAGGCGAACAGCAGGCGGCCGCCCTGACCTATCAGCAGACGGTGCTGCGCGCCTGGCATGAGATCGACGACGCCCTGACCAGCCTGGCGGCCTCGCAAAAGCGCCGCGACCGCCTGGACGAGGCCGTGCGCCAGAACCAGGCCGCCCTGGACGCCGCCGAGATGCAGTACCGCCAGGGGGCCGCCACCTACCTGCGCGTCCTGACCGTGCAGACCGCCCTGCTGCGCACCCAGGCGCAATCGGATAGAGGCCACGACATCCATCTCGCTGGCCATGGTGGGGCTGTACAAGGCGTTGGGCGGCGGCTGGGAAGGGACGTTTCCGGAAGTCGTCACATCGACAACGCCCGCGCCTTGATTGCGGGCCCTCATGTCTATACATTATCGTATAGACATGAGGGTTCGGATGGCGTGGATCTGGGATCCCAAGAAGGATGAGGCCAACCGCCGCAAGCATGGCCTGCCCCTTAGCGTGGGCCGAGCAGCGTTGGATGACCCTTTAGCCGTTTCCGTCCCTGATCCTCATCCGGATGGCGATCGCTGGAATACCCTGGCCTCGATCAGCGGCGTCACCCTCTTCATCGTGCACACCTTGCCCGATGACGACGCCCCTGGCCGGATCATCAGTGTTCGCCGGGCCGACCGGACGGAAAGAAAGGCATACAAGCATGGCGAGCACTAGAAAACTGACGGCTGAGGAGCAAGCGGCCCTGGATGCGGTCCGCGATCTTCCCGACAGCGACATTGACCTTACAGATCCCGACGCTCCGGAAGTGACCGACTGGTCCGGTGCTGTGCGCGGCCTTCTGTTCAAGCCGATCAAGAAACCGATCGCCCTTCGTCTCGATGCCGATGTTCTCGCCTGGTTCAAAGAGCAAGGGGATGGTTATCAGACACGGATTAATGCCGTGCTGCGGGACTATATGCAGCGCCAGCAACGGCACGGGTAAGCATCAGCGGAACGAAAAACCTTGAGCCAGCGCCATAGGCGACTGTTTATAAGAACCTCTAACCCGCCGCCGGAGGTTCCGCCCATGCCCAGCCCGAAGAAAGCCATAGCGCTGCGCCATGTGGCGTTCGAGGATCTGGGGCTGCTGGGCCCGGTGCTGGCGGAGCAAGGCTGGGCGGTGGAATATCGCGAGGCGCCGGTGGACGACCTGGCCGACCCCGCCTTGGCCGATGCCGACCTGCTGGTGGTGCTGGGCGGGCCCATCGGGGTTTATGAGGAAGCCGCATATCCCTTCCTGACGGCGGAGATCGCCCTGCTGGAACGCCGCCTGGCGGCCGGGCGGCCGACCCTGGGCATCTGCCTGGGCGCGCAGCTGATGGCCCGCGCCCTGGGCGCCCGGGTCTATGCCGGGCCGGCCAAGGAGATCGGCTGGGGGGCGGTGGCATTGACCGAGGTGGGGCGCGCGTCCTGCCTGGCGCCGTTGGGCGAGGATGGTGCCAAGGTGCTGCACTGGCACGGCGACACCTTCGACCTGCCGCAGGGGGCCACGCGCCTGGCGTCCAACCACCTTTACGCCAACCAGGCCTATGGCTATGGCGCCCATGCCCTGGCCCTGCAATTCCATGTCGAGGCCGATCCCGCGCGGCTGGATCTGTGGTATGTGGGCCATGCGGCTGAACTGTCGGCCGCCGGCCTGTCGGTGCCCGATTTGCGCCGCGAGGGCGCTGTGATGGCGACCCGCGCGGCCGATCAGGCGCGCGCTATAATCGCCCCCTGGCTGGCACAATTCGCCTGACACCCTTCCTGTCTCTCCCGAGGTTCGTTTCCCCATGTTCGAAGCCCGCACCATCGACACGCCGCGCGACAAGGCCACCCTCTACAGCGACCTGGCCCTGGACCTGTCCGGCCTGCTGACGGATGAGCGCGACGCCATCGCCAATGCCGCCAACCTGTCGGCCCTGCTGTTCACCACCCTGCCCGACCTGAACTGGGCCGGATTCTATTTCATGCGCAACGCGGCCAAAGGCAACCTGGGCGGCACGCGCGAGCTGGTGCTGGGCCCGTTCCAGGGCAAGCCGGCCTGCGTGCGCATCGCCGTGGGGCGCGGCGTCTGCGGCACGGCGGTGGAACGCCGCCAGTCCGTGCTGGTGGAGGACGTGCACGCCTTCCCCGGCCACATCGCCTGTGACGCGGCCTCGCGCTCCGAACTGGTGGTGCCGCTGATCCTGGACGGCCAGGTGCTGGGCGTCATCGACCTGGACAGCCCCAACCCGGCGCGGTTCGACGCGCAGGACCAGGCCGGCATCGAAGCCCTGGCCCTGGCCTTCGTCGCCGGCAGCGACTGGCCGCTCTAATACGCTCGGCATTTGATCTTGATGGATCAAATGCCGCCCCTCAGACGCCGCTTGCTGCCATCCGGTCGCTTGGCTCATCCTCGCTTTCCAGTCCGCTACGCTCCCCGGAAAGCTCCGGCGGCTGCGGTCGCAGCTTACAGCGGCACGAGTCAGACTCTCGTGCCGCTGGCATAGCCCACCAGATCCCGCCGCAATTCGACGCGGCGGTGCCATTTGCGCCCGAACCGTTCGGCGGCGACGGTGCGCAGGTCGGCAAATCCCAGGGATCGCCAGAATCCATGCGCGGCGGTGTTGGCCTCCAGCACCGCCACCCGCATGTGACGGGCGCCGCGCGCCACCGCCCAGGCCTCGACCATCCCGTAGATGGTGCGGCCGACACCTTGGCCGCGCCGTGCCGGGTCGACAAGCAGGACCCCCAGATACCATTCCCCCACCACCGGATAGTCGGACAGCACCGCCGCGACCGCATCCAGCCGGCCGCCTTGTCCCCAGCCGAATACGGCCTGGTCAACGGCTTGTTTCGATTCCGGAATGTCGGTGAACAGCACGTGCGCGTCATCCACGGTCGGCGGCGCGCCCCCTTCCAGCAGGAAATAGTCCCGGCAGCGGGCATACAGGTCGGCGATGGCCGGCACGTCGTCCGGGGACAATCGCCGCAAGGCAAACGCGGGCTCAGGCATGGGACATCATGCGCCGTTTGTTTGCGCCAGCACAACGTTCGGCCGACACGCACGCGCCATCCTGGCCCGGTCGGCGCCCCATCGGCGCCCCTTGCCCGGAGAGATCCCATGGCCACGCCTGCATCCGCCTATACCGGCCCGTCCCTGCTGGCCGAGGGCTTCCGGCCGTTCTTCCTGGCGGCCTCATCCTGGGCCGCCATCGCGCTGGCCCTGTGGGTGGCGCTGCTGTCCGGCGCGCTGACGGGGCCCGCCGGGCTGGACCCGCTGGCCTGGCACATCCATGAGATGCTGTTCGGTTTCGTCATGGCAGCGGTGGCCGGGTTCATCCTGACCGCCGTGCCCAATTGGACCGGGCGCCCACCCCTGCGCGGCCGGCCGCTGGCCCTGCTGGTCGCCCTGTGGCTGGCGGGCCGCCTGCTGGCCCTGGCCGGCCTGGTCGTGACGGTGCCGCCGGCCCTGGCCGCAATGGTGGACGCAGCCTTGCCGGCCACCCTGGGCGTCATCGCGGCGCGCCAGGTCATCATCGCCCGCAACTGGCGCAACCTGGTGATGACGGTGCCCCTGGCCGTGCTGACCATCGCCGACTTGGCCATGTATGCCGAGGCCGCCGGCGCCACCGTCCCGGCCGGCCTGGGCTGGCGCCTGGGCCTGGCGGCCATCGTCATCCTGATTTCCGCCATCGGCGGGCGCATCATCCCCGCCTTCACCCGCAACTGGCTGGTGAAGCGGGGCGGGACCGCCCTGCCGCCGACCACCCCCCGGCCTGGTGGACAAACTGGCCCTGGCCAGCCTGCACACCGGCCTGCTGGGCTGGGCCTTCGCGCCTACGGTCCAGGCGGTGGGCTGGCTGCTGCTGGCCGCCGCCGCTTTGAACCTGGCGCGCCTCATCCGTTGGCGGGGCTGGGCCACGGCGGCGGAACCGCTGCTGGCCGTGCTGCACGTCGGTTACCTGTGGGTGGTCGCGGGGGCGGCCCTGCTGGGGGCCACGCTGCTGTCCCCGGCCGTGCCACCCGCCGCCGCCATCCACGCCCTGACCGCCGGGTCCATCGGCACCATGGTGCTGGCGGTCATGAGCCGGGCATCGCTGGGCCACACCGGCCGGACGCTGACGGCCGACCGGACCACCACCTGCTGTTACCTGCTGGTCAATGGTGCCGCCCTGGCCCGCATCGTCGCCAGCCTGTCGGGCGGCCTGCCGCTGGCCCTGCTGGCGCTATCGGCGCTGCTGTGGGTGGCGGCCTTCGCCCTGTTCGCCGGCCGCTACCTGCCCTATTGGGGCCGGCCGCGCCTGGCGGCGTGAACCGGCCCCCGCCTTGCCATCAGTGATAGCCTGCGTCGGCCTTCACCTTGCCGCGGAAGACCCAGTAGGACCAGCCGCTGTACAGCAGGATGACCGGCAGCAGGAACAGGGTGCCCACCAGCAGGAAGGCCTGGGTGCTTTCCGAACTGGCGGCGTCCCACAGGGAATATTTGTGGGGCACGATGTTGGGCCACAGGCTGATGGCCAGGCCCAGATAGGCCGTCACGAACAGCCCGATGGAAAAGACGAAAGGCCAGGCGTGATGGTCCCGGCCCAGGCTGCGCCAGGTGGCGAAGGCCAGGACCAGGCTGGCCAGCGGCACCGGCGCCAGGAAGGCGATGTTGGGCCAGCTGAACCAGCGCTGGGCGATGTCCGGCAAGGCGTAGGGCGTCCACAGGCTGACGATCGCGATGCCGACCAGCACCAGCACCAGGGCGCGCCGCGCCTGTTTGCGCGCCCAGACCTGCAGGTCCCCTTCCGTCTTCAGGATCAGCCAGCCGGCCCCCAGCAGGGCGTACCCCGCCATCAGGCCCACGCCCGTCACCACGGAAAAGGGCGTCAGCCAGTCGAACGAACCGCCGGTGAACTGCCGCCCCACCACCTGGAAACCCTGGATATAGGCGCCCAGCACCGTGCCCTGGGCGAAGGTGGCGACGGCGGAGCCATAACAGAAGGCGTTGTCCCAGAAGCCCCGGTGTTCCTTGTCCTTGAAGCGGAATTCGAACGCCACGCCCCGGAAGATCAGGGCCAGCAGCATCAGCAGCACGGGGAAATACAGGGCCGGGATGATGATGGCGAAGGCCAGGGGGAAGGCCGCCAGCAAGGCGACCCCGCCCAGGATCAGCCAGGTCTCGTTCCCGTCCCAGATGGGGGCGATGGAATTCATGATGATGCCGCGCGACCGGCTGTCGGGGTTCAGGCCGTACAGCATGCCGACCCCCAGGTCGAAACCGTCCAGCAGCACGTAGAAGAAGACGCCGGCGCCCAGGATCACCGTCCAGACGCCGACCAGATCGAGGATGGGGCCGTTCATCGGGCGTCTCCTTCAGGAATATGGGCCAGCGGCAGGGCCACCACCGGCTGGGCCGGCCGGCCGCTTTCCACCGGCGTGTCGTTCTGGGCGTCATGGTCCAGCGGGCCGTTGCGCACGATGCGCCGCAGGAACATCAGGCCGGTCGGGTAGATCAGCAGGTAGACCGCCATGTACATCAGCAGCGACAGCACCACGTCCCACACGGTCAGCGACGGCGTCACGGAATCGGCGGTGCGCATCAGGCCGTAGACGGTCCAAGGCTGGCGCCCCACCTCGGTCGTCGTCCAGCCGGCCAGCACGGCGATGAAACCGAAGGCGCCCGCCCATTGCACCCCACGCAGATACCAGGCGGTGTCGTACAGCCGCCCGCGCCAGCGCAACAGCCAGCCGACGGCGACGATGGCCAGCATCAGCAGGCCGATCCCCACCATGATGCGGAAGGCCCAATAGACGACGATTACCGGCGGGCGTTCATCGGGCGGAAAGTCCTTCAGGCCCTTCACCGCCCCGTCCCAATGGTGGGTCAGGTACAGGCTGCCCAGCTTGGGCACGGCGATCTCGAAATGGTTGGTCTCGGCCTTCTGGTCGGGGAACCCGAAGAGGGAGGCGGGGACGCCCGTCCCCCCTTCCCACAGGCCTTCCATGGCGGCCAGCTTGGCCGGCTGGTGTTCCAGGGTGTTCAGGCCGTGCATGTCGCCCAGCACGATCTGGATGGGCACGAACAGCGTGAGGAACCCCAGCGCCATGCGCATCATCACCCGCCCCTCTTCCGGGAAACGGGCCTTGCGCACGGTGTAGGCACCCACCGCCAGCACGACGAAGGCGGTGGTGACGTAGAAGCCGCTGACCACATGGGCCAGGCGGAAGGGGAAGCTGGGGCTGAAGATGATATCGACCCAGCTGGCCGGGAAGAAACGCCCGTCAATCGACGGTGTAGCCCTGGGGCGTCTGCATCCAGCTGTTCACCGCCAGGATCCAGAAGGTGGACAGCAAGGTGCCCAGCGCCACCATGGTGGCGGCCACGAAATGCGCCCAGGGCGGCACCAGCTTGCGCCCGAACAGCAGCACGCCCAGGAACGCCGCCTCCAGGAAGAAGGCGGTCAGCCCTTCATAGGCGAACAGGGGCCCGACGACGTTGGACACGGCGTCGGTGAAGCGGCTCCAGTTCGTGCCGAACTGGAAGGGCATGACGATGCCGCTGACCACACCCATGCCGAAGGTGACGGCGAACAGGCGGATCCAGAACTTGGAAACGGCCAGGTAGACCGGACGCCGCGTCCAGGTGTGCAGCCCTTCCAGCAGGGCGATGTAGGAGGCGATGCCGACGGTGAAGGCGGGCAGCAGGATGTGCCACGCCACCACCCACACGAACTGTAGACGCGAGAGGATTACCGCATCCATGGGACTGGTCTCCTTGATTTGTGCCGCCCAGGGTGGAGCCTTTACATGCCCCCAGGCGTTGACGTGCGGCCAAGGTCCCCCCAGGGCGGACAAGCGTCGACCGGACGAATTGTCCAGGCCCCCAACCATTGGAACCGCAATCAGTAGGACCCCATTTTCGTCGCTTGAAAACTAGCGCGGGCGGATAGCCCATAACAGGGAACCCACCGGTCATTGTCGTTGCGTTTGGCGGCAACGACGGCCCAGTCGGTCGGGAAGCGATGGCCGTCACAGCCGGCCGCGCATGCCATCCATCCGCAAATTCGACATCCTTAAAGATGTATTTATGATGCATCTTTATCCCATCGCAACGCCCCCCGCCGGGAGGGCCAACCGGAGAGCCCCCATGTCCACCCTGACCGACCGCCTGCGCCACGACCATGCCGACCTGCGTTCCGTGCTGGAGCGCGTGCGCGACCTGGGCATCGGCACACCCCAGGGCCGCGCCGCCCTGCTGGACGCCCGCGCCCTGTTCGTGGACCACATCCAGCGCGAGGATGCGGAGTTCTATCCCGCATTGCGCAACCTGGCCCGCATCGACCCCGGCGCCCGCGCCCACGCCGACCAGTTCAGCGCGGAGATGACGAAGATCAGCGGCGACATCCTGGCCTTCTTCGACAAGTACCGCGACGGCGGCTCGGGCCTGGAATTCGCCATCGATTTCGGCCGGATGCACGCCATGCTGCACCTGCGCTGGCACAAGGAGGAATCCATCCTGTACGCCCGCCACGACCGCCTGGCCGAAACCGCCGCCGCCTGAGGAGGATGGCATGGAAAACCCCCGCCTGGATGGTGAGCGGACACGCCAGATGCTGGCGGCGCAGGCGGCCGGCATGGGCATAACGGAGGCGTTCATCGATGACCTGGTGGAGACCTTTTACGCCCGGGTGCGGGTACACCCGCTGCTGGGGCCGGTCTTCAACACCGCGATCGCCGACTGGCCCGCCCACCTGGCCCGCATGAAGGATTTCTGGTCGTCGCTGGCGCTGTGGACCGGGCGTTATCACGGCAAGCCGGTGCGGGCGCACCAATCCATGCCCGGCCTGACGCCGGCACTGTTCCCACCTTGGCTGGCCCTGTTCCGCGACACCCTGGCCGATATCGCCCCCAGCCCCCAGGCCGCCGCCTTTTTCATGGACCGCGCCGACCGCGTGGCGGCCACGCTGAAGGCCGCCGTGGAGCGGCCCGCAACAAATGGGCATTGAACGCGGGCGGCTGGCTGGCTTAAATGCCCAGATTATATATATGTATTGGCCATGCTGTTTTTCCTGAGGCGGTGATGCGGCTGTCGAGCTACACGGATTATGCGCTGCGCACCCTGGTGTACCTGGCCCTGAAGCCCGACGGGCTGGCCACCATCAACGACGTGGCCCAGATCTACGGCATTTCCAAGAACCACCTGATGAAGGTGGTGCACCAGTTGAGCCAGCTGGGCTACGTCGAGGCCGTCCGCGGCCGGGGCGGCGGCCTGCGCCTGGGCCGCAAGGCGGAGGATATCCGCGTCGGCGAGGTGGTGCGCGCGACGGAGCAGGAGCTGGACCTGCTGGAATGCTTCGGCGACGCCGACCCCGAATTCTGCCGCCTCAGCCCCACCTGCGTGCTGAAATCCGCCCTGAAGGAGGCGTTGCAGGCCTTCCTGGCGGTGCTGGACGACTATACCCTGGCCGACCTGGTGAAGCCCCGACGCACCCTGGTCAGCCTGTTGGGCCTGCCGCAGCTGACGCCGCCCGGCGGGGCTCAATCGGCGACCTGACACTTTTCACATCCCGGCCCTGCGCTGCCCTTATCCCCATGGGGTGGTGACAAGGGCGGCGGACGTCCCTACCGTCCTTAACCATTACACCCGCGAACCATCCAACAGGGATGCCGGCCGCCCGCGATGCTGAACCGACTGCGCGACGCCCTGCGGCCCTCGAGGGCCCCCGCCCCCGGCGGCCCGAACGCCCCGCGCCCACCCGCCGGGCACATCGTTTATGCCGTCGGCGAGTCGTGCACGGCGAACTGGCGCTGCTGCGCGCCCTGCTGGACATCATCGCCCGCGACTTCGAACGGGTCCGGACGCGAACCCCGGGGCTGAAGCCCGTGCTGGTCATGCTGGGCGACTATGTCGACCGGGGGCCGGACAGCCGGGGGGTGATCGACCTGCTGCGCGGGGGTGCGGCCATGGACGGCCATGCCCTGGACGACCTGCTGCCCGGTTTCACCCGCCATTGCCTGCGCGGCAACCATGAGCAGTCCATGCTGGACTTCCTGAACAACCCGCTGGCGGCCCTGCGCTGGCTGGAGTTCGGCGGGCCCGCCACCCTGCGCAGCTACGGCATCCCGGCGGTGATGGACGGGCCGGCGGCACAGCAGGGCCTGGCCCTGGCCGAGGCGCTGGCCGCCCAGCTGCCGCCCTCACACCGGCGCTTCCTGGAAGGGCTGGAATACAGCGTCACCTATGGCGACTATGCCTTCGTCCATGCCGGCATCCGCCCCGGCGTGCCCTTGGACGAACAGGCCCCGGAAGACCTGCTGTGGATCCGCGCGCCCTTCATGCTGGCACCGGGCCCGCATGAGAAGGTCATCGTCCACGGCCACACCATCGTGCCCGAGGTCGACATCCTGCCCCAGCGCATCGCCGTCGACACCGGCGCCTATCGCAGCGGCCGCCTGTCCGCCATCGTCCTGCACGAGACCGACATCCGCGTCCTGGCCGCCCACCGGGCGGCGATGGGGTGACAGAAGGCGCCGTCTGAAAACCACGCCACCGCCCTGGTTCCGCCGAAAAAAGGCGGATGATGGCGGACCATGGTAGCGTTTGGGGGAATGGATGAAATGCGACGACGGGATGTGCTGGCCGCGGGAATGGCGGCGGCGTTGATGGCACAAACAGGCCGGGGGTGGGCATCGTCAACCACGCTCAGGCCGCCCCTGCTGATGCTTGACGCCCTGCCCGTCGATACCGTGCAGCGGCTGGCAGGGGTGATCCAGGAAGTCGGCAGTCCCGGCGTGGCGCTGACGGTCACCAGCCATGGCCGTACCGCTTTCCACGGCTGGGGCTGGGCATCCTTGCCCTTCAGCGTTCCCGTCACCGCGCAGACATTCTTCAATCTGGGGCCGGCGAGCCGGCATGTCACCGCGCTCTGTGTCCTTCGCCTGGCCGAGGATGGGTTGGTCGATCGCGGCCAATCCATCGGCCATTACCTGCCCGACCTGCCGCCGGCCTGGGCCGATGCGCCGATCCAATCCTTGCTGACCCATACCAGCGGATTGCCCGATTACCTGGATATCCTGCCCGATCCATTCCACCCACCCCGGCGCGACGCCTTCCAACGGATCACCAGCCCGCCCCCACCCCGCTTCAGCGCAGGCGAGGCATGGGCGCCATCCAACACAGATGACCTGCTGCTGGGCTGGCTGGTGGAAACGGTCGCAAAACAGCCCTTCGCCGCCTTCCTGGCGAACCGGATCTTCCCGCAGGCGTATGTCCCCACCGGCCAGACCGATGCCGGGGAGCAGATCATTGAGCGACGCGCCGAACCTTATGAACGGTCAAGAGACAGCCTCGGCCCCACCTATATCCATGCGCCCCTATCCTATGGGGGCGCCCCTTACGCCGGCACCGGCGGCATCCTGTTCGATGCCGATGACATCGCCCGCTGGGACGGCGGCTGGAAGCAGGGCAGGATAGCAGCCGTGGATTTGGCCCCCATGTTGGCGCCCACACCGCTGGCCACCGGCCGGTCCATCCCCTATGGCCTGGGCTGGCACCTGGGCCAGACACGGGGGCGGGTCTATCATCTGAGGGCCGGCAGCATCCCGGGATACAGCGCCGCCACATTGCGCCTGCCGGCGGACGACATCGCCGTCACCGTCTGCGCCAATGTCGGGGGTGCCGACGCCGCCTTGCGCCGCATGGCCTGGGTCGTAGCGGAGCTCTCGGCACCGGGCGGCACGCCCCTGACCTTGGCCCCAATCGCCGCCGACCCGGTGGACAAGCGCCTGGCCGCCATCCTGGACATGAGCGAAGCACCCCGGCTGGACACCAAGATCTTCGCGCCTGAAATGATGGCGGGGCTGTCGGATCCCACTGCACGCCGGGACGTCCTGCCGGCCTTCAAGCCACCCGTCACGCTGACCCCTATCGAGGAATATTCCGTGCAGCAGGGCCGGATGCGCCGTTACCGCGCCGTGGCGCCCAACGGGATGGACAGCCTGCTGGCCGGCTTCGACAAGGATGATCGGCTGTATTGGTTGCAGCCGCATTGACCCAGCCTATCCCCGGCACAGATACGGCCCCCGGCTGAGGACCACGCCGCCGTCCTCGCGCGTCGAATCCAGCACGTGGATCGTGTAGCTGGCGCCGCCGGGTGCCACCCGCACCACCACGTGGCCCTGGCGGCTGCGCAGGGCCGGCAGGAAGCGTTGGTTCACCTGGGCCGCCGCCGGCAGCAGTTCGGTGGCGTAGACGTCGCGCGGGGTGGCACCGGGCCAGGCGCCGGTCAGGCGTTCCATCTGGGCCATGCCGGGGTGGGTGGCGTGCCAGGACGGGATGACATAGGCCTGGGCGTCCAGCAGGCGCACGAAATCCGGCCCGCAGGCGTCGAAATAGCCGTGATGGTCGGCCACCGCCACCTCCACCCGCCCGGCCGCCTGGGCCACCGGCGTTTCCACGTCCATCCAGGGGAAACGGCCGTCGCGGGTGCTGGCCGTCAGGTCGCCGCCGGTGAAATAGCGGAAGCGGCCGTAGTCCAGGCGCAGGGCCAGGGAAGCCATGTTCTCGCTTGGCCGGTCGGCGGGCGCCAGGGTGGTGAGGTCGGGGAACAGGGGGCGGCTTTCACCCTCCCGCCCCGTCCACACCCGGCCGTTGCCGGCCAGCATCCGCACGGTGAGGCCGCCCTTGGCGGTGATCTGGTCGGTCGAGCCCACCCGCGCCGCCTGCACCGGCCGGCCGGCGCGTGAGCGCGCGTCCAGCCAGGCGCGGTAGTTGGCGGTGAAGGGGGCCGGCGGCGGCGGCAAGGCGCCGTAGTCGGGATAGGCGCGGTCGATCACCAGGGCCGCCGGCATATGGCGGTCAACCTCGCTGACCCCCGTCAGGCGATAGTCGCCGTCCGGCGCCCGTGCCAAGTTCGCCGCCACGTCGCCGATGTGGTCGGGGTGGACGTGGGTGACCACCAGATAGTCCAGGCTGTCGCGCCCCGCCGCCGCGGCCTGGCGCAAAGCATAGCGCGCCACCCATTCGCCCGGCCCCCGGCTGGCGTCGGGCCGGGCCGGTGCCGACAATTCCGGCCCGTCGTCGCTGGCGCCGCAATCGACCAGCATCGTGGTGCCGTCCGGCCCCAGGATGAAGGTGGCGTTGCCCCGCCCGATGTCGATGTGGTGGATGTCCAGCGTGCCCGGTGTCCAGGGCGGCAAACCGGCGGCCTGGGCCCGGACGGGAAAGGCCGCCAGGCCCGCCGCCCCGGCCAAACCCTGGCAGAAGCGGCGGCGATCAACAGTCGCCATGGTCAGAAGTCCGCCGACAGGGTGGCGCCGTAGGTGCGGGGGGCGCCCAGATATTCCGACAGCACGCCGGCGGTGGACGGCGTCTGCAGATAATCCCGGTCCAGCAGGTTCTTGCCCCACAGCGTCAGGCGGTAATGGCGGTCCGGCGTCTGGAAGGTCAGGCTGGCGTTGACCAGGTAGTAGACCGGCACGAACAGCTGCGGGCTTTTGGTGGCGCCGGTGTAATAGTCGTCCATCCACGAATAACTGAGGTTGCCGCCGACGTAGCCCAGGGTGCCCACCGCCGTCTCATAATTGGCGGTCAGCGCCAGCTTGTGCTTGGGCGAGGAGCCCAGCGGATGGCCGGTGTTGTTCACCACCCGGGCGATGAAGAAATCATCATAGGCGGTGTCCAGGTAGGAATAGGCGGCGGTCAGGTCCAAGCCCTGGAGGGGGTGGAAACCCAGTTCCAGTTCCGCCCCCTGCGACGTCGCCTTGGCGGCGTTCAGGATGGTGCCGATGCCGGTGACGGTGTTCTGCACGTATTCCTGCTTGTCCCGGTAATCCAGGTGGAACAGCGCCAGGTTGGCGGTCAGGCGCTGGTCCCACCAGCTGGTCTTGGCGCCCACCTCATAATTCGTCACCTTTTCAGGATTGAAGGGGGTGGCGATGGCGGCCAGCGTGGTCGCCTCCGTATTGTAGCCGCCGGAGGTGAAGCCCTTGGCCATGCTGGCGTACAGCATGTAATCCGGCGTCGGCTGCCACGACAGCACGGCGCGGGGCGTGAACTGCGCCCAGGCGCTGTTGAGGTCACCGGTGCTGAAGCCCAGGGCCGGTGTCAGGTAGTTGGTGCGGATCAGGTCGCCCTGCTTCTCATCCAGGGTGTAGCGGCCGCCCAGGGTCAGCTTGACATCCGCCGGCAGGTTGACGGTGCCGTCCAGGAAACCGGAGATGCTGTTGGTGCCCACCGACTGGTTGGCCAGGGTGTTGGCGGTCAGCGCACCGGTGCGCGCCGCGTAGTTGCGCACGCCCAGCTGCCGGGTCGCGTCCTCGTTCAGGTAATAGACGCCGGCGACGAAGTGGCCCAGATCCCATTCCGGGCTGGTGTAGCGCACCTCTTCGGAGAAATCCTTCACGTTGTCGGCATCGTCGTTCATCTGCTGGCTGCCGGTCGTCAGGAAGGCGTAGTTGGTGCCGGTGGACGAATAGCGCTCCACCGCGCGCGACAGGCGGTAGGCGGTGATGGCGGTGACCGTGCCCTGGCCCACATCAATGTCGGTGGTGTTGGCGAAGCCCGCCATGTGGCGGGTGAAACTCTGCGGGAAGCCCAGTTCGGAGGTGCGCGGGTTGCCGTCATCACCGCCGCCCAGGGACGACAGGGTGCGCCCACCGTTGTGGTCGTCGCTGTAGTCCAGGGTGAACAGGGTGTCGACCCGGCCGGCGCGGGCGCGCAGCTGGCCGCGCAAATTGGTGTTGTCCAGATCGTCCTCCGGCCGGCCGGTCAGCCGATCCTGGCCGTAACCGTCATGGCTGTGGCGGGAGACCACCAGCTTGGCCGCCACGTCGTCACTGATGGGGCCGCTGACCAACGCGTTGACGTCGAAGGCGTTGTAGTTGCCGTAGCCGATGGAGCCCGCGACCTCCGGCGTGGTGAAGGATGGCTTGCGGGTGTTCAGCAGGATGGCGCCGCCGGTGACATTGCGGCCGAACAGCGTGCCCTGTGGCCCGCGCAGAACCTGCACGGAATCCAGATCGAACAGATCGAACATGGCGGCCGAGCTGCGGGTGATGAACACGTCGTCCAGCACCACCGCCACCGGGCGGTTCACCCCGATCTGGGTGAAGGTGTTGCTGGCGCCGCGGATGGCGATGGTCGGGCTGCTGTAGCTGAAGGAGGAGACCAGCAGGCCCGGTGTGACCCGCGACACGTCCTGCAGGTTGGTGATGCGCTGGTCGCGCAGCGTCTTGGCCGGCAGGGCGGTCACCGCCACCGGCACGTCCTGCAAATTTTCCGCCCGCCGCTGGGCGGTGACGACGATTTCCGACAGGTCCGCCGCCGCCAGTTGGACCTCAGGCTGCGAGCCGCCAGCCGCCGCGTGCGGCACCATCTTGCGCACCACCAGGCCGCCGCCGGCGTCCGGCACGGCCTCAAGCCCGCTGCCGGCCAGCAAGCGGGCCACGGCGTCGCGCACGGTCATCGGGCCGCTGAGCGCCGGGGCGATGCGGCCGGCCACCATGTCGGGCGTGAACAGGATGTTGGTGTCGGTCTGGCGCGACACCGCCTCCAGCGAGGCGGCCAGCGCCTGCGACGGCAGCTGGATTTGCGCGATGGCACCGGTCTGCGCGGCGGCACCGCCGGCGATCCCCGCCCCCATCAGCAGCGCCAGCGCCGTACCCACGACCAGGGCGCGACGCAAACGGGATCCGACCGCCCGACTTTCTTGTTTGAAACCCATGATATCCCCCGAGATGACGGGCGCTGCCCCGCAGCCCCTTCCCGTCGACGCGGGCGCCGGGATTTACCTCATCCCTTTTTCGGGGATTTTTTGGAATTTCATGAATATGTCACGGGGTGAGCATCAAGCCGTCGCCGCCCCGCCCCCCACTGGCCACGACATGCAGCGACAGCAGCGTCCCGACGGAATGGGCGAAGGCGGCGTTGTCGCCCACGCGGTAGGTGCCGCTGACCCGCAAGCCCGCCGCCTGGGGTGACACCGTCAGCTTGACCGGGCTGTAGCGGTTCATCTCCGCCGCCGCCGCCGCCAGGGTGTCACCGCGGAACACGGCACGGCCGCTTTGCCAGGCGGTGGCGTCGGCCACGTTGGGCTGGTCGACCTCGTTTCCGGCCTGCAACGCCACCAACTGCTGCCCACCGGCCAGGGTGACCGGGGCGGCGACCTGCCCCAGCACCCGGGCACCGCCCGCCACCAGGGTGACGGTGACGATGTCGTCATCCCGGCGGACGTCGAACTGGGCCGCACCGGGGTCGGTCTCGATATGGCGGTCGGCGGCGTCCACCAGGTAAGGGCCGCCGGTCGTCGGCCACCGCGAAGCTGGCGCGCCCGCGCACCAGGGCCACGCGCCGCGCCCGGTCGCTGAGACGCACCCGGATCTCACTGTCGGTATCCAGGATGACGCGGGTGCCGTCGGCCAGCGACAGCCGGCGTTGCTCCCCCACCGCCGTGCTGTAGACGGTGGCGCCCGCCCGCTGCCAGAAGCCCACACCGCCCAGGCCCAGCGCCAGGGCGCCGGCGACGCCGGCCAACACCAGGCGGCGGCTGGGCCGGGCGGCCGGCGTGGCGCCACCCGAAAGGGCCGCACGCTCGGCATGAAGGCCGCCAGCCACGTCCCAGACGGCGGTCATGTGCTCAAACGCGGCGGCGTGCGCGGGGTCAGCGTCGCACCAGGCGCGGAAGGCGGCCAACGCCGCCTCCGTCCGGTCGGGCCCGCGCAGCCGCGCCATCCAGGCGGCGGCCTCGACATCGGCGGCAGTATGGGGAGCCGCATCCTGAATATCTGCCCGGGCCACCTGTCTCACCAACCCTTCGTCCACGCCGCCAGCGCCAGGGCCGCCTTGGCGATGTGTTTCTCCACGGCACTCTGGCTGATGCCCAGCCGCGCCGCGATCTCATGGTATTTCAGGCCGTCCAGGCGGTGCATCAGGAAAATCTCCCGCGTGCGCGGCGGCAGTTGGGCAATGCTCTGGCGCACCCGGTCCAGCCGCTGGCGGGCGGCGTAGACCTCATCCTGCAAGGGGGCCTCGTCCGCCAGGGACGGGCCCAGATCGGCATCGCCCAACGGCAGGGACGCCTGGCGCTGCACCCGGCGGTGTTCGTCCAGCGCGCTGTTGGCGGCGGCGCGCACCAGGAAGGCCTCAGGGTTCCGCACCGGTTCGCGCGCCCGATAGGCCTCAAGCTTCATGAAGGCGGTATGCAGATGGTCGTCCACGTCCTGCGACCCGGTCAGGCGGGTCAGCTGGCGGCGCAAACGCGCCCACAGGCCAGGGCTGGCCAGTCGATCTGCCATCAAGGGATCGTCCATGCGCGGGCTCCGTCCGGAAAGAGGGGTCCACCATAACCGAAGGGCGGGGCGCCCGGAAGACGGCGCGGCCCAGCGCTTCAGACAATTAAATTGGGTTTCATCTAACTGAAAAATTATTTAGTCGCCTTGGCCGCCCAAGCATCTACTTAATATCCATGTAGTTCTTACCCATAAGTATCGTTGACAAAAAAGACGACCACCGAAGATGGCACGTCGATAGAGGAAACTTACCCAGTACAGGATGTCGCGGACGATTGCTTCGTCGTCGATATCTTCTTTAAAGAAGAGTTAACAACTCTTTTAGAATGCCTGAAAATTTTTGTGCACCGCAACAGGTCAATACGCCTGATGGGGCCGTTATTTCGCGGTCGCAGCAGGACTTGTCGCGGCTCCTGGCCCGATCGGCCAGGCGAAAACGCACGCCCATGTAACCGGATAGGGCACCGCCGGCGCGTTGGCCGCGCGGGCGGTGCCCAGGGAGTTGACTTACCCATGAACCGACACGATGTCCGCCGGCGCCCCAAATGGCGCCGCGGCTTGGCCATGACGGCCGCCTGCGGCCTGCTGGCCCTCGCCAGCCAGCCAGCCTGGGCCAATGACGCGGATGAACTACGCCAGCTGCGCGCCCAGATGAAGCAGGCGCAGGAGCAGATGGCCGCCCAGTCCAAGGCCATGCAGGCGATGCAGGACCGGCTGAACACGCTGGAAACGCAGCAGACGCAGACCACCAGCCTAAGCACGGCCACCGCCGCCGCGACCGCCCAGACGGCGCAGCAGGCGGCCGATCGCGCACAATCCGCCCAGGTGGCGGCCGACGCGGCGCAGAAGGCGGCCTACGACATGGCCCATTCCACCAAGCCGCCGGGCGACGGCAGCCTGAGCTATTACGGCATCACGCTGTACGGCACGGTGGACGTGGGCTTCGGCTATCAGTCCCACGGCGCGCCGCTGAGCCAGTACTGGCCGGACGCCGTGAACTACCTGGTCAGCAAGAACGGCAACAAGGGCACCGCCACCTTCACCTCCAACGGCCTCAGCCAGTCCAAGATCGGCCTGAAGGGGTCGGAGGAGATCGCCGACGGCTGGTCGGCGGTGTTCAAGCTGGAAACCGGCTTCAACCCGCAATCGGGCCAATTGGCCGACGGCCCCGGATCGATCGCCGCCAACAACGGCCTGGCGACCACCAAGCAGACCGGCTATGGCGACAGCAGCCACGCCGGCCAGGCCTTCAACCGCGCCGCCTACGCCGGCGTCAGTTCACCGGTGTGGGGCACGCTGACCGTGGGCCGCCAGAACTCCCTGGTCGCCGACAACGTCTTCGCCTATGACCCCCAGGGCGCCTCGTACGCCTTCTCGGTCATCGGTTTTTCCGGCGTGGCCGGCGGTGGCGGCGACACGGAAGACTTCCGCCTGGACAACGCCGTCAAATACACCAACAAGATCGGTCCGGTGCGCGTCGGCGCCCTCTACCAGTTCGGTGAGGACAACGGCGGCATGCACGGCAACGCGCTGGAATTCGATGTCGGCAGCGACATCGGCGGCCTGTCGTTCGACGCCGCCTTCGCCCACAAGCAGAACGCGGTGTCGGTCGGCCCGCTGACGGCGGCGCAGGTCACCCAGGTGCAGGCGCTGGGCTACAGCCCGCGCACCTCGCTGGCCGGCACCATCTCGGACAACGACGCCTACAGCCTGATGGCCTCATACACGCTGGACCGCGACCTGAAGTTCTTCGCGGGTTATGAGTACATCGACTATTCCAACCCGTCGGTGCCCTTGCAGGCGGGCACCACCGACATCGGCGGCTATACCCTGGCCATCGTCAACAACACGGCCTTCCCGCACGACAAGATCCTGCAGGTGGTGTGGGGTGGGGCCAAGTACGCCGTGACCTCCAAGGTCGATCTGACGGGCGCCTATTACCATTACGGGCAGAACAGCTATGGCGCCAAAAGCTGTTCGGACACCAGTGCCGCCACCTGTTCCGGCACGCTGAACGCCTGGTCGATGGTGGCGGATTATCGCTTCGCCAAGCGGTTCGACGCCTATCTGGGCTTCATGTACTCACAGGTCAGCGGGGGCCAGGCCGCCGGCTACCTGTACAACAACGACTTCGCGCCCACCACCGGCGTACGCTTTAATTTCTGATACGTGTGGCCTTTGATCTTGACGGATCAAAGGCCCCCTCAGGCGCCGGGCGCCAGCATCCGCTGGCTGGGCTTCCTCGCATTTCAGTCCGCCTTCGGCTCCCCGAAATGCTCCGGCGGCTGCGGTCGCAGCCTATTGAGGCACAAGACGGAATCCTGTGCGGTTGGTATGAAAACGGAAGGCGCGGGCGGTCCCCATGGGGCCGCCCGCGTCCTTTTCCGGGTCAGCCCCGGCCGGCGCCGCGCACGGCCTGGACCGGGTGGTCGTTCACCAGGGCGTCGGCGTGGTCCAGCAGGTGCTGGCGGATCTGCCGCCCGTCCAGCGGCGCACCGGCCAGGCTGTGGCTGTCGAAGATGGTGCGGTCGGTCGCGGCGCGCGACAGGGCGTGGGCCCACAGATAGAATTCCCCGCCCTTCTCCTCCTGCATGATGTCGTCCAGGCCGGCGCCCAGGCGCTGCATTTCCGCCGGGCTCAGTTCCGCCACGAAGACGATGAAGCGGCGCACCGCCTCGTCCGTTTCGCGGTTGATGCGCAGGATATGGCGGATGCCCTGTTCCATCAGCGCGTTGATGCTGGTGCCGTCCAGTGCGGCGCGGATCTTGATCTGGCGCAGCAGGTCGGGTTCCAGGCGGAAGGTGGTCATGACCCGTTGGTCCTTGGCCTTGGGCGTGGCTTTCTCCGTCATGGTCGATCTCCTCTTCGGGGCTGGCCCCCATCAAGCTTTCATGATGGCAGGGCGTACGTGAAAAAGGCCCGGCCCCCCTGGGGGAACCGGGCCGGCGGTGCTTAGAACGGGTAGAAACGGAACGCGGTGTAGAGCACGGTGTCGTCGGTGCTTGGGGCTGCCGCCGATACCCTGGAACACGTCGCGCTTCAGGTATTCGGCCTGCATGCCGAACTGCATCGTGCCCATGTTGCCGTGGTAGAACTTCCACCAGTAGCCGGCGGTGATTTCACGGACCGAGCGGGTGTTGCCGGTGCAGGTGAGCGAGGAGTTCTCGCTGTAGCAGCCGGTGTTGACCGACAGCGGGTTGCCGTAGCCGTAGGCCTTGCCGTTGACGATGTAGGCCTTGCTGTCGTCCTGTTCCAGCCCGTAGTAGGCGTACAGGTCCCAATCCGACGACGGATGGGCGACCAGGCCGGCCATGGCCATCACCTCGGTGATGGGCGCCAGGTGGCCGTAGGGCGACACCGCCACGTCGGGCAGGCTGGACGAGCCGTAGCGGCCCACACCCTGGCCGGCCAGGACGTTGGCCTGGAAGTCCAGGTACTTCGCCACCACCGGCAGCACGGCCGCCGCACCGATGCCGTAGCCGGTCTCGGTATAGTTCTCGCCACCCACGCGGCTCTGGAACTCACGCGCCAGGCCGAACAGTTCATAGTGGCCGTAGCCCGGATCCGCCGCGAACTTCACCACCAGGTCGGGGGCGATGTCGGTGGAGTAGTTGGCGGTGGCGTTCAGCAGCGAACCGCCGGTGTTGGTGTAGCTGGCGGAGACCAGCGAGGTGGAACCGGTGATGGAAGCCTGCGGGCTTTCCAGCGCCACGCCCAGGAAGTACTTGTTGTCCCAATCCTTGACGACGCGGACACCCCAGTTGCGGGTCCAATCGAAGCCCACGGCGTACTGGGCGTCGGGGCCCATGGGCAGGATTTCGTTGCGCGAACCCATGCCGGACTTGGTCGGGGTGACCAGGCTGAACGACTGACCGGCCAGCAGGTGCCAGCCGGCATCCTTCCAGTCGGCCGTCATGAAGGCCTGGCGCAGGCGCGGCGTGTAGCTGTTGCTCTGCCCGCTGTTGGAACTGGTGCCGACGCCCAGGAAGTCGGACTCGAAATAGGCGCCCAGGTGCGCGTCGCCGGCGTCGCTTTCGGCCAGCATGGTCACGCGGCTCTGACGCGCCGTGCCGCGGAATTCACCGCGATCGTAGTTGGAAGAGTTCTTCAGCGGGATGGCAGCGTAGGGGGTCGCCACGTCCGAAGTCATGTTGCGCGAGCGGTAGATGCTGGCCGCTTCCAGGAAGCCGCCGAACGTCAGCTTCACGCCCTTGCCCAGGCGGATGCTGTTGTCGTTCGGGTCGGTGACCTTGGGCTGCTGGGCCGCGATCTGCGTGGCGGCCACGGCGGCCTTCTCGGCCGCGGCCTCGGACGCCACCACCGCCTTGACGTTGGCGTCCTGCTGGTTGGCCATCGCCGACAGCTGGGTCTGCAGCGCCTGGATCTGCTTGTTCAGGGCATCGATCTGCGCCTGGGTCGCCACGATCTGCGCCGGGGTGGCGGCAGCTTCGGTGGTCTTCTTGTGCTTAGAGGTCGTGGTCGCGGCATCATCGGCGAAAGCCGGCGAAGCCAGGCCAAGGAAAGCGCCGCAAGCGGCGACCGTCAGGGCGATACGCGAGGCCGAAAGACCAGCCTGGCGTTTATTGTGCGAAATGGTCATTCGACCTTTCGTTCCTTCAACAGACATTACGACAACTCCCACCATCATTGGCTTCTTAATCCGCCCCCGCCGGGACGGTCGGCCTTTCTAATCAGTTCTCTGCTGAAGAAATATGACGGTCGACTAAAGGATCTTTTAGGTAATTAAATCGGATTTTAATTTCGTGCTCTGATCACACTTAACTCTAACATTCATGCTGTCCTGATATCCATTTACAGCGATAGCGCGATATAGTGCTATATTACTTGCGACAACAAGACGCACGCCCCGGTCTCCGGCCTTGCGGGGGAGCTGCCGGTACCGGGGCGGGTCTCCAGCGCCCGGCCGGCAGGGGGGATGAAGGGGGCTCCCCTGCCAGTCCGGGGCCTTTCCGGTGGATCCCGTTAAGCGGGACGAAGGATCCGCCGGAACCGGGACCGCCAATCAGTTGATGGGCAGCATGGTCTGGGTCATGGCCGCGTCCAGGTTGGCGACGCAGCGGGAATGCTCACCCGAACCGGGGGTGAAGCCGACCTCGGCACAGGCGCGGTTCTCCTGCGCTAGGCGGATGGTGCCGTAGGTCTGGCCGGCGCAGGCGGCCAGGCTGCCGCCGATGCCGGCGACCAGGGTGATGGCGGCCAGGGCGGCGGCCATGCGCGGGGTGATGGCCAAATGGGCGAAAGACAGGCGCTTCATGATCTTAGTTCCCCCCGGTGATGGCGATGGGGCCGGCATCGACCGAGGCGACATGGGCCGGGTGGCTGGCGCCCAGGACCTTGTTGCGATAGTCCAGGACACAGGTGGCGTAGTCGGCGGTGTCGGCCTTCAGGCCCTTCTGGCTGCAGGCGGACTGACCGGCCAGGTCGGCGCTGGCCTCGGACCGGTTGTCGGCGGCCTCGGTCAGGGACGCGGTCAGGCTGTCCACGCAGGCCGCATAATCGGTGTTGGGCGCCGTCAGGCCCATGGTGTCGCGGCAAACGCGCTTCACCGTGTCAACCTGTGTGGCCGGGATGGTCGCGGCGTGGGTAACGCCAGCAGCGGCCAGCAGAACAAGGGCTAAGGCGCCCCCGCTGATCTGCCATTTACCGAGAACTGACTTCATTGTTCGCTCCATGCGTCAAACGATGACTGATGAATTGAAGATGAGTCCTTGTGAGTCACGGAGCAATTAAAGGCTAGTTTATTTATTAAATCTAATTTCATGATAATCACTGATCGATATGACAGGAAACACATGCGCGCGCGTAGAAGAACATGGCTACGATTATTTTAAGCCGAACGCCTTCTCAAGGTGCGACAACCTGTCCACCAGCGTGCGACAAAATAGACCGTAGGACCGTAATTTATCCGATATCGTGATATCTTGAATTCACAACCACCGGTCATGGGATTTCCGATGGCGGATCCGGTACCATGGCGGGCGTATAGTCAGAATTATAATTTTTTTTAAAAATACGGCCGCCATTTTAATTGGCGATCCCACGTAAAGAGGCGGATGGTGGGGCCGTACTTTTCGACCGTCACGGACCTGTAACCAAACCGTCTCGACCCCAGCGGCGCCGCCGCATTCCGCCCTATCCCGTTTGGCAATTGTCACCGATCCGCACTTGGCGGATTGTCGGGTTTCGACCCTTGGAGACAGTGGACCGCGCGGGATGAGCATCGAGATTAGCGACGATCTAGGATGGCCCCCGGTGAGCGTCAGAGCCCACATCCTTTTGGTTGAGGACGATCAGGAAACCGCGGAGGAGATCATCCGCGACCTGTCCGACCGCGGTTACATGATCAGCCACGCCGACAACGGCCGCCTGGGCCTGGAACGGGCCCGCGAAGGCCGTTTCGACCTGCTGATCCTGGACCGCATGCTGCCGGAACTGGACGGCCTGGCCGTCATCGGCCAATTGCGGGCCGAGGATTTCCGCGTGCCGGTCCTGTTCCTGAGCGCGCTGAACGACGTGGATGAGCGGGTGCGCGGCCTGAAGGCCGGCGGTGACGATTACCTGACCAAGCCCTTCATCCTGACCGAACTGGCCGCCCGGGTGGAGGCGCTGCTGCGCCGTCCGGCGGAAATCCGCACCACCCGCCTGCGCGTGGGCCCGCTGGAGCTGGACCTGATCAGCCGTGAGGCCAGCCGCGACGGCCGGCCGGTGGAACTGCTGCCGCGCGAGTTCAAGCTGCTGGAATATCTGATGCGCCACCCGGCCCAGGTGATCACCCGGGCCATGCTGCTGGAAGACGTGTGGAACTATCGCTTCTCGCCGCAGACCAACCTGGTGGACGTCCATATCGGCAAGCTGCGCCGCAAGGTGGATGCGCCCGGCGACTATCCCATGATCTACAACATCCGCAATGTGGGGTTCGTCCTTCGTGAACCCCAATGAGATTGTCCGCACCTCCAGCTTCCGGCTGGCGTTGCTGTTCGCCTGTTTCTTCGCCGGTTCGTCCCTGCTGCTGTTCAGCTTCATCTACTGGCGGGCCACGGTCTTCGAGACCCACCGCATCGACGGCCTGATCACCGACGACGCCCGCGTCCTGGCCGGTGAAACCCAGGACGCCATCCTGGCCCTGATCAACACCCACGTGACGGGCGATTTCCACCGCGTGGGTTACGCGGCGTTGTTCAAGCCCAACGGGGACCGCATCGCCGGCAACCTGGAAAAGGTGCCGGAGGATCTGCCGGTGGACGGCCAGGTGCACGTGGTCATGGCCGCCCGCCTGGACCTGCCCGCCATGGGCGAGACGGAGGTGCGGCTGGCGGCCCTGCACATTCCCAACGGCAACGTCCTGGTGATCGGCCGCAACGGCCAGTACATGGTCATCCTGCGCGAAGTGGTGATGGACGCCCTGGCCCTGGGTGCCGTCCCCGCCATCATCCTGGCGCTGGTCGCCGGCATGTTCCTGGCATGGCGCACGCAGCAGCGCCTGAAGGCGGTGCACCGGGCGGCCGAACGCATCATGGGCGGCCAGATGCAGGAACGCCTGCCCATCGCCGGCCTGGGGCCGCGCGACGAACTGGACCGCCTGTCCATGCTGTTCAACGGCATCCTGGATGAGACGGAACGCCTGGTGGGGGAGATCAAGGCCACGGGCGATGAGATCGCCCACGATTTGCGCACGCCGCTGACCCGCGTGCGCGCCCGGCTGGAACGCACCCTGAAGGGCGACATGGGTGCCGCCGAGACCCGCGACACCGTGGACAAGGCCATCGGCGGCCTGGACCAGGCCCTGGCCATCATCACCGCCCTGCTGCGCATCCGGGGCCTGGAGAACAGCACCCGCCGGACCGGTTTCGCCACCGTCGACCCGGCGGAGATCATCCTGCTGATCGAAGAGCTCTACCAGCCCATCGCCGAGACCAAGGACATCACCTTCACCGCCACGGTGGGCCCGGTGCCGCCCCTGAACGCCGACCGCGACCTGTTGATGGAGGCGGTGGGCAACCTGGTGGACAACGCCCTGAAGTTCACGCCCCAGGGCGGCCGCGTGGATTTGAGCCTGGGCCTGCGCGAGGGCGACGGCGCCCCCATCATCCGCATCGCCGACAGCGGCCCCGGCATCGCGGAAGAGGAACGCGACCTGGTGTTCTCGCGCTTCTACCGGTCCGACCGCACCCGCCACCTGGACGGCACCGGCCTGGGCCTGAGCCTGGTGGCCGCCATCGCCCGCCTGCACGGCCTGCGGGCGCAGATCGGCGACAACAAGCCGGGCTGCGTGGTGGAACTGGTGGCGGAAGGTACGACGCTAATAACGGCCAAGACCTGATCTGTATGGTGCATGGAACGCGCCCTAAAGATGTCGGCTGAAATCCATGCGTTCGTGCAGCACACGCACAATCAGGATGCCATCGACCGTCTGTTTGTAGAAAACGATGTGAGCGGCGCTTTCAATGCGCAGATAGCCGGATCGAATATCCCCGGCGTTCCGACCAAGATTCGGAAACTCGGCCAAGCGTAGAAACAACTCATGCAGGCCGCCGATATATCGCTCGGCCTGCACTGGCCCCCACTGCGCCAATGATGTGCGCGCGATCTGGACCAGATCGCTGTCCGCCCTTTTTGAGAGGGCGTATTCAGTCATTCCCGGACTTCACCGCAGCCCAGATATCCTGGACATTGCGGTCGCTGATTCCGCTTTCTTCCCCTTCGATCAGCGCCGCGCGCAAAGTCGCCAGCTGGGCCTCATGCTCTTCCAGCAGACGCAACCCTGCGCGCATCACGTCACTGGCATTGCTGTAGCGCCCCTGGGCGACTTGGTTTTCCACGAAACGGGTGAAATGGTCGCCGAGGCTGACCGATGTGTTTTTTCCGGACATGCCATACCTCCGGCCTCAAGAATGCCTAAGACAAAATACCAAAGATTGGTATGTGCGCCAAGCCTGTGTTACCCGCGACACCATCCCCGTTGCCAGCAGGCGGACGGCAAGCCAAGGTGGCCGGATCAAGAAGGCCGCGCCGGACCAAGGCGGCGGCGCCAGGAACAGGGCATCCATGATCACCATCTTCCCGCATATCCTGTCGGACCATGAGATCGGCCAGCTGCTGACGGGCCTGCGCGGCACCCCCTTCGCCGATGGCGCCGCCACGGCGGGGGAGCAGATCCGGCAGGTGAAGAAGAACCTGCAACTGCAGGCCGGCATGCCGGGCCATGAGGCCGCCTTCCGCCAGGTGGTGCGGGGGATCGAGCGGTGCGAGGCCTTCCGCCAGGCGCTGTTCCCCCTGTTCATGGCGCCCCTGGCCTTCAACCGCTATGACGAAGGCATGGAGTACGGCACCCACAACGACATGCCGGTGATCTTCACCCCTGACCGGGGTGCGGTCCGGGCCGACATCTCCTTCACCCTGTTCCTGTGCGACCCCGCCAGTTACGACGGCGGCGAACTGGTCATCGACCTGGGCGGGCATGAGCAGGCGTTCAAGCCGGCGGCCGGTTCCCTGCTGGCCTACCCGTCGGGCACCCTGCACCGCGTGGCCAAGGTGACGCGGGGCAGCCGCCTGGCGGCGGTCGGCTGGCTGCAAAGCATGATCCGCAACACGGAACACCGGTCCATGCTGTACGACCTGGCCAAGACCCGCACCCATCTGTTCGAGCGCGAGGGCAAGAGCGCGCAATTCGACGCCGTCGCCCGCGTCTACGCCAACCTGGTGCGGGAATGGACGGAGGTGTGAGACCTTCCCCTAATCGCCCGTGCTGGCGGCGTCCAGCTTCAGGGGGATCAGGCCGTCTTCGCCCGGCCGGGTATGGACGGCACCGCGCAGGCTGATCCGGCCCGGGGCGAGGCCCGGACGCTGCTGCGCCAGGGCACCAGCCACCGCCGCCGCCCGCGCCTGGGCCAGCGCCGCCAAGGCGGCATCGTCCACCGCTTCGGTCCCGGCCACGCGGTCCCGCAGGGCCGCCACATAGCCCGCCTGATCCAGCACAGGCGGCGGGGGCGCCTTGGCATCGATGGGTTGGGAGGCCGCCGCGTGCGTAAAGGACAGGCGCAGGGGCGCCAGCTGCTCTGCGTCCAGGCGCTGCGCGAACAGGGTTTCCAGGTACTGGCGCTGGTCTTCGACGGTGTCGCGGTCCGCCAGGTCGTGGACCATGCGGGCATCCAGCGCGTCATATTGCAGCTGGACTCGGTCGGCCTTGGGCGCCGTGACGCCGGGCACCACCAGGGCCAGTTGCGGCCGCGCCGTCAGCGCCTGGGCCAGGTGGAGGATCTTCTCCCGCCCCGGCGGGGACAGGTCCGCGCGCCCGGGGGCGAAATCGATATGGTCCAACTGGTCCGCGTCCGCCCCGTCGAACAGGGCCGCCAGCGCCCGGAAGGGGGCGGTGACCAGGTTGCTCAGCATGTCGCCGATGGCGGCGGAGACGACGCTGCCGATATCGAAGCGCGGGTCGTGGATGTTGCCGCTGACCGGCAGGTCGACATTGATCCGGCCCTCCTCATCCTTCAGCAGGGCGATGGCGAGATCCAGCGGCAGGTCCAGGGCGCCCAGCACATTCACCCGGTCGCCCAGCTTGATGTCGCGGATGACGACGCGGTTGGCGCCGTTCAGCTTTCCGTCGTCGATGGCGTAGTGCAGATCGACGTCCAGCCGGCCCTGGGCGATGCGCCGGCCGGCGAACTTCACCGTGTAGGGCGACAGGCTGGGGAATTCGACATTGCGGAACTTCAGGACGACATCGGTGTCGCCGCCGGGATCGGTGGGCAGCAGCCGGCCGTCGACGGTCACCTGGCCGAAATCGCCCACCTGGCCCACCAGCGCCAACCGCGCCGCCGAGCGTGTGCCGATGGCCAGCGCCGACACCGTCCCCTGCAGGCTGGTGATGTGGGCCGCGAAGGGCAGCGGCAAGGACGCGTCGCCATAGTCCGCCTTGCCGCCGGCCACCACCACCCGGCCGACACTGACCATCGGGGCCGCCCCCGGCGGCGCGGAAGCGGGTGCCGCCTTGTCCCCCGCCACCACCAGATGGCTGAAATTGGTGGTCTGGTTGGCCGCCACCTGAAGGCGCAGATAGGGGCCGGTGACGGTGACCCGGGACAGGCTGACCGTGTTGGTCGCCTGGCGATATTCATAACGGTCGACCTCCAGCCGGTCCCAGGAGACGACGGGCGTGTCGCCCCCCTGCTCCGTCACCGCCAGCGCCTGCACCTCACCCTTGCCGACGATGCTGAGACCGGCGGGACCCGCCAGGGTCACATCCCCCTCGCCGCTCAGTTGGCCGTCGTTGACATCCACCCGCAACCATTCGCGCACATAGGGCTGAAGGGCGGCCAGGCGCAGGCCGGCCACGGCCAGCTTGGCATCCAGCTGCACCGCCGGCAGGACCGTCACCTGGCCCTGGGCCTGGACCTCGCCCCCCGACGCCAATGCCGCCGACCCGGTGAAGGGGAAGGCCGTCCCCGCCTGATTGGACAGGCCATCGACGGTGAGGTCGATGGGCGTGATCTCAAGTCGCGTCGGCTCATGCAGCGCGTGGTCCTCGATCACCGCCTGGGCAGCGTGCACCGTGAGTTTGCCCAGGGTGGCCGTCCAGGCGGGCCCGGCTGGGGCCGCCTCTCCAGGGACGGCCCCCCCAGGGGCCGGTGCCGGCGGAAGGGGCAGGGGCGCGATGCCGCCATCCTCCTGCCGCCGCAAGGCCAGGGCCAGGCCATTCACGGCCACGCTGTCGGCGCCGGCCTTCATCTCCGGCCAGGCTAGGTGGCCGCCGGCCAGGCGCAGGTCCGGCAGGGTCAGGAACGGCGCCCCGTCCCCGCTTCCCTCCCGCACGGCCAGGTCACGCACCGCCAGGCTGAGATGGTCGACTGCCAGGGCATAGTCCCCGCCCGGCCGGCGGCTGACCTGGTATTCCAGGTCGGCGGCGACGGTGCCCGTGGGCACGGCGACGTGCAGCGCGTCACCGAAGTAGCGGGCCAGCAGGGGCAGATAGGGTCCGCGCGCCGCCACATGGCCAGTGGAGACAATGGGGTTCAGGCCGGACTTGCCCGTCCATTCCAGGGTGGCGCCCCCTTCCAGCCCGACCTGCACATGCTGTTGCCCCAGCCGTTCCGGCAGGGTGCTGAGGTCGTTGAACTCCACACTCACGGGGCCGACCTTGGTCTTGAACGGGGTGCCCGGCACCTGATCGGTAACATCGGCCGCCGCATTCACGATGGCCAGGTGGTGGATCAGCAGGCGCGGCAGGCCCGTATCCTCCTTGGCCGGCGCCCCTTCCGCCTGGGCCGCGCCGCGGAACAGGCGCCCGATGTTGGTGTCGGTATCGCCATAACGGATGAAGGTGGCCTTCAGCCCTTCAAGCCGGATGTCGCCGATGCCCCAGGCCCAGTGCAGCACGCCGCTGGGCGCCAGGCGAATGTGCAGCCGGTCGAAACCCAGCAGGGCGGAGCCGTCCGCCTCGCCCAAACGAAAGCCTTTGAGGTCGATGCTGAGCAGGAAGGGGTTGATGCGCACCCCGTCCAGTGCCGCAGGCCGCTGGAAGGTCTTCTGCGCCACCGCCACCACCTGCCGCCGCACCAGGGGCGGCACCACGAGGAAGCCGGCCAGCGTGTACAGCAGAAGAAAGGCGACGGCCCAGAAGCGCTTACGCCGCACATCCCACCACAGGCGGGGTGGGCCCACGCGGCGCCACCATGCCCCCCTGCGCGACGGCGGGGCGGAAGGGGGGATGGCAGGGGGATGGGTCGGCATGGGGTCGGGTCCGGCGGCGGGCCCCCATGCTATAATGGCAGAGATGCAAACGATATCGGATTCAGTGTCTTCCGGGGGTTGCCCGGAAGACACTAACCCTTTGGAGTAGTGGGTTATTCCCTCAACGCGGATCGCCGTAGACGACGCCCCGGCCGTGGGTCCCGACATAGACGCGGCCGTACTGCTTGGGATCGCCCGTCACCTGCAGGATCAGGCCCCACTGGTGCTGGTCATCGTTGATGCGCGTCCAGTGCCGGGCGCCGTCGTCGGAGCGGAAGATGCCCCGCTGCCCCGAGATGGTGCCCACCAGGTACTGCGCCGGCACCGACGCGCCGGGGGCCGCCTTGCCGAAGCCGTAGGCGTGCACCTGGTCCACGCCGGCCATGCGTTCGAACGCACCGCCCTGGGCCGTGCCGTGGTAGAGGCCATCGAAGGCGGCGATCCACAGGTCACCCTTGGCGCCCGGCGTGGCGTACAGCGCGTCCTGGCCGCCGCGTACATCGCCCCGGCCGTTGCGCACCACCGCCGGTGTGGGCAGCGGGTTCGGCAGGGTGAAGGGCCGCGCCTGGAAGTGGGCGGCACGGTCGGTGCTGACGTACAGTTTCCCGTCGAACAGCGACAAGGCGTAGAAGGTGCTGGGATCGACCGCGTCGGCGATGATCTTCACCCCATCCGGCAGGCCCTGGGCCGAGGTCCAGGTGGCACCCCGGTCGGTGGTGACATAGGCGCCCGTCACCATGCCTTCCTTCGCACCCTGCGGCGTCCACACCCAGGTGGCGCCGTCGGCCGAGACCGCGACCTTGCCGCGCTTCACCTCCGGCGTGGGCATGGCGGCCGGCTGCCAGCTGTGCCCGCCGTCCAGGGAATAGCCGATGTTGGAGGCGGGATAACGTTCGTCATGGATGCCGACACGGACGATGACACCCGGGTTTAGGGGGGCGGAGACCACGCCGTCAGTGTTGCCGAACAGGGGTGAACTGGCCGCCCCTTCCGGCGCCGGCTTATCCAGGTCCCAGTGCACGAACCCGCCGTAGTCGCCGATGGCGGAGATGAGGCGCGCGCCCTGGGCCGGGCTGTTCAGCGCCATGCCCACGGTTTCCTCGATACCGGTGCTCATCACCTGCCAGTGGCTGGGCTGGTTCCGGTCCACCGCGCGCAAGTCGTAGGTTTCCCACCCGCCGTAGCCGGTGGTGAACATCGCGTGGTCGGGGTCGGCGGGGTCGATCTCGACATCGAACAGCCAGTGGATGGGCGTGGGTTTCACATAGGGCGCCAGGCTGTAGTCATAGAGGCCGCCATGGGCGCCGGTGAACACCGGCTTCCAGGTTTTGCCGCCATCCACGCTGCGGAAGATGTCGTCGCCGTGGTGGCCAGCACCAGGCGGGGCGCTGGGGTCGCGGTTGCGGTCAAAGCTGCTGGCGATCACCACCTTGGGATTGTGCGCGTCCACCGAGACGGCGGCATAGCCGAAGGGCCGGCCGTGGGCGGCGTCCGGCTTTTCCGGGGTGATGTCGGTCCATTTGCCCGTATGCGTGTCCAGCTTCCACACCGCGCCATCGGTCATGCGCGACGGGCCGGGGGTGCTGCCGTAGGCGACGTAGAGGGTGCCGTCGGACGCCAGCACGGCGCGCGTCGGGCGGTTGGCCGTGGGCTGGCCCGGCACCGCCTGCCAGGTGACGCCGCCGTCGGTGCTGCGGAACAGATTGTCCCGGCCCTTCAGCGAGGCGCCGACATACAGGGTGCGGCTGCCCTTCCCGTCCTTGGCGGTACTCTTGGGATCGAACACCACGAACACCAGACCGGACCCGCCCCGGCCCCAAGGGGAAACGCCGGCCTTGGCCTCGGCCGAGGTATCCTCCGTCACGTCGGGGAAACCGGCCACCCGCGTCCAGGTCATGGACCCGTCGTGGCTGACCCACAGGCCTTCGTGGCGGGTGCCCAGGAACAGGGTGTCGGGATCGTTGGGATCCACCATCAGCCGTTCGCCATTGCCCCGGCCGTTCTCGTTGCCGCCGAACTTGATGGGCACGTTGGTGCGGTGGAAGGTCTGGCCCCGGTCGTCGGAGCGCAGGATGGCGCCGTCCGGCGCCTCTTTCGCGGTGTAGGTGCCGCAGGCGAGGTAGACGCGATCGGGATTGTGGGGATCGACCGCGATGCTTTCCACGCCCATCAGGTTGGTGTCGTCATAGGACACCCAGTCCAGGATGGGCAGCCAGCGCTTGGCCGACCCGTCCCAGCGATAGGCGCCGCCCATGTCGGTGCGGGCGTAGCGCAGGCCCGGCACCGTAGGGTGGAAGACGATGCCGTCGACGAAGCCGCCGCCCACGATCTGCACGCTTTTCCACTGGTAGGGCGCCTGGCCCATCAGCGCCGGCAGGGGGGCCAGGGCCGATGCCGGCGGCGGCGAGGTCGAGGCGCCGGTGCGGTCCTGGCAACCGCCCAGCGCCAGGGCGACCAAGGCCGTGGACACGAACAGGCGGCGGGCGCGGCGCCCGCGTCCGATAAACACATTTCCCGTCATGACAGCGTTTCCAACCCTATTTGTAATCGTTTTCCACGCCACTGTTGCCGAAGTTACCGGTAACATCAAGATGCCGTGGCTAGGATCGAGAGCCGCCAAAACGTCGCACGATTGTCTGACTTCGTTGCGCTGGCCGAAGCGTCATGGCGCACGCATGGACGCAGCCGCTAGGATTCCGGTCCCAGGAGGATACCAGCCATGGCCGACCCCACCCCGCCCGCTGTCCCGCCGGCGAGTAAGCCCAAGACCGACGACAAGCACGCCGAAGACCTGCTGGATGAGGCGCTGGAGGAAAGCTTCCCCGCCAGCGACCCGCCGGCCGTGACCCCGCCGGGCCAGGCCGGACGGGCGTAAGCTTAAACCGTCTTGGCGCGATAGCGCTCGGCCGCGTGCGCCTGGGCGAAGTTGGGCAGCATGGCGCGGCGGGCGGTGTCGAACGCCTGCCACTGCCCCACCTCCGGCAGCGACGGGATGGTCACGGCCTCACGCCGGTCGAAGCCCACCAGGGCGGCGTCCACCATCTCGCCCACCTCCATCACGCCGGCCAGGCTATCGACGTCGCGGCCCGATTTCTCCCAGATCTCGGTGCGGGTGGCGGCCGGCAGCACCGCCTGCACGTACAGGCCGCGCGGGCCCAGTTCCGCCTGCAAGGCCTGGGACATCGCCAGCACATAGGCCTTGGTGGCGCCATAGACACCCAGCGGGAATTCCGGCGCCAGCCCGACGACGGAGGCGACGTTGACGATGCTGCCCGCCCCTTGCGCGATGAAGCGGGGCAGCACCGCCCCCGTCAGGCGGGTCAGGGCGGTGACGTTCAGACGGATCAGCCGATCCCACGCCTCCACATCCCCGTCGGCGAAACCGCCGTGGGCGGCGGCACCGGCATTGTTGACCAGCAGGCCGATGGCCGCGTCGTCGCGCAGGCGTGCCTCCACCCGGGCCAGGCTGGCCGTATCGGTCAGGTCGGCGGGCAGCACATCGACGGCCACGCCGGCCTCCGCCCGCAGCCGGGCCGCCAGGGCGTCCATGCGGACCTGGTCACGGGCCACCAGCACCAGGTCATGGCCGCGACGGGCCAGGCGGTCGGCATAGGTGGCGCCGATGCCGGTGGAGGCGCCGGTGATCAGGGCGGTGGGCAGGGTCGAAGGGCTCATGGAAATCTCCCGAGGGGCTTATTCATGACGATCATCATGATTAGTGCATTCATGATGATCGTCATGAATAAAGTCAAGCCGTCCCGTCAGGAGCCCCACCCCATGAAAGTCAGCCGCGACCAGGTCGCCGAAAACCGCCAGGCCATCCTGGAGGCGGCATCCCGGCTGTTCCGCGAACGGGGGTTCGACCGCGTGACGGTGGCGGCGGTGATGAAGGCCGCCGGCCTGACCCACGGCGCCTTCTACGGCCATTTCGCCTCCAAGGATGATCTGGTGGCCCGGGCCTGCGCCCATGCGGTGGACCCGGCGGCAAGGGCCGCCGCCGGCAAGCCCTACCCCGCGGGCATGCGGGACTTCGCCGATGTCTATCTGGGCACCGACCACCGCGACCATCCGGCGGAGGGCTGCGTGTTCGCCGCCCTGGGCACGGAGGCGGCGCGCGCCTCGGTGGAAACGCGCGCGGCCCTGACGGCGTCCATCCGGCGACGGATCGACACCTTCGCCGACAGCGCCCCGGACGACACGGCGGAAGAGCGGCGCCGGGCCGCCATCGGCGGGTGGTCGGCCATGGTGGGTGCCGTGATCCTGGCGCGCCTGGTCGATGATCCGGCCCTGGCGGATGAATTGCTGGCCGGCACGCGCGCCTGGCTGGACCGGCCGACATCGTGACCGCAGGACGGCCGGCCCCGAAAACGCGGTGCTATGTCACACCCCCACGCTTGACAGCGACACCCCTTCCCCGTTAAGCACCCCCCATCATTGGGGAGTAGCCGCCCGCGATCTTCAGCGGGCGCCGCGTCAACAGACCTGGTGTGATCCGGCTTTAACCGGGCACCCATGGCGCGAGCGAACGATCCGCCGCAATCGGATCGTTGGCGAGACCAGTGGCACGAAGCGCGTCCGGCCGGCCAGGCGGATGCGTGGGTCGCCGCTGTCTCTTGCCTGGCCGTCGTTGTTATCGAGGCCGCCCCGCATGCCCATCACCACGTCTTTCGCCCTGGCGTTCAGCCTGTCCATGGACGCCTTCGCCGCCTCATTGGGCAAGGGCGCCGCCCTGAACCGCCCCGGCATACGGGAGGCCGCGCGCGTCGGCGCCTATTTCGGCCTGTTCGAACTGGCCGCCCCCATCATCGGCTGGGGCCTGGGCCTGACCTTCGCGCGCTATATCGAGGCCTACGACCACTGGATCGCCTTCGGCCTGCTGCTGTTCGTCGGCGCCCGCATGGCCTGGCTGGCCCTGTTCAACCATGACGAGGACGCGCCCAAGGCGGAGCGGCATTCGCCCCTGACCCTGGTCATGACGGCGCTGGCGACCAGCATCGACGCCACCGCCGTGGGCATCACCCTGGGCTATATGAACGTGGACGTGCCCACCACCATCGCCCTGATCGGCCTGGTCACCTTCGCCATGGCGTTCGGCGGGGTGATGCTGGGCCGCGCCGCCGGCCCCGTGCTGGGCCGCTGGGCCGAGGTGGCAGGCGGCATCGGCCTGATCGCCATCGGCGCCAAGGTGCTGTACGACCACACGATGGGCGCCACGGGGGGGGCCATCGGCATGCTGGGCCTGGGGGGCTGATCCCCCCAGAACCACAATGTGTTTTCGCATCGCGGCGTGTCGCGTTTATGGTTGGTCCCCGGCGCCACACCTGAACGTGAAGGTTGGCCCTGGGGTCAATGACACGGCTACGCTGCCCGATGAGCGAAGACACGAACCGCCTGCTGGATATCCTGCGTTTCTGGCACAAGGCCGAATTTTTCATCCCCTTCGATCTGGACGACAGGCTGCGTGAAAAGGACGGGCGCAAGAGCCTGTGGCGCGCCAAGGGGGAAACGACTCCCGTCACCTTCGCCAATCCGCCCGCGAACAAGGTCGTGGCGGGATACACGCTGTATCTGGGCGTGTTCGACAAGTCGGAGGCGCCCGCCATCGTCAGCCGGGCGCTACCAGCGGGCCCAGGGCAAGACGACCGGGACCGTTATGAGGATGAACAGCGCGGCGATCTTGAGGGGCGCACTTGCATCGCCAGCCTGCGGCTGGACGCGGCCGCCTGCCCGCAGTTCGAGACGGTGGAGGTCTCAAGCCTGCCCTGGGCCGTCGCCCGCGTCCGAGAAAACGGATTGGAAGCGCTGACCGGCGAAGCCTTTTCAACGGCGCGGATGGAACTGGCCAATCGGATTGCCAACTTCAGGACGCGCCGTGTTGCCGAGGGCCCGCTGCAACCGGCGGAAGTCGGCGCGCTTGCGACGCTTTTCACCGATTGGGCGGGTTTCCGTCCCGCCCCCGGGCAGCCCGAAGCCGCCCTGGAGGTCCTGTTCAAGGATGCGCCCAAGGACATCCTGCGGAAGGCCCCTGAAACCACGCCAGTCCCCAAGGATACCGCCCCCAGCGACGCGGAAGAGGAGGAAGAGGAAGACGGGCCGGAGGATCAGCCCGAGATCGGCATCCTGAACAGCTTCTTCATCGACGACATCGAAATGGTGATGGCGGATGTGGCGGCAGGCCGCGTGCCGGAAACGGTGCGCGGTTATTTGACGCCGCTGCCCGGGGACGGGCGCCTGGATCTTTATACCGAGGTGGGGCGCCGGAAGATCGTCGAAACCCTGGCGCCCGGCCGCATGAACCGGGGCCGCTGGTTGAGCGATCCGGGCCACGCGATGAGCCTGATGCAGCAGTTCGCGGTCAACACCGCAAGGGAACACCTGGCCTCATCCGGCCTGGCGTCCGTCAACGGGCCGCCCGGCACCGGCAAGACCACGCTGTTGCGCGACATCATCGCCGACACCATCGTCAGCCGCGCCCGGGTGCTGGCCGGGCTGGACAGCGCCAAGGCCGCCTTCGATGGCAGGATCACGGTCCCGGGCAAGGCCGGCCCGCTTCATCTTTCAACGCTGATCCCCGCCCTGACGGGTTTCGAGATGGTGGTCGCGTCCTCCAACAACGCGGCCGTCGAGAACATTTCCCATGACCTGCCGAAACGGGCCTCGGTCCGGAAGGGTGAGGACTTCGGCTACCTGCAACGGGTGGCGCACAAGGTCGCCGCGCAGAAAGGCGACGGCAGTTGCCGCAGGCTGTCGAACGACGACATGCCCTGGGGCCTGATCGCCTGCGCGCTGGGCCGCGCGGCGAACCGCCGGGGCTTCGCGGCGCGCCTGCTGGGCCTCAAGATCAAACCGGAGGCATACAAGGCGGGCGGGGATCGTCCGCTCACGCTGTGGGAATGGCGGACGGAAGTGCCCGTCCCACCCTTCCACGACGCGGCCAAAGCGTTCAACGCCGCGGAAAAGGCGGTCGAGGCCCTGATCGCGCAGATGGCCGAATATGCCGACCTGCACCAACAGCTGTCCGGCCGCACCCGGCACGATTGGTGTGACGAAGCCGAACGGGCCCTGGCCGCCGCCCAGGCGGCGTCGCACGGCCGGTGGCAGGCGCTGACACTGGCGCAAGAGCAAGCCAACGCCGCCCAGGCCGGACTGTCGGCGCTGGCCGAGGAGGAACGCCTGATCGACCGGCAGGCGCCGTCCCTGTGGCAGCGCCTCTGGGGCACGGCCACCGCGCGCCAGCACCGGGCCCAGGTGCGCGCCAATGCCGAGGCGCAACTTCGCCAACACGACGTGCTCAACAAACTGAAGCGCCAGGTATCGGAAGCCCAGGCCGCCCACGACCAGGCGCAAGCGAACCTGGCGACCGCCGAACGCCGACGGCAAGCGGCGGCGGACGATTGGACCCGGCTGGACCGGGCCCATCGCGGCCTGCGGGATCGCTTCGGTGCCATCACGCCGCCGGCGAACCTGGACGATCTGGAAGGGGACGCCCCGCAGAAAGCCGGCCTGTGGCATCTGCCTGAACTGGCCGACCTGCGGTCCGAACTGTTCCGGGCGGCGCTGCGCCTGCATGAGGCCTGGCTGGCTGAGGTGTCCGTGAAGGGCGGCGGGTTCGGCCACAACCTCATGGCCTGCGAACTGCTGCTTCAAGGGGGTGTCGCGCGGGACGCCGCGGCCCTGCAGGCCATCTGGCAGAGCCTGTTCATGGTGGTGCCGGTGGTCTCCTGCACGTTCGCCTCCTACGCGCGCCAGTTCAGGGGGCTGGGTGCGGCGTCGCTGGGCTGGCTGTTCATTGACGAGGCGGGCCAGGCGGTGCCGCAAGCGGCCGTCGGCGCGTTGCACCGGGCGCAACGGGCGCTGGTCATCGGTGATCCCTTGCAGATCGAGCCGGTGTTCACCCTGCCCAAGCGCCTGATCACCGACCTGGCGGCGCTGTCGCCGCATACGCGCGGCGGCAGCTATTCGCCGGACATGGTGTCGGTACAGGTACTGGCGGATGCGGCCAACCCCCTGGGCACCAGCGTCCCGACGGAGGGCGGCGACCCCATATGGATCGGAAGCCCGTTGCGTGTGCACCGGCGGTGCATCGATCCGATGTTCCACGTCGCCAACACCATCGCCTACCAGGGCAAGATGGTGTTCGGTCCCGACCACCGTCTGCCCCCGGGGGATGCCGCGCCGTTCTTCGGCGCCTCCGCCTGGATCGACATCGGCGGGACGGTCGAGGGACGGCAGTCGGTGCCGGCACAGACCGCCTTCGTGGCGCGCCTGCTGGCAGCGACATATGCGGAGTTCGGCACGCTGCCGGACGTCTACGTGATTTCCCCCTTCAAGGAGGTGAAGGAGAAACTGGTCAGGGCGATCAGCCTGGGCTCCGGGGTGTGGGATGACGGACCCCACCCGACCGCCAGCGTCCTGAATCGCTGGTCCGCCCGGATCGGCACGGTACACACCTTCCAGGGCAAGGAGGAGGATACCGTGATCATGGTCCTGGGCACCGACGCGGAAACCCAAGGGGCGGCGCAGTGGGCGGCATCAAAGCCCAATCTTCTGAATGTCGCGCTGACCCGGGCCAAGCGCCGCTTCTTCATGGTCGGCGATCACGGCCTATGGGCGGGCCAGTCCTTCTTTTCCGACGCGGCCCAGGCCTTGCCCCCGATCCAGCCGGATGCCTTCATGGACCGCGCGTCCGCCGCCTGGCGCACCCGGCCAGGGAGGTAGAACGAGGCCAGGCGGTCAGTCGTCCCCGGCCGCCAGCACCTCATCCTGCAAGGCGTCACTTTTCAGCGCGTCGCGGCAATGGGCCAGGAAGGCCGCCGTCACCTTGGCCATCGGCGTGGCGCTGGCGGTGATGAAGGCGTAGTGGTGCAGCACGCGCGGGCGGAAGCGGCGCAGGTGTACACCGCGCCAGGCATATTCCCGCGCCATGAATTCGTTGACGATGGCGACACCCACGCCATGAGCGGCGAAGGCGCAGGCCGAGGCCACGCTACGGGTTTCCAGCCGCACGCGGGGCGAGAAGCCGGCCTTGCGGAACACGCTGTCCAACCCGGCCCGCGACACCGGCCCCTGGCCCAACAGCACCAGCGGCACACCGCGCAGGTCGGGCGGGGTGATCACCTCACGCGCCGCCAGGGGGTGGTCGGGCGGCAGCACGCAGACGGATTCGGACGTCACCACCACCTCCGCCCGCAAGCCGGGATGATCGATGGGCAGCTTGGCGAAGCCGCACTCCGCCTCCTTGGTCGCCACCATCTCCCGGGTGGTTTCGGCGTCCTGCGGATGGATGGAGATTTTCAGGTTCGGGTGCTTGCCCAGGAAACCGGCGATGATGGCGGACAGGCTGCCCTCCACCAGGCTGGGGGGGCCGACGATGCGCAGCTCGCCAATGTCCAGCTGGCCGATGTTGCGCGCCAATGACGCCACCTGGTCCAGGCGGGCCAGCGCCGTTTCCACCTCGTTCGACAGGATCAGCGCCTCGGGCGTGGGCACCAGGCGGCCGCGCTCACGATAGAATAGGTCAAAGCCGACATCGTTCTGCAAACGGGTGATCAGGCGGCTGACGGCCGGCTGGCTGATGCCGATCTGGCGCGCGGCGGCCGAACCCGACCCGGTGGCCAGGATCAGGCGGAATGCCTCCAGCGCCCGCAAATTCAGCTTCACCGTCCCTGCCCCCGTTTTGCCGCCCCTTCATCCTTCTACACAATAAGTGCCGCGCGGTCGCCGGTCCGCACCAGCCGCGTACCGAAGGCGGCGGATTTGGCGATTACGCGGTCCAGGATGGCGGCGGCCTCGTCCCCCGACGCCAGGCGGGGCAGCCCCCGGCTATCGGGATCGCCGCTGGTGTCCGGCATCTCATTCAAAGCCAATGGCACCAAGTCCAGCGCCGCCAGCCGGCCGTCGCGGAAGGTCATTTCCGCCAGCACGCTCTGCCAGGCCTCGGGCGGGTAATGGCCGGGCGGCGTGCGCGTCTGGAAGAACAGGCCGCCCAGGTCGTACAGCAGGGGCCGGCCGCGATAGAGTTCCACCCCTTGCAAGGCCGGATGGCCATGGCCGATGAAGGCGTGCGCCCCGGCATCGACGCAGCGCCGCGCCCAGGCGGCCAGCCAGGGCGGCGTCGCCGTCGGATCGTCAGCCCAATAATGGTTGTGGTGATAGGCCAGCACGATGTCCGCCCGCCCGGCGGCCCGCGCGATGGCGGACAGGACCAGGACCTCATCCTCCGCATTGAAGCTGCCGTCGGCATTGCGGCGGATCTCATTGACGCCTGGCCGGCCGTCCAGGGCCGCCCCGCCCTCACGCACCTTGCCGGCGGCCATGGCGACCAGCGCCACCCGGCCGGCGGGCGTGGCCACCACGGCCGGAGTGACAGCCGCGGCGCGGTCGACACCGGTGCCGGCATGGGCCAGGCCGGCGGCATCCAGCGCCGCCAGCGTCGACAGGATGCCGCCGGTGCCCAGGTCAAAGGCATGGTTGCCGGCGGTGGCCACCAGGTTCACCGACAGGGCGCGCAGGGTGGCCAGCACCGCCGGGCCCGAGGCGTGCTCCAGCTCCGCATCCCGCTGGGGCGGGCCGGCGCCGGGACCGTCCAGCGCGGTTTCCAGTTCGGTGAACACCACGTCGGCCGACCGCAGCCGGGCAGCGAGGGCCGCGAAGCCGTCATAGGGCCGGGCGGCGACATCGGCGCGCAGCAGCGCCTGGCCGGTGGCGGTAATGCGCAAGGCCCCCGCCGCACCCCACGCGGGCCGCACCAGCCCGGCGATGCCCAGGCCCATCAACAGACGGCGACGGTCGATCCTGACGGGCATGGGCTATCCCTTTCCTAGTCGGCCAGCACGGGCAGGATGAGACGCGAGGGGTGGGCCACATCCAGGTGCACACGGTTACGCGCCACCGCCTTGGGACCCGGCACCCCTTGCGGCCCGCCGCTGTTGGGGTTGGCGTCGAAATGGGGGAAATTGCTGCTGGACACCTCCAGCCGCAGGCGGTGGCCGGCCAAGAAGCGGTTGGCGGTGGGGAAAAGGGCGATGGTCACCTCGTAAACCCGGCCCGGTTCCATCATCACCGCCCGTTCCCAACCCTGGCGGTAGCGCGCCCGCAGGATGCCGTGGGCCAAATTCATGGCGTAGCCCCGGGGATAGTCGGCGCTGGGCGGGTGCACGTCCACCAGCTTGACCGTGAAGTCGGTGTCGGGCTGGTCGGAACCGACATGCAGCACCGCCTTCAGGTCACCCACCACCGTCAGGTCACGGTCCAGCGGCGGGGTCTGGAACACCAGCACGTCATCGCGGTCGGCCAGCGGGCCGAAGGGGGCGGCGGCGCCATAGGTCTCCGCCGTCGTCACCTGGTCGAAGGCCCCGGCCTCCATCACCGGGGCGCCCGAGGCGGTGGCGCCGCCGATGGTGGGCACGGGGCGGTCGGGGTCATAGTCGTAGGCCAGGCTGGCCGGGCCCGCCTCCGGCAAAGCCGGGTCCAGCCGGCCGTCGGCGTGCAGATGATAGGCGGTGGGCACCGTGCCCGCTGGCGGCCAGGCGGGCGCCTCGACCCAGGCGCCGCCGTGGTCCAGCCGGCCATCTTCCGCGCGTCGGCGGCCCGACCCGCCACCCATGACGAACACCCGCACCGGCGCCTCATCCGGGGTTGGGGCGTTCTTCAGCCAGCGGTCGAACCAGCGGATGCGGAAGGTGTCGAAATCCGGCGCGATGGCGCCGTCCAGGGTGGCGGACGCGCCGAAATCCACGTCGCCGGCGAAGGTTTCCGACCGCCGCCCGTGGGTCCACGGGCCCATCAGCAGATGCACGGGGCCCCGCTTGTGCCGCGTGATGCCATCGTAATTCCACAGGGTGGCCGACGCGTAGGGGTCGTACCAACTGCACATCAGCAGGGTGGGCACGTCCGACATGGCGGCGTAATGCCGGGCGAGGCCCAGGCCCGACTGGCGCCAGTAATCATCGAACTCGCCATGCCGCGCCTGTTCCAGGACGTAGGCCTCGAACTCCGGCACCGGCGAGATGGGGGAGTGGCCGCGATCCCAAGGCCAGCGCCTGACCCAGTCGGCAATGTCCTGCGCCGCGATGGCGGCGTGGATGGCGGGCTCACGCTCCGCCGCCGGCGACAGCAGGGCGTGGCGATAGGCCCAGGTCAGCTGCTTCAGCTCAAACGCGCCGCCCTGGCGGATGCCGGCGTGATACGCCTCGGCGAAGCCGCCGGAATCCACCATCATGCAGGCCAAGTTGGGGGGCGCCAGCGCCGCCGCCGCCGTCTGCACATGGGCGCAGTATGAGAGGCCATAGGTGCCCACCCGGCCGTCGCACCAGGGCTGAGCCCCGATCCAGCCCAGGGTGTCGAAGCCGTCCTCCGCCTCATTCACGTACTTGGCGAACACGCCGGCGGAGCCATAGCGGCCGCGCACGTCCTGGATCATGACGACATAACCGGCGCGCACCAGGGCGGCGGCCACCTGGGCGCGGGGGCGGGGCGTGGGGTCGGCCACGCTGATTTCCGACAGCACCACGCCGCGCTTGTCATAAGGCGTGCGCTCCAGCAGCACCGGCAACGGCCGGTCCCAGACGGCACCCGCCACCACGGGGCGGTAGATGTCGGCCACCAGCGTCACCCCGTCGCGCATGGCGACGGGCACGTCGCGGTCGACATGGACGTCTTCAACCGGGGGGAAAGGGGTCATGGCGTAGGCCACCTTCAGGCAGGAAATCCGAAAACGACCGGCGGACCCGATGGCCCGCCGGAATACGTCAACTTCGCTTTACATACGGAACGACAGGCGCATGTACATGTAGGTGCCGCGCACGTCGTAGGTGTACATGTCGAAATTGATGGGGTTGTTGGCGGCCGACGCCGGCGGCTGGACGTTGAAGATGTTGTCCACGCCCAGGGTCACCTTGGTCAGCAGGTCGCGGAAGTCGTAGCTGACCTGGACGTCCTGGTAGACGATGGCCGGGATGTGGCCGCCGTTGACCGTGTTGTTGGGAATGTCGCGCGAGGTGCCGATGTAGCGCGCCTTCCAGCCGGCACCCCAGGGACCGTCGTCATCCTGGTTCCAGCGGATGGAGGCCTGGCCCTTCCAGTAGGGATATGTCGCGCGCGGCTGGTCGGAATGGCCAGCCAGTTCCTGGCGCAGGATGGTGCCGTCGGGCTGGGGAATGTAGTTGTCGAACTGGAACAGGCGGGAGGCGTTGACGCCGGTGGTGAACAGACCGAAACCACTGTCGAAGGTGTAGCCCAGCGAGACGTCCAGGCCCTTTTCCTTGATCTTGCTGAAGTTGGTCACCGCCTGCAGGACGTTGACGACCTGGCCGGTGGTGGGGTCGCGCTGCATCAGGCTGCAGGCGCTGCCGCCCAGATTGGCGCAGCTGGTCAGGATCTGCTGCGCCGTCTCGCTGGAGATGGCGTTGTCGACCTCGATGGCGAAGTAGTCCACCGTGGCGCTGGCGCCCTTCAGCCAGCCGGGCGTGAAAGCGGCACCGACGCTGTCGGTGCGCGAGGTTTCCGGCTTCAGGTTGGGATTGCCGCCGGTGGACCCGTTGATCAGGCCGTTGCCGTAATTGTACTGGCTGTAGCTGGTGGGCACGCTGGCGCAGCCGGCCAGGCCCTTGCCGCCGCCGTTGCAGGGGTCGATGGCCTGGAACTGGGTGTTACGGCCGCCCTGGTCCAATTCCAGGATGGACGGCGCCCGGAAGCCTTCGGAATAGCTGCCGCGGAACAGCAGGTCGGCCACCGGGCGATAGGCGACACCGGCCTTCTTGGTCGTGTTGCCGCCATAGGTGCTGTAGTCCGAGTAGCGCAGCGCCCCGTCCACATCCAGCTTGTAGATGGCCGGCAGGTCGCGCAGCAGCGGCACATCGACCTCGACGTAGCCTTCCTTGGTGTTGTAGCTGCCGCTGGTGGGGTTGCGGGTGGCGGCCGACGTCTCCGTCAGGCCGGTGACGTAGACCGGTGTGGCGTTCACCACCGCGTCCGGGGTGTCATAGCCGTATTCCCGGCGGTAGGAGGCACCGGCCGCCGCCATGACGTCGCCCGCCGGCAGGGTGAACAGGCTGCGCGACAGGTTGAATTCGGCCGAGGTCTGGGACACCCCATCCTCGTCATGCGCGTTGTAGCGGATGTAGTTCGCCATCGCCGGCGTGATCTTGCCGAAGATGTTCAGCGGCACGCAGCCGGCGGTGGCGGCACAGCGGGTGGGTGAGCCCAGGGCCAAGGCCAGATGGTCGTAATTGACGTTGTTGGAGGCGTCGAACGTGGCCTCGTTCTTCGAGTAGGAGACGAAGGCGTCCCAGTTCCAGTCGCCCCACAAATGCACCTTGCCCTCAAGGCCGGCATCCGCCCGCCAGGTGTTCACCTCCTGCACGTTCTGGCGGTCGCCGATCTCTTCCATGTAGCGGCGCAGGCGGAAGCTGGAGCCGGAGAACGCCTTGCCGAAGATGTTGTAGGCCTGGTCGGCCGGCATGGCGAAACCCTGGCTGCCGTTCACGTCCAGCAGATAGGGAGAATACAGCTGGGAAGAGCGGCGGTGGTTGTAGAGGAATTCCACGTGGCCGCTGATGTCGTCGGTGATGTCGGTGGTGTAGCGCAGGAAGGTGCCATAGCGCGTGCTGGGCCCCACCGCGTCCTTGCCCTGGACCAGGGTGTTGAAATAGTCGCCCGGCAGGGCGGCGGTGCGGAAGTCGCCGGTGGCGCTACCGTCGGTGCCGGCGATGCGGGTCAGGGTGGAGGAGGATACGCCGGGCAGGTTGTACAGGCCGCGCGGGCTGATGGGCGGGCTGGTGGGGGCCGTCAGGGCCGTCCGCGTCAGGTCGCGGTCGGCCGTCAGGATGGGCAGCTCATCCACGATGTCGGCGGAGAACAGCAGGTTGCCCCGGCCCAGCTTGTGCCCGATGGTGACGTCGCCCGCCAGGCTGCGCCCATCACCGTTGGAGGAGATGCCGGACTGGAAATTGCCGCGCACGCCTTCGAAATCGGACTTCAGGTGGATGTTGACCACGCCGGCGATGGCGTCGGCACCGTAGATGGCCGAGGCACCATCCTTCAGCACCTCCATATTCTCCACCAGGCCCACCGGGATGGTATTGAGGTCGACGAAGTCGCGAAAGCCGCGGCCGCCCACGGCGTTGACCCAGCGGTGGCCGTCCACCAGCACCAGGGTGCGGTTGCCGCTGCCCTCGGCACTGCCCAGGTAACGCAGGTTGATGGAGCTGACGCCGAAGGACGTACCCTGGGTGCCGTTGGAATTCAGGCTGACACCCACCGACGGCAGGGCCTGCAGCAGGTCGCCCACCGACAAAGGCGCCGCCTGCTGGATATCGTCCACCGTCAGGCTCTGGATGTTGCCCACCGCCTGGGCGTCCTGGCCCTTGATGTGGGTGCCGGTGATGACGATTTCCTGCAACTCGTCATCGGCCGGCGCCTTGGCCGCCTGCTGGGCATAAGCGCCCCCGGATAGCGCCAGCAGGCTGGTGGACATGAAGAGGCCAAGGCCGACGGCCTGGCGGATGCGGGACCCAACTGTCGTGCTGCCCATTTTCATTTCTTTATCCCCCGTTCCCATGACATCCCGGTGGGGCGCCCATCGTTCGCGGGGCGCCGCCTTGGCCGGGACCGAAGCTCCCTTGATTGGGAAGTTCCCTGTGTGGGGGCAGATAAACAGCCGGAATCGATGCCGACAATCTTATGAAGAAATTCGAGGATCCTATGCAGATTGGTTATAGAGTTAAATAAACGTCCCTATTCGTGCAAATCTTGGCCCCAAGCGTTCGATAAACAGGGCAAGGCAGGGGCAAGAAATGGCGGCATTGGAAAACGGGGCGACCCATGAACAAGGGTTGCCTACAAAGGTAAGCCACGCCCACGGCCGCATGCCCCATCCGGTCACGATGATGATGCTGATCATCCTGGCGGCCGCCCTGATGACCTATCTGGTGCCCTCGGGCGAATTCGCGCGGGGGGCGGACAAGCTGGTGGTGCCCGGCACCTTCCACGCCGTGCCCAAGGCCTATGGCGTGGACGCCCTGCTGAGCCCGCACAAAAGCGGTGCCGCCCTGGCCTATCCCGCCAGCGTGGCGGGGGTGGCCCTGTCCATCCCCGCCGGCCTGGCCGCCACCGCCAATTTGTTTTTCATGATCATGTTTTCCGGCGGCATGTTCGGCGTGCTGCGCGCCACCGGCGCCCTGGATGCCGGCGTCGCCCGCCTCTTGTCCCTGGTGCGGGGCAACGCCTATGTGCTGGCGCCCATCCTGATGGCGGTCATTTCCGTGGGTGCCACCTTCCTGGGCATGATCTCGGAATTCGTCGTCATCATCCCGGTGATCGTCGTGCTGGCCGAAAGCATGGGCCTGACGCCCCTGTTCGCCGTGGCGGTGGTGACGGTGGCGGCCAAGATCGGCTATCTGGCGTCGGTCACCAACCCGGTGGCCCTGCTGGTGGCCCAGCCCATCGCCGGGGTGGCACCGTTCAGCGGCATGGGATTGCGCCTGGCCGTCTACCTCGGCTTCATGACCCTGGGCGTTCTGTATGTGATGCGCCATTTGCGGCGCACAGGGTACAGGGTGCCGGCGCATGTGCCCCACAGCGCGCGCCTGTCGCCACGCCACGCCGGCGTGCTGGGCCTGCTGGCCCTGGCCATGGCGGTCATCCCCTATGGCGGGCTGGAACTGGGCTGGGGCAACGTCCAGGTGGGCGCCTTCTACATCGTGCTGGCCATCCTGATCTCATTGGCCGGCGGCCTTTCGGGATCGCGGGCGGCGGAGGCCTACACCGACGGCATGAAAAGCATGCTTCTGGCGGGCTTCCTGGTGGGCCTGGCCAGTGCCGTCGAGATCGTGCTGAAGGACGGCATGGTGCTGGACACCATCATCAACGCCCTGGCCGGCCTGACGTCGGAACAGGCGCCGGTGCTGGTGGCGCAAAGCCTGACGGTGGTGGAGATGGCGCTGGACGTGCTGATCCCCTCCACCTCCGGCAAGGCCGCCGTCAGCCTGCCCATCCTGGCGCCCATCGCCCACATGGCGGGCGTGGGCGGGCAGATGACGGTGATGGCCTTCCTGTTCGGCAACGGCCTGACCAACATGGTCACCCCCACCTCGGGCATGCTGCTGGCCTACCTGGCCGCCGCCCGCGTCGGCTTCGGTACCTGGATACGCTTCATCCTGCCGCTGTGGGGCGTGCTGGTGGCCCTGTCCTTGGCCATCATGGCGGCGGGGGTGTGGCTGGGGCTTTAAGCCAGCCCGTCCAGCCGCGCCAGGTGGGGCGCCTGCGCCGCCTCATCCAGGAAGGAGCCAGTGATGCTGTTGCGGGCCAGTTGCACCAGCTGCGCCGCCGTCAGATCCAGCGCCGCCGCCGTGCGGGTGTAGTTGTCCAGCAGATAGCCGCCGAAATACGCCGGGTCGTCGGCGTTCACCGTGGCCCGCAATCCCAGATCCAGCATGCGGGCCAGGGGATGGGCCGCCAGGTCCGGCACCACGCACAGCTTCAGGTTCGACAGCGGACACACGGTCAGGGTCATTTCCTCCGCCACCAGCCGGTCGGTCAGGGCCGCATCCTCCAGCGCGCGGTTGCCGTGGTCGATGCGGTCAACGCCCAGCAGGTCCAGCGCCTGCCAGACATAGTCCGGCGGCCCTTCCTCACCTGCGTGCGCCACAATCTTCAGCCCACGCTCCTTTGAGGCCTGGAACACGCGCTCGAATTTGGCCGGTGGGTGCCCGACCTCGGATGAATCCAGGCCGACGCCGACGATGCGGTCCAGGTACGGTTCCGCCTGGCGCAAGGTGGCGAAGGCCGCATCCTCATCCAGGTGGCGCAGGTAACTCAGGATCAGCTTGGACGAAATCCCCAGCTCGCGTTCCGCCGTCGCCATGCCGGCCAGCAGGCCGTCGGCCACCACCGGGAAGGGAATGCCCCGGTCGGTGTGGGTCTGGGGATCGAAGAAGATCTCCGCATGCACGCCGCCATCAGCCGCCAGGCGGCGGAAATAGGCCAGCGCCAGGTCGTGGAAGTCCTCCTCCGTCCGCAGGACCTGGGCGCCCTGGTAATAGATGTCCAGGAAGTCCTGCAGGTTGGTGAAGGCGTAGGCCTGGCGCACCTCTTCCACCGACCGGAACGGCAGGTCGACCCGGTTGCGGCGGGCGAAGTCGAACATCTGTTCCGGTTCCAGGCTGCCCTCGATGTGCAGGTGCAGTTCGGCTTTCGGCAGGCCGCGGATGAAGTCGGCCAGATGTTCGGTTCGCGCCATGGGTCCTTCGCCTCAGGGAATGGTTGTCCCTGCCAGTCTAACGCCAGCATCGGGCGCCTGCCCAGCCCCTGCCTGCCGGAGGGTGCGCACGTATCGAAATGTCTAAATTGCGACATATACCCGTTTAACGGGTGGACGTTGACGCGCCATCTGCTAAATTCCCCCAAAATGATTCAACCAAAGGCGGCGACGCCGCCAAAGCGGGGGCAAACCATGCGCATGAAAAGACCAAGGACAACCAGGATTGAAAGGCTGGGCGCCGGCCTGGCCACGGTGGCGGTCAGCGCACTGCTGACGCAGGCGGCGTCGGCGCAGACCACCTTCGCCAACCCCCCATCCCTGCCGCAGACGGCCCCGTCCGTGGGGTCCGCCACCACGCCCGGCCTGCCCAAGGCCGCGTCGGCCTTGAGCCTGGCCACCACTGCCGAGCCCCACGCCGGTAAGGAGCGGGCCTACGACCTGCATATCCAGTACAGCGATTCAGCCCTGTACGATCCTGGCCAGCAGCGTTACCAGCGGGTGCACCTGCGCAGCTATGTCGGCACCGGGGTGTCGCCGGGCACGCCCTTCGTGGCGCCGGAAATCAACGTGACGCCGGGCGACACCGTGCGCATCACCCTGCACAACGACCTGCCGGCCGAACCGAACTGCGGCGACGTGCCCACCATCAACACGCCGCACTGCTTCAACACCACCAACCTGCATTCCCACGGCCTGTGGGTCAGCCCGACGGGGAACAGCGACAACGTGCTGATCTCCATCAAGCCGACGGTCAGCTTCCAGTACGAATACAACATCCCGGCCGACCATCCGGCCGGCACCTTCTGGTACCACCCGCACCAGCACGGCTCCACCGCCATCCAGGTGGCCAGCGGCATGGCCGGCGCCCTGATCATCCATGGCGACCGCAAGCCTGCCAACAAGGCCGGGGCCAACGGCAGCGTGGTGAAGGTCAACGGCGACCTGGACACCCTGCTGATCGCCGCCAACGGCCAGTCGTTCAAGGACCGCACGGTCCTGTTCCAGCAGATCGAATACGCCTGCACCGGCGCCGACGGCAAACCGACCTTCGACTGCAAGCCCGACCAGGTGGGCGTGATTGAGGATTACAGCCTGTTCGGGCCCAACAAATGGGGGCTTTCCAACCGTTGGACCAGCATCAACGGCGCCGTCCTGCCCACCTTCAGCGACGTGCAGGCGGGCACGGTGGAACGCTGGCGCCTGATCCATGCCGGCGTGCGTGAGACCATCAACGTGGAATTCCACAAGATGACGCCCGGCGCCAACCCGTCCGCCCTGCCGACCAAGGCGACGCTGGCGCAGTTCCTGGACACCAATTGCGGCGGTCCGGCGGTACCCTACCAGGTGGTGGCGGCCGACGGCCTGACCATGGGCAGCACCCTGACCAAGGAGGACACCGTCCTGCAGCCGGGCTATCGCTATGACCTGCTGGTGGTGTTCCCGGAGGCCGGCAACTACTGCATGACGGAAAAGGCCGACCCCTCCGCCTCCACCGTCAGCCAGTTGCCGACGCCGGCCAACCTGCTGGGCATCGTCGCCGTCCGTGGCGGCACCCCCACCAAGGACCCGATCAAGACCCTGGTCGACACCCTGGTGGCGGCGGCCAACCGCACCATGCCGGCCGACGTGAAGACCGAAATCGTCGCCGACCTGCAGGCCAAGGACAGCAACGGCAAGCCCGCCCCCCGCCTGACCCGCTTCGTGCCCCACCCCACCATCACCGAGGCGGAAGTGGCGAGCACACCGTTGCAGGAAATGGTGTTCTACCTGGGCCAGGGCATAGAGCCCAACCCGCAGGGCTTCTCCTTCACCGTGGGCAAAAGCTTCAAGACGGTGAAGACCGACAAAGGCTTCTGGGTTCCCGACGGGGCCGCCCCCTACCAGCCCGACCGTATCGACCGGTCCCTGATCCTGGGCACGGCGCAGCAGTGGGAACTGCGGTCCTATGGGGTGGAGCATCCCTTCCACATCCACGTGAACCCCTTCCAGATCGTCGCCATCCTGGACCCACAGGGCAACGACGTTAGCGCCCCCGGCTATGTCGAGGCCGATGGCGACAGCCAGTACGCCGGCTTGCGCGGCACCTGGAAGGACACGCTGTGGGTCAAGACCAAGGTCAAGGCCCCCCTGAGCGAGAACCCGCAAGGGTATTATCGCCTGATCGTCCGCACCCGGTATGAGCGGTACATCGGCGAATACGTCCTGCACTGCCACATCCTGGACCATGAGGACAACGGCATGATGGAAAACGTGAAGATCGGCATCAGCGACGGTGCCGGCGGCCTGGCCGAGGCCCACGCCCACCACTGATAACCGCCTGACTCAATAAGCGAGGCCCGGCCCCTGCGAAGGGACCGGGCCTTTGTTTTGCCGGCGGCATCAATCCTGAACGGAACGCCGCCTGGGTGTTATCGTCAAGTCCGGCTGGCTACCCCCAAGAAGGGCCAGCCGCTTGGCTCTTTCCAGTGATCCCGGTCAGGGCCTGCGCCCTCATAACGAGATCATCGTCGAGAACAAGGGCCGTGCGCATGGCATGATCTCCGATGGGCCAAGCGTGAACGATGACATCATCCATGCCTGGCCTCCATCGGATTTCAACTTACGGCGCCTTGGTGTCCTCCGGCAGGGTCGCCGCCTCTTCCTGGGAGGGCAGGGACTTGACGTCCCAGCCGCCACCCAGCGCGCGGATCAGGGCGACGTCAGCCTGCACCTGGCGGGTGTGCAGGTCCAGGCTGCTCTGCTGCGCCTCCAGCAAGGCGGTCTGGGCGGTCACCACGTCCAGGTAGCTGTCGGCGCCGTCGCGGTAGAGGTTCATGGCCATGTCCAGCGTGCGCTGGGCGGCCCCGGTGCCGGCGTCCTCTTCCTTCGCGGCCTGGCCCAGCAGGCGGATGGCGGCCAGGTTGTCCTCCACCTCGCGGAAGGCGGTCAGGACGGTGCCGCGATATTGGGCGGAGGCTTCGTTATGCTGGGCCACCGCCTTGGCCAGGCCGGCGTCCAGACGGCCGCCGTCGAACAGCGGCAGGGTCACGCCCGGGCCCACCGACCAGAAGGTCATGGGCAGCTTGAACAGGTTGAAGCCGGTGTTCTCCACCCCGCCGCTGGCCTGCAGGGTCAGGTCGGGGTAATAGGCCGCGCGTGCCACGCCGATGCCGGCGTTGGCCGCCAGCACGTCGCGTTCCGCCGCCGCGATATCCGGGCGCCGTTGCAGCAGGCTGGAGGGCAGGCCCGTGGGCACGGCCGGCAGGCTGGGGTTCCAGGAGGCCGCCGTCAGGCTGAATTCCGCCGGGGCCAAGCCCACCAGGGCGGCGATGGCGTGTTCCATCTGCGCCCGCTGGGACGCGATCTGGGACACCTGCGACCGCGCGCTATCCAGTTGGGTCTCGGCCCGCGACACGTCCATGCCGGCCACGATGTGGCCCTTGAACATGGTCTGGGTCAGGCTCAGCTGCTTTTCATAGGCCGTCACCGTGTCGGCCAGGATCTGCGCCCGGTCGTCCAGGCCGCGCAGGGCGAAATAGTCGGTGGCCAGTTCCGCCTGCAGGCCCAGGCGCACCGACGCCAGGTCGGCGGCACTGGCCTGTGACGCGGCCCGGCCGGCCGTCACCTGGTTGCGCACCTTGCCCCACAAATCCACCTCATACGACGCGGTGCCGCCGATGGTGTTGTTGCCGTAGACGTCCTGCTGGGTGCGCGACCGCAGGGGCCGATCCTCGGACTGGCGGTTGTTGGTGATGCTGGCGTTCAGGTCGGCGCGCGGCAGCAGGCCGGCCGACATCGAGGCCGCGTCCGCCCGAGCCTCGTCATAGCGGGCCAGGGCCACCGCCAGGCTGGGGTTGGCGGTCTCGATCTTGTCCTCGAGGCCATTCAGCACCGGGTCGTTGAACGCCGTCCACCAGGGGCCGCGCGTCGTCGCGTCCGCCGGCTGGGCGGGGCCCCAGGGGGCACCACCGGCTTCCTTGAAGGCCGGCGGCAGGGTCAGGCTGGGCGGCTGATAGTCCGGCGCCAAGTTGCACGCCGCCAGCGCCAGCAAGGCACCGCCGGCCAGCAGGTATTTGGTTGTGCGCGTGCTCATCACCGATCCGCCTTCACCTTGTCCGACCCCGCCGGGGCCGCGTTGTCGGCCATCTTGCCGGCCTGCCCGGTGGAACCGGCGGCCAGGCGCACCTCGTCACCGCTGTTCAGGGTTTCCGGCGGGCTGTCGATCACCTGGTCGCCGGGGCTGAGGCCGGCCACCACCTCGACCGTGTCGCCCATGTCGCGGCCCAGCTGCACCGGCTTCAGCACCACCTTGCCGGCGTTGGGCGTACCGGCCGCACCCACGACCGCCAACTGGACACCCGTGTCGCCGGTCACCAGGGCGGTGGCCGGCACACTGACCATGTTGGCGTCCGCCGGCACCTGGAAGTGCACGTCGGCGTAGGTGCCGGGAGTCAGCAGGCCGTCCTTGTTGTCGGCCTGCAGTTCCACCAGCATGCTGCGATTGGCCGTGTTCATGGCGTTGGCCGTGGTGGTCAGCGTCGCTTCGAACGTCCGGCCGGGATATTGCGGCAGGGTGAAGGTGGCCTTGACGCCCGGCTTCAGCAGGCCGGCGAAGGACTGCGGGACCTGGACGTATAGGCGCAGGACGTGCAGGTCCGACACCTCGAACAGTTCCGGCCCGCCACCGCCACCGGCGCTGATCAGGGCGCCGATGTCGGTGGTGCGGGCGGTGACGATGCCGTCGAACGGCACCACGATGCGCTTGAACGCCGTTAGGGTTTCCAGCCGGCGGACGTTGGCCGCCGCACTTTCCACCGCCGCCTGCTTGGCCGCGGCATCGCCCACCTTCTCATCCGCCGCCTGCTGCGACACGGACTGTGATTCCACCAGCGCCGCCCAGCGCTTTGACGTCAGATCCGCCAGCTTCGCCTGGGCCTGGGCCTGGGCCAGCTGCGCCTTGGCCTGTTCCAGCTGCTGGTCCAGGTCGGGCGTGTCGATGGTGCCCAGCAGGTCGCCCGCCTTCACATGGGCGCCGATGTCCTTGTCCCAGCTTTTCAGGTAACCGCTGACCCGGGCGTAGATCGGCGCCTTGTTGTAGGCCTGCAAGGTGCCGGGCAGGGACAGGACCTGCGCCTTGGTGTCCCGGGTGACGTTGGCCAGCGCCACCGTGGGGATGGCCTGGTCGGCGTTCCACTGCACCAGTTCCTTGTCCGCATGGGCGCGGGTGGTGATGCCGAACACGACGATGGCGCCGGCGGCCACCAGGGCGGTGACGCCCAGCAGGGCCAGGCGGCGGGGGTTGGGGGTCTGGATGTGTGCCGTGGACATTGGGTCTACTCCGGATCGGGCGGTATCTGGGGGCAGGCTATGCGGGATCAAACGTGGGCCGGTTCGGGGTGGGCTTCGCCCTGCCCCGCCGCGGCGCGCTTGTGATCGTTGGCGTGGGCCAGGCTGAACATGGCGGGAACCATGAACAGGGTGGCCAGCGTGGCGAACACCAGGCCGCCGATCACGGCACGCCCCAGGGGCGCGTTCTGGCCGGGCTCGATGGCCATCGGCAACATGCCGATGATCATGGCCAGCGCCGTCATCAACACCGGGCGGAAGCGGGTGTAGCCGGCCTCCATCGCGGCGCTGAAGGCGTCCACGCCGGCCGCCAGCCGTTCACGGGCGAAGCTGATGACCAGGATGGAGTTGGCGGTGGCCACACCCATGCACATGATGGCGCCCGTCAATGCCGGCACCGACAGGGTGGTGCCGGTGGTGAACAGCATCCAGACGATGCCGGACAACGCCGTCGGCAGCGCCATGACGATGACGAACGGATCGACCCACGACTGGAAGTTCACGACGATCAGCAGGTAGATCAGCACGACGGCGAAGGCCAGGCCCACGAACAGCTGGCTGTAGGCGCTGGTCATGGTCGTCACCTGGCCCCGCACCTCGACATGGGCACCGCGGGGCAGGTCGGCCGCCATGCTGTCGATGGCCTTCTGCACATCGGCGTTGACGGCGCCCAGATCGCGGCCACGGGGGGTGGCGTAGATGTCGATGGCCGGGCGGATGTTGTAGTGGCTGACCACCGCGTCCTCGCGGCCCCGGCTGATCCGGGCGATGCCGCCCAGCAGCTGGTTGGAGTTGGTGGCGGACAAGGGCATGGTCTGCAGCCCGCCCATGGTGTCGATGTCGCGCTGCGGCGTCTGGATCGACACGGGGTAGGAGATGCCGCTCTTGTGGTCCAGCCAATAGGTCGGCGCCGTCTGGCTGCTGCCGGCCAGCGTGTCCAGCATGGTGGTGGCGGCGTCCTTTTCCGTCAGGCCGACCAGGCCCGCCAGCGACCGGTCCACGTCCACCTTGAGGGAGGGCAGCTGGAAGGCCTGCTGGATGCGGGCGTCGGCGACGCCGGGGATACGGGCGATCTTGGCCAGCAGCTTGTTGGCGTAGATCCGGTTGGTGTCCAGATCGTTGCCTGAGATTTGCACGTCCAGCGGCGCCGGCAGGCCGAAGTTCAGCACCTGGGTGGTGATGTCGGCCGGCAGGAAGGCGAAGACGGTGCCGGGGAACAGGCGCGGCAGTTCGCGCCGCAGGGTATCGACATAATCGGCGGTGGGGGCGTGGCCGTCCTTCAGGCTGATCAGGATGTCGGAATCCTGCACGCCGATGGTGCCGCTGTTGCCGTAGGCCATGTTGATGCCGCTGACCGGCAGGCCGATGTTGTCCACCATCTCACCCAGGTCCTTGGGCGGGATGATGCGCTGGACGGCCAGGTTGACGCGGTCGTTCAGCTTGGTCACTTCCTCGATGCGCGTGCCGGTCTGGGCCCGCACGTGCATCTTGATCTGGCCGCCGTCCACGTCGGGGAAGAAGTTCTGCCCCAGGAAGGGCGCCAGGCCGAATGTGGCCAGCGAGATGACCAGGAAGCCGCCGATCATGACCTTGCGGTTGTTCAGGCCCAGCAGCAGCAGGCCCTGGTAGGCCGACCGCACGATTTCGAACCGGCGTTCAAAGCCGCGCTGGAACCGCACCAGCGGGTTCTTGGCAGGGGGGGCATGGATGTCGCCGTGGGCGTGGCCGCCGGCATGCACCTGGTTGCGCAGCAGGTAGTTGGCCAGGGTCGGCACCAGGGTACGCGACAGGATGTAGGAACCGATCAGGGCGAAGACCACGGCCTCCGCCATCGGGCGGAACAGGTAGCCGGCGACGCCGCCCAGGCCGAACATGGGCACGAAGGCGATGCTGATGCACAGCAGCGACACGGTGGCCGGCACCACGATCTGCTTGGCGCCGTCCAGGATGGCGGTTTCGATCGGCTTGCCGTGTTCCAGATGCCAGTTGATGTTTTCGATCGTCACCGTAGCGTCGTCCACCAGGATGCCCACGGCCAGCGCCAGGCCGCCCAGGGTCATGACGTTGATCGTCTCGCCCAGGATGGACAGGGTGGTGATGGACGCCAGGATGGCCAGCGGGATGGACACGGTGATGATCAGGGTCGACCGCCAGCTGCCCAGGAACAGCAGGATCAGCAGGCCGGTCAGGGCGGCGGCGATGGCGCCTTCGCGGATAACGCCGCTGACGGCGTCCTTCACGAACATCGACTGGTCGCCGATGGGGGTCAGCTTCACGCCGTCGGGCAGGCTTTTCTCCACCTCGGGCAGCTTGGCCTTCACGCCGCTGATGATGTCCAGGGTGGACGCGGAACCGGACTTCAGCACCGACATCAGCACGGCGTTCTTGCCGTCCACGTGCACCACGTTGGTCTGGGGCGGGCTGCCGTCATGGACATTGGCGACATCCCGCATATAGACGACGGTGCCGTTGACCGTCTTGATGGGCATGTCGTTGAAGGGCGCGATCTGCTTGGGGCTGTCGTTCAGGTCGATGGCGTATTCCAGCTTGCCGACCTTCTGGGTGCCGGCCGGGGTGATCAGGTTCTGCGCCGACAGGGCGTTGACCACGTCGTTGGCCGACAGGCCGTAGGAATGCAGCGCCTGCTGGTTCAGGTCGATCTGCACCTGGCGCACCTTGCCGCCGTAGACGGAGGGCAGCACGGCGCCGGCGACGGTGACCAGCTGCGGACGGATGAAGTTCTGCGCCAGGTCGTTCAGCTTGGTTTCCGACAGCTTGTCGCTGGAAACCGCCAGCTGGAGGATGGGCACGGACGACGCGTTGAAGACGATGACCTGCGGCGGGGTGATGCCCGCCGGCATCTGCTTCAGCACCGTCTGGGAAATGGCGGTGACCTGCGACTGGGCGGCGTTGATGTCCACGGTGGGCTGGAAGAAGATCTTCACCACGCCGTAGCCCTGCATCGACTGGGATTCGATGTGTTCGATGTTGTTCACGGTCGCGGTCAGCGAGCGTTCGTAATAACTGACGATGCGGCCCGACATGTCATCGGGGGGCAGGCCGTTATAGGTCCACACCACGGCGATCACGGGGATGCCGATGTTGGGGAAGATGTCCGTCGGCGTCTTGACCGCGGCGGAAACGCCGAAGATCAGGATCAGGATGGCCATGACGATGAAAGTGTAAGGGCGTCGCAGCGCGATCTTGACGATCTCGATCATGACGGCGCCCCCTGCTTCTGCAGGCCAAGGCGGGGGCGGTCGGCGGGGCGCCGATGGCGCGCGTTCATGGTGCGGTGCAACACGTCTCGTGATCCCTCAAGTGCGGGTGCGGGAACCCAACACCTTGGGAAATAGGCGACGTTCAGGGGAAAGGGGATTAAATAATTTTTTTGGTTGCGGCGCAAAATACCGCCGGAAATTGCGGAAAATCAGGCCTTAAGTGGTTGCGGTCACAACTTCTTCGTCCTTTTGGACAAGGCAAATCACGGCGATTTCCGCACCATTCTGGTCGCCACCGATTTGCAGCTGGAAGCCATGCAAGGTTGCAATCGCCTGGACCAGCGCCAGGCCCAAGCCGTTGCCCTGGATGTGGCGGCTTTTGTCCAGGCGATAGAGGCGGCGCACCACCGCCGCCCGCTCATCCTCCGGTATGCCGGGACCGGTGTCGGCCACCTGCACCGTGGGCACCCCGTCCAGCATCAGGGTGCGGATGGTGGCGGTGCCGCCGGCGGGGGTGAACTTGACGGCGTTGTCCGTCAGATTGGCCACCGCCTCGATCAGCAGATCGCGGTCGCCGACGATGAACAGGGGCCCCCCGCCCTCGCGCCGCAAGGTCACGCCCTGGGCCTCCGCCAGCGGTTCGTACAGTTCGAACACCTCGTTCGCGATCTCGGTCAGGTCCACCGTGCCGAAGGCCGCCTGGCGGCGGCTGTCCTCCAGCTCCGCGATGCGCAGCAGGGCGGTGATCATGGCGAAGGCGCGGTCCAGGTCGACCAGCGCCGCCTCCACCGTCTCACGCAATGCCTGCGGCTGTTCAGCGCCCAGGCCGCGTTCCAGCTTGGCCCGCATGACCGACAGCGGCGTGCGCAGATCGTGGGCGATGTTGTCACCCACCGCCCGCAACTCATCCAGCAGATGGACCATGCGGTCCAGCATCTGGTTCACCCGGTCCGACAGCCGGTCGATATCATCCCGGCGGCCGGACACCGGCAGCCGTTCGCGCAGATCGCCGCCGACGATGCGGCCCATGGTTTCCTGCACCGCCTGCACCCGTTGCAATGCCCGGGCCCCGCCCCAGATGCCGGACCCCAGCACCAGGGCCAGGGCCGGCAACAGGCCCATCACCAGGGTACGGGCGACGATGCGTTGCAGGGCGATCAGTTCGTCCATGGCGCGGCCAATGACCACCGTGCCACCGTCGGCCCGCATCTGCGCCGCCACGATGGCGGGCTGCGGATCGGGGCTGTCGGTGGTGATCACGTCCAGGCGCCGGCCCTTGCCATCGGCCGGCAGGTCCGGCGGCAGCGCCGCCATGTTGCCGTAGATGGGCTTGCCGTGCGCATCGAACCACGCCGCCACGGTGACGCGGTGATAGTCGCTGAGGATGCGCAGCTGCAAATGGGGCAGCAGGGTTTCCGACGGCGTGCGGGCGGCGGCCACCGCCTCCTGCCCGATATCCTCCTGGATGCGGATGGTCTCCGCCTCGCTGGTCTGCCAGTAGATGAAACCGAAGATCAGCAGCATGCCGACCGACAGCGCGGCGGCGAAGCCCAGCGCCCGGCGGAAGGGGGCGGCGTGGAAAAGATCAGTCCGCGGCACGAAGCATGAACCCGGTGCCGCGGACACGGTGGATCATGGGCAACTCCCCCACCTCGTCCACCTTGTGGCGCAGCTTACCCATATGCACGTCGACCACATTGGTCTGGGGGATGAAGCGATAGTTCCACACGTCGGTCAGCAGCATGGCCGGCGTAATCACCTGGTCCGGCCGGCGCATGAGGTATTCCAGCAGCTTGAATTCCCGCGGCAGCAAGGGCACCTCCCGCCCGTTCCGGCGTACCGTGCGGTTCAGCAGGTCCATCTCCAGCGAGCCCACGCGCAGCATGGTGGCACGGGTGTCGGCCGGGCGGCGGCGCAGCGCCTCGATCCGCGCCACCAGTTCCTCCACCGCGAAGGGCTTGGTCAGGTAATCGTCGCCGCCGGCGTTCAGGCCCCGCACCCTGTCATCGACCGAGCCCAGGGCGCTCAGCACCAGGATGGGGATGGGCAGGCCCTCGTCCCGCAGCTGCTGCACCATGTCCAGCCCGTCCATGCCGCCGGGCAGCATGCGGTCGGCGATCACCAGGTTGATGGTGCGGTCGTCGCGCAGCACCCCCAGCGCGTCATCCGCCGTGGCCGACACGCTGACGACGTAACCGCGCGCCTCCAGACTGGTCGCGATTTCCCGCGCCATGTCGGTGTCATCTTCCACCAGGTGGATGTGCGCGGGCTGAACGGCGACGTCGGTAGGCATGAGAGGCAGGGTTCCAGGAAAGGCCTGCTGTCAATCTAGCAACCGGGGGCCTCTTCCGGCGATGGAAATTTGGGCGTGACGGGTGCGGCGTGGTGGGGCACCCACCAGCCGCCCGGCGCCAGCACCCCCGTCAGGCCTTGGTCAGCCACACCTGTGAATGCGTGACATTGCCCAGGCGCGCCGCCTCCTGCTGGGTCACCGCTGATTGCGCCTGGGATCCGGGGGCGTAGTCGACGGTGGAATTGGTGCCGCCGATCTCACCACCCTGCCCTTTGAGGCGGTTCATGCGGGCGTAGTTGGGGATGGCCAGCATGGGCGTCCCGTCCTGCCACGTCCCCGTGATGGCGACCACGCCGCCCAGCAGGTCCGGCCGCCATTCGGCGGTCAGCGCGGTGGCCGACAAGGGCTTGTCGATGTCGGGCTGGTCGGCCCGTTCCACGTTGTAGACCAGGGGACCATAGCGCAGGGCCACCCGGCCGCGCGTCGCCTCCACCCTGTCATCCCCCGTCACGCGCTGCACCGCCAGGGGCAGGACGAAGTCGATGCGGTCGCCGGCCGTCCAGTCACGCTCCACCACGGCGTAGCCCTTCTCCATCCGGTATTCCACCGGCTGGCCGTTCACCACCAGGCTTTCCAGGCCGCGCACCGGCGGCACGGCGGTGTAAAGCGGGCTGGTGGCGCGGTCGGGCACGCGGATGCGCACGGCGAAGCGGTTGGGCCTTTCCGGGTTCACCGTCATGGCGACGGCGCCGTCCCAGGGGTAGTTGGTCTTCTGCACCAGTTCCACCCCGGTGCCCGCCACATCCCCCACGTTGATGCGGCTGCCGATGAACAGATTGACGTTCACGCCGGCCTTGTCCTTGGCATAGGCCCAGGTCGGCACCATCAGCAGGGTGCGCGGGATGTTGCCGACGCAGCAGGGGCAGACGTGCCACGCCGTGCGTTCGGTGTTGATCAGCGGGTTGGTGTAGCAGAACGTTTTGCCGTCCAGCGCCGTGGACCCCAGCAGGGCGTTGTACATCGTCTCTTCATACAAATCGGCGTACTTGGCGTCGTGATAGGCCAGGTTCAGCTTGTACTGGAAGAAGATCAGCCCGCAGCTGGAGCAGGACTCGCAATAGGCGTCGTTGCGCAGGGCGTAGTTGGCCCCGAAGCCTTCCGACGTGTCGCCGCTGCCGATGCCGCCGGTGACGTAGTATTTCTTGTTCACCATGTTGTCCCACAGGGACAGCACGGCACTCTGGTAATCCGCGTCATGGGTTTCGGCGGCGATGTCGGCCATGCCGGAATAGAAATACATGGCGCGCACGGCATGGCCCACCGCCTCATACTGGCGGGCGGGCGGCAGGTGGCTCTGGTCGTATTCGGAACCGCCGCGGCGGCTGTCCAGCAGGAAGCGCGCCAGGCTGATATAGGCGTCGCCGCGTCCACCGCCCTCGGTGTCGTTGACGAAACGGCCGAAGCGCACCAGGGCCTGTTCCATCTCCTGGTGGCCGTCGAACCAGTCCTTGCGGCCCGGGCCGATGTTGGCGACCCAGCAATCCGCCAGCTTCTTGGCGGCGTTGTACAGGCGCAGGTCGCGCCCGCCGGTCAGGGTGTGGTGGTTGATGGCGGATTCGATGAAATAGCCGGCGACATAGCCTTCATGGTTGCCGCGCTGCGCCGGCGACCAGCGGGCCGGCCACTTCGCGCGATCGGCCAGGGTGTAGGCGGTCTGGAGATAGCCGTCGGGTTCCTGGGCGGCCAGGATGACGGGAATCCATTCCTCCAGCTTGCGGCGCATCAGATCCTGGGCCGCCAGGATCTCCCTGTCACCCTGTGCGTCCACCATCAGGGCGATGCACATGGACTCCACCGTCTGGTGCACCCAGGCGTTGGAGAAGACGTAGCCCTTGTGCTTCCCGTGGGCCTCGCCGCGCAGGGCCTTGGCCGCCTCGATGAAATTGTCCAGGCCACCCTGCCCCACCGTCAGGTCCGTGCGCTCGCAATAGTCCACGCAATGGGGAATCCAGTCGACGATCAGGGCCTTGGCCCGGGCCGACCACAGGGGGCTGTCGATGGCGTAGGGGGTGGTGTAGACCACGTCCAGACGCTGGTCCGGCGGCGGCGTCTCCGCCCGCACCTTCAGCGTCGACAGGGCGGTCTTGCCGTCCGACTTGGCCGCCAGTTGCAGCACATAGTCGCCGGGCACGGCGAAGCGGGCGGTGGTATCGACCCGCGTGGCGTCGGCGAAATCCACAGCACCCGGACCACTGACCTTATGCCACAGGGCCGCCGCCGCCGGTGCGGTCTCCAGCGTGCGCACGCGGCCGTCCAGGTAGGTGCGACCGCCCAGCACGACGGCGCGGTCCAGGCCGGCCGTCACCAGGGGTGGGGTGACGGGGGCGGCACCATGGCTCCACACCCGCCATTGCAGCACGCCCACCGAGGCCTGGTCCGCCGGGTCGATGTCCAGGCGCAGGCGGGTGGTGGTGACCGGCTTGAACGTCGCGCGGTTGAAGGCGTCGGGCGCCAGGCCCAGACCCTGCACATCGCGCACCGGCACGAAACGCCGGCCGTCCCACGCCGATAGACGCCAGGCCTTGGGCAAGGCGCCCTTGTAGCCGCCCAGCCACCAGTAAACCTCCACCGCGTCGGTGCGGACGGGCACGTCCCAGCCATATTCGATCCAGGCGGGGCCGCCGCCCGGCTCCGTCCCGAAGGCGCCCTGCGCCTCATCGGCCGAGTTGGCGGGTTGGGCGCCGCTGTTGATGGCCTCGGGCTTGGCACCGCTGGAACGGTCGGACCAGTCGATGCGGGCGATGACGGCCAGGTTGACCGGACCGCCCGCCGCCGGGGCCGCCAGTGCGGCACCGGCCAGGCCCGTCCCGGCCATTCCGGTAAGCGAGGCGCCGGCCGTGGCGGCCAGGAAACGGCGCCGGTCCACGGCCGCCTGCCCCGTTCCGGCCACACCCGTCATTTCGCGCCGATCGCGCCCGCCCTGGTCACGCATGCTTTTCCCGTCTTCCTTTTGGTCCCGCCGTCCGGCATGTGCCGATATCGTGGGGGATCACCCTGCCATAATATTATCATATGACTAATAGGGTGGAAGGGTCAACGGAAGGGACCGATGCGCAAAAGGAAAAGGCGGGGAAGCCCCCTCCCCGCCTTTTCATGTCACCATTTCAGAAGCTTACGCCGTGCTTACTTGGCGGCGGCCAGCAGCTTTTCGAAGGCGGCCTTGGCCTTGCCGGTCTGCGGCACCGCCTTGGCGGCGTCCAGGTTGGTGGGCGTGCCCACCACGATCAGGCCGACCATGCCCATGCCGTAATGCGGCTTGCAGCGGATGCCGTAGACGCCCGGCTTGTCGAAGGTGATGGTAACGGTCTCGCTCGGCTTGCTGGTGAAGGGCTGGGCGCCATCGGGCAGCATGCCGGGGATGCTTTCCACGTTATGGCCGGCATCGACCGACTGGAAAGTCACCTTGTCGCCCGGGGCGATCTTCGACAACGCCGGCTCAAACACGAACATGCCGTCGGCGCCCTTGTTCAACATCTTGACCACATGCTCGGCACCGAAGGCGGGCCCGGCCAGGGTCAACAGGGCCACCAGCGCCAAGGGAAGCGAACGCATCTTGAATTCTCCGTCATGAAGGGCGGCGCGGACCCGATCGCCCGCGTCCCCCCTTCCCTACGACGGTGAAATCGCTTCGTCTTTGCGCTGGCGCAAATGTTAGCGCGACAGCAGATCGTCGATCGCCGACCGCAGGGCCCGCAGGCGGTCGCGGTCGGCATCACGCAAGGCCGCCGGACGCACACCCCGCAGATTGCTCAACAGCCGTTCCACCGAGGCCAGGTTGACCCCCGGCTGGCTGATGCCGCTGGACGGCCGCCCCTCTTCCACCGCCGGTGCGGCCTCCTGCGCCTTGGCAGCACGGATGGAGCGGACGCTGAGCGTGCCGGACCGCGCCGACTGGATCAGGCGGTCGCGCACCGCCGGTTCATCCACCCGCGACAGTTCCACCAGCGCGTTGCGCGCCAGGCCCAGTTCTGACGTCAGAACCCCTTCCAGCAGGTCGTTGGGCAGCGACAGGATGCGCAGGGTGGCGCTGATCTCGCCCTTGGTCTTGCCCAGGGCCTCGGCCGCCTGGTTCTGGGTCCAGCCCTTGCCCTCGATCAGGCGCTTCAGGCCGCGCGCCTCTTCCACCGGCGTCAGGTCGACGCGCTGCAGGTTTTCGATCAGCGCCAGGATTTCCGGGTCGCCGCTGTGCTCGATGGCCAGGATGAAGCCCCAGCCCAGGCGCTGGGCGGCGCGCCAGCGGCGCTCACCCGCCACCACCATCCATTGGCCGCGATCAATGGGATCACGCCGCACCAGGATGGGCTGAAGCTGGCCCTGTTCCGACATGCTGGCGGCCAGGCCGGCCAATTCCTCTTCCGAGAAGGTCTTGCGTGGCTGGTCCGGGTCGGCGGTGATGTGGTCGATGCGCAGTTCTATGGTGTGATGAAAGCGGCTGTTGCGCGTCAGTAGGCTTTCCGACGCCTCATCGATCAGGGCGGAGGCCGCACCCAAGATGGGCGAGGGGCGCTTCTTCGCGGTCATGGCGGTCAGGCCTCATTCTCGATGGGGGTCAATTCGATCACGGCCCGGGCCAACGGCCGGTCGTTGATGATGCAGTCCGCCAGCTTACGATAAACCGCGGCGGCGGTGGAGGTCGGCGATGCCTCCAGCGCGATGCGGCCGTTGCGGGCGGCGTGGCCGAACACGGCGCTGTCGGGTACCGCCTCCAGCACCGGCACCTTTTCACCCAAGGCCGTCACCAGGTGGGCCAGCACCTCGCGGTCCACCGACTTGCGGCGTCCGAACTGGGTCGGCAGGATGCCGGCCAGGCGCAGGCCCGGGTTCAGGCGGCGCTGCACCTTGTGGATGGTGTTCAGGATCAGGCCGACGCCCATGGTGTCGTAGGGTTCGGTGCGCACGGGGATCAGCACCTCCTGCGCCGCCGCCAGGGCCATCCAGGTCAGCATGCCCAGGTTGGGCGGCGCGTCGATGACGATGAAATCATAACCGGCGCGCACCGTGTCCACCGCCTCACGCAGGGCGGCATCGAAACCCGGCTCACGCCGGCCGTCGGTTTCCGACAGTTCGATATGACTGGCCGCCAGATCGAAGGGCAGGGGTACCGCCGTCTCCACCACGCCCGGCTTCAGGATGGCATCGGCCAGCGGGCGGTTCTGTAGGATGACATGGGCCATGGTGCGGCCCTGGCGGTAGACCTCCACCGCCGCGTCGGCCAGCAGGGCCACCGTGGCCGTGGCCTGCGGATCCATATCGACCAGCAGCACCCGCCGGCCGGACTGGCCCAGGGCATAGGCCAGGTTCAGGGCGCTGGTGGTCTTGCCCACGCCGCCCTTCTGGTTGGCCAGCACGAACACCCGGGCGTTGCGCGGCTTGCCGGACGCGAACTGCTGGAACTCCGCCGCCACGTCATCGGGGATGGGCTCCTTGCCGTTTTCCCAGCGGCTGATCTTGGGTTTGTCATAAGACCGCGACAGGCGGGCGTTCAGCAGGTCCGCCAAGCCACCCTGGCTCAAGCGCAGGGCCTGGCGCAATTCACGCATCCGATCGCCGTTCATGATCCCATCCCCCAAGGCCCGAAGTTCTGACGTCAGAACCTAGCCAGCGGCACCATCAAGTGTCAACGGCAACGTTGATGGTTGATGGTTGATACCCCGGCCATCCCGACCCTATGCTGTTTTCCAATGGAAGGGACCGGTCCTGACTCTTTCCTAGATTCCCTTGTTCTTGTTCAGGTGAGGAATATCTAAGTCAGATCAATAGGTTGTACGGTGTCCGCATGCGCTTTGTCCCGAGTCTGCGTGCGCTTTGTCGCCCCTCTGGATGCGTTTTGTCCGCCGTCTCTGTGCGGGTTGTCGCCGTCCCTGGTTTCCTTGTGCGTTTTCTCGCCATGGGTGTCTGGGCGGTCTTGGCGTCGCGCGCGTGAGGGCCCAAGGGGCGGGGTGGGAACCGGCGCGGGCTTTTTATGCGTTTTCTCGCCACCGTTCCCCGAGTCGTTTGCGTGTGTTTTGTCGTCAGCAGGAAGGCGGCGTCGCGGCACTGAATAAATCCTATTGATATCAGATACTTGCTTGGGTGGCTGACACCCGCTTCCACCTTTCTCTATGTGTTTTCTCATCAGGCAATATCCGGGCTTTCTATGTGTTTTCTCGCCAATTGAGAGTCGGGGCGGAGTCGGAGGCTGGGGGAGGGTTTTTCCAGGTTGCAGTCGGCCACCGTGTGCGTTTTCTCGCCAGTTGATCGGGGCGCCGTCGCGGTCTTTATGTACTTTGTCGCCAGTTGGGCGTGGCGGGGATGCCTTACTGTGTGTTCTGTCGCCAGCGGCCGGTGCCTGTGTTGACTCTGTGTGGTGCCGCTGGCCCACTGCATAACATGACTAGGACAGCAGCCAAACCGCCGGCCAGGCGCCCGGAGGCGACAGGGGACCCCTTTCGCCTGGACACGGATCCGACCGTGCCCAAGCCGCGCGGCACCATCGAGATCATTGAGACCGGCGGTGGGCTGACGCTGTCGGACAAGAAGCTGTTCAACGTCATCCTGGCCCACAGCTGGGACAAGCTGGCCGACGCCACCGCCGCACTGCCGCCCTTCCGCGCCGCCACGGCCGACCTGAAGCGCGCCATCGGTGAGGAGACGGAGCACAGCAACGCCCGCCTGAAAAGCTGCTTTGACCGCCTGATGTCGGTGCGGGTGGAATTCCCCTACCTCAGCGCCGATGGCGAGGTGAAGGAAGGTGGCGCTCCGCTGTTGAGCTTCCGCGCCCTGCCTAAGGGTAAAGGCTATGCGGAATGGTCCTTCCCGGCGGAACTGCGCCCGGCCCTGGCGGAACCGTCGGCCTGGGCACGCATCCACCTGGCGGTGTGCACCAGCTTCAGTTCCAAGTACGCCCTGGCGCTGTATGAGTTGCTGAGCGTGCGGGTGAACCTGCGCGAGCCGGATTGGGAGGTGGAGATCGACGCCTTCCGCCAGCTGCTGAGCGTCAAGAACAGTTCTGCCAACAAGAACTTCGGCATCCTGCAGCGCGAGGTGCTGGAACGCGCGGTGCGTGAGGTGAATGAGCTGTCGGCCATTGAGTGCAGCTATACCCCCATCCGCTCGCCCTCACGTGGTCGGCCGGTGATCGCGTTGCGTTTCACCATCCGCAAGAAGGAAAGGGCGGCCCTGACCTCCGCCGCGCGCGCCACGGAATTCGCCATTGATCCGGTGGGCCCCGTGGGCCGGGGCCTGGCCGCCGGCGCCCGTGACGCCGACACCGTGGATCTGGAAGACGGCAAGACCGACCGCGACCGGCCGGTGTCGGTGCTGGGCCTGAAGCGGCGGATCAGCGACACGGCCGTGGAGCAGCTGCGAACCGACTATCCCGGCATTGACATCGAGGGTGCCCTGGACCGCTGGGCGGAATGGGCATCCGGCCAGACGGGCAAGATCCGCAATGCCGACCTGGCCTTTGCCGGCTTCGTGCGCAAGATGGCGGGGGAGGTGGTGTCCATGATCCCTGTGGTGCCACCCGCGATCACGGGGACGGAAGTGCGAGCCCCGCGCCAGGCGGTGATTGATCGCCTGGCATCGGAGCCGCTGGACGTGCGCACCCGTTTCTACAAGCGGGCCCGTGACCTGGGCGCGCCCGAGGTGCGGGCCGCCGTCGCCGCCAGCAACATCCACAAATGGGTGGAGTGGGTGGCGGACGAGGCGGCGGCGACGCTGCGCTGAGACCCGGTTTTCCGGGCCGGTTCTGACGTCAGAACCAGCATGCGTGCGGGGTGTATCCGCCGGGCATTTCCCCCGGAAAATCCAATCCCCGAATCGAAGGGCGAAAGCTATCCCCTTATTAGCTTTCGCCCTCCGGCCATGCTGTTCCGCGCGGGCGGACTCTTTATGAACGCGGCGGATAATCACCCATGATGGCGATGATCCATTGCAGGGCGCCGATCGCGTTCTGGCGCAAGTCGGGCAAGGCGAACGTCGTCGTTCCGTTACCGCCATACTTGTTCCCGATTATGGAGAAAAGCGGCTGGTACTGCATGGCCTGCAACTGGCTGCCGTCGCAGAGATGCCAGCCCTCCGGAATCCAAGAGCCGCTCCACAGGATGACACTACCGATCATCGGATCCAAAATTCCCTCCATCACAACTTATGGCCGTTGGTACGCGAAATCGATCGCGCCAGCGACGTGATGGCGGCTTTTCCCAATTTAGTCAATTGTGCGACGCGGTAATTTTGCACCAAAGGGCGAGGGATAAGTTCTGACGTCAGAACTTATCCCCTGGCGGCGCTCTTTCCCTGCGTCCCGGCAGGACGGTTGATCGATCAATTGTGCGTTCCCGCCCCCGGTCGGGTGGCCCTACTATGGCGGACAAGCGGGGATGCAACGAACATGGGAATCTTCCGAATTGGCTGACACGGACCGCCTGGGCCTGACCGCGCCCATCACCCGTCGCGACATGTTGAACGGCGTCCTGCTGGGCAGCGGCGCCGCCTTGGGTGCTGCCGCCTGTCCCGCGCACGCCCTGGCGGCAGGGCAGGGCGCGGACGGCCTTGATCCCTTCACCGGCTATGGCGGCGTCGGGGACTATGCCCTGTCCAACGGCAACACCGCCGCGGTGATGAACGCCGCCCACCGCGTGCGCGACGGCGCCTATCAGGCGCTGGGTGATGGCCCCGCCGCCGGGCCGGTGGATGAGGATTACGACCTGGTGATCGTCGGCGGCGGCTTGAGCGGCCTGATGGCGGCCTACGAATACGCCAAGGGTACCGGCGGCCGGCGGCGCTGCTTGATCCTGGAAAACCATCCCGTCTTCGGCGGTGCCGCCAAGCAGAACGAATTCCTGGTGAACGGCGTGCGCCTGATCGGCCCCCAGGCTTCCAACGATTTCCTGCCGCCGGAACCGGGCAGCGGCACCCAGGTGGACCAGGTGTTCGCGGAACTGGACATCCCGCGGACCTACACCTTCAAGGACTGGGACCCCAAGCTGACGCCGTTGCGCTTCGCGCTCGACAATTACGACAACATGGACGGCATGGCGGAAGGCACGGTGGACGTGGCCTATCATTTCGATCCGTCCACCGGCGCCAAGCAGCCCTACTGGGTGCGCAACATCTGGGAAGACGCCCTGGCGCGCACGCCCTATGGGGCCGATGTCCGGCGTCAGCTGCTGCAATGGCGCGCCACGACGGGGGAGACGGGGGACGAGGACCCGCGCCTGCTCGACACCATGACCTACAAGCACTACCTGGAACAGGTGAAGGGCTACGCGCCGGCGGTGACGCGCTTCGCCCAGCCGGTGGTGGGCCTGCTGGGCGGGGTGGGGGCGGATGCCGTGTCCGCCCGCGTCGGCCACCATTACGTGACGGAGGGCAGGGGCAAGCCCACCCCCTCCTTCCCCGGCGGCAATTCCATGCTCAGCCGCTATCTGACCCGCGCGTTGATCCCGGACGCGTTGGGCGCGGGACCCACAGGCGGACAGGCGGGATTCAACGCCGTCGCCAACGGCCGGGTGCGTTTCGATGCGTTGGATCGCCAGGGACAGCCCACCCGCATCCGCCTGCGCGCCACCGCTGTGCGGGTGGAACATCAGAACCGCGATGCCAACAGCGGGGCGGTGCTGGTGACCTATGAGCGCGACCGCGACCTGAAGCGGGTGCGGGCCAAGGCGGTGATCATGGCCAGCGGCGGCTGGGTCACCCGCCGGGTGGTGGCGGACCTGCCGGACGACATCCGTGCCGCCTATGCCCAGTTCATCCATGCCCCCGCCCTGGTGGCCAACGTGGCCCTGACCAACTGGCGCTTCCTTTATCGCCTGGGCGCCACGGCGGCGCGCTGGATCGACGACGGCACCATGTTCGGTTTCTGCGCCAACATCCGCCGGCCCATGGTGGTGGGCGACTATGACCCGCCGTTGCATCCGGACCGGCCCACCCTGCTGACCTTCTACATGGGGCTGTACACGCCCGGCCATGATGCCGCGACCCAGGCCAGCCTGGGCCGGGGCCGCCTGCTGGCCACCAGCTACGCCGATTACGAACGCATCATCCGCAGCCAGATGGCGGACATGTTCACCGGATCCGGCTTCGATCCGCGCCGCGACATCGCCGGCATCATCCTGAACCGCTGGGGCCACGCCCGGGTGGTGCAGCCGCCGGGCTTCTATTACGGTGTGGACGGCCGGCCCAGCCCGCGCGAGGTGGTGGCCAAGGGTTTCGGCCGCATCGCCATCGCGCATGCCGAACTGAACGGCGCCCAGAACTACACCGGCGCCTTCCAGCACGGCAAACGCGCGGCACAGCAGATCCTGGCCCTGGGCGTATAGGCGCCGGCACCGGTCGCGGACGGGGTGCCCCGAATGCGGGCCTGGCCGCGGGTGGAACAGGCAGGGGGGGCGGGGGTTGAGTCCGTACATGCGGGCTTGCATGGCCCGTGTGTGGCTTCATCTTCCTTCCTACCCTCCCTACAGGGCCCGGCCGCCGTCATGGCGGACCGGGCCCTTTTTTGCCGCCGCGCACGATCCCGTTCTGGCATGGTGTGGCCCCTGAAGACAGGAGCGCCGCCATGCCCATCCCCGCCGATCTGGAAACCCCCGTCCTGCTGCTGGACCAGGCCCGCCTGGATGCCAACATCGCCCGCATGCAGGCGCGGATGGATGCGCTGGGTGTCCGCTTCCGGCCGCACGTGAAGACCAGCAAGAGCGCTGACGTGGTGCGCCGCCAGGTGGCGGCCGGCGCGCGCGGCCTGACTGTTTCCACATTGAAGGAGGCGGAGCGGTTCTTCGCCGCCGGCTTCGACGACATCCTCTACGCCGTCGCCATCGCCCCGGCGAAGTTCGACCATGCCCTGCGGCTGGTTCGGGCCGGCTTGAACCTGACCCTGGTGGTGGAATCGGTGGCGGCGGCGGAACAGCTGTCGGCCCACGGCCGGACCAACGGCCATCGCCACGCCGTGATGATCGAGGTCGATACCGACGGCCACCGTTCCGGCGTGCGCCCCGACGATCCCCTGCTGCTGGCGGTGGCGGCGGCGCTGGGGGTGGTCGAGGACGCCGGTGCCGGGCTGGTGGGCGTCATGACCCACGCCGGCAGTTCCTACGGCCTGTCCACGCCCGACGCCCTGGCGGCGATGGCGGAGCAGGAACGGGCAGGCTGCGTCCAGGCGGCCGAACGCCTTCGTGCCGCCGGCCACGCCTGCCCGGTGGTCAGCGTCGGGTCCACCCCCACGGCCCTCAACGCCCGGCATCTGGAGGGCGTGACGGAGGTGCGGGCCGGCGTCTATGCCTTCTTCGACCTGGTGATGGCGGGGGTGGGTGTCTGCGATCTGGACGATATCGCCCTGTCGGTGCTGACGACCGTCATCGGCCACCGGCCGGATACCGGCTGGATCATCACCGACGCCGGCTGGATGGCGATGAGCCGTGACCGGGGCACGCAAGGCCAGGCGGTGGACCACGGTTATGGCCTGGTGTGTGACCACGACGGCCGGCCCATCCCCGACCTGACCTTCCGTGGCGCCAACCAGGAACACGGCGTGCTGCACTGGACGGGGGATGCGGGCACGGATCTGGCCGCGCGTTTCCCGGTGGGGTCGCAACTGCGCATCCTGCCCAACCACGCCTGCGCCACGGCAGCGCAGTTCGATGCCTATGCCGTGCTGTCCGACGGCCCCTTGGCCCGGTGGGATCGGTTCAGCGGTTGGTGAACTTGTACGCGTAGCCTTTGATCGTAACCGATCAAAGGCCCCCTCAGGCGCCGGGCGCCAGCATCCGCTGGCTGGGCTTCCTCGATTTCCGGTTCGCCTTCGGCTTCCCGTAAATCTCCGGCGGCTGCAATCGCAGCCTATAGCGGCACGAGTCAGAATCTCGTACCGCTGACATGAAGTTATTTTTGGAAACGATGACTTTCCATCGTTTCTATTTCTGAGTATGGGCGACGGGCTTAGGCTCAGGGGCATGTGATCACGGCCCCTGAGGAGGCTTCGTCATGTCCAGATCCCCACCGGCTTAAGCGCCGGACATTTCCCCCCGAACAGCCCTTCCGTTTCCCGCCGACGCGGGCGCTTTGCCGCGCCCGGTGAAGGACGCCCCATGCCCGCATCTTGCCAAATAGCCACCGCATCCGCCTGTGGTCCCGCCCGCGGCGGACTGCCGCCCTTCCTGGTCGCCCGGGCCAAGGCCTATATGGTCGCCCGCGAGGACGGGGCCATCACCATGGCCGAGGTGGCCGCCGCCTGCGGCCTGTCGCGCGCCTATTTCATCGCCGCCTTCGGCCGCACCACGGGACAGACGCCCTATCGCTGGCTGCGCCGGTACCGGGTGGAGCGGGCGCGGGATCTGCTGGTCGGCACCTGCCTGCCCATCGCCGACATCGCCGTGGCCTGCGGCTTCGCCGACCAAAGCCACTTGACCCGTGTCTTCGCCGATGTGCTGGGTGTCAGCCCGGCGGCCTTGCGACGCCGGGCGCGGTGCGCGGAGTGCGATCGCGCGACGGAACCCTAACCACCCCGTTCCTGCGCGGTGACGGCCGACATCTCCTGCAAGTCCAGCTCATACTCCACGACATGCAGCACGTCGTCGTGGATGCGGCCGGCGCGGTGCAGGCGCAGCACCTCGGTCCGGCCGGCGGCGATGGTGGCCAGCACCACGTCGTAATGGGCGTCGCGGTCGCTGGCCAGCACCTGGGCCTCCCGGCTGTAGCGGTCGGCGATGCGGGCGCGGTGGTTGTACTGCTCCAGCAGGCGGGGGTGGCGCACGCTGCCGTCGGGGTTGTAGGCGCGGGCCTCCACCGCCCTCAGCTGCGCGGCGGTGACGGCCGCCATGGCCTGCGGCCGGGTCAGCATGGTGCCGGGGCCGATGCCGGCCCGGTCCAGGCCCAGCCAGCGGATCAGGGGGCCCAGGCTGCTGCCCTGGATCAGCACCGTGCCCAGGATGACGGCGAAGGCGGCGGCCAGGATCAGGTCGCGGCCCGGCACCTCGATGGGGATGGACAGGGCCACCGCCAGGGTGACCACGCCGCGCATGCCCGCCCAACTCAGCAGCAGGGCGCTGCCCGGCGACCAGGGGCAGCGCTGGCCCCACAGGCGGCGCAGCGCGATGCCCACGCCCTCGGCCGCGAACACCCAGACGAAGCGCGCCACCACCACGGTGGCCAGCACGGCCAGCACCGGTAGCGCCAGGGTCTCAAGCGCATGTTCCACGCCGCCCAGGCGCACCATCACGCCGCGCAGCGACAGGCCGATCAGGATGAAGACCAGCGCCTCCAGCACGAACACCATCACCTGCCAGGCGGCGGTGGCGGTCAGGCGCACGCCGGCGCTCAACACCTCATGCTGGTGCCAGCCCAGCACCAGGCCGGCGGCCACGGTGGCGATGACGCCGGAAACCCCCAGCTTTTCCCCGCAGATATAGGATGCCCAGGACAGCAGGAAGATGGCCGTGATGGTCAGGTGCTCATCCTTCAGCAGGCGCAGCGCGCGAATCCAGGCGTAGCCCAGCACCCCGCCCACGATGGCGCCGCCGATGGCCAGGCCGCCGAAAGCCATGGTGGCCTGGCCCAGGCTGAAGACGCCGGTCAGCGCCGCGGCGATGGCGAAGCGGAACAGCACCAGGCCGGCGGCGTCGTTCAGCAGGCTTTCGCCCTCCAGCAAAATACTGAGGCGACGGGGCAGGGTCACCCGTTCCAGCACCGCCTTGGCCGCCACGGCGTCCGGCGGCGACACCACTGCCCCCAGTGCGAAACAGACCGCCCAGGGCAGGCCGGGCACCAGGGCGTGCGTCACCAGGCCCACCGCCAGGGTGGTGAACAGCACGGCACCAATGGCCAGTTGCAGGATGCCGCCCAGGTTGCGGCGAAATTCCCGCCAGACGATGTAATAGGCGCCATCCATCAGCAACGGTGGCAGGAACAGTACCAGCACCAGGTCGGGATCCAGGTCGAAGGCCGGCACCCCGGGCACGAAGGCCAGGCCGATGCCGCCGATCAGCAAGGCCGCCGCCGGCGGCAGGCGCAGCCGCCCGGCCAGCAGCCGCAACCCCAGGATAGCCACCAGCAGTAGCAGGATGAATTCGAATTGCGCGACGCTGCTCATGGACCCCCGGCGGCTTTTGGATGAAGATCGTGTTGTTGGCGAACCATGCCAATGCTGACCCACCTACCCTAGGGTGGTGGGCCGGTCCGATCTTGTCCAGCGGTCCGCTGTTTTGAACAAGGGCGTTGCCGTTTGTCGGATGCCGCCGTCGCGCCTGGGGGACGGGCCCCGATGATTGGCGTTCTTTTCGACAAGAGGACATCGGCGGCCTTGCCCTATGGTCCCAGCCCGCGATGGCTTGGTGAGAAAAGGAATGACGACCGGTCGCGGTATGGCCCTGTCCGATGCGCTGACGCCGGCGCCGCGTCCCCTTTTGCCGCGGCGGGCGGAGATGTCCGTTGTCCGCATGCGCCGGGACCAGGATGAACCGATATCGCTGGAACGCCTGCCCATACCCAGCCTGGACGCCTTTTCCGTCATCGTGCAGCTGCGCGACTTCGCCCGGCATGAGTTGTGGCGGGGCGGAAAGCTGGTCCATGCCGGCGGCCACGCCCGCACGGCGCTGGCCGTGACCCATCTGGGGGAGGACTGGGCCTGCCGGCACCTGTCGGCCTTCGACAATGTGCGGGTCCAGATTCCCCGCGCCGTCCTGGACGGGGTGACCCAGGATCTGGGCCGCCCGCGCGTCGGCGGCTTCACCTGCCCCGCCGGCACGTTGGACCCGGTGGTTTACAACCTGGCCTGCGCCCTACTGCCGGCGCTGGACATGCCGAACGGCGGCGGGCGCCTGTTCGTGGACCAGGTCACCCTGGCGCTGGCCGTGCACGTGGCCCAGGCCTATGGCGGCATGACGGCGGCCTTCCCCTTGCGCACCGGTGGCCTGTCCGCCTGGCAGGAGGCGCGGGCCAAGGAATTCCTGGCCGCCAACCTGGGCGGCGATATCGGCATCGCCCAGGTCGCCGCCGAATGCGGCCTGTCGCGCGGCTATTTCATCAAGGCCTTCCGGCAGACCACCGGCCTGACGCCCTATCGCTGGCTGATGGAACGGCGCGTCGCGGGGGCCAAGGACCTGCTGCGCGGCCCCCTGCCCATCGCCGACATCGCCCTGTCCTGCGGTTTCGCCGACCAAAGCCACCTGACCCGGGTGTTCACCACCATGACCGGCCTGCCGCCCGGCGCCTGGCGGCGGCGGTTCCGCTGACATCCCCTTTCCATCGCTGCCGGACAAGCCCCTTGACGACAGGCATCAAAACCGCCAGTTAACCGTTTAACGGGCAATATGCCCATTAAGCGGTTATCTCATCATGTCCGTCGATACCTTCCCGCCCTGCGCGACAGCGCCCATCCTGCTGCTGGGTGCTGCGTTGACCATCATGGTCGGCTGCGTCGTGGTGCCGGGCCTGACCGCCACCGCCGCCGGTTTGGGTGTGTCCCGGGGGGCGGACTGGCTGGTCACCCTGCCGTCGCTGGGCGTCATCCTGGGCAGCCCCTTGGCCGGCCGGATGATCGCCGGCCCCCGGGGCGGGGCCTATCGCGCGCTGGCCATCGGCCTGGCCGCCTACGGCCTGCTGGGCGGCGTGGCGCCGCTGCTGTCGGGGCCCATCGCGGTTTATGCCGATCGCCTGCTGTTGGGTGTGGCCACGGCGCTGGTGATGGCCAGCGGCACCACGCTGATCGCCGCCTTCTGGCCGGATCCGGTCCGGCGCCTGCGCATGATCGCGGCGCAGGGCATGGCGATCGAACTGGGCGGTGTCGTCATGCTGGCGGTCAGCGGCTGGCTGGCCGACCGCGACTGGCGCCTGCCCTTCACGCTTTACCTGCTGGCCGTGCCATTGCTGGCGGCGCAGCTGCGGTGGATGCCCCGCCCGCCGGCAGCACCACCGCCGCGGGATGATGGTCCGTCCGGGGCCCGCCTGCCGGCGGCCGTCTTCGTCATCGCCGGCGGCGCCATGGGGGTCTTTTTCGTGGGCGTGCTGTTCCTGCCGCCGGCCCTGGCCGCCATCGGCCTGTCCGCCGCCGGAACCGGCTATTTCCTGTCCTTCGTTTCCCTGGTCGCGGTCGCCACCGCCTTTTTGCTGCCGCGTGTCGTGGTCCGGCTGGGGGAGGGGCGGACCTTCCTGTCGGCCTTCCTGGCCTATGCCGCCGCCTTCACGCTGTTCGCCCTGGCGCCCCGGATCGGTCTGGCGGCCTACGGTGCCGGCGGCGTGCTGCTGGGGGTGGGCTTCGGCCTGTCCATTCCGCTGGCCAACCACGCCGTCATTGAGCGCAGCCCGCCGGCGCGGCGGGGGCCGGCCCTGGCCCGGCTGTCGCTGGCCATCTTCCTGGGCCAGTTCCTGGCGTCCTTCGCCGGATTCCTGCCCGCCACCGCCCTGACCGTCTTCCCGGCCGCCGCCGTGATGGCGCTGGCCTTCGCCGTCCTGGCCGTCCGCCACGGCCGGCCGGCCTGATCACCCAAAAGGAAACATCATGACCGACTTTTCCCCCACGCGCCGCGGCGTCCTGGGTTCCGCCGCCGCTGCCGCCCTGGTCCTGGGGGCCGAGACCGCCTTGGCCAAGCCGACGCCCGCCGCCGGCAAGGGTGTCGCCAAGATCGGTCTGGAGGAACACTGCATGTTCCCCGACTTCGTCGATTACCTGGCGGAAACCAAGCAGAACATCCGCCCCGACCTGTTCGACCGCGCGCTGCCCGCCCTGTCCGATTTCGGGGAACGGCGGTTGGCCATGATGGACGGCAACGGCGTGGAAAAGGCGGTGCTGTCCATCGCCGGCCCCGGCGTGCAGATCGAACGGGATGCCGCCAAGGCGGTGCGCCTGGCCCGTTCCGCCAACGACCGCCTGGCGACGGAGGTGCAGAAGCGTCCGGACCGCTACGGCGGCTTCGCCCATCTGGCCTTGCAGGAGCCGCTGGCCGCGGCCGATGAACTGGAACGCTGCATGACGCAACTGGGTTTCCAGGGCGCCCTGATCAACGGCGAGACCAACGGCAGCTATCTTGACGACCGCGCCTACGACGTCTTCTGGGAACGGGTGTCGGCGCTGGGGGCCGCCATCTACATCCATCCGGGCAATCCCGCCGCCCCGTCGCCGGCCTATGCCGACCACCCCGAACTGTGGGGCCCGACGTGGAGCTGGGCGGTGGAGACCTGCACCCACGCCATGCGGCTGATCTTCAGCGGCACCTTCGATCGCTACCCCAACGCGCGCGTCATCCTGGGCCATATGGGTGAGACGCTGCCCATCCAGCTGTGGCGGCTGGACAGCCGCTATCCCATCAGCAACCAGCGCTACGCCATCCTGAAGAAGCCGTCGGACTATGTGCGTGAGAACATCTACATCACCACCTCCGGCGTCTGTTCCGATGCGGCCCTGCGCTGTGCCCTGGATGCGATGGGGCCGCGCAACGTGATGTTCTCCATCGATTATCCGTTCGAGGATCCGGCGGTGGCCTGCCGCTGGATCGAGACCGCCAACATCAGCGACGCGGAACGCCGCGCGGTGGCGGCCGGCAACGCCCGCGCGCTGCTGCGCATTTGAAGTTCCTCAGACGGCGGCGGCCCCATCCGGGGTCTAGCCTCGTCCTCGCTTTCCAGTCCGCCTACGGCTCCCCGTAAAGCTCCGGCGGCTGCGGTCGCAGCCTATACCTGCATGAGCTAAATCTCATGCAGGTGATGTGGTTGCGCTTTGCGTACCGGCTTGCGGGGCCAAGCCTGCGCCTGTTAGACAGCGGTGATGGACCAGGACAAGGACGGCAACAGCGGGCAGGTGGTGGCGCGGGCCGCCGCCGTGCTGCGCGCGCTGGAGAACCAGCCCCAGGGGGTGACCCTGGCGGTGCTGGCGCGGGCGACGGATCTGCCGCGCAGCACCGTCCAGCGCCTGGTCGCGGCCCTGCAGGCGCAGCAGATGGCGGCCGTCGCCGATGGGCGGATCACCCTGGGCCCCGCCATCCTGCGCCTGGCCGGCGCCGCCTTCGTCGATGTCGTCAGCGTGGCCCGACCGCATGTCGAGGCCTTGGGCCGTGCCACGCTGGAAACCGTCAACCTGTCCGTCCTGCGCGGCAACCACGCCATCCTGGTGGACCAGGTGGCGTCGGAACGCGAGCTTCGGGTGGTGACGCCGGTGGGCACGGCCCTGCCGCTCTATTGCACCGCCCACGGCAAGGCCCTGCTGGCGGCCATGGACGATGCGGAGATTGAACGGCGGCTGGCGGGTACCTGGGAGCGGCGGACGGAACGGACGGTGGCCACCCTGCCGGCTTTGCTGGCCGACTTGGGCGGAGTACGCGGCGCGGGCATCGCCATGGATGTGGGGGAGAACATCCACGGCGTTTGCGGCGTGGGCATCACGCTGGATACCCGCACGCCGGAACGCTACGCCCTGTCCATCGTCATGCCGGCCGTGCGCTTCGAGGGCAGCCGCGATGCCATCTGTGCCGCCATGCGGGACGGCGCCTGCGCCATAGCCGCCTGTTTCTCCTGATCCGGTCCGGCGGTCACCGCACCGTCGACAGGAAGGGCAGCTTCAGGGCGAAGGGCGGCTTGCCGCGTTGCAGCACATGCATGAAGACCCGCAGGGCGCCCTTGGGCGGGCGGGTCAGGGTGATGCGGAAACCGCAGTGTGGGTTGCACTCCTGCAACGCCGCCGCGACATCCTCGCGGGGCTGATGGGGCTGGCCATAACCGATGCAGCCTTCATTGTCGAACAGGCTGACCAGGACATGGATGTCGGGCAGGGCGCGTGTGGTGGCCCAGCCGGTGCACAGGTTGATGCCCTCATCCTCCTTCCAGACCCGCTCGACCACGCCGGTCAGGCCGGCACCCTGGTAGAATTCCGCGATCTGTTCCGGCTGCGGTTCGGCGGACAGGGTGGGCGGGCAGGTCACGAATGCCGCCAGCGTGCTGTAATACGCCTGGGTCGACAGGGCCTTCCGGTCCAGGTCGGCCTGGTCCCACTCCTCAATCCCTTCAGCACCCATCGGCGACCAGGGCAGCTTGGCCAGCCATTGCCTTAGGGTCATGTGCTGGTGGGCCAGCGCCTGGTATTGCTGCTTCCAAAGCTCGGCTTCCCGCCGCGCCTTTTCCAGGTCGCCGGTGCTGGGTCGCTCCTCCAGGCCCGCCAGTTCGGCTTGCAGATCGCGTACCCGGCGGGATTCGGCGCTGCGGGCCTTCTCGGCGGCGTCCAGCTGGTGGCGCAACTGGTTGACCTCTAGCGCCAGGCCGCCGGCGAATTCGTCCACCCGCCGGAAATTGCTCCACAGGTTCTTGATCTGCTGGTTCTGGAAGGCGGCTTCTGGTGACGAGATATCGGTGGCGGCGGGCGCCGGGTCGATGCCGCGCGGCTTCCTGGGTGCCGCACGCGTCTTGTCCTGCAGGGCGTCCGCAGACGGCTCCGTCAGGGCGATCCTGGAGAGGGGGGGCTTGGGAACGGCGACAGGCTTGGCGGGACCCGGTTCGGGCAAGGCTGCCTTTGCCGTCGGGTCCGGCTTGCCGGCGGTTTTCTTCGGTGCGCGCGCCCGGGCCGTCTTGGTCACCGTGACATTCTCCTGCGATCTCATCCTGGCCGTCGTCCTGTCAGTTGTCACGTCAGTCGTCGCCCATGGACTTCCTTGCCAGGGCCCTCGGGGCGGAAACGGGCGGAGGAATGAGGGGGGGCGGGGCGTGCGCGTGCGCTGCCGCCATCCCCATCGCCGCCCCCGTCAGGGCCATGACATGGCGGAAGACCTGGGCTGGGAAAATCTTGCGCATGCACTCGTGGTTACGCCGGCACAGGGCGACGTCGTCCAGGTAACAGGGGGCGCAGGACACCCGCCGGATGACGCTGACCCCCAGCGCGTTGAACGGCGACCAGGTGACCGGATCGACGAATCCGGACTGCACCGCCACCGTGGGAATGCCGGTCGAGGCGGCGATATGCTTGGGCCCGCTGTCCGATCCGACGAAGCAATCCGCCGTCGCGATGTAATTCACCAGCTGTGGCAGGGTGAACTGGCCAATGCGGTTCCGGGCGCCGGCGGCCGCCAGAGCCTGCACCAGGTCGGGGTAGGCCGCCTCTTCCGCCGCGGTGCCGATCATTTCAACCGTCATGCCCGCTTCCACCAGGATGGCGGCCAGGCCGGCCCAATGCGCCGCCGGCCACATCTTGATCTCGTTACCCGCAAAGGGGTGCAGCACGACCAGGGGCAGCTTCTTGAACGATGTCCGGTGGACGCGCGGATCGTCCTGCCAGAATGAGGCGGAGGCGGTCTCGGCGGTGGGGAAGGCCAGTTCCAGGGCGCTTACCAGGCGTTGCAGCTGGATGGAACCGTTGGCGGCCTTGCGCCATTGCGGCAGGTTGCCCTCCCACTCCACCGACACGTCCAGCCAGGGATAGGCGACCCCCTGGGAATAGCCGGCGCGCGTCGTGGCCGCGACATGCTTCAGCAGGAAGCGGGTGTCGCCATCCATCCGGAAGTCCACCGCCAGATCGTACGACCGTCCCTGGAGTACGCCTGCGAACTGTTCCGCCGCCGCGTCGCCTAGCAGGGCCCGCCCGTCGCTGGACCGCGCGGCATAAAGGTTGAACACATGGATGTGGTCGAACAGCCCCGACTGCGCCGCCAGGTCGCGGTTCCAGGCGCCGACCACCACCTCGATCCTGGCCTGGGGAAACGCCGCCCGCAGCTGCCGGAAGGCCGGCAGGGTCAGGATGAAATCGCCGACATGATCCAGGCGCAGCAGCAGCATGCGCCGGATATCGCTCCTGACGCCGGCGATGCCCGCCGCCCAGATGGGCTCCACCGGTTCGGCGTCCACCTTGTACAGACCGCTTTCCCGTTCCAGGTCGGGATGCCAATAGGCATCGCCGCTGCCATGGCGGGCCTGCCAGCGTTTCCAGTACAGCGGCTCCATCTCGCTTTCCACCAGCTCGGCGCGCGAGTTCTTTTCATGGTGGATAAGCTCGGCCTGGGGCACCACCACCACCTGGTATCCCAGGTCGCGCAGCCGCATGTGGAAATCCAGGTCGTTGAAGGTCAGCGCCAGCCCTTCCTCGAAACCGCCCATGCGGATGAACAGGTCGCGCGGCACGGCGATGGCGGCACCCAGCAGCGAGGTGCAGTTGCGCGGCACCTGGTTGATGCCGCCGCCCAGGGCATAATCGGCGGCGCTGAAGGCGAAGTCGTTGCGGGCCCAGCCGGGCTGGCTCATCAGGGAAACGCCAGCGGACTGCACCATGCGTCCGCTGGGCAGCAGCAGGCGGGGGCCCACCGCGCCGATGTTGGGCAGGTTCAGATACCCCAACAGCTGTTCGATCCAGTCCTCGGTGACGACCTCGACATCGTCGTTCAGGAACAGGAAGACATCGCCCTTGGCCAGCACGGTGGCCATGTTGTTGAAGCGCGACCAGTTGAAGGGACCGGCCACCGGGACGACGATGTCGGCCAGGGACCGGATGCGGTTCTTGTCCTCCAGGTTTTCCGGGCTGTAATCAATGTGATCCAGCACGATGATCTCGATGGCCTTGTAACTGGTGCGCTGCCGCAGGTCCTCCAGGCATTTAAAGACGCGGCCCCGCACGCCCTTCGTGGGAATGATGATCGAGACCAGGGGCGCCCGCCCGGCCAGGTCGGCCGTCAGGCGCAGGGGCGGGGTGTCCGGGCCCTGACCGGTGTCCGTCAGCGGCGTGGCGGGGGGGCAGAGATGCGTGGGGTGCCGTAGCGGGTCGGGATGTCGTCCAGCACCCGGGCGCGCGCCTCGCGCTGGATCGGTGACAGGCTTCGGTGCCCATCCTCATATTGGGTGACGGACAAGGCCTCGGGAATATGCCGGCATCGCTGGGGCCGGTGATAAAACACATCCAGCGGGTGGCGGGCGGCGAAGACGGTGAGGTCGTTGTCGGCAAGGCCGGCCAGCATCGCCTGGGTCACGCGGGCGGCCCAGCCGCGCCCGACGAAGTTCATGTGCAGGGCGGTGACGAAGGGCGCGCCGGGGGTTTTGCGCAGCAGGCTCTGGCGATCAGCGACGGTGGCGCGCTCATCCCAGTAAAGCAGATCGACGGCCGGGTCGGCGTGCGCGGCCAGAACGGCCGGCGCGATGGTGTCGATGGTGTCCCCGGGCTCCCCAGGAAGGTGACGTACAGGGGGGCCGCGTGCTGTGCCGCGACGCCTGCCAACAACGCCTGCAGGTGCCGGCCGTCGCGGAATGTATCGCCTGTCCGCCTGTCGCCCGCCCCCGTCTCAGAGGACAGGTCCGGGAGAACGGCGCTGGTCAGGGGATGGACACGCCAGCCGCTGTTCGAACAGTGCTCAAGGGCGTCCAAGGTGGTTTGCAGGCGCGTCGCGACCGCCCCGGCCTGTTCCGGTGTATCGCTCGGTTCCGTGCCCATGCCAATGACAACGGCCCAGACGGCCGCCGCCGGCCCACCGGCGGGTGAGGCGGTGGTTGCCCGGGGCCCATGGTCGCCCCGCCATGCCGCCGCCAGTTCCCAGAAACGCCGTTCGGCATAGCTGCGGGTTCGGACCAGGCGCACCTCATCATTGGACCGCGTCGCCTGCACGGTGTATCGGCGCTCCAGCACGTGGCCGGTTTGCAGTTCCACCAGGAATTTCAGGTCGGTGACGCCCTCCGGCATTTCCGGAATGAACAGGGAAAAGCCGGTGTTCAGGCCGTTGGGATTGGTCCGTCGCACGGCCAGGACGTCGGCTCTGGGAATGCCGAACTGGACGGGCAGGACGACGTCGTCGCTCATGCGGGCGGAAACAGTGCGAATCGTTTCCTGCGCGACCGTCCAGCCGACCAGGTGGACGTTGGTGGTGCTGACCTGAAGCATGCCCTGGTCGTAGCGCGCGTTGTCCAGGTGGAACTCCCCGGCGGGGGCGCCCCTGACAAGAACAAACGATACTTCGTTGACTATTTGCCCCGCGCGGCGCATGCGAAAGGCCAGTACTGCCCCCTCCCGTTCCTCGGCTGGGATGAGCCCAATATTGACATCGATGCTGAAGCCAGAAATCAACGCGTTGGGGTGGTCGGGAAATTCTGTCTGAACGTCCTCACGTTCCCCATTGGGCGTAATCTGGGCGATAAAACTGTCTTTGTAGAATATATCAAATGAATGCAAGGCATCCGGAATAATGGCCCATCCGCCGACCTTGGCGGTTTCGCCATAGAACCTTACTTCATTTTTCCCTCTTTCATCCTCAAGATGGAATTTTCCCAGGCGCCCTAAGTCTCTGTCATTCATTTGAGGTCTCTTGGCCGTTGAAGAATCCTCACGTGCGCAATGCCTTAATCATGATCTCTCCCGCTCAAGCATCCGCTTCCGGCGGCGTCTGCCAATAGAAACTTTTGGGGTAAGATTGGTGCATTAGATTAGGGTGGTTCGGTGGCGGAAATGACCTAAGCAATTGAGTGGGGTTTAACGGTCGCTCAAGGGATTGGGCGTATGGAGCATAGTTCCCGTTCCGTCGGGTTATTCAATGGGCCAAGCGTAAAATTTCGGTTAATTTTCATCGCGCCGGGCCATCACGCACGAGATTTTGGAGCCGTTGCGATTTGTTCTCAGTGCCCGCCCCTCTGGCTTTAGGGATATCCATTCTTTCGGCTGTGGACACCGCAAAAATGTTTCGCGCAGAATCACCCCGCCGCCGTGTAATTCGTGCGACGTCTTGCCGGCGCCCGGCTGTTTGTGCTTATGGGGTGCTTAAATTGTCCAAGATAAAGCCTCTCGCATATGATGTCGGCATGAACAATGGCGACGATACGGAATACTTCATAAAAAAAGGCTATCGGGTAATCGCGATTGAAGCCAACCCTGAACTTTGCAAAGAGGCGGCGGCCCACTTCCGCGCCGAGATTGCCGGTGGACTATTGAAAATCCTGAACATCGGCGTCGGGAAAGAAGAGGGTATACTCGATTTCTATATCGATACTCAGCAATCGACGACCAGCACCTTCGCGCCACAGCCGAATGAAGGCGGCCGATATCGCATCATGCCCGTCGCCGTGAAAAGGCTGTCCGGCATCATCATGGAAGAGGGCATGCCCGACCTTCTGAAGGTGGATGTGGAGGGGCTGGACTATGATGTCCTGGAAGATTTGTACAAGCGTGGCATCCAGCCCGTCTATCTGTCCGCCGAGGCGCACACGATTGACGTCTTCTGCATGCTTGTCTGCATGGGGTACGATCAATTCAAGGTGATGGATTCAGGCAATGTCGGCCGGGATTTCGCCGCCGCCGAAATCCATAGCCTCGACGGCAAGACGCTGACCCATCATTTCAAGTACAACAGTTCCGGTCCCTTCGGGGACGACTTCCCGGCGGCATGGCAGGGGAAGGTGGAAACGATTCGGCACCTGGCCACCCTGGACACGACCTGGCGGGACATCCACGCCCGCAACACTAAGGCTCTCTACGCCGAGGCCGCGCGCAAGGCGGGTGTCCAGAACCCGGCGGCGGAAATCAAGCTGGCCTACGGTTATTGGCGCCGCTACCCCGACGTGGCGGGCCATGATTATTATGGCGAGTTCGGCACCCTGGGTTATGAGGGCGCCCGCCGCCATTTCATCGACCACGGCCGGACCGAGGGGCGGCGCCTGGAATAGGGGACCGCCCGCCCCCCCTTGTCACCCGGGTAGCGGTTCCTTGCCCACCGCGATCAGCCCGGCCAGGGTGATCAGCGGCGGCACGACGAAGCACCAGCACTGCACGGTGGCGAACAGGCCGGCCGCGGCGGCGCAGCCCAGCGCGAAGGCGATGACGCTGGCCGACATGCGGCCCAGGCGGCCCTTGGCGGCGGCCCGGACCTCCGCCGGTGCCCCGCGCATCAGGTCGGCCAGGTCGATCATGATCTGGGTGGTGGTCCCGGTCATGAGGGTGCTGGGCGGGGCGCTGCCCAGGTGCATGCGGTGCAGGCCGTTCTGGATGGCCAGCGCTGTCACCAGCACCATGCCGGTGACGATGGCGGGCAGGGCGTCGCCGTCGGGGAAGGGGCCCCAGCGCACGGCCAGCACCGCACCGATGGTCAGCAGCAGGCATTTCAGCGCTAGCAGGATGCGCACCACCGGCTTGCCCCGCTGCACCAGGGCCGCACTGAGGATCCGCGACAGGATCACCACCACGCAGAACACCGGCAGGGCCAGCAGCTTGGCCACCGCACCCGAGGTGCCCAGCACCATGGACGCGCCGAAGGTGACGAAGTTGCCGGTGACATGGGCCGTGAACAGGCCCTGCAACGCCAGAAAACCGGCGGTGTCGACATACCCGGCGTTGACGCTCAGCAATACCGGCAATCCCGTTTTCATGGCTACCACCCCAGTTTCAGTTCGATGCCCAGATAGTCGCTGTCATGCCCGCCGGCCCGGCGCAAGGTGTCGCCGATGACATAGTGCACCGCCTCCACCGCCGTGGTCAGGTTGGCCGTCACGGCGTAGTCGGCCCGTAGTTGGCCGTAGATGCCGGTCCAGGGTGTGCCCTTGCCGGCGGTGCCGGCCACGGCGTTGTTGGGCTGGACATAGACGGCATCGGCCGTCGTCTGCCGCCACAGCAGGCCGGTGCCCCCCATCAGGGTCAGCTTCGCCACGGGCTTGATGGTCAGCGACGGCTTCAGGTGGATGACATTGGCATAACCGGTGTAGCCGGCCAGCGCGAAATAATAGCCGTTGGGGAACAGCGGGTTGAAGGTGCCCAGGTGGCCGTCGCCGGGATGGCCGTCGCCTGAGGCCGCGTCCGCCTGCAAGCCCAGGCGCGGCGTCCAGGCGACACCCTTGAAGGTGTAGCCGGTCAGCGCGCCGACGGCCCAGGCGCCCACCTGCTGGGACCCGACCGATCCCCATTGCCCCATGGCCTCCACATCCCAGTCGAAACCGGCGGCGTCGCCGGCGTAACGCACGTCGAAGATGTCGCGCCGCTCGATGCCGGCGGCGTCCAGGAATTTGGCGTCGTCATTCTGGTAGCGGGAATAATAGGCCGACAGCTCGCCCGGTCCCACGCCGGAATGCTCCACACGCAGGCCGCCATATTGCAGGTGGGTGTCGGAATAATCGTCGAACGGTTCCAGGGTGCGGTACTGCACCGGGTGGCTCCAGAAACCGATCACCCGCCAGGGGCCGGTTTCCAGGTCGGCCCACACGGCATCGAAGGCCTGGCGCACGTTGGGGCCGTCGCGGCTGGACACGAAGCGCTGGCGGTCGAATCCCATCTCCTGCCGGCCGGCACGCACCTTCAGGGTGACGTCCTGGTCGTCCACGCTGCCCAGGTCGCCGCTATAGGCGACGAAGGCCTGGCGCAAATCGGCCTGGTTCTGGTCGGCCGGGGTCAGGGTGGTCTTGTCGAAGGCGCGGGCGTCCTCGAACTGGGTGAACACCTGCCAATGTTCGCCCAGGTGCAGGTCGGCATGGGCCTGCAGGCGCTGGATGACGTAGCTGTCGCCCTTGCGGCCGCCGATGCCGAAGCTGGGCGCCTCGTTATCCTCGAACCGCTCCCGCAGGGTCAGGCCCAGCGACAGGTAGGTCAGGGCGTCGGTGGCATCCAGCGGGATGTACTTCAGGCTGTCCAGCGGCTGGATCCGCAGGGCCGGGTTGGCCAGGGCGGACCAGTCCTCCTGCCAGCGGTTGGACTTGATGGCCGGGCGGGTGGCGGCGGCCCCTTGCGGGACCGCCGTTTCCGGCGTGGTGCTGTCGTCCGGCACCGCCTCCTGCGCCCTGGCCACCCCCGTCAGGGTGGTCGCCAGGGCGCAGGCCAGGGCCATCAGGCGCCGCCCCCGTGCCACCCGAAGCCGGCGACCGCCGGCCCCGGAGTGAGCACCCCCCCATACAGTGTAAAAGGGGCGCGGAACGAGGAAGCCAAGGCCGCGGATGCGGCCGCCCGGCACCTGAGGGGGCATTTGAGAGGTCACGATCAAATGCCGTGCGCGTTAAGACGCGGCGGCGTGGATTTCGGCGATGTAGCCGCCGGGGAACTGCACCATGGCGGCGGTGCGGTGGTCGGCGGTGTAGGGTTCCACCACCACGGTGGCGCCGGCGGCCTTGGCCTTGGCCAGCGTTTCGTCCAGGTTGGTCACCTCATACCCCGTCATCTCACGGCCGTAGGGCCAGGTCAGGTGGCCGTCGGTGACGATCACCGCCATCTTGCCGAAGGCGCTTTCGATACGGATGCGGCGGTAGGTGCCGCTGGCCTGGCCGATCTCCGTGCCCGGCGCCTTGGCGTCGTCCGACACCACCTTGCCATGGCTGAAGGCCACGAAGTCCTTCACGAACTCACCCGCCTTGTGGGCCGAGACGTAGACGCGATTTTCCGGCACCGTCTGGAAGGCGGCGTAGTTGGGCGGCGTGGTGTGCCAGTAGATCTGCATGTTCACGCCACCCGGCCACTGGATGACGGCGTCGCGGCCGATGGGGTCGGGGAAGGGTTCCACCAGCACATCGGCGCCGGCCTCACGCGCGGCCTTGGTCGCCACGTCCAGGTCGGTCACCAGGTAACCGGTGCGCTCCGCCCCGAAGGGGTAGGGGATGGGCGTCTTGAACCCGAACAGGGAAATGGTGCCCACCGGCGTCTGCAACAGCTGGGTCGTCGTGCTGCTGGGCGTGGGCGTGACGGTCGCCACCCCCTGCTTGGTGCTCTGCCCGCCGAAGGTCGCCAGGAAGGCGGCCGCGAACTTGTCCACATCGTCCACCGCCACATAGACGTGGGTGGTGTCGTACTGCGGGGCGACGGCCACGGCCGGCAGGCTTGCGGTCTTGGCGGCGGCCGGAACCGCCAGCGGGGCGGCCAGTGCCGCACCCATCAGCAGGGCGGCGGTAAAGGTCTTGAATTTCATGATCTCAAGGTTCCTATCAGGAGGATTGGTTGCGGGTCCGCAGGTCGTGCCAGGCCACCAGGATGAAGCCGCCGACCAGGCCCAGATGTTCGTAAAAACCGTTGGCCGCCATGAACCGTTCGGGCGGGGCCATGTCCCAGTAATTGTTGGCGATGAAGGTCGCGAACAGGGTGAAGCCCGCCAGCCCCAGGGCGCCCAGCCAGCGCAGGAAGCCGGTCAGGATCAGCAAGGACGCCCCCAGTTCCAGGGCGATGACGGCGGCGGCCAGGGGGGCCGACGCCGGCATGCCGAAATGGCCCAGTTCCGCCACCGCCGCGCTGAAATCCAGGGCTTTGTTGACACCGCCCTGGATGTAGGCGGCGCACAGGCCCAGCAGGGCGACCCAACGGACCCAGGCGGGTGTCAGCGCGGCGGGCTTCATCCTCAAACCGCCCAGCAGGCGCAGCCCAGGGCGCCCCAGAACGACTTCAGGTCGGCGATGGGCAGCTTGGCCGACCAGGCGGTGGCGTGGGCGTGGCCATGGACGTTGCAGTCATTGGCGCAGCCGCAGCCTTGCGCCGCCTGGCGCTGCAACGGCGTGTCCTTCGGCTCCAGCAGGTTCCAGGCGCCATAACCGCCGAAGGTGCGCACCGGCGACCAGTCGGGCATGGCCGGCGGCACCGGGTTCTCGTCGAACCGGGCGAAGTCGCCGGCGCCGTACACCACCTTGCCGCCAACCAGGGTCAGCAGCGACGCGGTGTCGGCGATCTCGCTCTCCGCACAGGCGAAGAAGTCGCGGTCGGGCACGATCAGGTCGGCCAGCTGGCCCACCTGGACCCGGCCCTTCTTGCCTTCCTCATTGGAGAACCAGGTGACGTTCTCCGTCCACATGCGCAGGGCCGTCTCCCGGTCCAGGCAGTTGTGCTGGGAATAGAGGCGCAGGCCGCCCACGGTCTTGCCGGTGATCAGCCAGGCCAGCGAGACCCAGGGGTTGTATGAGGCGACACGGGTGGCGTCGGTGCCGGCGGAAACCTTCACGCCCTTGTCCAGGATTTTGGCCACCGGCGGCGTGGCGGCGGCCGCACCCAGGCCGTAACGCTCCACGAAATATTCGCCCTGGTAGGCCATGCGGTGCTGCACGGCGATGCCGCCGCCCAGCGCCGCGATGCGGTCGATGGATTCGTCGGAGATGGTCTCGGCGTGGTCGAAGAACCAGTTCAGCCCTTCCAGCGGCACGTCCTGGTTCACCTTCTCGAACACGTCCAGGGCGCGGCTGATGGTTTCGTCGTATGTCGCGTGCATGCGCCAGGGCCAGCGGTTTTCCGCCAGGACACGCACCACCCCCTCCAGGTCGCCTTCCATCTCCGGCGCCATGTCGGGGCGGGGCTGGCGGAAATCCTCGAAATCCGCGGCGGAGAACACCAGCATCTCGCCGGCGCCGTTGTGGCGGAAGTAGTCGGTGCCGTCCTTGTAGACCGAGGTGCGGGTCCAGTTCAGGAAGTCGTCCTTCTCGCCCTTGGGCTTCTGCGTGAACAGGTTGTAGGCCAGGCGGATGGTCAGCTGGTCCTCATTGGCCAGCTTCTGGATGACCTCATAGTCGTCGGGGTAGTTCTGGAAACCGCCGCCGGCGTCGATGGCGCCGGTGACGCCCAGGCGGTTCAGTTCGCGCATGAAATGGCGGGTGGAATTCACCTGGTACTCGAAGGGTAGCTTGGGGCCCTTGGCCAAGGTGGCGTACAGGATAGCGGCGTTGGGCTTGGCCAGCAGCAGGCCGGTGGGGTTGCCCTTGGCGTCGCGCAGGATTTGGCCGCCCGGCGGCTCCGGCGTGTCCTTGGTGTAGCCGACGGCGCGCAAGGCCGCCCCGTTCAGCAGGGCGCGGTCGTACAGGTGCAGGATGAACACCGGCGTGTCGGGGGCCACGGCGTTCAACTCATCAATGGTGGGCAGGCGCTTTTCCACGAACTGGTGCTCGGTGAAGCCGCCGACCACGCGCACCCATTGCGGCGCCGGGGTGATGGCCACCTGGCGCTTCAGCATGGCCATGGCGTCGGCCAGGGACCGCACGCCGTCCCAGCGCAGCTCCATATTGAAGTTCAGGCCGCCGCGGATGATGTGCAGATGGTTGTCGATCAGGCCGGGCAGGACCCGGCGGCCCTTCAGGTCGATCAGGCGGGTGCCGGTGCCGGCGTGCGCCATCACCTCGGCCTCACCACCAACGGCGATGAATCGTCCATCCTTCACCGCCACGGCGGTGGCCGTGGGGTTGGCGCGGTCCAGGGTGGTGAACAGGCCGTGGTGCAGGATCAGGTCGGCGGTCTGGATGTCTGTATCAGTCATGGCGTCAGATGCCTTTCGCGCTATCGGTCGCGGGGGCGCCGTCGGCCAGTCGCGACGGCTGGGGCTGGGCCTGGGGCAGATGGCCGAACATGTGCGGCCGCACCTGGTGCAGCCAGGACAGGGCCACGGGCTCCTTCGCCCACAGGGTCTTCAGCAGCGGCGGGACCTGTTCGCCCACCAGGATGCCCAGCAGGCCCACCAGGGCCACCACCGGCGGGGCCGGCGACCGGACGTTGATCAGGGCGTAGATGACGCCGACCAGCAGGCCGGCACCCAGCGACATCAGGTAGATTTTCATCGGGGGCATCCCTTGGGCGTCAGGAAAAGGGCACGGCCGGCATGATGACCGGCCGTGCGACTTCTCAACGGGGTCAGCCCTCGTGGGCGCCGAACATGGTCTTGGCGTAGGTGATGCCCAGGCCGTAGGACCCGCCGAACTTCTGCGCGATGCCGGTGGTCATGGCGTAGGTCTCGGTACGGGCCCAGTCGCGCTGCAGTTCCAGCAGATATTGCAGGGCGGTGATGGGGCGGGCGCCGGCCTGGACCATGCGCGCCACCGCGCGCTCATGCGCCTCGGTCGAGACGTCGCCGCAGGCGTCGGTGATGACGTAGACCTCAAAGCCCTGCTCCAGCGCCGACAGGGCCGGGCCGACGATGCAGACGCTGGTCCACAGGCCGGACAGCACGATGCGGCCCTTGCCGAAGGTGTTCAGCCGCTTGATCACCGCGGCGTCTTCCCAGGTGTTCATGGACGTGCGGTCCAGCAGGTCCTGGCCGGGGAAGGCGTCGGTGATTTCGGAATACATCGGGCCGGAGAAGGTCTTCACCGCCACCGTGGTCAGGATGGTGGACACCTTGAAGCCGGCGGCGGCGTTGGCCACCAATGCTGCGTTGTTGCGCAGGGTGGTGGCGTCGATCGACTGGGTGGCGAAGGACATCTGCGACTGGAAATCGATCATCAGCAGGATGTGATCGGTCGGGGTCAGCAGCTTGGCGCCCGGGGTCGGGGTGGCGGTGATGGTCATGGCTGTCTTCCTCGCGTTCGCTTGTGAGCGGAATTGCTGACTGGCTGGTTGCCGGTGCGAGGGAACAGTGCGCCCAGGGACCCCTGGCGATCTTGTCGATAAGGCCGCTGATTTGAAGCTGGAGACGGTTTGGTGGGCGAAGCGTCAGATGACGCCGATGACCGTCAGGCCGAGTTCGTCGGCGGCGCGGGCCAGTTCCTTGTCAAGGGTGGCCAGGGCCATGTTGTTACGCAGCGCCAGTTCCAGATAGGCGGCGTCATAGACGGTCAAGCGGTGGGACGCGGCCAAATCCAGCGTGGTTCGCCAGGCGTGTGCGCTGGTTTCGCCATCTATCATAATCGGCATGGCTTCCAGATCAGTGACCGCCGCCTCCCGGAACTCCTTGTCGATACGGCCCCGTCGTTCGGCGGACAGCAGGGTGTTGGCAACTTCGAGCTTCCATAAGGATGGCACAACGGCACCCTCCCGCACGACGTGCTCGAACAACGTCACGGCAACATCAGTATCCTCGTCCGGAAACACCCACACCATCGTCGCGGATGAGTCCAGGACGATGGTCACCGACGGCCTTCGTCGCGATAGGTCCGGATTTCCGCGCGGCTGAATGGTGCGCCGGTCAAGGTGGCGGCGCGGGCCCGCAGTCGGGCGAAGGCAGCCCGGGCATCTTCCGCGTCGTGGCTGGGCTCGATGGGGACCAGGCGCGCCACGGGGCGGCCATGGCTGGTGATCGTGAACGCCTCCCCTTGCGCGGTGCGTGCAAGAAGACGCGAGAACTGGTCCTTCGCCTCAAGGGCGCCGATCTCGGTCATGGGTCCACTCCTTCCAGGTCAGAGTGCGGACCTGGAAGGAGGGCGTCAATACCATCTTGGGGGCTGGCGCGGGGCCGGCCCGCCTTACTGCACCGGCTTCTCATGCACGTTGAACACCGCCAGGGCCGGGATGCCCAGCAGGCGTTCGGCGCGGGTGGGGTCGTAGATGGTGTCGGAGGCGAATTCCGACAGCAATGCCGCCACGATGGCGGTGAACAGGCCGGCCAGGATGCCCAGGGTCAGGTTCAGGATGGGCTTGGGCTGCACCGGTTCGCGCGACAGGGACGGTTCCTGGACGATGGCGATGTTGCCCACCTGGCCGCGGTTCATGTTGTCCGACGCGCGGGCCTCCTCCAGCCGGGCCATCTGGCCCTTCAGGCTTTCCTGGGCGGCGGTGAAATCGCGTTCCAGGGTCCAGCGCTGGGCCTCGCTGCCGCTCATGCCGTTGATCTTGCCGTCGACGCTGGCGATCTGGGCGGCGATGTCCTTCTTGCGGCCCTCCAAGGCGGCGGCGTCGGCCATGGTGCGGTTCAAATCCTGCTCCGCACTGGTCAGCACGTCGTTGCGCGCCTTGCGCACGGTGCCGGCGAAGCGGCCTTCCTCCGTCTTCAGGAACTGTTCCGCCACCGTGATTTCCTGGTGCAGCTGCTGCATCTGCCGGCTTTCGTCGGTGAACTGGGCGTGCAGTTCCTGCTCCCGCAGGCGCAGGTTCAACAGCTTGGTCCGCGCCTCTTCCACCACCCGGCTCTGTTCCTTGTCGGTGTAGGCGGTGACGTCGGGCGGCGTCTCCTTGATCTGGCGCTTCAGTTCCGTCACGCGCTGATGGGCGCCCGCCAGGTCGGCGTCCACCTGCTTGGCCGTGCTGTCCAGGTTCAGGCGCTGCTGCAGCAGCAGGGCCATCTGCCCCTCATAGGCCTGCACGCCGTGGACGCGGCGGAAGTCCGCCAGCTTCTTGTAAACCTCATCCACCCGCTTCTTGCCGTCGGCCACCTGGGTCTCGAAGAACTGGGTCTGGGAGTTGAGGTAGACGTTGATCGATTTCTCCCGGAACACCTGGATCAGGGTGTCCAGCGTCTGCTTGGCCACGCCCGCGTCGCGGTGGCGGAACGACAGGTGCAGGATGTTTGAGGTGCGCTGCGGCACGGTGCCCAGCGCGTCGGTGAAGCGTTCCACCGCCTTGTCCCAGTTGATCTTGTCCGGGTCGCTTTCCGCCAGGTTGGGGTACAGCTTGTCCAGGCCCACCTTCTGGATGGTGGTGATGATGACGTCACGGCTGCGGATCAGCTGCACCTGGGTGTTCAGTAGTTCCTCCGGATCGCTGGTCATGGGCATCAGGGCGGCGGCGGCCCCCGATTCCGGGCGATAGGTGAATTCGCGGCTGAACTTGTTGATCAGGACCGAGGCGTCGGACTGGTGTACCGGCCGCATGAAGACGCTGAGCAGCACCGCCAGCATCAGGCAGAAGGCGAAGGCCGCCAGTGCCCGCTGGCGATACCGGAACAGGATCAGCACCAGGTCGCGCACCGTGAAGGCGATGGCCTGCGACGGGGCGGCGGCCTGGGCGGACAGGGCCTGGGCGGCTGGCATCTGTGTGTGCGGCATCGGGTTGGCTTTCAGCGTCAAGGTCAAGCGGTCGAAAGGTCAGGGGCGGATAGGTAAGTCAGCGAAGCGAAACGCAGGATTGTAAGGAATGATCACAAGAACAGGCGGTTGGATAGATGGGTACGGCACTAGCATGGGGGCAAAAAGTTTACACCGGGTTACAAAACAGAAGAAAATGACTATTCTATTCACCCGTGCCCATACGCAAACCCTCTTTTAAATCGCAGCCGCCGAATATGAAACAACACGTCTCCCTGGGACTGGTCCTGCTGGCCGTGGGCGCGATCGCGCCGTTGGCCGGGTGTGTTCCCAATTCCATCCAGCCGCCGGACGAAAAGACGCTGGCGGCGCAGACGTCCGCGCTGCGGGCGGCACCCGCCGGCCGGCCGGTGCGCGCCGGCGCCAGCCAGGCCGCGGCCTTCACCCCGTGGGAGGATGAGGACACCGACTACCACATCGGCCTGGGGGATGAGGTTGAGGTCAAGCTGCCGTTCAACGGTGAATTCAACGACCGCGTGACCGTGGGGCCCGACGGGCAGTTCACCCTGCCGCTGGTGGGCGTGGTGCATGCCGAGGGCCGGACCGTTCCCGACATCACCAACGAGTTGAACCAGCGCTTCGGCCACGATTTGCGCGATCCCCGCGTCCAGGTGGCCATCCGCGCCTACGCCTCGGAACGGGTGTTCATCGGGGGTGAGGTCAACAACGCCGGCCTGTTCAACATGCCCGGCCGCATCGGCGTGCTGGAGGCCATCGCCATGGCCAACGGCTTCATGGAAACGGCGCAGAGCCACAAGGTGGTGCTGATCCGCCGCGCCCCCAACGGCCGCCCGATGATGAAGATCATCGACATCAGCGGCTTTGTCGCCGGCACGGCCGACGACGTGCGCCTGCACCCCTTCGACATCATCTTCGTGCCCAAGAGCACGATCGCCGAGGTCGACCAGTGGGTGGACCAGTTCATCACCCGCGTCGTGCCCTTCCAGCGTAGCTTCAACTACACCCTGGGCCAGCAGCAGACGCTTAATTAATGCCGCGCCCTCCGGCGCCGGGCGCTGGCATCCGGCCGCGCCCGGCGCCGGAGGGGATGAGGCCATGATATCTCACCAGTCCGCCAGGCATTCCGCCGGCAGGTCGAAGTCGCCGGCCACGTTGATGATGCTGCTGCGTTCCAGTTCGGCATAGGTGCCGGCCGACTGGCGGGGGCAGTCGCGGGCATAACCGCCGGCCACCATCTGCGCCGACAGGTCGTTGCCGTCCACCTTGCAGCGGGCCACGGCGACGCCGTTGATGACCTGGCCGGTGGGCGCGCACTCGATCTTGGTGTCGTAGATCAGCTTGATCAGGCCCTGCATGGCGCTATAGCCGCCGAATTCGTTCATGGCGGGGGCCGCGATGCCCCACAGCCGGTACATCACCGGCCCGACGACCAGGGTGTCGCTGTCATAGGCGCGGATCTGGGTTGGCGCGGCCTTGGTGGTCACCTGCGGCGGATCGGCATCCAGGCGCGAGCGCTTGTCCCGTCCCTTCTCGATCACCTTGCGCCGTTCCAGCCGGTTGGACAGCACGTCCTCGGCCCGCGCCGGCACCACCCACGGCACCATGGCCAGCAGGCTGGCGGCCAGCACCAGGCGGCGGATCATCGCTCACCTCTGCGGATTTCGCTGTCTTTAAAAAAATTAGGCCGCGACTGCGGCCGCCGGAAGTTTCCGGGGAGCGTCAGCGGACTGGAAACTGAGGATAGCCAAGCGGCCGGATGGCCGCGCCCGGCGCTTGAGGGAACCCTTACAAAACCACAAAATTCCGGATCAGGCCGTCCAGCCAGGTGACGTTGAAAAAGGCGAAGGGGGCGGCCACGGCCAGGGTCGCGGCCAGCCATAGGCGTGATCCGCTCTGGATGCGGCGCACGGCCCAGGGGCAGCCGGTGATCAGCAGGCCCGCCGTGCCGACGATGAAGCCGCCCGTCACGTCCACCCAGGTGTGTTCCGTCGTCACCACACGCGACCACCCCTCCACCAGGGCGATGGCGACCAGCGCCAGCGCCACCAGGGGCAGATTCCTGCGCCCGGGGGCCTGCCCGCCGCGCAGCCAGATGATCAGCAGCCCGCCATAGAACGCCACCGCCAGGGTGACGTGCCCGCTGGGAAAATGCGGCAGATCCGGGTCGTCCCGCAGCATCCCGCGTATGCCAAAGGCGATCAGCAGCGCCATCGTGACCCCCCCGCCCCAGCAGGCCGCGACCAGATAGTCGCGCCGCGCCAGCAGCATGCCCAGCAGGGCGACGAACAGGGGAAGGACGAAGCCGATCGTGGCCAGGGTGTTGAGAAGCTGCATGTCCATCCATTACAGGAACCTGTAAATGAATTCCGAGATTAGCAGGCGCCGTTTGTTGATGACTAGCCCCACCGGCTTACCGCCGTTGGCGCGGATTTGGTAGATCAGCTGCTGCGCTACCGGCAGGCGGGTCTTCTCCGCCTCCGCCACGATGACGGTGCCGTTGACGAAGCGCGACAGCACATGGGCGAAGGCCAGGCTCTGCGGTGGCGCGCTGTCGAAGATGATCCAGCGGAAACGCCGGCGCAGCTGGTCCACGATGTCGCCCATGGCGCTGATCGACAGCGACCAGGTGACGGGCTGGCCGTTCTTGCGCGCCACCGGCTGGGTCAGGGTGGCCAGCATCAGGTCGGCGATCCCCATGGGCTTGAGGACCTCATCCATCGGCACCAGGCCTTGCTGCGCGTCGTGCAGGCTGCTGGGCAGGACCAGTTCCGACAAACGCACCTGTTCACGGTCGAACGGGTCGGCGTCAACCAGCAGCACGGGACCGTCCACGTTGATGGCGGCGAATTCGGCCAAGGCCTTGGCGATGGTGGAGGCGCCGGCGCCGGCGCGGGCGCCGATGACCTGGATGGCGTAACCCTCGTCCGGATCATGCGGCATCATCGCCAGCTTGTTGAACAGGCTGAACAGCGGCTGGCCGGCGATGGCCGCGCGGTCCACCGTCATCTCAACCTGTTCCTGCTTGCGGGACCACCAGCTCATCGGCCAGGCCTTAGTTGTGAAATGTGCCATCGTGTCAATCGGTCATAGCAGGGATTGGTAAAGAGACAGTGTACGGGTCACCATGCGGGCCCGGCCGCCCGGGCCCACATGGGCGAAGGCGGCGTCGGCGTAGCGCGCCAGGCGCCCGGGATCCGTCACCAGGGCGCACAGCAGGTCGGCGAAGGCGCCGGGGGCGGCCTCGTGCGATGGCGACACCACGCCCGTGACGTCATCGACAATGACGTCGCGGGTGCCGCCCACGTCGGTGGCGATGATGGGCAGGCCCAGGCCGGCGGCCTCCAGCAGGGTATAGCTCAGGCCCTCGTACCGGCTGGGCTGGGCCAGCAGGTCGAAGGCGCCGTAATACCGCACGGCGTCGCGGGCCCCCAGCCAGGTGATGGCGGTGCTGCAGCCCAGCGCCTCGGCCCGCGTCCGTGCGTCGTCGCCGGCATCGCCGTCGCCGATGATGATCAGGCGGGCGTGCGGGGCCACGGCATGTGCCCGGGCGAAGGAATCGATCAGGATGTCGATGCCCTTGTGCGCTGTCAGGCGGCCGACGAAACCGATGGCCAGATGATGGGGCGCCAGGCCCAGTTCGCGGCGCGTGTCGTCGCGCGGGGCGGTTACCGGCGGTTCGATCCCGTTGGTGATGGTGGTGACTTTGTCGGCCGGGATGCCCAGGCCGATGATGTGTTCACGCTCCCCGGTCGAGACGGCGATGATCTGGTCGGTCAGGCAGGCCAGCGCCACCTCGCCCACATGGAACAGCGCGCGCTTCGGCCCCGTCAGGTTGGGGTCCAGGGTGGAGATGGCATGGGGGGTGTAGACCACGCGGGCCTTGGTGCCGATGCCGGCCAGGCGGGCCAGCATGCCGCCCTTGGACGAATGGCCGTGGATGATGTCGTAGGGGCCGAAGCTGGCCATGTGCCGCTTCACCGCCCACAGCGCCTTCAGGTCGGTGGGGGTGGGCGCGCGGCGCATGGCGATGGCGCGGAAATGAACGTTGGTCAGCCGGGCGCGGCCCTGGCGGAAGATGTCGTCCTCCCGGGTGGGGGAGAACAGGACGTCGGCGCCATGCCCCTGCGCCAGCGTGCCCTCCAGCAAATCCAGCAGGTGGCGACCCACGCCGGTGGCGGCCGATTCCACGATGTGCAGCACGCGCAAGGGGCGCGCCACCGCCGTTTGGGCGGGGATGACGGCCGTGTCGGCCGGGGGCAGGGTTCCGTCCATCATATCCACCCTCACGCCCAGCGCCGGGCGCCGATGCGGGCCAGCATCTGGCCCAGGAACAGCAGCGCCACCAGCACGTAGACGCCGAAGAAGGCCGGCGTGAACACGACGCTGTCGATGATCTGCAGCATGACGAAGCCCGTCCACACCACCACCGGCGACACCGGCTTGTCCGGGGTGTTGGGCAGGTTCAGCGTGCGGGTGATCCAATGCATCACCCGGCCCACCAGCACGCCGTAGATGAAGCCGCCGATCAGCACGCCGGGCAGGCCGAAATTCACGTACATCTCGCCGAAGATCGGCGGACGCAGACCGCTGTGGAACAGGGGGTCCAGGCCAGCCAGCTGCGGGCTGACGCGGCCGAAGCCGAATTCCTCGCGGAAGGGAAACATGAAGGCGGGAATGAAGCTGAGATAACCCGCGATGTAGGTCTTGCCCCAGTACAGCGGGCTGTCGTCCATGCCGGTCAGGATCCAGGCGAAGTCGCGCAGGTCCGACAGGTCGTTGCCGTACAGCAGGCTGAACAGGAAATCGCGCTGGTCGGTCATCGACGCGTCGCGCAGCGACCCGATGGTGACGGCCAACGAGGCCAGGCCCAATGCCGCCAGCAGCATGACCGGCAGGTTGCGGAAGCGCTTGGGCATGGCCAGGATCACGCCCACCTGCATCATGGTCAGGATGGCCACGGTGCGGTTGCCGCCGATGATGCCCAGGGCCGCCATGGCCAGGCCAATGGCGACCGCCCCCCACTTGCGGTTCACGGCACCGAAGACGATGGCGTTGATGGCGAAGAAGGGGACGACCTGGCTCCACAGGTTATAGAAGGGGCGCAGGTCGTTGCGTTCGAACACCAGGCTGCGGGCGACGAAGGCCTGGAAACCCATCAGGAACAGCACGCCCGTCAGGCCGGCCACGATCATCACGCCCAGGGCGACGCCGCCGCCGCTTTGCCAGCCGCGCGCCAGCGTGTGGTAGATCAGCTCACACCCCGCCGGCTGGCGGCGGTTCAGCACGCGCGCCGCCAGGATGCCCAGCACCATGCAGACGAAACCGCCGATGGTGATGTACAGCGCCTTGTCGATATGGACGACGATGGATTCGAAATGCCGGCTGGTCGCCAGGATGTTGTTCGCCGACCAGGCGAACGGGTACATCACGATGATCTTCAGCAGGTAGTTGAAGCCGAAGAAATAGCTGGCGAAGGACAGGCAGCCCCACTTGCGGTAGTCCAGCACGTAGAAGCCGATGAAGGCTGCGGCGCAGACCGCCAGCAGCAGCCAGTTGCCGAACGGGATGCGCCCCAGGATCTGCCAGATGTCGATCTGGATCATGCCGCCGCCCCCGCCGCCGGCCGTTCCCGGCCGCGCAAGGGGTGGCGCAAGGCCAGCGCGCCATAGATCAGGGCGCTGACGACGTAGGCCGCCATGTACATCGCGGCGAAGCCGTGGATGTCCGGCTTGAGCCAGGCGTCGGCCGCGGCCACCACGGTCATCAGGCCCGCCACCAATGCTGCCGACCGGGCGATCAGGGGGAAGAAGCCGGTGTGCACCAGCACGAAGTTGGACACCGTCTGCACCAGGTTGGCCAGCACCAGCACCACCAGGATGGGGGTGAAGCTGGACGGCATGACGGCGGCGGGGCCCAGCAGCAGGCTGTAGATGCGATCACCCGCCACCAGCAGCAGGCCGCACAGGGCCAGCGCCGGCACGGCCGCCAGGGCCAGGGCCAGGCCGGTGGCGCGGCGCAGGGCGGGCACGTCGCCCTCGGCATGGGCGCGGGTCTGGCGCGGCACCAGAACGTCGCACACGGCGGAGAACAGCACGGTGGCGCTGCGGAAGATCTTGAAGGCGGTGTCGAAGATGATGACGGGCGCGCCCAGGCCGTGGACCGCCGGCACCAGCACGCTGGGGAAGTTGTAGATGTACATCTCACCGGCGGCGTAACTGCCGCTGGCCAGCAGGATGGGGCGATGACCACGGAAGAAGGCGGCCAATGCTGCGGGCGCCCGGGCCACGCGGCCGTCCAGCCCGCCCACGGCCGCCAGGCGGCGGCAGGCCAGCACCAGCAGCACCGCCCACACCAGGTTGCTCAACAGCAGAAAGGCCAGGAAGGGCATGGACGCCAGCAGGCAGAACATCAGGGCCAGGTGGCCGAAGCGCCGCGCCGCCTCCAGCGTTTCGAAATAAAGGAACTGGTCGGTGGCGGAACTGATGTTGCGCAGGGTGAACCACACCAGGTTCAGCGCCGAATAGGCGAAGAACAGCGCGAACTCCACCCCCTCCGCCGCGGTGCCGCGCCCGGCCATGATGCCCAGGCAAACCAGGGAGCCCAAGGCCACCAGGGCGCCGTACAGGCCGACCACGCCGGTGGCCTGGGCCGAGATCGGGTCGGCCTTCAACTCGGCCGGCGCGCCGGCCGCCAGGAAACGCTGGCGCAAATTGACGTACAGCACCTTGGCGATGCCCAGGTCGAACAGCCAGAGCGACAGGCCCAGATTGCCGATGACGATGAACAGCGAAAACAGGTGCGGGTCCAGCACGCGGGCGAAGGTGTAGGTCTGGCAGACGCCGGCCAGCAGGGTGGCCGCCGCCGTGCCGCCGCGCAGCGTCAGATAACGCAGGAAGGGGCCGGACAGAAGCTTTCCCAACCGGCCGCTCACGACGCCACCGCCAGGCAGCGGTCCAGCAGGTTTTTCGCCGTGTGCGACCACAGGAAACGGCCGGCGCGGGTGCGGCCGCGGACCGACAGCTGCCGGCGCAGCAAATCTTCGGTTGCCAGCCGGCGCAGCAGCAGGGCCAGGCCGTCGGCATCGTCCATGCCGCAGACCAGGGCGGCGCCCGTCTCCTTCGGTGCCGCGACCTCGATCAGCGCTTCCTGGTCGCTGATGACGACGGGGCAGCCGCAGGTCATGGCCTCCACCGGCGGCAGGCCGAAACCCTCGTAGCGGGAGGGATAGACCAGGGCGAGGGCGTTCTCATACAGCGCGCGCAGTTCGCCGTCGCTGACATGGCCGACGGGGCAGAGGCTGTCGCTGGCCGCCGCCACCGCCTGGACGCCGGCGGCGGGGTGCACGCGGGTGTCGCGCTTGCCGGTCAGGACCAGGCGCACGCCGTCCAGCGCCGCCTTTTCGAAGGCCTGGATGACCAGGTCCACGTTCTTGTTGGCGCTGCCCACGCCCACCGCCAGGAAATAGGGCCGGTTGGTCAGGCCGCCTTGGGCCGCCAGGCCGTTGCGGTCCAGCACGCCCCTGTCGGCGGTGACGTCCAGGATATGGTCGCCGCCCTCGCTGCACAGGGTGATGCGGTTGGCCGGAATGCCATACCACTGCGCGATCTCATTGCGGGAGAAGTCGCTGATGGTGACGATGCCGCGCGCCACGCGGCCCAGCAGGGGCACCAGCACGCGATAGGCCAGGCGGAAGGGCAGGGAGAAGCTTTCCGGGCTGACGCGCGGCGTGGCGTCGTGCACCACCACCACCTGGCGCCGTTTGGCGAGGGGCCCCAGGTTGCACAGGTTCAACAGCACGCCATCGGTCGCCAGGCGCGGCAGGTCCAGCTGTTCCCAGGCATAGCCGCCCCGGAAGCGTCCGCCCGCCTGGACGCGGACGTTGCGCAATACGGGTGTCACATCCTCCATTCCGGCCGGAACCAGCAGCACGACGTGGTCCCTCAGGGACTGGTGCGTGGGCTGGTCCAGCAGATGGTCGATCGCCTGCACCGTCTGGCGGGCGAAGCGCTGCACGCCCGTCTGCCGCTGGTTCAGGAACCGGCCGTTGATGTAAATGGGATAGGACATGGTTAATTGAAGCCGGTGATTGTAGACCCGTATAGCATCAAGCCGGCAGGATGCGCCGGCCTTGACCTTGGCGCATCCTACCGGCTGAATGGTTGATCAAACGTTGTTCTTGGGGAACAGCATGGCCGGAATGGTGCGGAACAGCGTGACCATATCCAGCCAGAACGACCAGTTCTTGATGTAGTCGAAATCGAATTCGACCCGCTTGCGCAGCTTTTCCTCGGTGTCCGTCTCACCGCGCCAGCCGTTGACCTGTGCCCAGCCGGTCATGCCGGGCTTCACGCGATAGCGCAGGGCGTAGTCGGGCACCACCTCGCCGTACAGCTTGCCGTCGGCCTTGGCCTTGGGGGCGTGTGGGCGGGGACCGACCAGCGACATCTCGCCCCGCAGCACGTTCAGGATCTGGGGCAGTTCGTCGATGGAATACTTGCGGATGTAGTGGCCCACGCGGGTCACGCGGTTGTCGCCCTTGCTGACCAGGGTGGCGGCCTCCGCGTCCGCCGCCGCCACGTGCAGCGACCGGAACTTGAAGATGCTGAACTTGCGGCCGTACTGCCCGCTGCGCTGCTGGCGGAAGAACACGGGGCCGGGGCTGTCCAGCTTGATCGCGATGGCGGTGGCCATCAGGATGGGCGAGATCAGCAGCAGGATGGCCATGCCGGCGACGAAGTCGAAGCTGTTCTTGGCGATGCGGCCCCAATGCGAGAAAGGCGGCGTCATCAGCGTCGGCATGACCACGCCGTCGAAGGCGCTGGTCTTTTGCAGCGACAGGGCCGACAGCTCGGGATCGGGCACCAGCCAGACGGTCAGGGGCAGGAAGCGCAGGCGTTCCAGCAGGGCGGAGATGCGGGCGCCGGCGGTCCACGGCAGGGCCATGTACACGTCGATCTCGTCATTCTCCGCCGCGAAGTCGATCAGAGCGTTCAGGCCGCCCAGATAGGGGACGTGGCGCTTCAGCAGGCCCACCGACCGGGTCTGGCGATCATCGAAGAAGCCGACGAAGTCGATCTCGTGGCCCATCTGGCCGGCCATGTCCTCGATCAGTTGCAGGGCTGCGGGCCCGGCGCCGACGATGACGGCGCGGCGCATGCGCGACCGTCGGCTGACGACATGGGGAACGACCGCCGTTTCCAGCCGGCGGGTCAGCATCAGCGCGCCGGTGGTCAGCGCGAACCAGGACAGGACCCAGGCCACGTCGGCGGCGGTGGTGCTGCCCTCCGCGATGGTGACGGACAGCAGGCAGATGAACAGGGCGGCGGCCACGCGCGGCACGGCGGCGGTGGCGGCGGCATCGGTCACACGCGGCGACCGGGGGAAACGGCCCAGCAACCAGGCCAGCAGGGCATAGGCGGGACCGGCCGCCAGGCAGAAGGCGATACGGCCGCTGTCGATGGCGGCGTCGTCACCGATGACCAGGGCGGACAGGGACAGGAGGATGCGGCCGATGCCGAAGACCACCGCACCTTCGCCAAGCGACCACAGGATTTCAAAGCTCAGGCGGTTCAGGCCGAAGCTATGAACGGTCGTTTGAGGGGGCGCGTGCATGTCCATGGCGGCGGTGCCGTTGGTCCGAGACCGGACCGGCCCAGTGGCATGTTCCACGATCCTGTCCATTAGAGATACATCTTCCGCTATAGGTTTAGGGCAGGCGTCACACCAGTACCAAGTGGAAATCGGGATAGGTCCCATGCATCCACCGGGGATTGACCATACAACCGTAGGCCGTAGGCGACGCGGTCGCCTCCAACGGTGCATGAACCCGAAAGTGATAGAGATTTGTCACGGCCGAGCCCGGTTTTCCTAGCGGATTCTTGGCATCGACTTTGTCGTGGATGAAGAAATCAACAACGACGGGCAGAACTCATCACAAGTAATCCAGAAAATGTCAGAATTTATCATAACTGCATGAGACTGTGCGGCTGACTGGGTAAGGCCGGCCCTTAGGTATGATAATCCAATCGATGGGGTTAAGACCCGGTTAATGAACCGCCTATGCGGGGGGTTAGGTTTTTTGCCCTCAGAGGCCTGGGAAGCATGCGAAAAAGCGGTCTCAGCCCTGCGCCGAAGGCGCACGGCGGCTTTACTTGCAGGTAAGATGTTGCTGCGTTGCACCAATACTTAAGTTGATGTAGTGATGTGCAACCGGAAAGATGTGTCGGGTGACGGAATCAGGTGTCCGGCCCGCCCAGCCGGAACACCCGTTCGCCCCCGTCCCGACCTAGCCTTTCGGCATGGCCGCGCGCGTGTTCCACCAAACTGAATCCCAGCCGTTCCGGTATCGCGACGGCGTTGGGTGTGATGGCGGCGCTGGACGGTCCCAGGGCTCCCGGGTTCCTATCGGCCGGCCATTTCCCGGAAGCAAATGCCCATGACCGACGCCGCCCCCGCCCTGAAGGAAATCTTCAACCCGGCCCGCCTGGCCCATATTGCGGCCCAGGTGGCGACGGTCTACCCGTCCTTCGACCGCGCGGCTTTCCTGGCGCTGGCGTCCGCCAACCTGGTGGACCTCAGCATCATGCAGCGCCTGCGGCAGGTGGCATCCAGCCTGGTGGCCACCCTGCCGGATGATTTCACCGCGGCGCTGGATGTGCTGTACCAGGCGGCCCCGCACCTGGACAGCGCCTTTGCCAGCATGGCCTTGCCGGAGTACGCCATGCTGCGCGCGATGGAGGATTTCGACGGTCGTTTCGATATCGCAATGAAAGCGCTGGCCCATTTCACGCGCTTCGGCTCGTCTGAATTCGCCATCCGTCCCTTCCTGCGACGGGATCTGAACCGCACGCTGGCGGTGATGACCACATGGGCGTCCGACAGTGACGAGCATGTCCGCCGCCTGGCCAGCGAAGGGTGCCGGCCGCGCCTGCCCTGGTCCTTCCGCCTGGACGCGCTGGTGGCCGACCCGTCACCCACGGCGCCCATCCTGGACGCCCTGAAGGCGGACCCCAGCGCGTATGTCCGCAAGTCGGTCGCCAACCACCTGAACGACATCACCAAGGACCATCCGGATTGGGTGCTGGACCGGCTGGCCACCTGGCCATTGCAGGACCGTGCCACCGCCTGGATCGCCCGCCACGCCCTGCGCACCCTGATCAAGGCGGGCAACCGCCGCGCCCTGGCGGTGATGGGTGCCGGCGAGGCGGCGCAGGCGCGGGTGGCGGATTTCCGGGCGGCGCCCACGGCCCTGGCGCTGGGCGGCACGCTGGCCCTCTCGGCCGACCTGGCCTCCACCGCCACCACGGCCCAGCGCCTGGTGGTCGACTACGCCGTGCACTACGTGAAGAAGAACGGCAGCACCTCGCGCAAGGTCTTCAAATGGAAGGTGCTGGATCTGGCGGCCGGTGCCACCGCGCGCCTGGCCTTGTCCCAGGTGGTGCGCGACTTCACCACCCGCACCCACAACGCCGGCCGCCACCGGGTGGAACTGCTGGTCAACGGCGCCTGCCTGGCGGAAAGCCATTTTGATTTGATGGTTTGAAGCGCCTTTTCATCTGGCGAACAGTTGGGCTGGCGCCCTTTTCCGGTCGATGCGGATCGTTGCCTAATGGCCTTTCCACAATAAAGGGCCAGCAACCCATGAGTCTCGACCGCCGCAGCCTGCTGATCACGGGGGGCGCCTTCATGACCGCAGGGGCCCCCATGAATGCCAATGCCGGGGAAACCACGATGACGCAAACCGCTGAAAGCCCCCTGACGGAAGCCGGGGTGCTGTCCTGGACGCAGGCGCCCGGCATCACGGAAGGCGACGTGGTCCGCGCCGGCGGCCGTATCCACTATGTGGCGCTGGGCCCGGCGGATGGCGAACCCCTGGTGCTGATGCCCAAGGTGGGCGGCTGGGCCGCGGACTGGCGCCAGGTGGCCCTGGCTTTGGCCGACCGTTTCCGCATCCTGATCATCGATCCGCCCGGCCATGGCGGCTCCGTCATGGCGGGATCGCCGCCCTATCTGCAGAGCACGCTGGAGAGTGCCGCCATGATCATGGCGGCACTGGACGAACTGGGGGTGGAGCGGTTCAACGTCGCCGGCAATTCCCTGGGCGGCTGCATCGCCATCGCCATGGCGGCCCTGTGGCCGGACGCGGTGAAGCGCCTGGCGCTGGTCAGCGTCAGCCTCGCGGACCGCTACAGCCGTGAGGAACTGGCCAAGCAGGACGCGGCGGTGCGCGACCAGTTCGACGCCAACGGCGTGCCCCTGCCGCGCACGGCGGCGCAGACCGCCCGCTTCGCCTCCTTCGACCCGAGGGTGGAGGCGGAACAGGCCCTCAGCCGCGCCCGCGCCGGCGCCTGGGTGCGCCCCACGGAACGCGGCGTGGGCCGCATGGGCATCTCCGGCTACCTGCACCGCATCCAGGCGCCGACCCTGCTGGTCTATGGCGACCGGGGCTTCTACACCAAGTATGAGGAGGTGGGCCGCCGCCTCATCCCCAACGTCACCATCGATCACATGGCCGACGCCGGGTCCTTTCTGCACCAGGAAAAACCGGCGGAGACGGCGGCGATGCTGCGGGCGTTCCTCACTGCTTGATCAAAAGCGGATTGGTGGTATCCTTGACCAATATTGGTCAGGAGGGCCCGCCATGTCCCAACCCATCAACCTGTATGAAGCGAAAACCAACCTGTCGCAGTTGGTTGAGCGTGCGGCGGCAGGTGAGGAGATTGTCATAGCGAAGGCCGGCCGCCCATTGGCGCGTTTGGTGCCATTGGCGGCACGGCCCAAACTTCGACAGCCGGGACAGTTCAAGGGCCAGATTCACATCGGGCCGGATTTTGACGCGCCCTTGCCGGAAGAAATTGCCAAAGCGTTTCTGGGCGACGGCACGTGAGGCTGCTTCTTGATACCCATATCGTCCTGTGGTGGATGTCGGGCGATCCGGCACTGCCCATGCCAGCGCGGGACGCGATCATCCGCCTCGACGCTGACGTTTTCGTGAGCGCCGCCACGACATGGGAGATCGCGATCAAGCAGGCGCTGGGTAAGTTGGCTTTTCCGGTGGACCGGATTGAGGCAATGCTGGAGGAAGCGGGTTTTGAACCTTTGGCAATTCAGGTCGCGCATACCATGCGCGCCGGTGCCCTTCCGCCGCTCCATCATGACCCCTTCGATCGGCTGTTGATTGCCCAAGCGCAACATGAAGGCATGACCCTGGTGAGCATTGATCCCCAGGTTCGCCGGTATGCGGTTCCGACTATCGGATAATCACCGGCACTCCGCCCGAGCCACCAGGGGCAGGTCGCGCAAACGTGCCAGCGCGCGCGGCCAGGCGGGGTCGCTGGGGGCGGCCAGGGTGCGCAGATAGTCGGCGGTGGCCGTGGCCACCAGGGTGACGGCGGCCGGGTTGGTGCCGGCTTCCGTGGCGTTGGGGCCGCCGATGCCGCCCAGGAAATGCCCGACATCGTGCAGCAGCAACAGGCAGTGGGCGCCGTCGGGCAGGCCCACTGGGCTCTGGCTGTAGGCCTCCCCCCGCCACGACCAGTCGCGCGGGCTCATGGGGCCGTGGTCCAACTCGCCCACCACCACCAGGGCGGGGCGGCGCATCGCGCTCCAGTTCACGTCCAGGTACACGCCCAGCGGTTTCCAGTTCGGTGCCAGGTCGGCCCAGGGACCCGGTGGGGCCAGCAGGACGCCCCCGGCCACGCGGGCGTCCGACAGGTCCAGCCAGGCCTTGGTTTCGGGATCGCGCACCCGGGCGCCCAGCAGCATCTCCACCGTGTGCCCGCCATAGGAATGGCCGGCCACCAGCACGCGGGATGCCGTGACGCGGCCACGCAGGGCCGGCGCTTGCGCCGTCACCTGGTCCAGGTGGTCCAGCACATAGACCAGGTCGTCGCGCCGCGACCGCCAGATGCCGGGCTTGCGCGGGTCGTCCGCCGGCAGGGCCAGCACGCGGGCGTCCAGGTGCGTGGGCTGGATGACGGCGAAGCCGGCCTTGGCCCAGGCCGCCACCAGCGGCTGGTAGTCGTCCTTGGAATAGAAGTTGCCGTGGGAGAACAGCACCAGGGGCAGGGGTCCTGTTCCCGGCGGCGCCGTCACCCGCATCACGATGTCGCCCCGGGCCGTGCCGGTGGCCAAGGTGACGGTGGTGGATGCCAGCTCCTGTGCCATGGCCAGCGCCGGCAGCAGGATCAGCAGCAGCAGGACCAGCAGGCGCATCATAGGCCCTTCTCCGGCGCGTCCTGCGCCACCAGCCGCAACAGCAGGGCGGTGGTCAGGTCGGGGGCGGCCAGCATGGCGTCATGCCCGCAGGCCAGTTCGTGATAACCCCAGGCCGGGTCGTCGCGCACGATGGCAACGCGGGCGTTGGGCTTCTGGTCGGGCCCCTTGACGGTGCAGTAGACATAACTGCGCGTCAGGCCGGATGAGCCGCCGTGGCGCAGGCGCAGCCGGTCGGTCCAGGCCCGCATGGGGTGGGGCGTCAGCTGGCGGCGCACCAGTTCCGTCAGTTCGACATTCGCCGCCGGGATGCCCAGGCGGGCGACATCGCGCGGCACCGGCACCAGATAGCCGTCGACATAGGGGCCGAAGCGCTGTTCCAGGGTGGCCGCGTCTAGGGCCGGAAAGGCGCTTTCCCCATCCGCCGGGATGGCGCCGTCCAGGAAGACGGCATGGGCCACCGCGTCGCGCAGCCGGTCGCACGCCCCCTCGATCACCATGCCGGCATAGCTGTGGCCCACCAGCACCAAATCGTTCAGGCCCAGGCGCCGCACCAGGCCGACCACATCCAGGATGTGGTCCTCCAGCCCGATGCCAGGGTGGCCCAGATGGGCGCGGTTGCCCAGGCCGATCAGGGTGGGGGTGTGCACCGCATGCCCCGCCGCCCGCAGGCGCTCGGCCACCGGCGACCAGCACCAGCCGCCGTGATAGGCGCCATGGACCAGGACGAAGGGACGCTTGCCGGCCGTGCCCTGGTTCACGGCTGGTCCAGGAAGGCAGTCACCGCCGTGGCGATCTCCATCGTGTTCAGGTGGAACAGGCCCAGGGGCGGCACGCCCTCCAGCCGCAGGTAACGGCTGTCGGGCAGGGCGCGATGGGCGGCCTCGCCATCGCCATGGAAGGCGTCGGGCTGCATCACCAGCACGGGCTGGGTGACGCCGCCCAGGCGCTGGCTCAAATCGTATTCGGCCACCGCCTCCTCCCCCCAGATGGCGTTGGCGCCACCGCGGAAGAATTCCTGGAACAGGTCGGCCTTGATGTCCAGCGGCAGGGTGTCGGGATAGCGGGTCATCACCCGGTCCCATTCCTTCATCAGGTGGCCGCCGTCGGGGCGGGGCCGGCCGGGCCAGGCGTTTTCGCGCGCCTTCTGCCGCTGTTCCTCGCTGAACCACGGCGGGCCCACCATCACCACGCGGCGCACCAGGTCGGGGTACAGCAGGGCCAGTTCGGCGGCGATGGCGGCACCGGTGAAATAGCCCAGCAGATCCACCCGCGGCAGGCCCAGCGTGTCGGGCACGTCGGCGATCCACTGGGTGTAATCGACGATGCCGGGCTTGTGCGCCGGCCGGAAGGACTCACCGAAACCCGGCGTGTCCAGCGCCAGCACCCGGCGCTTTCCCTGCGCCAGATGCGGCAGGATGGGCGCGAAGGTCAGGCTGGAGGCGGGGCTCTGGTGCAGGCACAACAGGGGGACGGCGTCGCCGTCGCGCGGCCCCGTTTCCCGCACATGGATCTGGCCCGACGGCGTCTCGACGAAGGTCCGGCTGATGGTGTCCGACCGTGTGTCCGCGCCCAAGGTGCTGCCCCCTACCGTGTCCCCCATGCCCCTCATGCTCCCCGCAGGCCGTTGTTTTACCGGGTTCACGATTGCCCGCGTGACTTGTGTGGACCAGCATGGCTTGGCGACTTGGCCGTCAGGCGGATAGAGGGTGGGGCGGTACTACCGTCCCAGGCCGCTTCAGGGGGATGGTGGCCTCCCTTTGGATCGCAAACGCGGGATCGGGCACCCATGAGCACCACGTTGGAAAGCAACTACCAGTCCGTCTACAACGGCCGCATCGGTTTCGGCCGCAAACCGGCCCTGGTGCTGGTGGATTTCGTCCAGGCCTATTTCTCCCCGGAATGCGACCTGTACGCCGGCGTGGACGATGCCCTGGCTTCCGCCCTGCGCATCCGTGAGGCGGCGCGGGCGGCGGGTGTGCCCGTCATCCTGACCCGTGTCACCTATCAGGCGGGCGGCCTGGACGGCGGCCGCTTCTTCCAGAAGGCGCTGCCGCTGCGCCATTTCCTGCCCGGCAGCCCCTATGGCGCCTGGCCCCAGGGGCTGGAGCCGCAGGAGGATGAGATCATCCTGTCCAAGCAGTATCCCAGCGCCTTTTTCGGGACCAGCCTGGCCTCCACCTTCACCGCGGCCGGCATCGACACCGTCATCCTGACGGGCCTGACCACCAGCGGCTGCGTGCGCGCCTCCTGCATCGACGCGTGCTCCCACGGTTTCCGCACCATCGTCGCGGCCGAGGCCTGCGGCGACCGCCACCCTGATCCGCACCGCGCCAACCTGTTCGACATGAACGCCAAGTACGCCGACGTCCTGCCCGAGGATGAGGTGGTCGCCTACCTGCGCGCCCTGCCGCCGCCGGCGCAGCGCTGAGGGTGTGAGCCGACGGGATAACCCAGCGCCTGGATCAGGGCGCCGTGGCGGTCCTCCACCATCGCCATTTGGGCCGGGCTCAGCAGGTCCGGCCATTTGGTGATGGATCGGGAATGGATGTGGGGATCGGACGCCACCTGGGCGTCCGACATGCGGTTCATGTCCAGTGACGGCGCCACCGCGCCGGACGTGGCCACGGCCAATGCCGCGGGGATCATCGCCTCCTCCATGCCGCAATGGCGCACGATGCGGGTGAGGGTGCCGTCGAAGTCGGCCATGAAATCCTCCATCCGCACGTCGATGGTGTCGGGATCGGGCCGCCAGGCGGCCATGGCCTCCAGGGTCCAGCCGGTATAGCGATCCAGTTCGAACGCCAGGCCGGCGTCCCGGTCCAAGGCCATGAGGTTCTGCTGGTAAGACCGCCCGCCCAGCCCCGCCAGGTAGGACCGCTTCCAATCCTCCGCGCAGTGCTGGCGCGAATGGGGCACCTGGGGGAAGCGGATGGGGGCCTGCCGGCTGAAATCAGTGTTGGTGCACCAGGCCTCGTCACAGCGGCGATGGTACAGGTAACCGGAAAGCCAGATGTCGCGCGGGTCGCGGACCAGGCGCACGCCCCGGTGCGGACGGGCCCCAAGGTCGAAACCGATCAGGGTATGTGCGAAAAGCACCGCCGTCTTGGTGAGGTCGACATCCCGTGCCAGTCCAAGAATGGATCCATTATTCCAACCGAATATAAAGGCAAAACGGTCAAGAATTCTGGCGATTAATTCCGTTCCCGCTTTGTGATGGCAAAAGAAGTATAATTGCATAAATCATCTTCCCGATTCCCTTCGCTTGCACGGGGAATTCGGGAAGACCGGTTGCGAATATTCACCGTCGCGGCCAGCGATGTGGTGTCAGGCCGCCAGGCCACCCTGGATGGCGGCGGTGAAGCCCTGGCCGATCTCGGCCGCCGCCGCCTGCAAATCGCCCAGGTACTTGGCGGCGGCACCCTCCAGCGTCAGGGCGTTGGCGAAGAAACTCATGGTCAATGAGGCGATGGCCCGGTTCTGGTACAGCACCGGCACCGCCAGGCTGGAGGTCTTGCCGGGGTTGGCGGTGTACTGGTTGCGCGACTGTGTGGCGTAACCTTGGCGGCGGATGTCATCCAGCAGGGCGGCGTTGTTCAGCATGACGCTGCCGTAGCGGTCCTCCATGCTGTCCAGGCGCTGCATGCCCTTCAGGATGCTTTGGCGCTCATCCTCCGCGCAGAAGGCGGCGTAGGCCTTGCCCGAGGCGGACTCCAGCAGCGGCAGCTTGAAACCGGGATGGTAGACGGAAAAGGTCAGCGAGGTCATGGCGTGCGTCGTGTCGCGCAGCACCATGGAATTGCCCACCCGCGTGGCGATGGACACCGGCCAGCTGACCTTGCGGCACAGCTCGATCAGCAGAGGGTGGGCGACGGTCACCAGCATGTCGTCGTCCTGGTAGCCGACGCTCAGGGTCTTCACCAGGGCGGTCACCCGGTACTTCTTCTGCGCCGGTTCCTGTTCGATCAGATATTCGTACAGCAGGGTCTGGACGATGCGGCATACCGTGGGGTAGGGCAGCTTGGTCTCGGTCGCGATCTCCATCAACGTCAGGGAATGGTGACGGTTGATCGCCTGTAGAACAACGATGGCCCGGCTGATCGCCCGGATGGGAATGCCTCTGTCCATAACTGCCCCTTTTTTATCCGCCTTGCGGTTTTCGCATCCTGCCTGAACCGTTTTCCGGCGGCAGGTTTAGCCTCATGCCTATTCGCCTGTCGAATACATCGGCAGGTTAACCTCGACCGGTTAAGGCGTGGTGAACAAGCATCCTAATCACAAGCATACAAGCATATAGTGACAACGGGGCAGGGCAGGGCGCGATGGGCATCATCCGGGACAATATTCCACCCTTGGACCTGGCCGTGCAGGTGGTGGTGGTGGGCGCCGGCGCCTGCGGCCTCAGCGCCGCCTTGGCCGCCGCCGACGGCGGGGCGGATGTGCTGGTCCTGGAACGGGACGACACGCCCCTGGGCTCCACCGCCATGTCCACCGGCCTGATCCCCGCCGCCGGCACGCCGGAACAGGCGGCATCCGGCATCGATGACAGCCCGGCGCGTTTCCTGGCCGATATCCTTGCCAAGACCAAGGGCCGCACCGACGCCGATTTCGCCGGCCGCATCGCTGGGGAATCGGCCGACACCGTCGCCTGGCTGCGTGACCGCCACCAGGTGCCGCTGGCCCTGGTGGACGGCTTCCTCTACGCCGGCCACACCGCCAAACGCATGTACGGCACGCCCAACCGCACCGGCGGTGAATTGCAGGGCGCCTTGGAGGCCGCACTGGGCGCCACCGAAGCCAGCCTGCTGACCCAGGCCACGGTCACCGACCTGTATGTGCAGGATGACCGCGTGATCGGCCTGCGGATAAACCGGCCCGATGGCGCCACCGAGGATATCGGGTGCGACGCCCTGATCCTGGCCTGCTGCGGTTTTGGCGGCGATGCCGACATGGTGCGCGACCATATCCCCGAGATGGCGGGCGCCCTCTACCACGGCCATCCCGGCAACAAGGGCGACGCCGTGCGCTGGGGCCGGGACTTGGGCGCGCAACTGGCCGACATGACCGGCTACCAGGGTCACGGCGGCCTGGCGGTGGGCCACGGCGTGCCCATCCTGTGGCCGCTGATCATGGAGGGCGGCATCCAGGTGAACCTGGACGGCCGGCGCTTCTCCAACGAAGCGGCGGGCTATTCGGAACAGGCGATGAACGTCATCGCCCAGCCGGGTGGCGTCGCCTGGTCGGTGTTCGACCAGCGCCTGCATGAACTGATGCTGGCCTTCGACGATTACCAGGACGCGCTGCGTGCCGGCGCCATTGTCACCGCCCCCGACGTCGCCGCCCTGGCGGCGGCCACCGGCCTGCCGGCCGACGCCCTGGCCGATACGCTGGCCATTGTCGCCGCTTGTGTCGCTGGCGATCAGGCCGACGCCTTCGGCCGCGATTTCACCGGCAAGCCGCCGCTGGCCGGTCCCTTCTACGCCGCCAAGGTGACGGGCGCCCTGTTCCACACCCAGGGCGGCCTGGCGGTGGACGGGGACGCGCGGGTGCGCCGGGCGGACGGCACGGTGTTCCCCAACCTGTTCGCCGGCGGCGGTGCCGCCCGCGGCATCTCCGGCCCCGACGCCTCGGGCTATCTCGCCGGCAACGGCTTGCTGACCGCCACCACCCTGGGCAAGCTGGCCGGACGGGCGGCGGCGCGCCAGGTGACAGGTGCTGAATAAGTTTCCCATCGTCGCGCAACAATCGGGAGTAAAGCCATGGAACCCCCTCGCCTTGCCCAGCGCGGACGCGCCGCCATCGATTTCCATTGCGGCGTCCGCGCCGCCGCCGGCCGCCTTCAGGCCGGGGTGGAACAGGAACTGGCGGCCCAGTCCTTGACAGCCGCCACCCTGCCCGACGACATGGACGACCGCCACCAGGTGATCGACGCGGCGCTGGAGGGGTACGATCCCTACCGCGTCCGGGCCCTGCTGGTGGAATGGACGGCCAAGGACCACGGCCCCACGGCGCTGCGCGCGTTTGAGGAAATCCGGCACGAGATCGACCCCGTGCTGGCCCGCCTGGACGAGGGGCCCGCCACCCTGGAACTGGACCCGGATCTGGAGATCCCGACCTATTTCAGCCGCGTGTGGTTCCACCGCACCACCGGCGGCTGGGACGCGAGCCCCGACAACGGCTACGTCCATGGTGAACTGATCCACAAGTTCATCATCACCAAGGCGTTCGGCGCCAACATCTTCGCCCTGCGTCGCAAGGTGGCGGAACAGGCGCCGCGCCGCGACTACACCCGCATCCTGGACATGGGCGCCTCCTCCGGCCACTTCACCCTGGCGCTGGCGGAGACGTTCCCGGGTGCGGCCATCACCGGCATCGACTTCTCCCCCCGCATGCTGGAACACGCCAAGCGCACGGCCAATGAGGCGGGCCTGCCCTGGGCGCTGCACCAGCGCGCGGCGGAGGACACCAAGTTCGCGGACGGCAGCTTCGACCTGGTGGCCAGCTACAACCTGCTGCACGAACTGCCGCCCAAGATCATCAAGGCCATCTTCGCCGAGGCCCTCCGCGTGCTGGAACCCGGCGGCCACATGGTGATGGCCGACGTGCCGCGCTATGCCGACCTGGACAAGCTGGCCTCCTGGCGCTTCGACTGGATGGCCCGGTGGGGTGGGGAGCCATACTGGCGCTCGTCGGCCACCATGGACCTGAAGGCCGCGGCGGAGTCCGTCGGCTTCACCGATGTCGAGGCCTACGCCCTGCCGGGCGGCCAACCCTACCTCGTCCGTGGCCGCAAGCCCGAAGGAACCGCCCAGTGAACGCCCGCGCCAACCCCGACACCCGCATCATCTCCGAACCCGTCGACCGCCGCATCCTGAAGCCGGAACAGATCGACGCCGTGGGCGAGGCCCTGCTGAGCCTGACCCGCGAAGTCTGGATCCTGACCGACCGCGTCCGCATCCTGGAGGCGGTGCTGGAAGACAAGGGCGTGGACGTGCACGAGGCGGTGAACCGCTACCAGGTCGGCCCCGAGTTGCAGGCCGAACTGGACGCCCTGCGCAAGCGCCTGATCGACGCCGTGGTGGCGCCGCTGACGGGGCAGGGGATCCAGTAGGATTTGAAGCGCTGAATTGTGGATGAAGGGCGGGGCGCTGGCGACGGCGTTCCGCCCTTCATCCTGTGTCAGTTCGGTGCGCGCGTCAGTTGCAGCATAAGGTGGCGTACCACATCGACACGATCCGGTGCGGGCAAACTGCCGATGCGTTCGGCTTCCTTGGCCTCAATCGTTGCGATCTTAGCCGTGCGCACCACTGATTCAGCCGGAAGGCCGGCATGAACCAGATCAGACACAGCCACGTCACCTGACCATCCACGGTTCGCGGCGCTGGTGATCATCAGTACCCACAGCAACCCATGCTCCTGCTGGATGCCGTTAGCTGCGACGACGACCGCCGGTCGGCGTTCCCGCACAGGGCGATCAGTATAGGGAAAGGGAACCTTGATGACGTCCCAGGCATCAAAGTCCGGCATAGGCCCGCCGATCAGCCTCGCCGGCCCATTCGCTAAAGGTGGCAAAGGGATCATCCAGCCGTTCCTTCGCGGCGCGGGTCAATACCACCCGGTCTCCGTCGATCGCGTACACGATCTCGTCACCCTCTTGCAGGTGCAATGCCGCTCGAACGGGCTGGGGGATCGTTGTCTGTGCCTTGCTGGTCAGCTTGCTGGTGATCACGGCCACCTCTCCGGTAAGGATTTTCCTTTCCTTGAAAGGTAAGGATTTTCCTTTCTTTCGTCAAGGCTTCACCTTGTGGTCAGGACGGTCTACCGGCGATCAAGGTCGATGCCGGCAGCTTCAAGTCCTGCTTTCACCCCTTCGAGGAAGGGTGTCGAGCCTAAGGGCGTGAGTGGCGTCAGCGGTGCCAATGGGACGGATGCGCCAGTGCCTACTACGGTTTGCCATCCAACCTCAAATCCAGCGCGAAAATCATCGTGGGGTACATTTGGATTTTGCGACATCTTCGGTTCCTTCACCTTGTGCTGCGCGATGCGGCTGCGCGGCAGGTTGCACGCCTTGGCCACCTTGCCGGCGGTGAGGCCCAGCGGTTCCAGGAACTGTTCCCGTAGGATTTCGCCGGGATGGATGGGGCGCATCCGGAACGACTGGGCGATGTCGGTCTTATCCATGATGAGACCAATTGTAGCATGCTGTGCAACATGCCTGCATTGGATTCCTGGTAGCCGGTCCCTATCGGCGCAGGAGGATCACCAGTCCGCGCGCCGGCGCCTTTCCCCCTCCGCCTATCGGTTCACCCCGCACCCCGTCCGGCCCCCTATCCGTCCTGCAGACAAAAGCGGGGTCACGGCATGGTGGGACGCTGGTGGCGGCGTTTATGGCCATGCGGTCACCTTGTTGCCTCTCGGTGCAGGAAGGCCGGCGGCAGCCCTCCCTCACCGGACACCTTATACCAGGTAGCGATGATCCCGACCTACGGCCTGGCTCATCGCCCTCAGGCGCCGGCGCCGCCATCCGGCGGCTTGTATCTTCCCAATCTGCGTAAAGTAGCGCCGTCACGGGCTGGGGCATGCCCCAGCCCGTGATCCGACCGGAAGACCGTTCCAACGGCGGGAAGTTCCGGCTCCGTAGCCAAGCAAGGCTCTCCGGTCGGCCCCTTCATTAGCCCGAACAGTTGCACGGGGTCGCCGCCCCGCATGCGCAAGGCTGGGAGTATGAAGATGGCGCAGAACGACTCTATCATCGCCCTGGATGTCAGCAAGGACCGTCTCGACGGCTTCGACGATGAAACCGGGGATGTCTTCCAAATTGAGAATTCCCCGGCTGGCTACGTGGCTTTGCGGCAACGCTGCCGGAAACGCACCGTGCAGATCGTCATGGAGGCCAGCGGTGGCTATGAACGGCCCGTCGCTCAGACCATGGTGAAGGCCGAGATCCCAGTTCGGATCGTCGACCCCCGCAAGGTTCGCTACTACGCCAAAGCTTCCGGTCGTTGGGCCAAGAATGATCGGCTCGACGCCCGCATGATCGCAGCCTATGCCAAGGCGATCAAAGGGGAAGACCACAAGCCGGACAAAGACCGGGAAGCGTTGGCTGAGCTGACAACATACCGCCGCCAATTGCTTGAGGATCGGACCACGATCACCAACCAGGCCAGACGGCTGGAGAACGCCGAACTGCGCCGACTGGCCAAGCGACGATTGAAATCCATCGCCCTTCAGATCGTCCTGGTCGATAAGCGCATCGCCAGCCACATCGCCGCCTCGGAGGTCTTGAAGACCAAGAACAAATTCCTCCGCTCCATCCCCGCCATAGGCCCTGTCTTCGCAAGTACCGCGCTGGCCCATATGCCCGAACTGGGCGCCCTTACACGCCAACAGGCTGCCGCCCTCGCCGGCGTCGCACCCATGGACAATCAAAGCGGAAAACGCGACGGGCCCCGGAGCATCTACGGCGGAAGACCCGCCGTCCGTAACGTTCTCTACATGGCCGCCGTCGTCGCCAGCCGCCACAACCCACCCCTGGCCGCCTTCTACAAAAAGCTCATCGCCGCCGGCAAAAAGCCCAAGGTCGCTCTCACCGCACTCATGCGGAAAATCATCGTCCTCGCAAACTCAATCCTCAGGCAACAGCGCGAATACGATCCGGCTCACGCCTCATGAAGACAGTTGCTTGGCTTCCGCACCTTACGGCGCGCGGCGGCAGTCGCCGCCGATACCAAACCGCGATGAGTTCCACTCAACGCAATTTGGTATTAGTCCGCCAGCCCCATCACCAGGGCGATGGCGGCGTCCAGCTTGGCGATTTCATTCGGGTCGAGGTGGCCGATGACTTGCCCAATGCGCTCCCGCCGCACCGTCACTGGCTTGTCCACCATGATCTGCGACGGCTCTCGCAGACCATTGCGCGGATCGGCCTCGATATCGATCCGGAAATCCGGCGCATCCACCAATTCGTTGGTCATCTGGCAAATGATGACGAAGGCGTGGGTTTCAGGGAAGGCATCGGTCTGCACCACCACTGCCGGTCGGGGCTTGCCGTAGTTGCCGGTAGCGGCGACCACCACCACGTCACCGCGCCTCATCAAACTCGCCAACCTGTTCGTTCCAGTCCAGGGCGTCCTTTTCCGGCGTGGGCGACAGGCGGGCCACCTGGTCGGCAATCCGGCGCCGGGTGGCGGCGGCACGGACGTCCCGCACCACCAACCGCACCTCGCGCAGGCCATCGGCACGCCGCCGTGCCCGCATCGCTTGCATCCGTTCCGCCACGCTGGCCATCGCCTTCACCCTTCCGTAACGCGTTACAAGTCGTAACGCGTTACGGGTGCGCGGTCAAGCAGGGGGATCGTATCGACACCGGGTTGCCGGGGCTGGGCCTGAAGGACTGCCCATCTGGTATTCGTCCACCTTAAAGTTGATTTTTTTTGGCACCCCGTTCGATTTAGTCGTTGGGGAATAGTCAGGTTGACTAACATTTGAAGGGGTGGGTGTAAGACTAGGTATTCGGTCCGTGGTTGGCGCAAGTCAACCTCTACACCTCCATCTCAATCAGCCACGGAACAGCTAAGCTGATCATCTCTCTGAGAGCATGAGCGCAAGCACTCTTTTCAAGCATCACGCATGGCGCCATCATCGGGTCGGTCATCGTGGGTTTTCTCGTTTAGGAGACGTGACGGCGAAAGAGCCGCGATAACCGCTCGCTAGGTCAGACCTTCAGCCAGCTACGCTGACAACCAAGTCTTGCCTGGTGGACGCGCTCCTATTCCACGACCTGGGACGTGACCGTCATGAATAGAGCTTTATGGTTCATACCTGTAGCTGGTGTTGCAATTTATATTTTTATCACCCCAAATGCTACTTATTATCAGTATCATTCATGTAAGATGCAGGCAATCGTTGAATTCAAGGAGGCGTCATTTGAGCCATACTCAATTTCTGCTTCTTATATTCAGGAGTGTATGGGTAAAGCTGGTTATGAAATAACTGTCCGGCCACCATTCTGTCCAATGCTTGATCCACAGCGAGTCCTATTGCAGGAGTGCTATGTCTCGACAAGTCCTCTGGCCTCTATGGTTTCCCGATTAGAAAAATGAATCCTTTGTTTGCTGCCGAAGGAAAAGAAACTTCAAACTGAAACACCGTAACTTTCATTTACTCCGCCGCGCGCAACACCCGGATGGCATCCAGGTCGGTGGCATTCTGCCGCGCCAGGGCCAGATTGTAGAGGCTTTGGAGGTTCAGCCAGAACTCGGGCTCCACGCTGAAGCACTTGCCCAGGCGCAGGGCGGTGTCCGGCGTGATGTCCGTCGCCTCTCCCGCCACGCGCTCGATGCGGCTGCGCGGCAGGTTGCACGCCTTGGCCACCTTTCCGGCGGTGAGGTTCAGCGGCTCCATGAACTGTTCCCGCAGGATTTCGCCGGGGTGGATGGGGCGCATCCTGAACGACTGGGCGATGTCGGTCTTATCCATAATCAGTCCGTTCAATGGTAATCGACGATTTCCACGTCGTGGGCATGTCCATCCTGCCAGCGGAAGCACACCCGCCACTGGTCGTTGATGCGGATGCTGTGCTGGCCCTTCCGGTCACCGGACAGCGCTTCCAGCCGGTTGCCCGGTGGACTGCGCAGGCTTTCCAGGCTGGGCGCCGCTGACAGCATGTACAGCGCCTGTTCGGCCCGTCGCACGGCGTCGGCCGGAAAGCCCTTCTTGAGCGTGCCGGTCCAGATTCCTTCGGCGATCTTGCCGACAAAGCTTTGGATCATGTGAGGCTGATCCGTCGAACGCTCAGGCGCTCAGTTTTGTAGCACGACATGCAACATCCGGCAATGGTGATGTAGCACGCCATGCTACGCGCTTCCCTATCCGCCCGGCGGAATCCCCACCCCACGCTCCAGCCCAAATCCCCACCTGCGCATCGGTTCACCCGCCCCGCCGTTCGGCCCCCTATCCGTCCTGCGGACAAAGCGGGGTCTGGGCATGGCGGGGGGCGGCTTCGGCTTCCATCGTGGCGGGGCAGGGGGCCAACCAGACTGGAGAGATCGACCGATGCGGTTCGAAAGCACCATGGTGCGGGAAGAAAAGACCGCCCGCCAATTGTATGAGCAGGTGAAGGCCAATCCTGCGCGGGCGAAGTTCGGCTTCGGCCAGCGCCTGGCCATCGTGAACATTGATTTCCAGCAGGCCTACACCCGGCCCGACCTGTTCCCCAAGACGGCCTACGTCACCGATCCCGACCAGATCGCCCACACCAACGCCCTGTCCGCCGCCGCGCGGGCGGCCGGCATGCCGGTGATCTGGACCCGTGTGGCCTATAAGGCCGACGCCGGTGACGCCGGGGTCTGGGGGACGCGCACCAACACGCCCGACAGCCTGCAGAACATCAAGTACGACAGCGACCGCCACGCCTTCGACCCGCGCGTGGAAATCGATCACGCCGTCGATCTGCTGTACACCAAGCGCATGCCGTCCGCGTTCTTTGAGACGCAGCTGTCCAGCTATCTCGTCTGGCACAAGATCGACACGGTGGTCATCACCGGCGGGTCCACCAGCGGCTGCGTGCGCGCCACGGCGGTGGACAGCCTGTCCCACGGCTACCGCACCATCGTTCCGGAAGAGTGCGTGGCCGACAAGCACGAGTCCTACCACTACGCCAACCTGACCGACCTGCTGCTGAAGTACGCCGACGTGGTGGGCGTGGCCGAGGCCATCGACCATCTGGCGACGCTGGGGGGGCAGAAGTGACCCATCGCGATCCCAACCTCTACGACTACTGGCCGTACAAGGAACGCCCCAAGATCGTCTGGCCGGGCGGCAAGAAGTTGGCCTTCTGGGTGGCCCCGAACATCGAGTTCTATGAGTTCGATCCGCCCGGCAACCCCAGCCGCAAGCCCTGGGCCGCCCCGTCCCCCGACATCGTGCCCTATTCGGCGCGCGACTGGGGCAACCGGGTGGGCCATTGGCGCCTGATGGAGGTGATGGACAAGGCCGGCGTGCGCGGCTCCATCTCGCTCTCCGTGGCGATGCTGGACCATCACCCGGAGATCATCGAGGCGTGCGTGGCCCGCAACTGGGAATTCTTCAGCCACGGCATCTACAACACCCGCTATTCCTACGGCATGGATGAGGCGCAGGAGCGCGCCGTGCTGGAAGACAGCATCCGGTCGGTGCAGGCGGCCACGGGCCAGCGCATCCGGGGTTACCTGGCCCCCGCCCTGACCCACACCGAAAAGACCATGGACCTGCTGGCCGAATACGGCTTCTGGTACACCTGCGACCTGTTCCAGGATGACCAGCCGCAGCCGGTGAAGGTGAAGGACGGCCGCCTGATCTCCATGCCCTACAGCCTGGAGGTCAACGACGTCATCACCTATGGCGTCTACAACCAGAGCCCCCGCGCCTATGCCGACGTGCTGAAGCGCCACTTCGACCAGTTGCTGGAAGAGGGTGAGGAAAGCGGCACCGTCATGTGCATCCCGCTGCACGCCTATCTGGTGTCGCACCCCAACCGCATCGGCCCGTTCCAGGAGGCGCTGGAATACATCACCGGCCACAAGGACGACATCTGGATCACCACCGCCGCCGAAATCGCGGAGTTCTACCTGGCCAACCATTATGACGGCGCCGTCGCCGACATCGCCCGGCGCGGCAACGCGCGCGGCGGGTCGGGCTTCAATCCCGTTGCCGGCTGAGGGGGGATCAACGATGCCGCTTCCCGATGACTACCTGGTCTACCCCAAGCGCCGCCTGGGCCCCGACCATGAGCGTTACGACGCCTCGCCCGTGCGCGACCGCGCGCCGCTGGTGCTGCCCGATGGGGCGAAGGTGGCCCTGTGGGTCAACGTCCTGCTGGAATTCTTCCCCCTGAACCCGTCCGGCAAACCCTTCAAGGCGCCGGGCGCCATGCAGACGCCCTACCCGGACCTGCGCCACTACACCACCCGCGACTACGGCAACCGTGTCGGCGTCTACCGCATCCTGAAGGTGCTGGACCGGCTGGGCATCCCCGCCACCTTCTGGGCGCAAGGGGCGGTGGCGGAACGCTACCCCACCCTGATCCGCGACATTCAGGCGGCGGGGCATGAGATCGGCGCCCATGGCTGGGACACCGACACCATCCACCACACCGCCATGGATGAGGGGGCGGAACGCAAGGCCATCGCCGACACCCTGGCGACGCTGAAGGATGTCACCGGTACCGCACCCCAGGGCTGGCTCAGCCCCGCCCGTGCCGAGGGCTTCGCCACACCGGATCGCCTGAAGGAGGGCGGGGTGGAATGGTTCGCCGACTGGGCGCACGATGAACTGCCCACGGCTTTCCGCACCACCGCCGGCGACCTGACGGCCATGCCGCTGTCCGACATGCTGGACGACTGGCAGATCCTGGTGACCTACCGTCGTCCGGAAGAGGAATGGGTGGCCCAGGTGGCCGATTCCGCCGACTGGCTGGTGGATGAGGCCGACCGCTTCGGCGGCCGCGTGCTGTCGCTGACCCTGCGCCCGCACATCTCGGGCCAGGCCTACCGCATCCGTCCCCTGGCCGACAGCCTGGAACAGGCGCTGGCCCGGCCCGGCGTCCGCGCCATGACCGGCGGCGCCATCCTGGACGCCTGGCGCAAGTAAACCGTACGGGGCCGGCCGCACGACCGGCCGGTCCCGCTTTTCTTTGTTGAGAACAGGTGCCTCATGCCCGGCAAGACGCTGGTGGAGAAGATCTGGGATCGGCACCGCGTCGCCGATTTGGGCGATGGGACCGACCTCTTGTATGTCGACCGCGTGCTGCTGCATGAGCGCACGGGCTCCGTCGCCCTGAAAAGCCTGGGCGAGGCCGGGCGCACGGTACGCAACCCGGCCCAGGCCTTCGTCTGCATGGACCATATCGTCGACACCCTGCCGGGCCGCAGCGACGATACCCTGATGCCGGGCGGCAAGGCCTTCATCCAGGAAACCCGCGCCGCCGCCAATGCCGCCGGCATCCAGGTGTTCGATTTGGGCGACCCGCGCCAGGGCATCGTCCACGTCGTCATCCCGGAACAGGGCCTGACCCTGCCGGGCCTGACGGTGGTCTGCCCTGACAGCCATACCTGCACGCAAGGCGGCCTGGGCGCGCTCGCCTGGGGCATCGGCTCCACCGAGGGTGAGCACGCGCTGGCGACCCAGACGTTGGCGGTGCGCCGGCCGAAACGCATGCGCGTCACCCTGACCGGCGCCCTGGCGCCCGGCGTCACCGCCAAGGATTTGGTGCTGACCCTGATCGGCCGGCATACGGCGGCGGGGGGCAGCGGCTATGTCATCGAATTCGCCGGCCCGGTGGTGGAGGCCATGGCGGTCGAGGCGCGCATGACCCTGTGCAACATGGCGGTGGAGTTCGCCGCCTGGACCGGCCTGTGCGCGCCGGACGACAAGACGGTGGCCTGGCTGGCCGGCCGTCCCTTCGCGCCCAAGGGTGCGGACTGGGACCGCGCGGTGGTCGCCTGGGCTGACCTGCGCAGCGACGCCGACGCCGTCTTCGACAAGGAAATCGAACTGGACTGCACCGAGGTGGCGCCCGTCGTCACCTGGGGCACCAGCCCGCAGCATGCCATGGCGGTGACGGGCCAGGTGCCGGACCCGGCGGCCGATCCCGACCCCAACAACCGCGAGGCCCAGCGCCGCGCCCTGGCCTATATGGGCCTGAACCCGGGCGATCGTCTGGCGGACCTGGCCATCGACGCCGCCTTCATCGGCAGCTGCACCAACAGCCGCCTGTCGGACCTGCGCACCGCCGCCGCCATCGTGAAGGGCCGGCACGTGGCGCGGGGCGTGCGCGCCATCGTCGTGCCGGGATCCATGCAGGTGAAGGCTGCGGCGGAAGCCGAGGGCCTGGACCGCGTGTTCCTGGATGCCGGGTTCGAATGGCGGGAGGCCGGCTGTTCCATGTGCTTCTTCGCGGGTGGGGAGCATTTCGGCGCCGGCCAGCGGGTCATCACCTCCACCAACCGCAATTTCGAGAACCGCCAGGGTCCCGGCACGCGCTCCCACCTGGCCAGCCCGGCCAGCGTCGCCGCGTCGGCCATCGCCGGCCGCATCGCCGACGTCCGCGACCTGATGGATTGAGACCATGGAACCGTTCGTCACCCTGACCGGCGTCGCCGCCCCCTTGCAGCGCCAGAACATCGACACCGACGCCATCATCCCCTCGCGGGAGATGAAGACGGTGGGCAAGACCGGCCTGTCCGGCGGCCTGTTCGCCAACTGGCGTTACGCCGACGTGGCGGCGCGCACGGAAAACCCTGACTTCATCCTGAACCGCGCGCCCTTCCGCCAGGCCACCATCCTGCTGGCCGGGTCCAACTTCGGCTGCGGCTCGTCGCGCGAACACGCGGTGTGGGCGCTGAAGGAATGGGGCGTACGCTGCATCGTGGCGCCCAGCTTCGGCGCCATCTTCCACGGCAACTGCGTGCGCAACGGCATCCTGCCCGTGACCCTGCCGGCCGACGCGGTGGCGGCGCTGGCCACGGCTGCCGGCCAGGCGACATCCGACGATCCCGCCCCCGCCCGCCTGACGGTCGATCTGCGCCAGGGCCTGCTGACCGGTCCGCACCTGGGCAGCGACCCCGGAACCTACCCCTTCACCCTGTCGCCGGCCGACCGCGACATGCTGCTGGAAGGGCTGGACGCCATCGGCCTGACGCTGAAGCGCCTGCCGGCCATCCAGTCCTTCGAGGCCGATTACCGCGCCGCCACGCCGTGGGCGCTGCCCGTACCCACCCTTTAGGTTCGATCATGACGCATAACGACACGATTCCCACTGAAGCGCTGCCCCTGGCGGGCCTGAAGGTGGTGGAATTCACCCACATGGTGATGGGCCCCACGGTGGGCATGGTGCTGGGCGATCTGGGCGCCGACGTGCTGAAGATCGAACCCATCGGCGGTGACAACACCCGCCGCCTGCTGGGCTCCGGCGCCGGTTACTTCCCCATGTACGGCCGCAGCAAGCGCAGCCTGTGCGTGGACATGAAGTCGCCGGAAGGCCTGAAGCTGGTGACCGACCTGGTGGCCGGCGCCGACGTCATGGTGGAAAACTTCCGTCCCGGCGCCATGGACAAGCTGGGCCTGGGCGCCGAGGCCCTGCGCCAACTGAACCCCGGCCTGGTCCATTGCTCCGCCAAGGGTTTCCTGTCCGGCCCCTACCAGGAACGCGCCGCCCTGGATGAGGTGGCGCAGATGATGGGCGGCCTTGCCTACATGACGGGCCCGCCCGGCCGGCCCTTGCGCGCCGGCGCCTCCGTCATCGACGTGATGGGCGGCCTGTTCGGCGTCATCGGCGTGCTGGCGGCGTTGATGCAGCGCGGCTGGCAGGGCCCCGCCACCACGGGCAAGGGGGCCAGCATCACCAGCGCCCTGTTTGAGAACTGCATCTTCCTGGTGGGCCAGCACATGGCCCAGTACGCGGTGACCGGCCAGCCGGCCCGGCCCATGCCCGTGCGCATCAGCGCCTGGGCGATCTATGAGCTGTTCACCACCAAGGACGAACAGCAGGTGTTCGTCGGCGTGGTGACCGACGGCCAGTGGCGCGCCTTCTGCCAGGCCTTCGGCCTGGACGATCTGGGCGGCAACCCGGCGTTTGAGAAGAACAACGGCCGGGTGAAGGCCCGCGACATCATCATCCCGCGCGTCCAGGCCCTGGTGGCCGGCTACACCCGGGATGAGCTGCTGCCGCTGCTGGAAAAAGTGGGCCTGCCCTTCGCCCCCGTCGCCAAGCCGGAAGAGATGTTCGAGGATCCGCAGCTGGTGGAGGGCGGCGGCCTGGTCGATGTGACCCTGCCCGACGGCACCGAAACCCGCCTGCCGTCCCTGCCCATCTCACTGGACGGTCGCCGCATCGGCAAGCAGCGCGACCTGGCCCGGCCGGGCCAGGACACCCGCGCCGTCCTGGCCGAGGCGGGGTATTCGCCGGACACCATCGCCGACCTGCTGGCGCGTGGCATCGTCGCCGAAACTGAGGAGGCCTGAGCCATGGCGCACGTGGAAATCAGCGAGGTCGGCCCCCGCGACGGCCTGCAAAGCATCAGCCCCATCATGCCGACGGCGGCCAAGAAGGCCTGGATCGCGGCGGAATACGCCGCCGGCGTGCGCGAGATCGAGGTCGGGTCCTTCGTTCCGGCCAGGATCCTGCCCCAGCTGGCCGATACGGCGGAGATCGTGGCCTACGCCCGCACCCTGCCCGGCCTGACGGTGGCGGTGCTGGTGCCCAACTTCCGGGGGGCGGAGGGTGCGGTGGCGGCCGGCGCCCACAAGATCACCATCCCCCTGTCGGTCAGTGAGACGCACAGCCTGCGCAACGTCAACCGCACGCATGTCCAGATGATCGAGGAAACGCGCCGCATCGCCGACCTGATCAAAAGCCTGCCGGCCGACCAGCGGCCGAAGTTCGAGGGCGGGCTGTCCACCGCCTTCGGCTGCACCCTGGAAGGAATGGTGCCGGAGGCCCGCGTGCTGTCCCTGGCGGAGGCGTTGATGGCCGCCGGCTGTGACGAGGTCGGCTTGTCCGACACCACCGGCTACGGCAACCCGGCCCAGGTGCGCCGCCTGATCCGCCAGGTGCGCGGCGTGGTGGGGGCGGCGGCCTGCACCGGTGTCCACCTGCACAACACCCGGGGCCAGGGCTTGGCCAACGCCTACGCGGCGCTGGAGGAAGGCATCACCACCCTGGACAGCAGCCTGGGCGGCATCGGCGGCTGCCCGTTCGCGCCCGGCGCCTCCGGCAATATCGTCACCGAGGATCTGGTGTTCATGCTGGAGGCCTCGGGCGTGTCCACCGGCATTGACCTGGACAAGCTGCTGACCGTCCGCACCATCGTGAAGGACGCGCTGCCGGGCGTTGAACTTTATGGATTCACCCCCGATGCCGGCCTGCCCAAGGGCTTTGTCGCCGACGGTACCGGCCCTGGCTGGGGTGTCGGCCCCGGCGGCATCTGAAGGGGCCATATCCACTAGGCGGTTATGGCCGTGGCCGTCCAGGACGGCCCGCCCCGCCTAATGGATACTTGGGCACATAAAGAACTGGTGTTGGTTCGCGGGGAATGATCGGTTCGGCCGCAAAATAATCGCGGTGCGAATTCTGTTCCCGCAAATCCTGTGCACCCGGAATGACAGGTGGTTGCATGAAAAAGACGAAGGTTATCATCGCGGGCGCGGGGCCTGTCGGCACGGTCGCGGCCTATTACCTTGCCCGCCACGGGATCGAGGTGGTGTTGCTGGAGGCGGGGCCGGACTGCGCCATGGACCTGCGCGCCTCCACCCTGCACCCGCCGACGCTTGAGATGCTGGACACCCTGGGCATCACGCCGACCCTGCTGGAACGCGGCCTGAAGGCGCCGGTCTACCAGTTCCGCGACCGGGGCAGCGGCGATGTCTATTCCTTCGACATGTCGGAACTGTCGGACATCACGCGGTATCCCTTCCGCGTCCAATGTGAGCAGTACCATTTGTCCCGCCTGCTGGCGACCAAGCTGGAGAATGAGCCGAACGCGGAGGTGCTGTTCAACCACCGCCTGGTGCATTTCGAACAGGATTCGGACGGCGTGACGGTGACGGCGGAAACGCCGGTCAGCCTGGAAAAGGTGCGCGGCGACTACCTGATCGGCGCCGACGGCGCCAGCAGCCTGGTGCGCAAGTGGCTGGGCGTGGAATTCGACGGGTTCACGTACCCGGAAAAGTTCCTGTGCCTGACGACGGAAACCCCGCTGGAGAAGTACATCGACGGCCTGTGCCATGTGAACTACGTGTCGGACGCCACCGAATGGCTGGTGCTGCTGCGCGTGCCGTCCTTGTGGCGCATCCTGGTGCCGGCGGGCGATGTCTCGGACCAGATGCTGGTGTCGGATGAGAAGAAGAACGCGGTGTTCGGCGGGCTGATCGGCCTGACGGATGAGGTCAAGACCCACCACCGCACCATCTATCGCGTGCACCAGCGGGTGGCGAAGTCGTTCCGCCAGGACCGGGTGCTGATCATCGGCGACGCCGCCCATTTGAACAACCCGATCGGCGGCTTCGGCATGAACAGCGGCATCCACGATGCCTTCAACCTGTGTGCCAAGCTGGTGGCGGCTTACAACGGTGGCGATGCCGATGCCCTGCTGTCGCGGTTCGACCGTCAGCGGCGGACGGTGACGCACGACTTCACCCAGGCGCAGACCATCAAGAACATGGAATTCATGCGGGAAGGCCAGGCGGCCGGCCATCGCAAGCGCCATGCGGAGATGGAACGGCTGGTCAACGACCCCGTCGCCCGCCGCCAGTACCTGATCACCCAGTCCATGTTCGGCAGCCTGAAACAGGAAGAGGGCATCCAATGACCATCGCGCGCAAAGATCGGTACGTTCCCGGCCGTGACGCCCAGGGTTGGCGCCTGAAGCTGGGTGTCCTGGGCCCGTCCACCAACACCACGGTGCAGCCGGATATGGAGGCGATGCGCCCCTATGGCGTCACCAACCACTACAGCCGCATCATCGTGGACGATGCCCAGGCGGTCTCGGATGAGACCTTCCGCATGGGCACTACCCTGATTTCCGATAACACCATCGACGCGGTGAAGGGCGTCCTGACCTGCAAGCCCGACTATCTGGTCATGGGCATGTCGGCCATCACCTTCTATGGCGGCCAGAAGGGGTCGGAGGCGTTCCAGCAGCGCATCCGTGACGTCACCGACGTCGGCGCCTCCATCGGGTCGGAATCCGTGGCCGCCGCGTTGCGCGCCTACGGCGGCATCAAGCGGGTGGCCTTCGTCTCCCCCTACTTCCCCACGGCCAACCGTGAGGTCACCCGCTTCCTGGGCGACAACGGCTTCGACGTGGTGCGCGACACCCCCTTGCAGTGCCCCAGCTGGACCGCCATCGCCCAGGTGCAGGAACCTGAACTGCGCGAGGTGCTGAAGAAGCTGGACGGCGACGACGTCGACGCCATCGTGCAGGTCGGCACCAACCTGTCCATGGTGCGCCTCGCCGCCGCCGCCGAGCTGTGGCTGGGCAAGCCGGTCATCGCCATCAACACGGCCACCTACTGGCACGCCCTGCGCGCCTGCGGCATACAGGACAAGATTTTCGGCCTGGGCCGTCTGCTGGAAGAGTTCTGAGGTTAATTAAAGCGACAGTGCGGTGGTTGAGGGCAGTGGGGATTGCCCTCAATCACCTATTGGCATTCTAGGCCGCGACTGCGGCCGCCGCAGTTTTGTGGGGAGCCGAAGGCGGACCGCGAAACGAGGATAGCCAAGGGCCGGATGGCCCGCCGGCGTCTGAGGCACATGAGTATGCGGGGATTACAGGCTGTCCGTCCGGGGAAGGCCGGGCGCCACAAGCAGGGAGTAGCTCAGTCATGGAATACGATTACGTCCCCTTGCCGCAGCGCAAGCCGCTGGCCTGGCCGGAAGGCAAGCGCGTCGCGCTGATCCTGACCTTCAACCTGGAAACCTGGGATCTGACGAAGGACACGGACAAGCCCTACTATGCCGGCGGCCCCGCCATCCTGCCCGACATCCTGCCCGGTAACACCCCGGACTTCCCGAACTACACCTGGCGTGAATACGGCCAGCGCGTCGGCATCTGGCGCCTGTACGACCTGTTCGACGAACTGGGCGTGAAGGCCAGCTGCACCACCAACGCCGTCACCTTCGAACGCCGCAAGGCCATGGTGGACGCCTGCCTGGAACGCGGCTGGGAACTGCTGGCGCATAATTACGAGCAGGGCGAGTTGCTGACCAACTTCGCCCATGCGCCGGAGAAGGAACGCGAAATCATCCTGCGTTCCATCGAGATGTATGAAAAGCACGTGGGCCGCCGGCCCAAGGGCTGGCTGTCGTCGTCGCTGCGCGGCACGCTGAACACCGCCGGCATCCTGGCGGAACAGGGCTTCAAGTTCTATTGCGACATCATGAACGACGATCAGCCGTTCATGATCCGCACCGACAAGGGCCCCATCGTGGCCACGCCCTATTCCAACGAGATCAACGACTTCACCTTCATCACGCGCAAGAACTTCACCACCGACCAGTTCCGCGACGCGCTGATCGAGGAACTGGACGTGCTGTATGCCGAGGGTGCGAAGACCGCCCGCATCATGAACGTGGGCCTGCATCCCCACGTTTCCGGCCGCGCCCACCGCGTCCGTGCGTTGCGGGAGTTCATCCAGCACGCCCAGTCGCTGCCCGGCGTCTGGTGGGCCACCCGCGAGGAAATGGCGGACTGGTACCTGACCCAGCAGCAAAGCCACATCCCGGGCCAGCTGGGCAAGTAAGCCCGCCGGTTCAAAGAGTTAAGTGGGGGAGGGGGGCCCGGTCCATTGGGGTGGACCGGGCCCCTCTTTTTTGGGTCCCCCCGGACGCCGGTGCCAGCATCCGCTGGCTGGGCTATCCTCGATTTCCAGTCCGCCTTCGGCTCCCCGGAAATCTCCGGCGGCTGCGGTCGCAGCCTACGGCGGCACGGGTCAAGCCCTCGTGCCGCGGGGACGGGGCTCTATTTATTTGCCGGCACTTTGGTCCAGAAAGACCTTGCCGCTTTCGGTCAAGGCGCCGCACCGAAACAGGCTGGCCGAGGTCACGTTTTTTGACCACGCGTCATCATTCCACGCGAAATAATACAGGCTGCTAACCCGCCCTTCATCGGCGTATTTCTGGAACATGTTCGTCATGTCCGCCACCAGCTTGGCATGATCGGTGTCGTCCAGTGGGCATGATTTGTTATTTTGTGGGAAGTTCCATTCCGTTACCGCGCATTTCTTTTTGCCATTTCCTGACAGGCACTGGTTCAGCGCGTAATTATCAAGGAACGCCTTGCGCTTGTCATTCGCGGCGGCCGAATCGCCGCCCACGGCTGATGGATAGATGTGAACGGCATATTCATCCACGATGTCGTCCAGGCCTAAGGTCCGCAAATATTCAAGCGTCGCATTGGTGCTGACGGAATCATAATGGTAACCATTGGGCAGCTGGCCCTCGGGACCATCATATGCGGACAGGCCGGCGGTAAGGATGGGCGTCTTGCGGTTCAGGGTCGACGCGTCCCGTATCTCCTTAAGCGCCGACAGAATCTTGATGTACACTTTGAAACCCTCGGCCACTTGCTTGGCTTCGGGGTCGTCGTAAAGATCCTTGAGGCCGAAGATCTTCCCCTTGCCGGGCAGGGGGAAGTCCTGATTGAAGGCCGTCCAGTTGATTTCGTTGCCCACCTCGAAACTGGCGAGCACGATTCCGGCCTCCTCCAGCCGTTTCAGGAAGGGGGCGTACTTGGCACGGAACTGTTCCGGGTCGGCGGCGGACAGGGGGTGGCCGCCCCACATCTCGGGATATTTGTCCGGCTGATAGGCCCGGGTGGGGGCGTCGGGGCGATAGCCGCCAAAACCCATGATCCAGTCGATCTTGATGCCCCGCTCCGCCGCACGTTTGGCGAAGTCCAGGCCCTTGTCGTCCGGGGTGATCCCGCAGCGGATGGTTTTGACGCCGGCCGCTTTCATGGCGTCCAACATGGCGTTCTGCTGGTCGGCGGACAGCCGCTCGGGGTTTACCAGGTTCATCCCCTTGATCAGGTCGGCATGCCGCTGGGGTTGGGCATAGGAGACGGTGCTTGCGGCCGTGCCCAGAAAAATGCCGGTCAGCAGCGCGATGCCGGCTTTCAGCCATCGGCTTTGTTGTCGGGCGCTTGGGTGGGGAATCGCCATTTAACCTCTCCATCCGGGGTCATGCTGCAAGGGTCCGCCCGTGCCCATAAAGCGGATCACGGAACGGCGCAATCGCCTAATCCACCGGCGGATCAAGAAGGTAGAGCCCGCCCGCGTTTCCGATCAAACGCGGCGGGCGCCAAACCGGTTCCCGCTGATGGCGGATGGATTCGAGGTTTCAGGGTGCTTCCGCGTCGGGCCCGGGCGCCGGGGCGTCGTTGCCGCCACCCAGCGCCCGGAACAGTTCGACCGCGTTGGTCTGCCGTTCCAGGCGGGTGGAGACCAGGTCCTGCCGCGTCGAATAATAGGTCCGTTCGCTGTCCAGCGTGGCCAGGAAGGGATCGACGCCCTCCTCGAAGCGCGCGCGGGATATTTGCAGGGCGCCGCTGGCGGCGGTCGTCCGCGTGCGTTCTGCCTCAAGCTGGCCGTCGATCGTCTCGCGCCGCGCCAGGGCGTCGGCCACTTCGCGGAAGGCCGTCTGGATCGCCTTCTCATAGGTCGCCACCATCGCGTCGCGGGTGGCCTTGGCATAGTCCAAATTGCCGGCGTTACGGCCCATGTCGAAGATCGGCAAGGTGGCCGTCGGGGTGACCGACCATGCCTGGCTGCCGCCCCCGAACAGGTTCGACGCGCCCAGGCTCATGGTGCCGAATGCCGAGGTCAGCGAGATCTGGGGGAAGAAGGCTGCCCGGGCGGCACCGATGTCGGCGTTGGCCGCCTTCAGCGCGTGCTCGGCCGCCGACACGTCGGGACGCTTCAGCAGGACGGTGGAGGAAAGCCCCGCCGGCAGCCGTTCGATGGTGGCGTCCTGGTCGCCCAGGCCATCGGGCAGCAGCGCATCCCCGACATGGGATCCCGCCAGCAGGTCCAGGGCGTTGCGGTCCTGGGCCACGGTGGCGGTCAGGCGCGCGATGTCGGCGCGCGCTTGCTGATAGGTGGTCTGCGCCTGATGGACGTCGAGATCGGAGGAGACGCCGGTGCCGGCACGGCCTTGCGTGATCTTCAGCGTCTCGGCGAAGGTGTCGGCGGTGTCGCCCGCGATCGCCAGTTGTTCACGGTCGGCGGCCAGTTGCAGCCAGGCGTCGGCCACCTCCGCCACCAGCGTCACCTGTGCCGCGTCGCGATGGTCGGCGCTGGCGAAATACTGTTCCTGGGCCGCTTGCGTCAGGTTGCGCATCCGGCCGAACAGGTCCAGTTCCCACGCCGATACGCCGACCTGCGCCTGGTACAGGTCATAGCGGGTGCCGGTGGCGCCGACACTGTTCAGGCCGGCGGGTGTGCGCTCGTAATCGGCACTGGCGCCGACGGCGATGGTGGGGAACAGGTCGGCCCCCTGGACACGCGCCTGGGCGCGGGCCTGGGCCACGTTGGCCAGGGCGACGCGCAGGTCGCGGTTGTTGTCCAGCGCCAGGGTGATCACCTGGCGCAGGCGCTGGTCGGTGAAATAGTCGCGCCAGCCGGTGGGGCCCGTGTCCGTGCCGCGTGCGGCGGCGGTCTCCTGCCCGGCCACGCCGGAGGTGACCGCAGGTGCCACGGGAAGGTCGGGCCGGACATAATCGGGGGCCAGGTTACAGCCCGCGAGCAGCAGGCCCGGCGCCAGCAGCGCCGCCATCTTGCGGGCAAGCGTCTTGCGATGAATGGGCATGGATCAGAAATCCCGCGCGGCGTCGCCAGTGGGCTGGTCCTGGCGGAACAGCTGCTTGACGATGCGGAAGAAGGTGGGAACGAAGAAGATGGCCAGCACGGTGGCCGACAGCATGCCGCCGACGACGGCCCAGCCGATGGCGTTCTGACCGCCGGAACCGGCGCCATGCGACAGGGCCAGCGGCAACACCCCCAGCGTGAAGGCGAAGCTGGTCATCAGGATCGGGCGCAGGCGCAGTTTGGCCGCTTCCAGTGCCGCCGCCGCAGCGCCCATGCCCGCGCGCATCTTCTCTTCCGCGAACTCGATGATGAGGATCGCGTTCTTGGCCGAGACGCCGACCGTGGTGATCAGGCCGACCTGAAGATAGATGTCGTTGGCCTGGCCCGTCAGCCACGACGCCAGCACGGCGCCGAACACGCCCAGCGGCACCACCAGCAGCACCGCGATGGGCACCGACCAGCTTTCATAAAGGGCGGCCAGGCAGAGGAACACGATCAGCAGCGACAGGCCGTAGAGGGCGCCGGCCTGGCCCGAGCTGTTCTGCTGTTCATAACTGATGCCCGTCCATTCGTGGCCGATGCCCGCCGGCAGCTTGGCGGCCAGTTCCTCCATGGCCTGCATCGCCTCTCCCGAGCTATGCCCGGGGGCGGGCGCGCCCATGATCTCGACCGAGGGTTCGCCGTTGTAGCGTTCCAGCTTGGTCGGGCCGAAGGCCCACTTCCAGGTGGCGAAGGCCGAGAACGGCGTCATCGCCCCCGATGAGCCGCGCACATACACATCGCCGATGGCGTCGGGCGTGGTGCGGAAGTCCTGGTCCGCCTGGACGTAGACCTTCTTGACGCGGCCGCGATCCATGAAGTCGTTGACGTAGGTGCCGCCGAAGGCCGTGGTCAGCGTATCGTTCACGTCGGCCAGCGCCAGGCCCAAGGCACCCGCCTTGTTCTTGTCGACGTGCAGCTTGATCTGGGGCGTGTCCTCCAGGCCGTTGGGACGGACCAGGGCCAGGCGCGGGTCCTTGGCCGCCAGCGCCAGCAACTGGTTGCGGGCCGCGATCAGCTGTTCGTGGCCCAGTTCCGCCTCGTCCTTCAGTTCGAAGTCGAAGCCGGTGGCGTTGCCCAGTTCGAACACCGCCGGCGGCCCGAAGGCCAGCACCTGCGCCGACCGGATGGCGCGGAAGGCCCCGTTGGCCCGGGCGGCGATGGCGTCGGCGGTGTTCGCCTCGCCCTTGCGTTCCGACCAGTCCTTCAGGCGGATGAAGGTCAGGCCGACATTCTGCGCCTGCCCGACGAAACCGAAACCGGGGGCGTTGAACACGCCTTCGACGTTGGCCCCTTCCTTCTGGCGGTAATAGTCGGTGACGCGCGCCATCGTCGCCTGGGTTTCCTCCAGCGAGGCGCCGACCGGCAGGGTCACCTGGGTGAAGATGAAGCCCTGGTCCTCCTGCGGCAGGAAGCCGCCCTGCAGGCGCATGAAGATGACGCCCATGCCGACGACGATGATGGCGTAGACCGCCAGCGTGCGGCCCCAGTTGCGGTCCGCCCGGCGCACGCCGCCCTCATAGCCGTCGCGCGTCCGGTTGAAGGTGCGGTTGAACCAGGCGAAGAAGCGGCCCAGGATCCGGGCGGGGCCCCTGGCCGCGGGATCCTCGACATCGTCCCCGAAATGGTCGCCCGGCTTCAGGATGGTGGCGCACAGGGCGGGGGTCAGGACCAGCGCCACCAGCACCGACAGCACCATGGAGATGACGATGGTCAGCGAGAACTGGCGGAAGATGACGCCCGCCGACCCGCCGAAAAACGCCATCGGCAGGAACACGGCCGACAGCACCAGGCCGATGCCGACCAGCGCGCCGGAGATTTCCTCCATCGATTTCAGCGCGGCCTGCTTGGGCGTCAGCCCTTCCTCATGGATCAGGCGTTCCACGTTCTCGACCACGACGATGGCGTCATCGACCAGCAGGCCGATGGCCAGCACCATGCCGAACAGGGTCAGCGTGTTCAGCGTGAAGCCGGCGTAATACAGCACGGCGACGGCGCCCAGCAGCACCACCGGCACCGCGATGGTGGGGATCAGCGTGGCGCGCCAGTTCTGCAGGAACACGAACATGACGAGGAAGACCAGGATGATCGCCTCGAACAGGGTGTGGACCACGTCCTCGATCGAAATCTTGACGAAGGCGGAATTGTCCAGCGGGTAGACGACCTTGACGTCGGGCGGGAAGCGCTTTGAGATCTCGTCGATCCTGGCCTTCACGCCGTCCACGGTCGCCAGGGCGTTGGCACCCGGGGCCAGCTTGATGGCGAAGCCGGACGCCGGCCCGTTGTTGTAGGTCGGCTGGAAATTGTACACCTCCGCGCCCAGTTCCACCCGGGCCACCTCCGACAGCCGGACGTTGGACCCGTCGGGATTGGTGCGCAGGATGATGTCGCGGAACTCCTGCGGCGTGGTCATGCGCGTCTGCGCCGTGATCACGGCGTTCAGCGCCTGCCCTTTGGGTGAGGGCAGGGAGCCGACCTGGCCGGCGGAGACCTGGGCGTTCTGCGCCCGGATGGCCGCCGTCACGTCCTGCATCGACAGGTTCAGGTTGGTCAGCTTGATCGGGTCCACCCAGACGCGCATCGCGTATTGCGACCCGAACAGCTGGGTGTCGCCCACGCCGGTCACGCGGCTGATGGGGTCCTTCAGCTTGGACGCGATGATGTCGCCCAGATCCTGCTGCGAATGGCTGCCGTCGGTGGAATAGAGCGCGAAGAACAGCAGGAAGTTCTTGGCCGCCTTGGTGACGGTCAGGCCCTGGCGCTGCACCTCCTCGGGCAACATCGGCGTCGCCTGCTGCAGTTTGTTCTGGACCTGCACCTGGGCCGTGTCGGCGTTGGTGCCCTGGGCGAAGGTCAGGATGATGGTCAGGTTGCCGGCGCTGTCGCTGGTGGAGCTGAAATACTCAAGGTGATCGAGGCCGCTCATCTGCTGCTCGATCACCTGGGTGGTGGTCTGCTCCAGCGTGCCGGCGTCCGCACCCGGCAGGGTCGTGGCGATCTGCACCATGGGCGGGGCGATGGCCGGGAACTGCGCCACCGACATGGAACGCAGCGCGATCCCGCCGCCCAGCATCAGAATGATGGCGATCACCCATGCGAAGATGGGTCGATTGATGAAAAAACGGGACATGGCAGGTCAATCCTTGCCGGCGGCGTCGGGGCGACCGGTGTCGCCCGCCGCGATCTGCTGGGGCGGCGCGCCGGTGGCGGCGTCGCCCGGCTTCACAGTCATCTGGCCTTCGACGATCAGGCGGTCGCCGGCCTTGAGGCCCGTTTCCACCAGCCAGCGATCGCCGACGGGCGGACCCAGCGTCAGCCGGCGCTGCGCCACCTTGCCATCCGCGCCAAGCACCAGGGCCACGGCGTCGCCGCGGGCGTCGTGCGTCACCCCCTGCTGCGGCGCCAGGATGGCGTGGTGGCGCACACCCTGGACCAATTGCGCGCGCACATACATGCCGGGCAGCAGCACGCCGTCCGGATTGGTGAACCGCGCGCGGATGGTGACCGAGCCGGAGTTGTTGTCCACCGTCGTGTCGGTGAAGGCCAGCGTGCCTTCGGCCGGGTACATCTTGCCGTTGGGCAGGATCAGCTGGACCTTGGCCGCCGTGGGAATGTCACGCGACAGGCCGCCCTGGCGGATGGCGTCGCGCAGGTCCAGCAGCTTGCCCGCCGGTTCCGTCACGTCGACATAGACGTCGCCGATATTGCTGATCATCGCCAGCGGCTGGGTCTGCCCGGTCTGGGCCAGGCCGCCGACCGTCACCAGCGACCGGCCGATGCGGCCGGTGATGGGGGCCCGCACGCGGGTGAAATCCAGGTTGACCTCCGCCGCCATGACGTCGGCCTTCCGCGCGTCGACCACCGCCCGCGCCTCGGCGGCGGATGCCTCGGCGTTGTCGACGTCCTGCTGGCTGACGCCCTTGATGGCGATCAGGCGCCGGTAGCGCTCGGCCTGCAGCTGGGTGGAGCGGATCGTGGCCTGGGCCGTGGAGAGATTGCCCTTGGCGCCGGCCAGCGCCGCGCGATAGGGGGCGTCCTCGATCTCGTACAGCACCTGGCCGGCATGAACCAGCGCGCCTTCCTCGAACAGGCGGCGGCGGATGACGCCGTTGACCTGGGGACGGACCTCCGATGTCTCGAACGCCACGACCCGCCCGGGCAGCGAGGTCGTCAGGGCGGTGTCCTGTTCCTGCAGGGTGACGATGCCGACCTCGGCAACGGCGCCCGTCTTGGGCGTGTCCTTGGGGGAACAGGCGGACAGGGCGAGCGGAATTGCGCCCATGGCCAACACCTGGCCGATGCTTAGCCTCATTACCATAGTCTCCAAGATACCCGGTCGGACACCGCGCGCATGCGACGCGGCAAGGGCGAAGGGACGCCCGTCCATAAGCCGAACGCTGTTGATCGGTGATGCCCGCCCACGGGGTGACAGGACCCCGGCGGGAAGCGGCTCAGCCTTGATGAGGGGCAGCTGATACCAGCCCGATCCGCGCGCGACTACGCATTGAGTCTTGGATGCTATGATGAAGCAGATTCATTAATCGGCAGAATCATGGTCCGGCGCCGGACACAATCGGCGCCGGATCGGCCTCAGCTGCGCCCCGGCCAGGCCAGCCCGTCGCAATTGCCGGCCACCGCTTGGCCCGCGAACAGGGCCTGGACGAAGGGCAGGCTGTCGGCTTGCGAGGGCAGGACGGCGCCGGAATGGTCCTGGCCGGGATAGAAACGCACCGCCACGGTGGACCCGCGCAAACAGGCGGCGCGGGCCACGTTGAACGACAGCTCCGGCGCCGTGTACAGATCCTTCAAGCCGATGCCGATGAAGACCGGCATGCGGAAGGCCGGGTCGGGATAGCGGCGGCGCACGGCCATTTTCGCCTCATACGGCGCCGGGTCGCGGGTGAACAGGGCCGACAGCGGCGGCCGTTCCTTGAATACCGCCGCCAGGGCGGTGGAATGGCAGCCGCCGGCCACGTCGCGCAGCAGCTCCAGCCCGCGCGGCGTCAGGTAGTCCGCCGCCTTGAAGGCCGGATCCACCGTGGCATAGCTGGTGAAATAGTTCAGGTAGACCACAGCCCAGGGGTCGAAGCGGTCCAACGCCAGGCCGCGTACCGCGCCGCGCGGGGTGGCGGGGTCGATCACCGCCGCCTTGGCGATGGTGGTGGACTGGTCCAGGTCGGCCGGCAGGGTGGGGGCGAAGTCGGGTTCCCCCGGCACGCCGGTGGCGACCACGCCCAGCAGCTTGACGTCGGGCGCGTAATCGGGTGCCAGCAGGCCGGTGCCCAGGGCGGCGTGCGCACCCTGCGACTGGCCCACCACGATGGTCTTGGGCGACAGGGCGGGATAGGCGGCGCGGGCGGCGCGCACGGCGTCCAGCATGCCGTAGGCCGCCGCCTTCAGGCCCATGTAGGGGTGGGGGCCGGCGGTGCCCAGGCCCTGGTAGTCGCTGGCCACGATGGCATAGCCCTGGGCCAGCCAGCGGTTCAGGTATTGGGATTCGCTCTCCGCCTTGGGCTGCCAGGACGGGGCGCAGACGTCCGCCGTGCCGGTGGTGCCGTGCGCCCAGGCGATGACGGGCCAGCCGCCGGCCGGCGGCGCGCCCTTGGGCAGGTAGACCAGGCCGGACACCACGGTGCCCGTTGCCGGCGCGCCGTCAGGCAGCCAGCCGTCGGTGGAACTGTAGAGGATGCGGTCGCCCCGGGCGGCGCCGTCCAGCGCCTGGTCGGCCGGCAGTGTCTCCCAGCGCAGCATGCGGCCGGGGGCGGGGATGGGGGCGTTCCAGCGGTAGAAGTCGCTGACCCCGCCGTCACCCGAATACGGGTTCGCGACGGTGTCGGCGAAGGCCATGCCCTGCGACAGCAGCACCAGGCCGGCCGCGGCCGCCATCAGCCGTTTGCGAAAAAGCGCCCCCATGGAAATCACCCCATTCCCGTTTTTAATCGTCATCAATTCACGAAAAACGGTAGCAGAGCGGGGGGTGGGCGCCGGTCCGGCGGCCCAATCTATTCGCCAGGCGACTAACGCGACCGCTTACCGTGGTAGGCATTGCCCGTGTTAACGCAGTATTTATTGATCACCGTAATAAAGAACTTTAATCCCTGGGCGGGATCGGCCGTGCAGGGGCCGGGCCAGAAACAGGGCGGGTGGTTTGGGACAGCAGGGACAACGGTGCGGGCGGCACACCATGACGAAGCCTCGGGGATCCAGTCCGACATGGGCCTTCCTGGGGGTGCCGCGTGTCCTTAGGCTGACAGTTGCCAAAATCATTCAGGGACAAGAGGGCTGAATTCATGACCTTCCTGACCAAACTGGACTCGACCCCCGCCGGCGCCAAGCCGGCCTTCGGTCTCAGCCAGCGCGGCCGCGCCGGGATGGAGCTGCTGGGCTCCCTCCAGAAATTCTCGTCCGGCCAGTTCCGTCCGCGCGCCGCCGCCGCCTTCGCCGCCGATCCGGAGGGTGCCCGCCTGACGGCCGAGCATGCCGCCGACACGGCCGGCACCAAGGGCGCCGGCGCCCGCCTCACCCAGGCCCGCGACCTGGCCGAAAGCCTGCCGCTGTACCGTCTGGAACGCTTCTGCCAGCGTTTCGTGGGGGAGGAGAACTTCAACCGCGGCATCCCCGCGATCGAGGAACGCCGCGCCCAGTTCGAACGCTTCGTCACGGCGCCGCTGGACCAGAGTGCTGGTGGCACGCTGGAACTGGACGACAGCATCGTCCCGCCCAAATACTACGACGCCGTCGAATGGCATCTGGAGCCGGGCGGCTGGGATGGCTATGACCTGTACGGTCCGCTGTTCGCCTTCGCCGTCGGCCCGCTGGTCTTCCGCCTGGGCGGCTACGCCGCGGTGGGCGTGGGCGATGACATCACCCAGCAGCGCGTCCAGGCCATCCGCCAGTTCCCCAAGGACCGCTACGACCGCATCTATGAGCCCGGCTGCGGCGGCGCCACCACCGCCCGCGCCCTGAACACCGTGTTCCCGGACGCGGAACTGGTGGGGTGCGACCTGTCGCCCCTGCTGCTGAAGAACGGCCACCGCATGGCCGAGCGCATGGGCCTGAAGGTGCACCTGAAGCAGCGCGACGTGGTCGACACGCGCGAACCGGACGCGAGCTTCGACGCCGTCATCACCTACGCCCTGCACCATGAGCTGCCGCCCAAGGTGAACGGGGATCTCTACCGCGAGATGTTCCGCATCCTGAAGCCCGGCGGGGACATCGTCATGTCCGACCCGCCGCCCTTCCGCGCCGTCAGCATGTTCCACGCCGTCATCCTGGATTGGGACACCCGGCACCGGAATGAGCCGTTCTTCACCGCCGTGCTGCATTCCGACCAGGAACAGATGCTGCGCGATGCCGGGTTCGAGAATGTGGAGTCCTACGCCATCGGCCAGGACCAGTACCCGTGGATCGTCCGGGCCCGCAAGCCCGACACCGCCGCCGTGGGAGCGTGAAGATGAGTGACATGACAGGCCCCTACCTGGCCCCCACCGACATCGACGACGTCGCCCGCATCCTGATGACGTTGGTGACCGAGGTGTGGGTGATGCGTGATCGCATGGCGATCACCGAGCGCCTGCTGGCGGAAAAGGCCGGCATCACCGCCGCCGACATCGACGACTACGCCGGCGACCCCGCCTTCAAGGCCGACCTGGAACGCCAGCGTGACCAGTTCGTGTCCACCGTGCTGGGGGCGCCGCTGGCGGCGCGGGAACGCGGGGTGGACCAGATCCTGGCCCGCGCCGGCTATTCCCGGCCCGTCGCGTCCTGACCTGAAACCGAAACGGGGCGGCCCTTCATGGAAATGCAGCAGCTTCAGCACTTTTTGGCGACGGCCCGCTACGGCAGCGTGGGCCGCGCGGCCGAGGCGCTGAACCTGACGCAATCGGGTGTCAGCCGCAGCATCCGGGCGCTGGAACGCGCCCTGGGCCTGCCCCTGTTCGAACGCGAGGCGCGGGGCGTCACGCTGACCAGCTACGGCGAAAGCCTGGCGGCCCGCGCCCGCATCATCTGTAACGAGCACGCCCGGGCGATGGCCGAGGCGCGGGCCTTCCGCGCGCTGAAAACCGGCGACCTGACCCTGGGTCTGCACACCGTGTTCGCCCATCTGGGGGCGGCCGACGCGCTGGATCCCTTCATGGCGGCCTACCCGGACATCCAGCTGTCGGTGTCCACCGGCGCCACCTTCTCCCTGGCGGCGGAGGTGGAGGACGCGCGGCTGGACCTGGCGCTCACCATGTTCGCCGACGGCGTGCGCGTGCCGGGCCTGGTGTATGAGGAATTGGGCACGGTCGCCTGCGGCATCCATGCCCGCGCGGCCCACCCGCTGGCCATGCTGCCGGGCCTTAACCTGGCCGACCTCGCCCCCCACCCCTGGGTGCTGAGCGGGGCGGTGCATCTGCGCCAGGCGTTCGATGCCGGGTTCGAGGCGGCGGGCGTGGCCCCGCCGGCCCGGGTGGCGCAGAGCGCCTCGCTGACCTTGCTGCTGGATCTGGTGGCCCGGCGCGACCTGCTGACCCTGGTGCCGGACGCCATCGCGGCGGCCCGGGGCCTGGTGCGCCTGGACATCAGCGCACCGGCCGGGCGGCCGCGCGCCGGCCTGGTCTATCGCGCCGACAGTCTGGAGCGTCCGCCGGTGCGCGCCGTGGTGGCGCAGTTCCGCCGGCTGGCGGCGACCTTCCTGGGGGGAGGGGATCAAACCGTGTGAATGAAGTCCGGAAACGGAACAGGGACAGTGGGCAAAGATGATGGGATGGCCGCTTTTCCGCGGCCGGGCGTGGTACAGGGCAAGTCTTAGGGCAATGTTATCTGTAATTTTAAATAAACTGCCCCGGAAACGGTGGCGGTCTTTTTGGCGTTCCAAGTTAATAACCTGGAAACGAACGCCTTTGTACAGTGTGTTGTCTTGTGATCTATTCGCCAGGCAATCACATCTCGGAAATTCAGACTCATATCCGTTCCCCTCCCATACGATTTCCTCAGTTCCAAAAAAATGAGAACAGGGGGTTTTAGGTTGATGACTATGAAATCCAAGGACATGCTCGCCACGTCGCTGTCCGCGTTCGCGATCCTGGTGGCGACCTCCGCGTCCACCGGTGCTTTCGCCCAGACCGCTTCCACCCAGGCGCCGGCGCCCGCCGCCCCGGCCGCGACGCCGGCCACCACCGCCAGCACCGATAGCGATGGGCTGGAGGAAATCGTCGTCACCGCGCGTAAGACGGCGGAACGTTTGCAGGACGTGCCCCTGGCGGTCGCCGCCATGAGTTCCGAACAGCTGGAATCGCACGGCATCACCGACCTGCAAGGCCTGGCGCGCTTCACGCCCGGCTTCCAGTTCAAGGACTTCGTGACCGCCTTCCATGGCGACATGAACCTGCGCGGCCTGTCGCAGGCCAACGTGCAGAACGCGGTGGGCAACGTCGGCGCCTTCATCGACGGCGTCTACATGCAGCGTGGCTACATGGCCAGTTCCACCCTGGGCGACTGGGAACGCATCGAGGTGATCAAGGGTCCGCAGAGCGCGCTCTACGGTTCCAACACCTTCTCCGGCGCCATCAACTACATCCCCAAGGAGCCGGGCGACAAGCTGGGTGGTGAGGCGCTGGTCAGCTACGGCAGCGACGATACCCGCCGCTTCACGGCGGCCGTGGGCGGCCCCATCATCGACAACGTGCTGTCGGCGCGCATCTTCGTGGGGCGTGAGGACAGCAACGGCACCTGGAAGAACAACCTGCCGGGCGCCTCGGGCGACACCGCCAACTTCGGCGCCTACAAGCGCGACGCCGTGTCCGGCCTGGTGAACTTCACCCCCACCGACACCATCAAGATCAGCGCCTTCTACAAGGAAGACAACCGCACGGAATATTTGCGGCCGTATTACGAGGTCAGCGGCACCTTCAGTGAGGACAAGCTGAACTGCGGCCCCAGCAACTCCATGTTCTGCGGCACGCTGCCCACCAACCCCAGCGCCCTGCTGTCCGGCGTCGGCAACCGTCCGGAGGGCCTGTTCGCCGCGTCCGAACCGCCGACGGAGATCAAGACCAAGGTCTACCGCATCTCCGCCGACTGGGACATCACGCCGGACCTGACCCTGCACTACATCTACGGCCAGGCGCGCGGCCAGGCGCAGGAGGATCTGTCCTTCGCGCCCAACACCTACAACCCGACCGGCGGCGGCGTGATTTCGCAGCAGCATGAAGGTGGCGTGCTGAACTCCACCAGCCATGAACTGCGGCTGGCCTGGGACGATGGCGGCCCGTTCAAGGCCGACATCGGCGGCATGCACTCCAGCGCCCGCGACCAGTTCCTGTTCGGCATCCGCCTGGTGTCGCCCGGCGCCACGCTGACCCGCCTGTCGGACAACCCGCTGAACCCCAGCGGCCTGATCGTCTACAACGACTACGACACGATGTACGACACCGACGCGGTGTTCGCCCGTGCGTCGTACAGCTTCCTGGGTGACAAGGCCAAGATCTCGCTTGAGGGCCGCTATTCCGACAACAGCATCGACTTCAACGACATCCTGAGCCGGACCAAGAACCCGGCGCTGCCGCTGCTGACCAGCGACTATAAGGACTTCATTCCGCGCGCCACGGCCGAATACCACCTGACGCCGGACACCATGCTGTACGCTTCGGCGGCCAAGGGCGTGAAGGCCGGCGGCTTCAACGGCTACACCGCCAGCACCACCACCCTGACCAAGGGGGAACAGTCGTTCGGTGAAGAGTCCAACTGGACCTACGAGGCGGGTGCGAAGAACACCTTCCTGCACGACACCCTGACGGTGAACGCCGACTTCTTCTACATCACCTGGGCCAACAAGCAGTCGGCCGTGGTGCCGTCCAACTACCACTCCACCACCGTCAACCTGGGCACGACCCCGCCCAGCATTTATGAGAACACGGGCAACGCGACCTCCTACGGTATCGAGGTCAACGGCATGTACCGCCCCATCCACCCGCTGACCTTCAACTACGGTCTGGCCTGGACCCATGCGCGGTACGACGCCGGCTCGGTGGCGGTGAACTACATCGGCCTGTGCGACAACATCATCTGCAAGGCCGATGGCAGCATCGGCGGCAAGCAGATCGAAGGCTCGCCCTCCATCACCGCCAACCTGGGCGGCGAATGGCGCCAGCCGCTGCGCGGCGACTGGGACTGGTTCGCCGGGGTTGACGAGACCTGGCAGAACAAGATGTACGCCGATGCTGAAAACCTGGTCTCCATCGACGGCTTCTTCCTGACCGACGCCCGCCTGGGTGTGGACAACGATCGCTGGAAGATCTGGCTATGGGGCAAGAACATCTTCGACAAGCAGTACATCAGCAGCAGCTTCATCATCCCCAGCCTGCGCCAGTACGCGCCGTCCTACGGCGACCGGGCCAGCTACGGCATCACCGCCTCGGTCAAGTTCTGATCGGGTTCGGCTGAGCTGAAATGAGAACACCCCCGCCCGGTCGCCCAGGCGGGGGTGTTTGCTTATACGCGCAGCCTTTGATCGTGACCGATCAAAGGCTCCTCAGACGCCGGGCGCCCACATCCCGTGGGCTTGGGCTTCCTCGATTTCCAGTCCGCTACGCTCCCCGCAAATCTCCGGCGGCCCCAGTCGGGGCCTACAGCGGCATGAAACAGGGTTGCATGCTGCCAGGATCATTTACACGGAGGTTGCCGCTTACTTCAGCGTCGCCAGATAGGCGATGACGTTGTCGCGGTCCGCCTGGACCGGCAGGCCGACGAACACCATCTTGGTGCCCGGCACTTCGGCGCGCGGGTTGGTCAGGTAGACGTCCAGTTCCGCGGCCGTCCAGGTCTTGTTGGCGGCCTTCATGGCGGCGGAATAGTCGAAGCCGGCGACGGTGGCCGACTTGCGGTCGACGACGGCGTGCAGGCTGGGGCCCACCTTGTTCACACCGGCGTCAGGTGAATGGCACACCGCGCATTTCTTGAAGACGATCTGGCCGGCGGCCGGGTCGCCTGCCGCCAGGGCCGTCCCGGCCGTCATGCCGGCGATGATCGTGGCGGCCGTCGCCGCCCAAAATCCGATACGTCGCACGTTACGTTCTCCTTCTCTCTGCCAGTCTTTGCTGTTCGTGATCGCCAAGAATTAAGGCGTGCCCGGTGATGCCTCGGGGGGAGGGATCGCCGTGGCTGGCGCCAGGGGCAGTCCGGCGGCGCGCCAGCCTTCGACGCCGTCCGGATACCAGATGATGTTGGTGTAGCCGTAGCCGGCCGCCCGTTTCGCGGCGTTCCAACTCATCCAACACTCTGGTTGGCAATAGAATATCAGCGTCCGGCCCTTGTCGCCTGTCGTCAATTCTGACAATTGCTGTCGGAACCAGGATTCGATAGCGGGGGCCAGGGCGCCGCGGCCGACCTCGGGCAGCCAGACACTGCCTGGCAGGTCGGTATGGGATAGCGGCATCCAGGGGGTGCCGGGACTCATGCCCGCCGGCCGGCGCGGGACCGGCAGCACGTCGATCAGGATGGCGTGGGTCTTTTCCCCCACCGGGCCGTCAGCCTGGCTGTCCAGCAGGGCGCGCAGTTCGGAAGTATGAAGCACTCGGCCACCGGCCACCGTGGCCGGCACCGGCGCGCGGTAATCGTCCAGGCGATAGCCAGGCGGCTCCGGCACCGTGTTGGACCCCGGATCAGCGGGCACGGTGCCAGCCAGCGCGCCGGTCGCCAATAACGGCAACAGGCAGGACGCCAGCGTTGCCGCCATGGTGACCGGGGCACGCTTCTTACGCGCGGCCTTTAATCGTAACCGATCAAAGGCCCCCTCAAGCGCCGGGCGCCAGCATCCGCTGGCTTGGCTGTCCTCGTTCCGCCCTGCGGTGCTCGCTCCGGGGCCGGCAGTCGCCGGCCTACAGCGGCACAAGTCGAGGTCTTGTACCGCTGGTATCATTTGCCGCCCGAAACCGCACCCGGCATGCTGGCCGGGATGGGCTTGTTCTGTTCATCCAGCAGGGGGATGCCGTAGTCGGCCAGCAGGCGTTCCACCTCCGGCTTGTGGCGTTGCAGGGCCTGGTCCACCGTGCGCCGCCATTCCGGCTCATTCGCCCGTACGCCCATGGCGATGCGGAAGTCCAGGCGGCCGCCTTCCGGGTCCAGGAATGCCGCCTTCAGCGGCAGCTTGTCCTGCTTGATGTAATAACCGGCGATGGGCCCCCACAGCAGGCCGACGTCGATCTTGTGGTCCACCAGATCCTGCAACATGGACCGCGCCGGCGATTCATACCGCGTGTCCACCGCCAGCGCGTAGGAGGTGGCGTGGTCCATCAGGTTATGGCGCAGCAGCAGGTCGGTGGGGGGGGTGGCGGCCACCAGTCCGAAACGCTTGTCGGCCAATGCCGGATCGCCTAGCGCGGTGGCGTTGATGCCGGAATCCGTCCGCGTCACGATCATATAGCCGCTGTGGTAATAGGCGTTTGTGTTGTCCATCAGCGGATCGCCCGCCACCGTGCCCATCACCAGGTCGCATTGCCGCGCCCGCAGCGTGTTGCGCACGAAACCCATGACCTGGGGGAACCAGACGTAGCTGACGGGCCGCTGCAGATCCTGGCCGATCAGGGCGGCGAGCTTGTTCTCGAGCCCCTCGCCCTTTTCATTGGAATAGGGCAGGTCGTTGGGGTCGGCGCAGATGCGCAGTTCGGTGCGGGAAACCAGTTCCGCCGTCTGTGCCCGCGCCATCTGCGGCATCAGGGCGAAAAGCGGGATCAGCGGCAGGGCCGCCAGGGCCAGGCGTATGCCTTTCATCGCTTGCCGGGCCATCAATCACCGATGCGCTGCGGCCGGCCGCGCCCCAGGACGCCGTCGGACCGGGCCTTCAGATAGGAATAGATGTCGTCCAGGTAATTGACCACGTCCTCGGTGGTGCCGAACGACGGCATGACGTTGCTGTTGGCGGTGTTCACGTTCTTGCGGCCGTTGATCACCGTCTCGGCGAAGGTGTCGTGGTCCATATGCTTCAGGCTGTCCGTCAGGTCCGGGGCATAGGAACTGCCGGCGCCATCAGGCCCGTGGCAGCGCATGCAGGCGTCGCCGTAGCGGCGATAACCGTTGTAGGTGCCCTTGTCGACCTTGCCGCCCTCGACCGTATAGGGCTTGGCTTCGGCGGCGACCTTGGTGACGGAAGGGGCGCTGCCGTTGCCGGCCTCCGCTGCGCGGGCCATGGGGGCGGCGGCGGGGATGAGCGGCGACAGGGCCAATGCGGCAACGGTGGCGGCCAGCGCCAGACATTTCGGCATCAGTCAGACCTCTTTGTTCGAACCGCCCCGGTTCCCGCGTCTGCGGTGTTGGCCGGGCGGCGGGGTAAAGAAACCCTGCCTGGGTGGGGGAACCCAGGCAGGGTGTCAGTGGAGGGAGAGGGGGTCAGGGCAGGGCGAAGACGGTCAGCACGCCGCCCAACTGCGTGTAGTTGGCCAACTGCTTGTAGGCGCCGACGGCACCCAGGCCTTCCTGGTCGCCACCCAGGCCGGCCGCCATGCCGATGCCGGCCCAGCCGCCCACGCCCGACAGCACGGCGATGTACTGCTTGCCGGCGTGCTCATACGTCGTGACGTTGCCGATGATGCCGGACGGCGTCTTGAACTTGTAAAGCTCCTTGCCGGTCTTCATATCGACCGCCTTCAGGTAGCCTTCCAGCGTGCCGTAGAAGGCGACGCCGCCCGCCGTGGTCAGGGCGCCCGACCAGACGGAGAAGGTTTCCTTGTTGCTCCACACGATCTTGCCGGCACTGGGATCCCAGGCGATGAAGTTGCCCAGGTGGCTTTCGCCCTTGGGCGGGTACATCGACAGGGTGGCGCCGACATAGGGCTGGCCGGCGGTGTAGGACACCTTGAACGGCTCATAATCCATGCAGACGTGGTTGGTCGGCACGTAGAACAGGCCGGTCTCCGGCGAGAACGAGGCCGGCTGCTGGTCCTTGCTGCCCAGGGCGGACGGGCAGATGTCCTTGGTGTTGTGGTCCTCGCCACCCGACTGGGTGCTGTACTTGGCCACCACCTCCGGCCGGCCGGTCTTCATGTCCACATGCGTGGCCCAGTTGACGGCGGGGTCGTACTTCTCCGCCACCAGCAGTTCGCCGGTCTCGCGGTTCATGGTGTAGGCGAAGCCGTTGCGGTCGAAGTGGACCAGCGCCTTGACGGGCGTGCCCTTCACCTTGATGTCGGCCAGGATCATCTCATTGACGCCGTCATAGTCCCATTCGTCATGGGGCGTCATCTGATAGACCCACTTGGCCATGCCGGTGTCGGCGTCGCGGGCGAAGATGGTCATGGACCATTTGTTGTCGCCCGGCCGCTGGCTAGGGTTCCAGGTCGAGGGGTTGCCCGACCCGTAATAGACAAGGTTCAGGGCGGGGTCATAGCTGAACCAACCCCAGACGGCACCGCCGCCGGTCTTCCACTGGTCGCCCTGCCAGGTGGACAGGGACGAATTGGCGCCCACCGGCTTGCCCAGGCTCAGGGTCTTCTGCGGATCGACCAGGATCTGGTCGTCCGGGCCGACCGAATAGGCCTTCCAGGCGACGGAACCGTCCTTCAGGTTCAGCGCCGTCATGCGGCCCTGCACACCGAATTCGCCGCCGCTGATGCCGACCAGCACCTTGTCCTTCACCACCAGGGGGGCGGAGGTCATGGTCTCGCCCTTCTTGGCGTCGCCGTTGGCGACCTTCCACAATTCCTTGCCGGTCTTGGCGTCCAGGGCCACCACGCTGGCGTCGGCCTGGTCCAGGATGATCTTGCCGTCACCATAGGCGACACCGCGGTTCACCGTGTCGCAGCACATGACCGGAATGACGCTGGGGTCCTGCTTGGGCTCATACTTCCACAGGATGCGGCCCTGGTTGTTCAGGTCCAGCGCGAACACCGTGTTGGGGAAGGGGGTGTGGACGTACATGATGTCGCCCACGATCAGCGGCCCGCCCTCATGCCCGCGCAGCACGCCGGTGGAGAAGGTCCACACCGGGCGCAGGTCCTTCACGTTGGCCGTGGTGATCTGCTTCAGCGTGCTGGTGCGCTGGTTGGCGTAATCGCCGGCCTGCATGACCCACTGCTTGGGGTCCTTGGACAGCTTGGAAAGTTCATCGTTGGCCAGCACCGATTGGCTGGACAACAGGCTGGCCGCCACCAAGGCCGACCAGGACAACAGAAGCTTTTTCCGCTGATTCATTATTCCCTCCCTGGGATTGGCCGGTAGGTCCGGCCGAATTTGGTGTCCGCCTGGCCGGCGGATGGGCGACGCTGGGGTGCCTGGCTTCAGGGCCGCCGGGTCACATGGGTCCCGAACCGACTGGGGATCGGTGCGGGTGGGCCGGCGGGCAGGCAAGTGCGAACGCGGGAAGGCGGCGTTGGTTCGCCGCCCATAATCTTATGTCGGGTCTATGGCCGAACCCTGTCTCTCGACCGCAAGCGGGCCTGGGGAACCCGCCTGGCGGCGACACGCCAGGGGCGCGACGATAGTCTCAGGACTGGGCCGTCACCTGAAACGTCACGCCAGATCGGCGCAGGCGTAGCAGTTGATTTCCATGCCCAGGGCGACTTCGGTGACGGTGGGCTTTTTCCAACGCATGGCTGTCTCCTCCGTGTTCATTTTTTAAAAAAGGATAGGCCGGTCAGGGTCTTTTTCCACCCCCGTTCCCCATCCGCCGACGGGAACTGAGGGGGTGATCCGCCGGGACCATGTTCAAGAACTGGGGCGACCGTCAAACTGCCGTTTCTGAAGCGGAGGGTGGCGGCGCCCGCGTTGTTTTTGAAGCTGGTCTTGGCTGATTTTGACCCGGCCCGATCCAAACCTTACAGGCGGTCCCGGGATTATCCACAGAACCTTGCCGGCCACGTCCCTTCCCTTGGTACATCCCGTTGAAACGGTGGGGGGAAGGGTACGCGGTTCAGCATGGGGGCCATCTTCAAGAAGCCCGTCCCAGGTGCCAATTGTACTTTGGTACAAGGGTAAATCCTGCAGCCATGGTGCGCGGCCTTCAGGGCTGAGTGTACACGTTCCCATCCCTGAATAATCTTTTATTATCAATATAATGATGGTCTATGTCCAAGGTTAGGGGCGTGGCACGCCAAACGGGTGCGGTGGAATCTTCCACAATCTTCACGCCTAACCCTCTCAGGTACTAGCCCAGGCGGATAAGATCGCATATCGTCGGGGTGAGGAAACGCCTAACGACAATCGCCCGTAAACGAGGCGACGCATGACGCAAATAATCATTGCCGACGATCACCCCATGGTCCGGGGCGCGCTGGCGCTCGCCGTGGAATCCGCCTTCGACCAGGCGGAAATCCTTGAATGCGCCCATCTCGGGGCCGTAATGCAGCTGCTGGGGGAGATTGGGATGGCCGATCTTCTTCTGCTGGATCTGCGCATGCCCGGGGTGGACGGCTTCGAAGGGCTGCTGCGGGTCCGCACCCAATTCCCGGCCACGCCGGTGGTGGTGATCTCCGCGCTGGAGGACGCCCGCCTGGTGCGGGAGGCCCTGGCCCTGGGTGCCGTGGGTTTCATCCCCAAATCCACCCCCCGGCAGGAAATCATCGCGGCCCTGGCCCTGGTGGCCGGCGGCGGCATCTACCAGCCGGAGAATCTGCCGGAGTCGGCACCCGCCGCGGACGGGAAAGGCCAGCGGGCGGACGACGATTTCCTGCAACGGGTGCTGACCCTGACGCCGCAGCAGCGCCGCGTGCTGCAGTTGCTGGGCACCGGCAAGCTGAACAAGGAAATCGCCTACGACCTGGACATCGCCGAGACGACGGTGAAGGCCCACGTGTCCAGCATCCTGCACAAGCTGCGGGTCTACAGCCGCACCCAGGCGGTGGTCATGGCCGGCCGCCTGCACCTGGACAGCTTCGCCGACGTGGTCGAGGGGTAAAGGGTCAGTCGCGCGCCTGATAATATGCCAGCAGGCGGGGGCACAGGCGTGCCACCTCGGCCTCCACTTCCGGGGTGCGCGGCTTGTCCCGGTACTTTGTCGCTGACGCCCTTGCCCTGGGCGTTGCCGAACACCACCGTCATGGTGTCTTGCAGGACGGGCTCCGCGTCCCACAGGGTGCCCAGCAGATCATTGTAGTCGCGGCGGAAGGTGTAGTTCTCCTCGCCGATGGGCCAGCCCAGGTCGGCCAGCACCTGGTGCACGGCCGGCGACCGGGCCACGAAATCCTCGTAATGCACGACGGCGTCGTACTGGTGCCGGTCGGCGAAAATCTGGTCCAGCAGTTCGAACTTCTCGTCCATCAGGCCGGAATGGTGACGATAGTTCTTGTCGGCCAGGCTAACGTAATTGTCGCGCGGATCGCGCAGCAGCAGGATGGTGCGGTCGGGGCGGAAGCGCGCCACATGCTCCGCCAGGGTATAGGCGGTGGTCACCACCACCTTGGCCACGAAGTCGGCCGTGGTCGTCACCCGCGGGGCGGCGAAGTTGTTGGCGATGTCCACCATGGCCAGGCAGCCCGGCCGCTCCGCCAGCGCGCGGGTGAAGGCGGTGGCGCCGCTGGACTGCATGCCGTGGATCAACAGACGCATGGGCTCAGGCTTTCGTCGCGGGCGGGACCAGCCAATCGTGGGTCAGTTCCGCCGTGATGAAGACATACCGCCGGGTGTGCGGCGTGGGATGGCGGATGCCGACGCCGTGCAGCGCGTCAATGTTCTGTGGGAAGATCACCAGCCGGTTGGCGGCATAGGGCACGGTGGCCGCCACCTCCACCGCCTCTTCCGGCAGCTCATAGGTATCCGCCCGGCGGGTGGCACCGGGGCGCCAGCGGTACAGCAGCAGGTCGCCGCCCACGGCGTCATCCTCCGGCGTCCGCAGATAGAACAGGCAGGAGAACAGCCGGTTGGGCGTGTCCAGGTGGGCCCTGCGCGACGATGACGGCCGGCCGCGCACCGGCGTGTTGATCTCCATGCGCGCGTCCTGAATGATGCGGTGGTCGCCCTGGTCCGTCAGGCTGCGCCGCCCGGTGTCATGGCCGGTGATGCGGCCGTCCAGGGCGGCCAGCATGGCCGGATCCCAATGCCCGTCGAACAATGCGGCCACCTCGGCCAGGAAATCCGGCCCGCTGTGCCGTTCCACGAAATCCTTCCACACCTCCGGCAGGTCGGGCGCGTCCAGGATCATCCGTGCCGACAGCTCAAACCGCCGGTTGTTGGGCATGTCCTCCGGCCCGCAGTCCCAGCCCATGCGCTGGAACGGCGGAAAGCCAGCGCTCAAGGCCTCATACAGCCCGGCCTCCATGGGCCGGTCGGCCACGATGTGGGGAAAGGGATCGGTGCGGATGTCCGCGGCGCTGAGGCCGGCCAACAGGGAACGCATGGAACTGCCGGAACCCCCCTTACCCGGTGGTCGATCTTGCCGGTTGGGGATATCGCTGGTTGTGGGCGGGTGTCAATCCGGACTGTCAGGGGTGGGGCTTTTGGCCTACGGTGGGATCGGCTTGGTTACGGGGGCATGCAATGTCTACTGATGATGAAAGGGGGCCGCCGGTCGCTCGTGATGACCGCGATGACGTCGGGCTGCCGTTGCGAGAGCGCTTTGCCGCGTTCCGCGCCCGCAATCCCCTGCCGGCCGCCACGGGACTGGCGGCGGACAAGGCCTTCTTCGATGATCTTTGCGATGACCTGTAGGGACGGGTTTCCCTATCCCAATATCCCCGACAGCAGCGACCGCAGCTGCGCCGGGTTCAGGGGCTTCTTCAGCATCCAATAGCGCTTCTGCTTCACCTGGGCCTCGACCTCGGGGCCGTGATCGGCGGTGATGATGATGGCGGGCGGGGCGGTGCCGCCGTCCGCACTCATGGTGCGGCGCAGGCGGGCGACCTCTTCGGGGCCGGTGCGGCCGTCACCCAGATGATAATCGGCGATGATGACGTCGGGCGGCCGGGGCAGGCGGGACAGGATGCCCAGCGCCTCCTCCCCCGTGGCGGCCACCAGCGCCTCGCATCCCCAGGTGGACAGCAGGGCCTGCATGCCCATCAGCACGCTGGGCTCGTCATCGATCACCAGGGCCAGGGTATCGTCCAGGCGGCGGGCGGCGCCATTGCCGGCCACGCGGCGCGGGGTGGTGGACGCGGTCTTGGCGCCCAGCGGCACCTCCACCGAAAACACCGACCCGCGTCCCACCAGGGACCGCGTCTCCACCTTCAAATCCAGTACCTTGGCTACGCGGCGCACGATGGCCAGGCCCAGGCCCATGCCGCGCCCGCGCCGCTTCTCGCCATCCGCCGCCGGGCCGGCCAGCATGGGGCCCCGGTGCAACTGGTGGAATTCCTTGAAGATTTCATCCAGCTGGTCGGCCGGGATGCCGGGGCCGCTGTCCCACACCTCGATGCGCAGGGCATCGCCCCGCCGGCGGCAGCCCAGCAGCACGGTGCCCGTCTGGGTGTAGCGCACGGCGTTGGACAGGAAGTTCTGCACGATGCTGCGCAGCAGGCGGATGTCGCTGCGCACCACGGCGCGGGACGGCACGTAGCGCAGGGCCAGCCCCTGCTCGCGCGCCAGCACCTCATGCTCGGTGGACAAGGGGCCCAGCAGGCTGCCGATGGGGAAGTCCACGATCTCCGCCGACACCGCCCCCGCATCCAGCTTGGAGATGTCCAGCAGGGCGTCCAGCAGGCCCTCGACCGCGCACAGCGAGATGTCGATGTTGTCGATCAGCGACCGGTTCTTGGGCCCATGTTCCAGTTCCGCCAGGGCCGACACGAACAGCCGGGCGGAATTCAGCGGCTGCAGCAGGTCGTGGCTGGCGGCGGCCAGGAACTTGGTCTTGGACAGGTTGGCCTGTTCCGCCTCCACCTTGGCGGATTGCAGGGCGCGCTCCACCTCCCGCCGTTCGGCGATCTCCTGCTGCAACTGGCCGTTCAGGGCGGTCAGCGCCGCGGTGCGTTCGCCCACCCGGCGTTCCAGGGTCTCGTTCGCCTCCTTGATCGCGGCCTCCGCCCGGCGCCGCTCCGTCACGTCCTGCATCAGGGTGAACAGGCCCAGCACGGCGGGGCCACCGCCCGGCTGGGGCAGGCCCAGATGGGGCACGAAGGTGACGTGGGTGTAGCGGGGGCCGCTGTCGGCGTCGTCGCCCGGCAGTTCCACCTCGAAGGCCACCGACTGGCCGGTCAGGGCGTGGTGGATGTGGGGCTGGCAGCGCTCATAGAAGTCGCGCGCCATCACCGTGCGCATGGGCCGGCCCAGGATGGCGGTTTCCGGCCGTTTCACCCACTGGCGATAGGGCGCGTTGACGAACTGATAGCGCTCATCCGCGTCGGCATAGGCGATCAGGGCCGGCATGGCGTCCGTCACCAGGCGGATGCGCCGCTCGCTGTCGCGCAGCGCCTCTTCATTGCGCTTGCGTTCGGTGATGTCGGTGAAGGTCAGGACGAAGCCGCCGTCCGGCATGGGGTTGCGCTCGATATCCAGCACGCGGCCGTTGAACCATGCCTGTTCCAGGCGCAGGGGCACGGGGTCGCTTTCCGGGTCCAGGAAGCGCGGCTCCACGATGCCGTGAGGGGCCAGGCTGTCGTTGAAGCGCTGGAAGTCGGCGAACACCGCCCCCCGGCGCACGCAGCGCGGCGACAGGTCCAGCAGGCGCACGAATTCATTGTTCCAGGCCACCAGCGCCTGCTGCGCGTCATAGACGGCGACACCCTGGAAGATGTTGTCCAAGGTGGCCTGCAGCAGGGTGGTCTTCCTGGCCAATGCGGCCTGCCACTGCTGCGTCTCACGCCGTTTCAGGGCGGTGATGTCGGTGTAGATGGCGACCACGCCGCCGTCGTTGGTGCGCTTCTCGTTGATCTGCATCCAGCGGCCGTCGCTCAGCGCGTGGATGCTGGGGCCCTGGCATTCGGCGTGCTGGCGCAGGCGGCGGCGCACCCAGCCGTCCGGGTCGCGGTAGGCGTCCATCACGCTCTTGCGCTGGACCGCCAGGTGCAGCATGTCGGCGAAAGACATGCCGGGGTGCACGTCGCCGGCCATGCCGGGCCAGAAGGTCAGGTAATCCTGGTTGAACAGCACCAGCTTGTCGGCCGGATCGAACAGGGCGAAGCCGCCGCTGACCGCCTCGATGGCGGTGAACAGGCGCAGGCGGGCGGTCTCCGCCTGTTCCCGCGCGCTGGCGGCCTCGTAATACGACCGCTCCAGATCCACCAGCGCGCCTTCCAGCGACTGGGTGCGCGACCGCACCTGCGCCTCCAGCGAAATGGCCGTCTGGAACAGGGAAAAGGCGGAGCCCTGGCCGTCGACATGCAATTCCACCCGGTCCATCAGGGACTGGTTGATGCGGGTCAGCTTGGCCACCTGCCGTTCCAGTTCGGCGATGCGGCGCCCGGCTTCCGTGGCGGCATCCTCCGAAATGGCGGGCAGGGGCTGGGGCACGATCATGCCGCACCGATGGCGACGCCGGTGAAGGTCTGGTTGACGTGCATGGACATGTACTGTTCGCCATAGGTGCAGAAGCCCGTCACCCGGTGGGCGACGAACAGGTCCGAGACCGCGGCCTTCAGGTTGCGTTGTTCGGTTTCCAGGTTCCGCAGCACGCAGTCGAACCCCACGATGGTTTCCGGCCGCCCGATCTCCCGCTCCAGGCGGCGGAACAGCTCGTGCAGATTTTCCACGATATCGATGCCGCGCGCCACCGTCAGCACCAACCCTTCATCAATGGCGCACAGGAAGGTCAGGCTGTTGTCCGGGTTCACCTTCTGGATGGCGCGGACGTGGTACTGCCCGCCCACCCGCACCACCACCGGATGGGCGGCGAAGATCTTCGGGGTCAGCGGCTCATTCGTCAGGCCCAGCAGGCGGGCGTATTCCTGGGCGGCGGGTTCGGCGTTGATCTCGAACACCGTGCGCGACTCCAGGTCGGCGCCCGTCACCACCATCTTGTGCGCCGTGGGCACGAAATGCTCCGTCTTGAAGACGGAAAAGCGCCGGCGCGAGGTGACCAGCAGCAGGATGGCGGCGTCGCCGACGAAGCGCCCGCCATGCAGGATGAAGGTGGATTTGAAATCCAGCCCGTCGCCGGCCGATCCGCCGATCAGCGACAGGCCGGCCAGCGCGTTGCCCAGCGCGCTGACCAGCTGTTCTTCGCGCGTCGACAGGCCGTCCACCAGCAACAGGCCGAATCCCGGCCGCCCCTGCGCCTCCACATGGCGTTGGGTCACCAGCTGGTGGGTGCGCTCGATGGTCTCGGCGATCTGGAAACGGCTCAAACCCTCGAACAGGGCGGTGTGGACCATGAAGTCGTCGGCGGGGAAACTGACGCCGCTGAGGCCGCCGCTGATATAGCCGAAGGGCGTGATCTCCCCCGCCGTGGTGCAGCCGAAGACCGGCGTGTCGCCGAAGGCCTCGGCCAGGGCGGCCAGCATTTCCGTCCGGTCATAGGCGGGGGAACAGAAGACCAGGACGAAGGCCAGCTCGCCGCCGCCGATCTGGCCGTGCAGCTCCGCCACCGCCGCCCGCGCGTCCGCCTTGTTCGACCCGCCCCGGCGCACCGGCGTGCGGGGGCCCGCCGCGCGGCCGGCCTGGCGTGGGGTGGCGACCCCGCCGAATGTGGGGGAAAACGGCAGGGGGGCGAGGGGTGCGGGCGGGGGCGGAAGGGCGGGGCCAGGCCGAGTTTTCATGGGTCCATCCGGGCGTCCGTCCGGCGGCTGCGTTGCCGCATGGCGGATCCACGTCCATGATTTCATGGGATAAGCCAAAGCCTGCGCAAGCCGTGCCGGGCCCGCAACGGTTCTTTAGTTCTATTGCGCGACCAAGGCAAAGGACTTCAAGTGTGAAATTAAGGCGGGGCCCGGAAAGACTCCGCCAAACAGCAGGGAAATCATCGGCGCGCGGAAACTTCCGCCCTGTGGCTTCTATTGCCATGATCATAAGCCGGTACCCTGCGAATATAAGCCGGGAGGAAACAAGAATGAAGTCCATGCGGATGGCTTTGTTTCTGGGCGTGACGGCGATCAGCGGGCTGGCGTGTCTGCCGGCCAACATCGCAAAAGCGGATACGACGGACGATTTGCTGGCCAAGCTGCTGGCGAAGGGCATCCTGTCCCAGCAGGAATACGACCAGCTGAAACAGCGCAAGGCGGTGGAAGCACCGCCCCCACCCCCGCCGGCGGCCGTGGCCAGCGCCGCGGCGGCGGCCACCGCGGCGACGGCGCCGCCCGACCCCACCATCGTGCGCATGACGGACAAGGGCATCGGCGTCCATGTCGGTCCGGTCGATGTCACCCTGTCGGGTGAAATCAACGGCTTCTACGTCCATGACAGCCCGGACAGCGTGGCGCCCAACCATGTCGTCGCCGGCGGCCTGGCCGCGGTGGGCAGCAGCGACAACTCCTCCATCCGCAACGGTCTGTTGCCCGGCAACTTCGCCGTGGAACTGAAGACCCAGCAGGAAGGGTTGGATATCGTCGCCCACTTCGGCATGTATCCGGGCCTGAACAGCGTGACGGGCGCCGGCAGCGCCAATTCCGGTGGTGCGACCCGGGCCCTGGCCACCTCCGGCATCGACTTCCGCCAGCAGTACCTGACGGTGGGCAACGCCAACATCGGCACGTTCAAGGTGGGCCGCGACATCGGCCTGTTCGGCCAGCAGGCCATCCTGAACGACTTCACCCTGTTCGGCGTGGGGTCCACCGGCGGCAACGTGGCGCCGTCCAACACCTCCCTGGGCCGTATCGGCATCGGCTATGTCTACACCGACTGGCTGCCGCAGATCAGCTACACCACGCCCAAGTTCGGCGGACTGACGGCCACGGTCGGCATCTTCCAGCCGCTGGACGCCTTCAACTTCTCCGGATTGTCCGGCACGCTGTCGGCCCACGACGATCCGCAAATCCAGGCGGGCCTGAACTTTGAACTGCCGGCCGACGCCAGCAGCCTGGTGAAGGCGCAGTTGTGGACCAACGTCGTGACGCAAGACCTGAAGAGCGTCTCGTCGACCGAGGCCCTGGCCCAGGGCCACAGCGTCAGCGGCACGGGCTGGGACTTCGGCGCCAAGGTGGACATCGCCGACGCCGAATTGGTGGCCTACGGCTATCTGGGCGATGGGTTGGGCACCACCGGCCTGTTCTTCGACGCCGTCAGCGCCACCGGCCAGAAACGCGGATCGGACGGCTATTACGTCCAGGGCAGCTACACCTTCTTCAAGCGGCTCACCCTGTCCGGCAGTTATGGCTTGAGCCGCCTGGACCTGGCATCGGGTGAGGTCAATCCCCTGCTGGTTAAGACCAACGAGTCCTGGGCCGCCGGCTGCAAGTACAAGCTAACCAGTTGGGTTAACCTTATCTGCGAATACGCACATACAACCGCCACGGCCCATGGCGGGAACAAGGCGCAAGAGGATACAATCGCAGCGGGCGCCATTGCCTTCTTCTGACGGGCGCCCATGCCTATATGGTTTGGGAACCCGTGCGGACTGCGGCCGCATGGACGGGGGCGTGAGCGTCAAGGCCATGCGGTCGGCACTCACGCCCGCCTCGGGGACAGCCGTCCGGCTGGCCCCGTCGTGGCGGACGGAGGAGCAGGAGGATGAGCAAAGCCTACGCCAGCGCCGTTCTGGATGCGCCTGTGGATGTGGTCTGGGAAGTGGTCGGCGATTTCTTGGGCATCGACAAGTGGATGTCGGGTATCGGCGTGTGTGAACGGATTGGCGATGTGCCCAACAATACCGTCGGCTGTGTCCGGCGCCTGGTGTTCAGCCGGGACGGGGCCACGGTGGTGCAGCGGCTGCTGTCGCGGGATGTGGAACGAATGACGTTCAGCTACACCCTGGCGGACACCAACCTGGGGTTTTCGGACTATGTGGCGCGGGTGCGCGTGGTGCCGGTGACCACCACCGACCAGACCTTCATCGAATGGGCCGGCCAGGTCGGCCTGGTGGAGGATGAGGCGGGGGAGGAACAACGGGCCATCATGCGTGAGGCCTACTCCATCGGTCTGTCGGACCTGGCGGCGACGCTGAAGGCCCGCAAGGAACAAGCGGCGGGGTCAAAGTCTTAAGGATGAATGTGCCGCTCAATCGGGTGCCCCACCTTGACGGCAAGGCGTTTTAGAATTATTTTAAATATAGGAACGGGCCTCTGCCCGATTCCGAAAAACCGGAGGAAATGTTATGAGCTGGAAGACTCCGAAGATCGTTGAAATCGCGCTGGGCATGGAAATCAACTGCTACGCCTGCGCTGACGTAAAATAATCAATTCAACGACTAAGGGGCCGCTGTGGGCTTCGGTCCTTGGTGGTTGAGGCTAGCGGTGGCCCCTTTGCCTTGGCGTACTGCCTGAAAACCATGCATATCATTGTCCTCGGCGCGGCGGCCGGCGGCGGGTTCCCGCAATGGAATTCCCACGCTGTGGCCTGTCGGCGGGCGCGTGCCGGCGATCCGGCGGTGCGGCCCCGCACCCAAGCCTCGCTGGCGGTTAGCCACGACGGCCGGCGGTGGTTCCTGCTGAACGCGTCGCCCGACCTGCGTGAACAGATCGCGGCGACACCGGCCCTGCATCCCAACCATGGCCAACGGTCCACCCCCATTGCCGGTGTGGTGCTGAGCGGCGGCGACGTGGATGTCATCGCCGGCCTGTTGAGTCTGCGCGAACGGCAGCCCTTCACCGTGCATGCCACCGCGCGCACCCTGGGCATCCTGGACGCCAACCCGATTTTCGAGGTGCTGGCGCGTGACGTCGTGGCGCGCAGCCCCCTGGCCCTGAACGAACGCGTACCGCTGACCGGTGGTGGTTTCGCCACGGAAATGGGCGGCCTGTGGGTGGAACTGTTCCCCGTGCCGGGCAAGGTGCCCCTGTACCTTGAAGGCGACCTTCAACCCGGCGACGCCCCGCCGATCACGGAGGGGGAGGACACGGTGGGTGTCGCCATCGACGACGGCCACCACTGCCTCTTCTTCATTCCCGGCTGTGCTGAGATGACACCGGCCCTGGCCGACCGCCTGCGCGGTGCCGATTTGGTGTTTTTCGACGGCACGCTTTATACCGATACCGAAATGATCAAGGCGGGCCTTGGGGCGAAAACCGGCCTGCGCATGGGACACATGAGCGTGGACGCCACGTTGAGGGCCTTCAACGGTTTGGACGTGCGTCGCCGCATCTTCATCCACATCAACAACTCCAACCCCATCCTGATGGACGACAGCTTGGAACGCCAGGCGGTGGACCGGGCGGGATGGGAGGTGGCCTACGACGGAATGGACATCACCCTATGACCGCAGCCGTGCACGCCCTGAACCCGACCCCCGCCATTGACGAACCGCTGTCGCCTGACGCGCTGGAGGCGGCGCTGCGCCAGGTGGGCGCCACGCGCTATCACAACCTGCACCCCTTCCATAAGCTGCTGCACAGCGGCGCCCTGGACCGGGGGCAGGTGCAAGCCTGGGCACTGAACCGCTATTATTATCAAAGCCGTATCCCGGCGAAGGACGCCGTGCTGCTGTCCCGCCTGCCCACGCCCGACCTGCGCCGCCTGTGGCGCAGCCGGATTGAGGATCACGACGGTTTCCCCGGTGCCGATACGCCCGCCAATGGCGGCATTGAGCGCTGGTTGCGGCTGGCCACCGGCGTGGGCCTGGACCGCGACTATGTGGAATCCACCGCCGGCATCCTGCCGGCCACCCGCTACGCCGTGGACGCCTATGTCGCCCTGGTGCGCGACCGGTCGGTGCTGGAGGCCATCGCCTCCTCGCTGACGGAGATGTTCTCCCCCACCATCATCGCCGAGCGCGTGTCCGGCATGCTGGCCAACTACGACTTCATCACCCAGGAAACGCTGGCCTATTTCACGCCGCGCCTGACCCAGGCGCCGCGCGACGTGGACTTCGCCCTGGCGTATGTGAAGCAGCATGCCCGCACGCTGGAACAGCAGCAGGCCGCCATCGCCGCGCTGACGGAGAAGTGCAACATCCTGTGGGCACAGCTGGATGCCCTGCACTTCGCCTATGTCGAGCCCGGCTACATCCCGCCCGGCGCCTTCGTGCCGGAAGGACGCTAGGCGATGGCCGAAGAAGGCGACATGATCGTCGATACGGTGGGTGAGGCGGCCGTCCCGGCCTTTGCCCGGGGTGTGAAGTTCCGCTTTGACACCACCCGTCAAAGCTGGATCGTTCTGGCACCGGAACGATTGTTCCTGCCGGATGAGCCGGCGACGGAGATCCTGAAGCTGGTGGATGGCCAGCGCAGCCTGGGCGCCATCATCGATGACCTGGCCGCGCGTTTTGGGGTGCCCCGCGAGGAGATGGCGGGCGATGTCCGCACCATGCTGCGCGACCTGGCCGACAAGGGGGCCGTCACCCTATGACCCACCTGTCCTCCCCTCCTGACAGGACGCGCGCGGTAGAGGCCCCGATGGGCCTGCTGGTGGAACTGACCCACCGCTGCCCCTTGCGCTGCCCCTACTGCTCCAACCCGGTGGAATTGCAGCGGGCGGGGGAGGAATTGGACACCGCCACCTGGAAACGCGTCCTGGATGAGGCGGCGGCCCTGGGCATCCTGCAACTGCATTTTTCAGGCGGGGAGCCGACGGCGCGCAAGGACCTGCCGGAACTGGTGCGCCATGCCGCCGGGCTGGGCCTGTACAGCAACCTCATCACCTCCGGCGTGCTGCTCGACCGGGCGTCATTGGCCGTGCTGGCCGATGCCGGCCTGGACCATGTGCAGCTGAGTTTCCAGGACGTGGAAACCGAAAGTGCGGAGCGCATCGGCGGCATGCCGGGCGCGCAGGCGCGCAAGCTGGTGCTGGCCCGCCTGGTGACGGATGCCGGCCTGCCCCTGACCCTGAACTTCGTCGTTCATCGCCAGAACCTGGAACGCCTGCCACAGATGATAGCGCTGGGCCTGGAACTGGGTGCCGGCCGCATCGAGGTGGCGCACGTCCAGTATTATGGCTGGAGCCTGATGAACCGCGACGCCCTGCTGCCCAGCCGGGACCAGCTGACGGCGGCGACCCAGGTGGTGGAGGCGGCGCGGGCGCGGCTGAAAGGCCGGATGGTGATCGATTATGTGCCGCCGGATTATTACGCCGCCCGGCCCAAGGCCTGCATGGGCGGCTGGGCCCGGCGCTTCATGAACGTCTCGCCCTCCGGCAAGGCGCTGCCCTGCCACGCGGCGGAGACCCTACCGGGTTTCGACTGGCCGTCCGTCGCCACCGGCAGCCTGGCGGCGGCCTGGTACGACAGCGAGGCGTTCAACCGCTATCGCGGCACGGCCTGGATGCCGGAACCCTGCCAGTCCTGCGACCGGAAGGAAGTGGACTGGGGCGGTTGCCGCTGCCAGGCCTTCGCCCTGACCGGTGATGCCGGCCGTGTCGACCCGGCCTGCGCCCTGTCGCCCGATCACGGCGTCATGCTGGCGGCTGTGGCCAACCGGGGTGAGGCGCCGGCCGAGTTTGTCTATCGCCAATACGCCACCCAGGCGGGCCAAGCCGGGAAGCGGGAGAAGGTGACGGCGGGGGAGGCATGGCCCGCCGACGCCTGATCCGGGTCTGTCTGTTCCTGTGGGCGGTCGTGGCCTGGTGCCCGTTGCCTGCCGTTTGGGCGGTCGATGTGCCCGCTCCCGCTCAGGTGGCGCCCGGCGTCTACGTTCGCCAGGGCGCCGTGGCGGATGCCACGTCCGCCAACGGCGACGCCATCGCCAATGTCGGGTTCATCGTCGGCCGCGACGCCGTGGCGGTGATCGATCCCGGGGGCAGTGCGGGCGACGGCGAAAGGTTGCGCATCCAGGTGCGGGCCGTGACCGACCGGCCCATCCGCTACCTCATCTATACCCACGACCATCCCGACCATGTGCTGGGCGCCGTGGCTTTCGCGCAGGACCATCCGGTGGTCATCGCCCATGCCCGTTTCGCCGCCGCCTGGGGGGAACGTGGCGCCTATTATCGCCAGGGTTTGGCGCGCATCCTGAGCGTGGATATCGCGGCGGTGGGTGACGCGCTGCCGCCCACGCAGGCCGTCGCGGACACGGCCGATATCGACCTGGGCGGCCAGACGTTGCACCTGACGGCCTATGGTGCCGCCCACACCGACAGCGACCTGACCGTCATGGACGAACAGACCCATACGCTGTGGACCGGCGACCTGCTGTTCGTGGGCCGCACTCCGGCCCTGGACGGCAGCCTGAGCGGCTGGCTGAAGGTTCTTGGGCAATTGAAGGCCGTGCCGGCCACCCGCGCCGTCCCCGGCCACGGGCCCATCGAGGTGCCCTGGCCGGCGGGGGCGGAGGATGAGGAACGTTATCTCACCACCCTGGCCCACGATGTGCGGACCATCCTGGCCAAGGGGGGCGACATCGACCAGGCGGCGGCCACGGCCGGGCAATCCGAAAAGGCCCGCTGGCAACTGTTCGACGCCTATAACGGCCGCAACGCCACGACGGCCTTCAAGCAACTGGAGTGGGAGGATCCGCCATGACGCCGCGCCTATTCGCCCTTGCAACGCTTATGCTGGGCTTGGTGCTCCAGCCGGCCTTCGCCGAAACGGACGCCGAAGCCGCCGCCCGCTGGCAGGATCTGCGCCAGGCCCTGTTCGCGGGGCACGACCTGGCACCGGCGGCCAAGGGGCAGATCGCACTGGAGGCGCCGGACAGGGCCCTGGACGCGGCCCTGGTGCCGGTAACCCTGACCCTGGACGCGGGCTTGGCGGTCAAGGCACTGTACCTGGTGGTGGACAACAACCCGTCGCCCCTGGTCGGCACCTTTCATTTCGGTCCCGCCGCCGTGCCGCGCCAGGTGAAGACCCGCATCCGGGTGGATGCCTACACCAACCTGCACGCCGTGGTGGAGACGGCGGACGGCCACTGGTACGTGACCGAACGCTACGTCAAGGCGGCTGGCGGCTGTTCCGCCCCGGCCACCAAGGATGCCCAGCTGGCCATGGAACGGCTGGGCCAGATGCGGCTGAGGACGGTGCCGCCGGCGGACGGCCTGCCCGCCGGCGTGGTCACCGCCCAGCTGCTGATCAGCCACCCCAATTACAACGGCATGCAGATGGACCAGGTGACGCGGATGTACACGCCGGCGCGCTACATCCGCGACGTCACGGTCAAAAGCGGCGGAGCCCTGGTGTTCACCCTGGATGCCGACATCTCCCTCAGCGAGGACCCCGCCATCACCTTCAGTTACCGCCCCCAAGGCACGGCGGCCCTGGCGGTGACGGTGCGCGACAGCACCGACGCCACCTTTAGCCATTCTTTCCAGGGTGATGACAGGGGTTAAAAAGTGGGAGGTTTGGGCGGGAAGACGATTTTGATGAAGCCATCAAAGGCTCGTGCTTAAAGGTTGAAGAGGTCGTTTCCGATAAATATTTTACCTACTGGGTAAGGGGTTGTGGATTCCAAAAGACCACATATGAATATTATGGAGATAGAATTGTCTGATCCTTTTCGGAGTAAAGATTTGGTATATATTGTTAATAATTCTGTGCCAGATCATGTGCGCGTCGTGTTAAATGATGATTTTGGATTGAGAAATACGCGAGAATTTGATTTCTTATTGGGGCGCCCTGGGAGTCCTCTGTTAATTGGGATGACTGACGACTCGCCGTCAGAACTTAAAAGGCGAGTTATTTCAGCTCTTATTTCATATGAAATGTCTTTAAATTCTGTAGACTATACGAGAAAGAAATATGTTGGAGAAAATTCCTATGAGGATTACAAAATACCTTTTTCAGGTCAAATATCTCATATAATACAAGGAATTATGCACGAAATTAGATTAAATCTAAGAGCCTGGCCCATAAATAAGTGGAGTGATATCAGTCACTTGTGATTCGTTCTGTTTGCGAAGACGAGAATGGATCCCAAGATTATGTGGACTGATACCACCCGTCGTCAGTATCGGCGGGATCATCTGAAGTATGCAAGCGATCTGACGAACGAAGAATGGGACGTCCTGTGCCCGGCGCTTCCTGTCGCGTACCGGCGGGGCCGTCCGCGTGAGGTGGAGCTACGGTCGGTGGTGGAGGCGATTTTCTACGTGCTGGAGGGCGGATGCGCGTGGCGGATGCTGCCGGACAGCTTTCCGCCGCGGACAACGGTACAGCGTTACTTCTACACTTGGCGGAACGACGGGACGTGGAAGCGGGTGAACCATCTGCTGCTGATGCGTGCGCGGGAAAGGATGGGCCGCGAGGCCAGCCCCAGCGCCGGGGTGATCGACAGCCAATCGGCCAAGACCACGGAGGCCGGTGGCGTGCGTGGGTATGACGCAGGCAAGAAGGTGAAAGGCCGCAAACGCCATATCATCACGGATACCAATGGGTTACTGGTTGGTGCGGTTGTTCATGGCGCCGATATCCAGGACCGCGATGGCGCTCCTTCGGTACTGGCTTCGATCCGCGCCGCGTTCCCGTGGCTGCGGCATGTCTTCGCCGATGGCGGCTACGCGGGCGACAAGTTGGAGACCGCCCTGGCCACCATGGGTAATTGGACCCTGGAGATCATCAAGCGATCCGACACCGCCCAGGGCTTCGTCGTCCTGCCCAAGCGCTGGGTGGTGGAACGGACCTTCGCCTGGTTGGGCCGGAATCGCCGCCTCGCCAAGGACTTCGAACGGGGAACCGACACCGCAACGGCTTGGATCTTCACTGCCAGCGTCAAGCTCCTCACCAGGAGATTGGCAAGGACATAAAACTACCTATCCGATTCCGGGCCGGACTCTAAGGAAATTTCATGGAGAAAAAGGAGAATCATTTGGTGCCTTTGGTGCGGAAATAACACTCTATAAAGTTCCTGATATGATAAATTCAGCGCGAATTCTCGCAAATATGGGCCTCTTTCTAGAAACAATTCCTGTTCTTAGAACGGCACTTGAGATGCTAGCATGGTCTATTGCCGCCTTTGATAAAGACGATGAAGATCAGGTAAGATCAATTAAAGCATCATCTAATATATCGTTGTTAACGAGAATATATCCAACCGCTGGCAGATTGTATGGATTCTTTTCTAAATTCTCGCACTGGACTCATGAAACTCACGGTTTATTTATAGGGATCTCTGACGAAAAAACTTCAATAATAAGAGCAACGTCCTTATACAAGGCTGCATCCTTGTCTTTATGTCTATTAATTTCTGATCTCATATCGAGGGTTGTGATAGAATTATATCAGCATGATGATAACATATCAGGCATTATTAATAATGTGTGTGTTGGCCATGGTTACAAAGGAATAAATGAAATCGTAGAAAAATTGCCGTCTGGTGTTCCAATATTAGATGAAATCCTATCTTTTTTCTCCTAAAATAGAACAAAGTTTTGCATAAGTTGTTTATTAATTTCACTCTTTACATCTGGATCCAGCGGTTCATGTGCGGAAAGGGGGCCAGGCCGTTGTCGTGCATCAGGGCGAAGATGCCGGCATAGCCGGTCATGCCCACCTTGGCCAAGGCGCCCAGGCCGTGGTGGGTCCCGGCCTCCAGCCAGACCTGCATGGGGTGGGTGCCCTCATAGGCGTCGATGTGGTAGGACCCGGGGAAGAACACGCATTCCGGCGGTACGTCCAGGTGCAACGCCGCGGCGTACGACCAGGCCTGGGCCATGAACTCCCCCTGCTGCAGCGGGGCGGCCAGGACAGGATCGGCCGGCATGCCCGGACCCGCCTCCGCCGCCACGGCGGCGATGGTGTCGGCCTCCAGGTCGCGGCCCAGGCGGGCGTGCAGGCGCCGGGGTAGGATGGCCATGTGCCCGGCCTCGTGCAGCAGATCGCCTGGGCTGACCAGGGTGTCGGGATCGATGTGGATGGCGCCGCCCTGGATGTTCACGCCCGGCAGGAACCCGCCGGCGGCACCCGGCCCGAATTCCACCGTGAACCCGATGCCGCGCAGGAAGGCCACGATGGGCGCCAGCGCGTCCGGATAAAGCATCGTGTCCCCTCCCCTAATGCTTTCAACCTTTGGGATTGTCGCGCGGAGGGGGGGGATGCGCAAGGGTGAGCGAGGTGTATAGCGGCCGTAATCCGGTTACGATATGATGGGGTTCAAGGAGCAAGCTCACGAATGGCCATCAACCCCAAACGCGATGTCACCGCGGCCCAACGGGTTCGCCGTTACCGGCAATCCAGCCTCGGCCCCCGTGGCTTGGCGCGGGTGGAGGTACAGGCCCCCGCCGCCGTATCTGATGCTTTGAAGAGCGTGGCAGCCCGTTGGCGGACCCAATACAAGCACCTGGGCACTGCCGGGCCGGCGCTGGCGCTGGCCTTGTCCACCATCAATGCCCCCCGTCCGGTCGCGCTGGACGGCCCTGGCCTTCTGGCCCTGTTGCTGTCGCCGGAATCGATCGCGGCGTGGCGCCCTCATGTCGAGGCCTTCTTTGATGAGGTTTCCATGGGCACCCTGCATGATCTGGTGCTGAGCGGCGCCCTCAGCTTCGAAGACCTGTACCGTGCCCTTCGCACCTGGAGACTGACTGATGCCGCCAACGCCGCCTGGGTCACCGAAATGGCGGCCCTCAGCCTGGGACGTTCTGCTGCGTCGAACCCTGTCGCTGATCGACACCCTTCCTGACGGCACCACCTGGAGCTTCGGGGGCGGCACAGCGCTGGCCGTCCATTATGGTCACCGGATCAGCTTCGACATTGATGTTTTTGTCGGGTCCAGCGATGTCATCCGTGCCCTTACGCCGCACCGCAACCCGGTGACGAAAGCGATGTTGGGGGGACGGCCTCACGAATATCCCGGCAACTATTTGAAGCTGGTGTTCGCCGAAGGGGAAATCGACTTCATCGCCGCCGGCCGCCGCACAGATGATGCCGTGATGGATTGGTCATTCGAGGGGCGCGCGGTTCCCCTTGAGACGCCGTGGGAAATCGCGGTCAAGAAAATGTTCCACCGTCCGTCCAATTTTAAAATACGCGACGTGTTCGATTTGGCGGCGGTGATCGATCATCATCCCCAGCAATTGAAAGCGGTCCTGCCCGAGGTGGCGGACCGTGCTCCACGGCTGATTGATCGCATTGATCTTCTGCGGTCGGTTTATGAGGCTCAGGCAAACAGTGACGTGCAACACGACGCCCACGGGGCAGAAATATGCCACGGCCGGCGCCATTGATGAGGTGTTGAGATTCCTACGGACGGAATTACTCCCGGCCTGACCCCCCTCAAACACAACGCAAGTTCACTTCCGCCTGGGCGCGGCGGAGTTTTTCCACTTCGTCCTTGGCCAGCGGCGTGTCGCGGAAGACGGCGCCGCGGTCGCCCAGGCCGCCCTGCTGCATGCGCAGGATGGTGTCTGCCTTCTCATAATCGTCGTAGGGCATCATGTCGGCGATGGTGTCGATGCCGCAGGCGCACTTGCCCAGTAGTTCATGCTTGAAGCCGTTGGACGCCAGGCAGCCGATGACATAGTCGGCGCGCACGGCGGTGGGGTAGTCGTAGCGCGGATGATGCTCCGCCGCCTTGGGGGCCGCGTGTGCCTCGGCAAGGGGGGCGGCCGCCAGGCCGACGGCGGCAAATGCCGCGAAAACGATGCGAGCCATGCTCTCCTCCCGATCTTCTTTTATTCCCGAGAGCTTAGCGCAGGGGCGGCCCGCCCTCCATGCCCGAAAGGTATTAGGCCCGTGGCATGAGCGTCAGCTCATGTAGGCCGCGACTGCGGCCGCCGGAAGTTTTTGGGGAGCGAAGCGGACTGAAAACTGAGGATAAGCCTAGGGCGCGGATGCGCCCGCCCGGCACTTGAGGGGACTTCAACCAGATTAGAACCCGCCCTCGCGCAGCAAGATGGACACCAGGCGTCGCCACAGGCTGCCCACCAGGCTTTCGCGGGCACCCTCCAGGGTGACGCGGCCACGCTGCAGGCTGGCGGGGGCGGCGTCCTTGGCCGGGGTGACCAGCACGCGGTACAGCGATTCCTCCGGCACCATCTGGTGCTGGCTATCCTCGCGCGCGGCGATGTCGCCGCCGAAGGGGCTGGCCAGATAGCGGCGGGTCAGCACCCGGGTGCTGGTGTCGTCGATGTCCTGGATGCGGCCGTCCATGGCGCCGGTCACGCTCTGGTCGGGACGGAAGCGGCCCTCATCGCCCACCGCCACCCGGTGCAGGTCGGCCTCGCGCACATAGGCCTCGATCATCGGGTGCGCCGGGTCCAGCAACAGGCCCAGCCGTTCGCGGGCCGGCAGCCATTCGCCGGGCGACAGCGGCTCCGCCACCTCGGCCATCACGCCGGCGTAGGGCGCGGTGATGGTGAGGCGGGATTTCTCCGCTTCCAGCCCGCGCAACTCGGCCGTCGCCGTCTCCAGCTCCTGCGCCGCCTGGCGCTGGCGCCGGGGATCGACCACCGTGCCGCGATAGGTGCTTTCCCACTTCAGGGTGTCGATCTTGATGCGCTGGCTGGCCAGTTTGTAATCCAGGTCTGGGGATGACAGGCGGAACAGCACCTGGCCGGCGGTCACGGGCTGGCCGGCCTTCACCAGCACCGCCTCCAACTGCCCGGGCTCTTCCAGGAACAGTTCCGTCTCCTGTGCCGCGCGCAGGATGGCGGGGGCGGTCACCGTGCTGCGCCAGGGGATGCCAGGCCAGCAGCAGCAGGAAGGCGGCGAAGGCGGCGGTGGCGGCGGAACGGCGGTTCCAGGTCATGGATCCGCGGCGCCGTACCCATTCCATCACCTCACGCATGGGGGGGCGCAGGATGAACCACCACACCTCCACCATGAACAGAAGGATGCCCAGCACCTTGAAGAACAGGTGATAGACCAGGGCGGCGATGCCGATGAACAGGGTGAAGCGATAGATCCAGGTGGCGAAGGCCAGCGCGATCAGCAGGGTGCGCCGCTTCCGGGGCATGTCCTCCGGCACCGGTTCGCCCAGGTGGAACAGCCGCTCGCGCAGCCACCAGCGGCCCAGCGCGAAGGCGCGGTCGTGCAGGTTGGGCACGTCCAGCAGATCGGACAGCAGGAAATAGCCGTCGAAGCGCATGAAGGGGCTGGTGTTGACCAGCACGGTCATGATCCAGCTGGTGGTGGCCAGCAGGAAGGCGGCGGCCTTCACCGGCCCCTCCGGCAGGAAGGACCAGGCCAGGGTGGCGTAGGCCGCCAGGGTCAGCTCCGCTCCCATGCCGGCGACACCGATGGCCAGGCGCTGGCGCCGGTTGGGCAGGCGCCAGGCGTCGCTGACGTCGGTGTACAGCAGCGGGTACATGACCATGAAGGCGATGCCCATGGTCTGCACCCGGCAGCCGTAACGCTTGGCTGTCAGGGCGTGCCCGAACTCATGGATGACCTTGGCGACGGCCAGGCCGATGGCGCCGGTGATCAGGCCCGAGGGCGACAGGAAACTGACGAAGGTGGTGCGGAACTGGTCCCACTGCCGCGTCACCAGGTAGATGCCGACCAGGGCGGCGGCCAGGGTGGCCACCAGGAAACCGCGGGTGAATATCCACGAGACGTAGGGCAAGGCCCGGGTCAGGAAACGGTCGGGCTTCACCAGCGGCACGCGGAAGAACAGATAGTTCTTCAGCAGCCATTGCCAGAGGCCGGGCTTGGCCATCTCCGTCTGTCGCATCAGGCTGGCCAGGGCGCCCGGTCCCTGGCGCCGCACCAGGTTGTGCGCGATCAGGAACAGGGACACCGACAGCACATCGTCCAGGGTGACGCGCAGGGTGGTGGTGGCGGCGACATCGGCCGCGATCTCCTCCGCGATGCCCAGGTGCCAGCGGCGCAGCACCTCGAACTCCAGCCAGCCCAGGCGGTAGAAGCGGCCCGCCGCCTGGTCGTGCAGCGTCCAGCTGGGTGAGCCATCGGCCAGCGCCGGGCCGGGCAGCAGGGTCAATTCCTCCCGCAACGGGGCTAGCCGCGTTACCGCCGGCGGTTCGGTGCCGCCGGCGCTGAAGCCCATGATCTCGGTGGTGGTCATGGCCTCAGACGCCCAGGCGTTGGCGCAGGGCCGCCAAGGGCCGCCGGAACAGGTAGTAGAACAGGGTGGTGCGCTGGCCGTAGATCTTGGCCGTGCCTTGCAGGCCGATGCGCACGGGGGCCTGGGCCCCGTCGAACTTGGCCTTCAGGCGGTATGCGGCGACGCCGTCCGTGCCCACCTCGGGCTGATAGGCGGCCAGGCGGATGGTGGCGTCCAGCGGATGCTGTGGATCGATGTTCAGGAACAGCGACACGGGGTCGCCCACGTCCATGGCGATGGCGTCGGCCACCGGCAGCTTGATCTCCAGTTCCACGTCCTTGGGCTCGGCCACGGTCAGCACGCGTTCGCCCTGGGTGACGGGCTTGCCGATCCAGTCGTTGACGTCGGCGAATACCGCCAGGCCGGCGCGCGGTGCCCGCACCACGACGCGTTTCATCAAATCCTGGACATAGGTGACCTCGGCCGCCGCCTGGTCGCGCTTGCCTTGCAGGACGACCAGCTGCGCCTTGGCCTTCTCATCGAACACCGCCTGCTGCGCCGTCTGGCGGTATTCCGCATCCGCCGCCTCCAGCGCCGCGTTGGCGACGTCCAGCCGGTTCTGCAGGCGCACGGGGTCCAGCTGGAACAGCGGCTGGTCCTCCACCACCGGCTGGTTGGGTGTCACCAGGAACTTGTCGACCACGCCGTCGAAGGGGGCGCGGACCACCGTGGGCGCCTGGGGAATGACCTCGGCCGGGGCCAGGGCCGACAGGCGGATGGGGAACAGCGACAGGGCCACCAGTGCCGCGGCCGCGTACCCCAGGGTGCGCAGGGACTTCAGCCGGGCGGCGTCGCGGTGCCAGCGGCGCTGCTGCTTGGCCAGCGCCCCCCAGGCATGGGCGTAGGCGTCGCCCAGGTTTTCCAGCAGCACACGGTCGGCGTCGGTCCACGGCTCCTCCCGCGCCAGCAGCAGGCCGCCCAGCCGGCGCTCATCCGGCGCCGTCAGCGGCAGCCACAGGCCGTGGGCGGGCAGATAGTCGGGCCACTCGGCCGCCAGGTCCGCCGGCAGGCCGGCGCTGCTCAACGCCGTGATCGCCGTCGGGTCGCCATGGGCCGACAGCAGGCGGCAGGCATAACGGGCATAGGGGCTGTCGGCGTCGGCCGATGACAGGCCGGACACGGCCAGCACCGCACCCTCGCCCCGCTCCGCCCGGCGCCAGGCCAGTGCCTGGCGATAGCGCACCAGGCCGAAGGTGTCGTTGACCATCAGGAAGCCCAGTTCCTGCTCGCTGCGCACATGGCGGGCGCGCTTCTGCAGCTGCAACAGGGTGGTCAGGCCGAACAGCTGCCGGCCGGCCAGCTCGGCGGCGTCGGGCTGGGCTGGCCCCGGCTGCCCCGGGCCGGACTGGTGGATGGGGGTGACGGTCATGGCGCAACCCCTCAGTTCGGTGCGGACAGCAGGGCGCGGCCGCTCATGCCCGGCAGCAGGTCCGGAAACTTGCCGTCGATGACGGCGAACACGCGGATGGATTGCGACACCGGGTCGATGCGCGGCGACAGGCGCGACACCTTGGCCGGATACTTCCGGCCCGTCTCCTCGATGCCGATTTCCAAGGCGTACCCAGGCTTCAGCCATTTCAGCCAGGACGAAGGCACCAGCATTTCGGCCTCCAACTCCGACGGATCCAGGATCTCCATCAGTTTCTGCCCTTCCGCCACCGATTGATAGCGTTTTACCTCCATCGGGCCCATGCGGCCGGCGAAGGGGGCGCTGATGACGCAGTGGGAGGTGATCACCTTGGCCATCTGCAAATCGGCCTCGGCCACCGCATGTTCCGCCGCCGCCGTCTCCAGCTCCAGCGCGCCGATGGAATTCAGGGCGTTCAGCTTGCTCTTGACCTCATAGGCCTTGCGCGTCGCCGTTTCCTGCGCCGCCGCATGGGCCAGGCGGGCACGCTGCACGCCGCAATCGAAGGCCACCAGCCTCTGCCCCTCGGCGAAGCTGTCGCCCTCACGCAGGGGCAGTTCCGATATCTGCGCCGCCACTTCGGCCGACAGTATGGTGCTGCGCTTGGGCACCAGCTGCGCCCGGATTTCGGGCGCCGTGTCGGCCGCCCCGGCGACCCCATCGAAAAGGGCGATGCCCAGCAGGACTGTGACGCAGGCGGTGATCAGGCGGAACCGGATGGGGGACAAGGCGACGCTCACGATTTGTGGAACCAGGCGGCAGGAAGGGGCGACAGGAAAGGGGGAGACCGGGCGGTCTCCCCCTTATTTCTACTTACGGGACGGTGTTAACCCGACAAATAACCTTAAAAGTGCGTCTTAGGGTGAGGTGGTCAGGCCTTTGCCGGGGTCATCCAGCACCGGCGGCGGGGCGTCGGCCGATTCTGCGGCCCCGAACATGCCGGCGTCGATCTGGTGGTTCACCGCCGACACCGTCGTGATCAGCGTCTTCAGCGAATAGTCGGGCACCGCCTGGGGCAGGGGGTCGATGCCGACGGAAACGTACAGCGACGCCAGCGCGTTCTGCATGTCGGCGTAGGCACGGGCCTTGCTCAGTTCCGCCACGATGCGGGCGCCGGCGGCGCGCACGCGCTCCACCTTGCTTTCGGTGTTGTTCTGCTGCTGCACCAGCACCTGGTCGTAGATACGGCCCTCGATGCCATCCAGTTCCGTCGCCTCCAGGTATTGCGTCCGCGCCCGGCCCAGCTGCTGCCAGGCCACGTTCACCTGGGTCAGAACGGCCATGGACAGGGCCAGGTTGCGCACTTCCGTCTGGTCGCGCTGCGTTTCCGCCAGGCCCATGAAGTCGTCGCCCGACAGCAGGTTCAACAGGCCCCACGACATGCGCAGGCCGCCCTCGGCCCAGCGCTGGTTCACCAGGAAGGAATTGCTGTCGTAATCCAGCCCGCCGGAGATGGTCAGGTTGGGGAACAGCTTCAGGAAGGCCTTGTGCACCTCATCCGTCGCGATGCGGCGGTTGTAGGCCTGCTCGCGCAGTTCCGGCCGGTTGATCAGGGCCGTCCGCTCCAACTCCGCCACCGGGGTCTTCAGTTCCGGCAGGGCGGTGGGGTTTTCCGGCAGCGCCAGCTGATAGGTCTGGCCCGGGGGCAGGCCCATCAGGGCCGCCAGCTGCGTCTTGGCCAGGGCCAGGTCGGCTTGCAGGTTTTCCAGCTGGCGGATGACCTCGATGGTCGACTTTTCATACCGCAGGGCTTCCAGCGGCGGCTTCAGGCGCTGGCGTTCCACCTCGCGGGCGTCGACCAGGGCGGCGCGGGCGTCGGCCAGCACGGGGTCGATGCGGCTGCCGATCCGCTCCGCCGCCACCGCCTGCCAATAGGCGGCGCGCACCTGCTGCACGATGGCGTTGACGGCCGAGCGGCGCTTTTCCGCCGTGGCCAAGGCCCGGTCGCCGTTCTGCCGTGCCTGGTAATAACTGACGCCGAAGTCCAGGACGCTCCAGCTCAGCTGCAGGTCGGCGGTGCCGCTGCGCCGGTCGGACGAGATGGAGGGTTCCAGCGACTGCTTGCCGGTCAGCACGGAGTAGGAGGACGAGGCCAGCTCGTTGCTGCGTCCCGCCAGGCCGCCATCCACCACCAGCTTGGGCAGCAGGTCCCAGCGCGACACGTCCAGCTGGCGGTTGGCGATGGCCTGGTCCATCAGCGCCAGCCGGTGGTCCAGGTTGTACTTGACCGCGCGGGCGATGGCTTCATCCAGGGTCACCGGCGCCGATATCGGGTCGATGCGGTCGCGCACCATCTTCAGCGCCTCATCGGCGCGGGTCTTGTGCTCATCCGTGGTCAGGGGGCGGGGGGTCACCGAGCAGCCCGCCAACAAGGCCACCAGAGCGCAAGCGGCGGCAGGGCCGGCCAAGGTACGCAGACGGGAGCGCCGGGCCGGCGCGGAATAAGGCATTGACGTCATGAAGCCTCAGGCGGTCGTGGTGTTGGTCGGGATGGGATGGGCGGCAGGGACGGCGTCGCCGCCGCCGAACACGTCCAGCAGGCTGGCCAGCAGGTTGAGGCTGTCGTCCAGGATGCCGTGGTGGGTGGGAATACCGAAGGTGCCGGCGCCGAAACCGCCGGCGGCGGCATGCAGCTGCGCCGTCAGGGATGGCTTGCCGGCGGGGATGCGATCTGCCGGGCCGGCATGGTTGGCGCCGGCCAGGTCTAGGTCCGGCGCCGGACGGTAGGCCGCCAGTTCAACCGGGTGCAGGTCGGCCGGCAGGGCCAGGGCCGGATCATTGGCCGCGTGCTGTTGCGGCGCGCGGTTGCCACCCGGCGTGCCGCCGCCGCCGCCGCCGGTGCCCTGCTGGCCGACGTTCATGTTGAACTTCGCCTGGGCCACGTTGCCCTTGCTGTCGCGGGCGGTCACCGTCACGGCGATGGTGCCGGTGCTGCCCGCCGGCGGCTGGCCGCTGAAGGTGCCGGTGGCGGGATCAAACTTCAGCCACGCCGGCAGCGGCTCGCCATTCGCCTGGCGCGCCTGCAGCGACACCTGCGGGTCGCCGCTGACGAAGGTGTTCTGCGGCAGCTGGAAGGTCATCAGCTGCCCGGCGCTGACCGACTGGGTGCTGACCTCCGTCGCCTGGGCCAGGGTGGTGTTGCCGCCGTTCAGGGAGGCCACCGCCACGATGCCGGCATTGCCACTGACCAGCACGTTACCGGTGCTGGACCCGGCCAGGGCCAGGCTGGTGGTCAGCGTGGGCGTGGCCGGGGCGTTGGTGGAGGTGACCGGGCTGAGGTCGGGCGTGTTGGCGGTGGATGGGCCGCCGGTGGAATTGCCGCCGGTGGAGGACGGGGACGTGCTGGTGGCGATGACGGTGTTGCCCTGCAGGCCGGCGGTGGGCGTGCCCCGCACGCCGGCGAGGCCGCTGCCGACCGGGTCGGTCATCGTCATGGTGCTGCCACTGCCGGTGGCCGCCACCGTCGGCGTGATGATCATCGTTTCGGTGGTGGTGGTGATCACCGTGGTGGTGGTGGGCGTCGTGGTGATCGGCGTGTTGTTGGTGGCGAACATGGGGATCACCACCGGGTTGATGGTGACGCCTAGGGTGCCGGTCGCGGTCTTGGCGCCGCCGACGCGGGCCGTGCCGTTGTCGGTGATGGTGACGGTGATGATGTCGTTGCCGGTGGTGGCCGGGGTCAGGGCCAGGCTGGCCAGCGTCGCGTTCACATCGGCGACGCCGCCGGTGATGGTGACGGTGCCCGTGCCGTTGCCGGTGGCGGTGGTCGTGCCTGAGGTCGAGACCGTCAGCGCCCCGCCGAAGCCGTCCCGGACGGTGACCGTCACCGTGCCGCCGGTCAGGGTATCGCTGACGGTGATGCCGCTGATGGCCTGGCTGCCGGTGGCGCTCAAATTCTTGCCGGCGGGCAGGGTCAGGACGGGGGTGTCGTTGCCGGTCAGGGCGATGGCGATGGTCTGTGTCGTGGATTTGGCGCCGCCGATGCGGCTGGTGCCGCCGTCATTGGCGGCGATGGTGATGGTGTCGCTGCCGGTGGCGGTCGCGGTGGTGGCGTAGGTGAGGCTGGCCAGGGTGGCGTTCACGTCCGCCAGGCTGCCGGTGATGGTCAGCGTGCCGGTACCGCTGCCGCTGACGGTGGCGATGCCGGCGGCGGAGACGGCGACGTTGCCCGCACCGGCACTGACGGTGGCGGTGACGGTGCTGCCGGTCAGGCCGTCGCTGATGCTGACGCCGCTGATGGCGTGGGTGTTGGTGTCGTTGTAGCTCTGCGACGCGGCGACGGTCAGGACGGGGGTATCGTTGCCGGTCAGGGTGACGGCGACGGTTTGCGTCGTCGATTTGGCGCCGCCGATGCGGCTGGTGCCGCCGTCATTGGCGGCGATGGTGATGGTGTCGCTGCCGGTGGCGGTCGCGGTGGTGGCATAGGTCAGGCTGGCCAGGGTGGCGTTCACATCCGCCAGGTTGCCGCTGATGGTCAGCGTACCCGTGCCGCTGCCGCTGACGGTGGCGATGCCGGCGGCGGAGACGGCGACGTTGCCCGCACCGGCACTGACGGTGGCGGTCACGGTACCGCCGGTCAGGCTGTCGCTGACGCTGACGCCGCTGATGGCGTGGGTGTTGGTATCGACGTAGCTCTGGGCGCCGGCGACGGTCAGGACGGGGGTGTCGTTGCCGGTCAGGGTGACGGCGACGGTCTGCGTCGTGCTCTTGGCGCCGCCGATGCGGGTGGTGCCGCCATCGTTGGCGGTGATGGTGATGGTGTCGCTGCCGGATGTGGTGGCTGTGGTGGCGTAGGTGAGGCTGGCCAGGGTGGCGTTCACATCCGCCAGGCTGCCGGTGATGATCAGCGTGCCCGTGCCGCTGCCGCTGACGGCGGCGATGCCGGCGGCGGAGACGGCGACGTTGCCGGTGCCAGCACTGACCGTGGCGGTGACGGTGCCGCCGGTCAGGCTGTCGGCGATGCTGACGCCGCTGATGGCGTGGGCGGTGGTGTCGTTATAGCTCTGGGTGCCGGCGACGGTCAGGACCGGGGTGTCATTGCCAGTCAGGGTGACGGAGACGGTCTGCGTCGTGCTCTTGGCGCCCCCGACGCGGGTGGTGCCGCCATCGTTGGCGGTGATGGTGATGGTGTCGCTGCCGGATGTGGTGGCTGTGGTGGCGTAGGTGAGGCTGGCCAGGGTGGCGTTCACATCCGCCAGGCTGCCGCTGATCACCATGGTGCCGGTGCCGCCGCCGGTGATCGTGGCCCCGCCGGCGGCGGATGCGGCGACATTGCCGGCGCCGGCACTGACGGTGGCGGTGACGGTGCCGCCGGTCAGGCTGTCGCTGATGCTGACGCCGCTGATGGCGTGGGCGTTGGCATCGACATAACTCTGGGCGCCGGCAACGGTCAGGACGGGGGTGTCGTTGCCGGTGACGCTGACGGTGATGGTTTGGCTGGCGCTCTTCGCCCCGCCGATGCGGGTATTGCCGCCGTCGCTGACCGCCACGATGATGGTGTCGGTACCGGTGGTGGTGGCGGTGCTGGCATAGGTCAGGCTGGCCAGGGTGGCGTTCACGTCGGCCAGGCTGCCGCTGATGATGATCACGCCGCTGTTGTTGCCGCCGACGAAGGCGGCCCCGGCGGCGGTGACGGTGATGTTGCCGGTGTTGGCGATCAGGCTGGCGGTGACGGTGCTGCCGGTCAGGCCGTCGCTGAGGCTGACGCCGCTGATGGCGTGGGCGTTGGTATCGACATAGCTCTGGGCGCCGGCGACGGTCAGGACGGGGGTGTCGTTGCCGGTGAGGGTGACGGTGATGGCCTGGCTGGCGGTTTTCGCTCCGCCGATCAGGCTGCCGCCGCCGTCGTTCACGCTGACGGTGATGGTGTCGGTGCCCGTGGTGGTGGCGGTGGTGGCGTAGGTCAGGGTGGCCAGGGTGGCGTTCACATCGGCCAGGCTGCCGCTGATGGTGACGGTGCCCGTGCCGCTGCCGCTGACGGTGGCGGAGCCTGAGGCGGTGAAGCCCAGATTGCCGTGCAGGTCGGACACGGTGGCGGTGATGGTGCCGCCGTAGGCGTCGGCCACACTGACGCCGCCGATGGCGTGGGTGGCGGTGTCGACATAACTCTGGGTGCCGGCCACCGTCACGACGGGGGTGTCGTTGCTGGCGATGGCGATGGCGATGGTGCCGCTGGTGGTCTGTGCGCCGCCGATGCGGGCGGTGCCGCCGTCGTTGACGGCCACGGTGATGGTGTCGCTGCCGGCGGCGGTCAGCGTGGTGGCGTAGGTCAGGCTGGCCAGGGTGGCGTTCACGTCGGCCAGGCTGCCGGTGATGGTGACGGTGCCCGTGCCGCTGCCGCTGACAGTGGCCGCACCCGCGGCGGTGAAGCCCAGGTTGCCGTGCAGGTCGGACACGGTGGCGGTGACCGTGCTGCCCGACAGGGTGTCGGTGATGGCCACACCGCCGATGGCATGACTGGCCTGGTCGACATAACTCTGGCCGCCGGCGACCGCCAGGCTGGGGACGTCGTTGCCGGTCAGGGTGACGGCGATGGTCTGGCTGGCGGATTTGGACCCGCCGATCAGGCTGGTGCCGCCGTCGTTGACCGTCACGGTGATCGTGTCGGTGCCGGTGGCTGTCGCCGTGGTGGTGTAGGCCAGGGTGGCCAGGGTGGCGTTCACGTCGGCCAGGCTGCCGGTGATGGTGACGCTGCCCGTGCCGTTGCCGCTGATTAGCTGGCCTCGCCTGCGGCGGTGAAGCCCAGATTGCCCTGCAGGTCGGACACGGTGGCGGTGACCGTACTGCCCGCCAGGCTGTCGGTCGCGCCCACGCCGCTCAGGGCATGGGCGTTGGTGTCGGCGATGCTCTGGGCGCCGGCCACGGTGACGGTGGGGGCGGCGTTGCCGGTCAGGGTGATGGCGATGGTCTTGGCATCCGTCAGGGCGCCGCCGGTGCCGGTGTTGCCGCCATCGTTCACGGCGACCGTGATGGTGTCGCTGTCGCTGGCCGTGGCCGTGGTGGCATAGGTCAGGCTGGCCAGGGTGGCGTTCACATCGGCCAGGGTACCGGTGATGGTGATGCTGCCGCTGTTGTTGCCGCTGACGCTGGCATCGCCGGAGGCGGTGACGGCCAGATTGCCCTTGCCGGCGGCCAGCGTCACCGTCTCAACGCCGGTGCCCGCGTCGGCGTCGGCCACGCTGACCGCCACGCCGTGCGTCAGTGTGTCGGTGAAGGTCTGGGCGCCGGCCACGCTCAGGACCGGCGCATCGTTGACGGCGGTCAGGGTGACCGTGCTGGTGACGGCGGTGCTGGCGGCGATGCCGTCGTTGACCGACCAGCTGATGGTGCGCCCGGTGCGGGTGCCGCCGCTGGTGGGGTCGTGGCTGGTGGAACTGTAGGTGACGGACCGCAGGGCGGCCTGGTAATCGGCCAGGCTGGCGCTGCCGGTCAGGGTCAGTACGCCGGTGCCGGCGTCATAACTGCCGGAGATGCCGTTCTGATTGGTGAAGCCCAGCACGTCACCGCTGACCACGCTGCCGATGGTGATGGTGGCGCTGTTGATGGTGCCGGTGGCGGCGTCGGTCAGGATCAGGCCGCTGTCGATGACGGATCCGATGGTCAGTTCGGTGTAGCCGCTGCTGCCGCCGGCGGTGAGCACGGCACCTTGCGAGGCGATGCTGATGGTGGCGCTGCCCGTCGTGAATGCGCTGGTGCCGCCGGTGCCGGTGATGTCCGCCGTCTGGCGCGTGGCGCCGCTGGTGGCGGTGCCGCTGGTTTCATCCCAGCCTTGGAAGGTGAGCGTGGCGGTTTCCACCGTGCTGCCGTTGCCGACGAAGCGCAGCTCCGCCGTGCTGTCCAGCAGCAGCGCGGCGGAGGTGGACACCGTGCCGACGCTGATCCAGGTGGTGCCGCCGTCGGTGGAATATTGCCAGGTGCCGGCGGCACTGTTGCCGGTCAGGGCCAGGCCCGACACGCCGTTGGCATCCGGGTCGCTGTAGCCGGCACTGGCCAGGATGCTGGCGACGGTCACGGGAGTGCTGGTCTGGGTTATGGCGATGGCGGTCAGCGGCACGGTGGCGCCGTCGGTCAGGCTGCCGGCATCGTTGACGGCGACCAGGGTGACGGTGGTCGCACTGCTGAGCGTGGTGGTGTCCACGCCGCCGCTGGTGGTGCCGCCGCTGTCCTGGACGCTGGTCAGGGTGACGGTGCGGCCGCTGCCGACCGTGGGATTGTCGCTGGTATTGGCGTAGGTCAGGCCGTTGACCAGGGTCTGGGCGGCGGCGGTGGAGAAGTCGCCGGCCTTGGTGATGGTGACGGTGGCGGTGCCGCTGGTGACGCTGACGGCGACGCTGTAGCCATTGGCGGTGGTGGTGACGCTGTTGCCGTTGGTCAGCGCCACGCTGGTACCATCGACGGTCAGCACTTCCGATGAGGCGTCCGCGACGCCGCCGACCGTCAGTGTCAGGGCGTGGATGTTCTGCCCGGCTTCGATGGTGCTGATGGTCGTGCCGCTGAACAGGCTGACCGCACTGTCACCCTCTGTGAAGGTGGGGGCGCTGGTGGTGGTGGTCAGCGTGGGGGCGTCGTTGACAGGCACCAGGGTGACGGTGGTGGTGGCGGCCAGGGTGGTGGTGTCGATGCCGCCGTTGCTTGTGCCGCCGCTGTCCTGGATCTGGGTCAGGGTGACGGTGCGGCCGCTGCCGACGGTGGGGTCGTCGCTGGCGTCGCTGTAGGTGAGGCCGTTGACCAGGGTCTGGGCGGCGGACGCGCTGAAGTTACCTGTCTTGGTGACGGTGACGGTGGCGGTGCCGCTGGTGACGCTGACGGCGACGCTGTAGCCGTTGGCGGCCGTGGTGACGCTGTTGCCGTTGGTCAGGGCGACGCTGGTGCCGTCGATGGACAGCACTTCCGATGCCCCGTCAGCCAGTCCGGCGACGGTGAGCTTGAGGGTCTGGATGGTCTGCCCGGCCTCAATGGTGCTGATGGCCGTGCCGCTGAACAGGCTGGTCGCGCTGCCGCCTTCGGTGAAGGTCGGGGTGGTGGCGGCCGTGGTGGTGAGGGTGGGGGCGTCGTTGACGGGTACCAGGGTGACGGTGGTGGCGGCGGACAGGGTGGTGGTGTCGATGCCGCCGTTGCTGGTGCCGCCGCCGTCCTGGATCTGGGTCAGGGTGATGGTGCGGCCGCTGCCGACGGTGGGGTCGTCGCTGGCGTCGCTGTAGGTCAGGCCGTTGACCAGGGTCTGGGCGGCGGACGCGCTGAAGTTACCTGTCTTGGTGATGGTGACGGTGGCGGTGCCGCTGGTGACGCTGACGGCGACGCTGTAGCCGTTGGCAGCCGTGGTGACGCTGTTGCCGTTGGTCAGGGCGACGCTGGTGCCGTCGATGGACAGCACTTCCGATGCCCCGTCAGCCAGTCCGGCGACGGTGAGCTTCAGGGTCTGGATGGTCTGCCCGGCCTCAATGGTGCTGATGGCCGTGCCGCTGAACAGGCTGGTCGCGCTGCCGCCTTCGGTGAAGGTCGGGGTGGTGGCGGCCGTGGTGGTGAGGGTGGGGGCGTCGTTGACGGGTACCAGGGTGACGGTGGTGGCGGCGGACAGGGTGGTGGTGTCGATGCCGCCGTTGCTGGTGCCGCCGCCGTCCTGGATCTGGGTCAGGGTGACGGTGCGGCCGCTGCCGACGGTGGGGTCGTCGCTGGTGTCGCTGTAGGTGAGGCCGTTGACCAGGGTCTGGGCGGCCGGCGGTGGAGAAGTTGCCGGTCTTGGTGATGGTGACGGTGGCGGTGCCGCTGGTGAGGCTGACGGCGACGCTGTAGCCGTTGGCGGCGGTGGTGACACTGTTGCCGTTGGTCAGGGCGACGTTGGTGCCGTCGATGGACAGCACTTCCGATGCCCCGTCAGCCAGTCCGGCGACGGTGAGCTTCAGGGTCTGGATGGTCTGTCCGGCCTCGATGGTGCTGATGGCCGTGCCGCTGAACAGGCTGGCCGCGCTGCCGCCCTCGGTGAAGGTGGGGGTGGTGGCGGCCGTGGTGGTGAGGGTGGGGGCGTCGTTGACGGGTACCAGGGTGACGGTGGTGGTGGCGGCCAGAGTGCTGGTGTCGATGCCGCCGTTGCTGGTGCCGCCGCCGTCCTGGATCTGGGTCAGGGTGATGGTGCGGCCGCTGCCGACGGTGGGGTCGTCGCTGGTGTCGCTGTAGGTCAGGCCGTTGACCAGGGTCTGGGCCGCACTGGCGGAGAAGTTACCTGTCTTGGTGATGGTGACGGTGGCGGTGCCGCTGGTGAGGCTGACAGCGACGCTGTAGCCGTTGGCGGCGGTGGTGACACTGTTGCCGTTGGTCAGGGCGACGCTGGTGCCGTCGATGGACAGCACTTCCGATGCCCCGTCAGCCAGTCCGGCGACGGTGAGCTTGAGGGTCTGGATGGTCTGTCCGGCCTCGATGGTGCTGATGGCCGTGCCGCTGAACAGGCTGGCCGCGCTGCCGCCCTCGGTGAAGGTGGGGGTGGTGGCGGCCGTGGTGGTGAGGGTGGGGGCGTCGTTGACGGGTACCAGGGTGACGGTGGTGGCGGCGGCCAGGGTGCTGGTGTCGATGCCGCCGTTGCTGGTGCCGCCGCTGTCCTGGATCTGGGTCAGGGTGATGGTACGGCCGCTGCCGACGGTGGGGTCGTCGCTGGTGTCGCTATAGGTGAGGCCGTTGACCAGGGTCTGCGCCGCACTGGTGGAGAAGTTGCCGGTCTTGGTGATGGTGACGGTGGCGGTGCCGCTGGTGAGGCTGACGGCGACGCTGTAGCCGTTGGCGGCGGTGGTGACGCTGTTGCCGTTGGTCAGGGCGACGCTGGTGCCGTCGATGGACAGCACTTCCGATGCCCCGTCAGCCAGTCCGGCGACGGTGAGCTTGAGGGTCTGGATGGTCTGTCCGGCCTCGATGGTGTTGATGGCCGTGCCGCTGAACAGGCTGGCCGCGCTGCCGCCCTCGGTGAAGGTGGGGGTGGTGGCGGCCGTGGTGGTGAGGGTGGGGGCGTCGTTGACGGGTACCAGGGTGACGGTGGTGGCGGCGGCCAGGGTGCTGGTGTCGATGCCGCCGTTGCTGGTGCCGCCGCTATCCTGGATCTGGGTCAGGGTGATGGTGCGGCCGCTGCCGACGGTGGGGTCGTCGCTGGTGTCGCTGTAGGTCAGGCCGTTGACCAGGGTCTGGGCCGCACTGGCGGAGAAGTTACCTGTCTTGGTGATGGTGACGGTGGCGGTGCCGCTGGTGAGGCTGACAGCGACGCTGTAGCCGTTGGCGGCGGTGGTGACACTGTTGCCGTTGGTCAGGGCGACGCTGGTGCCGTCGATGGACAGCACTTCCGATGCCCCGTCAGCCAGTCCGGCGACGGTGAGCTTGAGGGTCTGGATGGTCTGTCCGGCCTCGATGGTGCTGATGGCCGTGCCGCTGAACAGGCTGGCCGCGCTGCCGCCCTCGGTGAAGGTGGGGGTGGTGGCGGCCGTGGTGGTGAGGGTGGGGGCGTCGTTGACGGGTACCAGGGTGACGGTGGTGGCGGCGGCCAGGGTGCTGGTGTCGATGCCGCCGTTGCTGGTGCCGCCGCTGTCCTGGATCTGGGTCAGGGTGATGGTACGGCCGCTGCCGACGGTGGGGTCGTCGCTGGTGTCGCTATAGGTGAGGCCGTTGACCAGGGTCTGCGCCGCACTGGCGGAGAAGTTGCCGGTCTTGGTGACGGTGACGGTGGCGGTGCCGCTGGTGAGGCTGACGGCGACGCTGTAGCCGTTGGCGGCGGTGGTGACGCTGTTGCCGTTGGTCAGGGCGACGCTGGTGCCGTCGATGGACAGCACTTCCGATGCCCCGTCAGCCAGTCCGGCGACGGTGAGCTTGAGGGTCTGGATGGTCTGTCCGGCCTCGATGGTGTTGATGGCCGTGCCGCTGAACAGGCTGGCCGCGCTGCCGCCCTCGGTGAAGGTGGGGGTGGTGGCGGCCGTGGTGGTGAGGGTGGGGGCGTCGTTGACGGGTACCAGGGTGACGGTGGTGGCGGCGGCCAGGGTGCTGGTGTCGATGCCGCCGTTGCTGGTGCCGCCGCTATCCTGGATCTGGGTCAGGGTGATGGTGCGGCCGCTGCCGACGGTGGGGTCGTCGCTGGCGTCGCTGTAGGTGAGGCCGTTGACCAGGGTCTGGGCGGCGGCGGTGGAGAAGTTGCCGGTCTTGGTGATGGTGACGGTGGCGGTGCCGCTGGTGAGGCTGACAGCGACGCTGTAGCCGTTGGCGGCGGTGGTGACACTGTTGCCGTTGGTCAGGGCGACGCTGGTGCCGTCGATGGACAGCACTTCCGATGCCCCGTCAGCCAGTCCGGCGACGGTGAGCTTGAGGGTCTGGATGGTCTGTCCGGCCTCGATGGTGCTGATGGCCGTGCCGCTGAACAGGCTGGCCGCGCTGCCGCCCTCGGTGAAGGTGGGGGTGGTGGCGGCCGTGGTGGTGAGGGTGGGGGCGTCGTTGACGGGTACCAGGGTGACGGTGGTGGCGGCGGCCAGGGTGCTGGTGTCGATGCCGCCGTTGCTGGTGCCGCCGCTGTCCTGGATCTGGGTCAGGGTGATGGTACGGCCGCTGCCGACGGTGGGGTCGTCGCTGGTGTCGCTATAGGTGAGGCCGTTGACCAGGGTCTGCGCCGCACTGGCGGAGAAGTTGCCGGTCTTGGTGACGGTGACGGTGGCGGTGCCGCTGGTGAGGCTGACGGCGACGCTGTAGCCGTTGGCGGCCGTGGTGACGCTGTTGCCGTTGGTCAGGGCGACGCTGGTGCCGTCGATGGACAGCACTTCCGATGCCCCGTCAGCCAGTCCGGCGACGGTGAGCTTGAGGGTCTGGATGGTCTGTCCGGCCTCGATGGTGCTGATGGCCGTGCCGCTGAACAGGCTGGCCGCGCTGCCGCCCTCGGTGAAGGTGGGGGTGGTGGCGGCGGTGGTGGTGAGGGTGGGGGCGTCGTTGACGGGTACCAGGCTGACGGTGGTTGCGGCGGCCAGGGTGGTGGTATCCACGCCGCCGTCGCTGGTGCCGCCATCATCCTTGATGCTGGTCAGGGTGACCACGCGGCTGCTGGTGGTGGTCGGGTCGGTGCTGCTGTCCTTGTAGGCCAGGCCGTTGACCAGCGTGTTGGCCGCCGTGGTGGTCATCGTGCCGCTGATGGTGACGGTGGCGGTGCCGCTGGTGACGCTGACGGCGACGCTGTAGCCGTTGGTGGCGGTGGTGACGCTGTTGCCCGTTGGTCAGTGCCACGTTGGTGCCGTCGACCGACAGGATCTCATTGGCGCCATCGGCCAGGTTGCTGACGGTCAGCACCAGCTGGCTGATGTTCTGCCCGGTATCGGTACCGCCCAGGCCGGCGGCCGCACTGGTGAACAGGGTGGCGGCGGCGCCCTTTTCCGTGAAGGTGGGATTGCTGCTGGTGACCGTCAGGGTGGGGGCGACGTTGGGCCCGGTGATGGTCAGGCTGACGGTGTCGGTGGTGGCGGAGAAGGCGGTGGTACCGCCGTTGGTGGCGGTGCTCACCGTGCTGCCGGCGCTGCCGCTGGTCTCGTCCCAGGCGCGGATGGTCAGGGCGGAAGCCAAGGTGCCGGTGTAGCTGCTGCTGGATGTCACCTGGAAATACAGGCGGGTATTGCTGTCGGCCGCCAGCAGCAGGGCGCTGGTGTTGCTGACGGTCCCGATCACCGTCCAATTGCTGCCGCCGTCGGTGCTGTACCACCACGTGCCCTGGGTGCTGTCCGTGCCGGTGATGGCGATGCCCAGCAGGGCGCCGGAATTTCCATCGGTGACATTGGCGATGCCGCTGCCGTTGGCGACCAGGGTGGAAACCAGAGTGCCTGCGCCGATGGTGGGCAGGGAGGATGTGGTGTTGAGTTCGTTGGGCAGGGCCGGCGATTTGCTGGCGTCCAGCACCGGCGCGCTGTTGGCGACGGTGGAATTGCTGGTGTCGGCAGTGGTGGTGATGTTGCTGGCGTTGTCGGTGACGGTGACGGTGATGTTCTTATTGCTGCCCAACGTAACGGTGGCGGGCAGGGTGTAGGTGGCGGTCCAGGTGCCGCTGGTATTAATGGCGCTCTGGGCGCTGCTGCCGCCGAAGGCGCTGAAGTCCACGGTAACGGTGCTGATGGTAATGATGTTGTTGTCGCCGCTGGCGGTGTTGTTCCAGGTGACAGTGACCGTGTTCCCGGCGAGGAAGGTGGTGGCGGTGCCGCCGCTGCCACCGCTGACGGTGATGTTGGCGTCGGTGACCGTGGGGGGAACCGGGGTGATGGTCAGGCTGACGGTGTCGGTGGCGCTGGAAAAGGCGGTGGTGCCGCCGTTGGTGGCGGTGGTCGCCGTGCTGCCGGCGGTACCGGTGGTTTGGTCCCACGCGCGGATGGTGATGGCCGATGTCAGCGTGCCGGCATAGGTGCTGTCCGCCACCTGGAAATACAGGCGGGTATTGGCATCCGCCTTCAGCAGCAGGGCGCTGGTGTTGCTGACCGTGCCGACGGCGGTCCAGGTGCTGCCGCCGTTCGTGCTGTACCACCATGTGCCATGGCTGGTGTCGGTGGCGGTGATGGCGATACCCGTCGCCGCGCTGACGTCGGGGTCGGTGACGTTGCTGATTCCGCTGCCAATGGCGACCAGCGACGACACCAGGGTGCCGACGGTGCCGCTGGGCGCCGCGGTGCTGGTTTGGGGTTCCGAGGTGAAGGCCGGCGACTTGGTGGCATCCAGCACCGGTGCGTCGTTGATCGAGGTGACGGTGATCTTGCTGGTGCTGTCCGCCGTGCCGGCGGTGCCCGCACTGTCGTTGGGTGTCAGGGTGAAGGTGGTGACCTTGGTCGACCCCGCGGCCACCTGGTTGGTGGTGGGATGGAAGACCAGGGCCTGCAGTTCGCTCTGCAGCGTCGCGGCGCTGCTGGCGGTCAGGGTGTAGTGGGTGCTGTCCGTGCTGGTCAGGCCCGTGCCGGTCAGCGTGCCGTTGTTGGCGTCCAGGGTGATGCTGACGGTGTAGCTGGCGACGCTGTTGCCGTCGCTGAAGGTAACGCTGCTGAACGGGGTGGCCGTGCCGGTGTCGTTGGCCGTGCTGGTGTGGGTGCCGCCGAGCGACGGTCCGCTCTGGCATTGCGCCACGGTGGGATCGGCCAGGAATTGGCTCAGGGTCTCGCCATAGACGGATTGAGAGGGATCGATGGCCGTGCCGGGGCCGCCGGCACCCCAAAATCCGACATAGGGGCTGCCAGCGTTGGCGGTATAGAAGCCGATGTAGGTGCCGTTGTGGTAAATCTTGGCGAAGCCACCGTTGAGCGTGCTGGCCGTGCAACCCAGGCAGTGGTCGATGTTCTGCATGCCGGCCACGGTGAAGGGCAGAACCGTGTCGATGGCCGCGCCCGTGGTGTATTCCAGCACCCAATCACCCCCCAGGGCCGCGGGGCCCGTGCGGTTGGTGGAGGCGGCGACATCAATGTCGTTGCCCAGATAGCGGGCGAAATCGTCCACGAACTGCTTGCCGGTGTCGTCGGCGGCGATGGAGCAGCCCAACAGCAGGAAATCGCCGCCCGACTTCATCGACGCGCCGATGGCCGCCAGGTCGGTGGCGCGGCTGGCCAGATCGCCGTCCGTCAGCACATGGGTGCCACCCAGGATGATGCCGCCGTCGCCGCCCTCCGTCACCAGGATGATGGTGTCCAGGTTGCTGTAGCCGGACAAGGCCTGGGCGATGCCGTGGACGGTGCGCTGGCCCTCGCCCAGCAGGATGACGGGCACGCTGGGGTCCATGCCCGCGATCAGGGTCTGGTAGTCCGCCACGCTGGTATCGACGATGACCACCTCATGCACCGTACTGGTCGTCGTCGTGGGGGTGACGGCGGCTGCGGCGGTCACCGTTGCCGCCGTGGCGGTCGATGCATCGGTCGTGGTTTTGCTGGCGTCGGTGGCGCTTGTGGTCTTGGCCGCGTCAGTCGCGGCCGTCGCCGCGGCCTTGGACGCCGCGTCCAGCAGCGCCTGGGTGCTGGCGGTGTCGTGCGTATCGGCGGTGGCCGCCGTGGTGGTTGCCGTCTTGGTGACCGTCGCCGCCGTGGCGGCGGCGGCGGCGTCGAACATCATGCGGGGCTCAAGGGCCAGGCGCAGGGCGCGCGGGGCGTTCTTGCGAGGGGGGCTTGCCGGGGGGCGCGAACCGTCGGGCATGGTGTTCACTCACCAAAAGGGATATAAAAGCCACCGGGAACTGCAACCGCCCGACGTCTCCACGTTGGGAGAAATGCCATCATGTGGTGCAACTGTTCCCCTGTTCCGCTTAAACCACAAGTTAGGGTCATCTGCCACATATTTTGCGGCAAAAGGGCCTATCTCCGAAGAGATCAACTTTTGTGATCAGATGTGATGGATGGTTCCGATCGTGGCGGTCTAGTCCCGTCCGCTTAGGATGCCCTATCCAGAAGTATCGGTTTTAATAAATCCGGGACGCTGGGACATTCGGCTCTTCTCCATTTTCCGAGGTAATACGCTGGATGGAAGGGGTGAAGGGTCCAGTATTAATGGAAATGTAACGGCGGGCTGGCGCAGTTCCTGGCTTTAACCAAATGGATTTGTTAGATACAAAGCGGTGAGACAGGGCTGGGTCGCTATGAAGGGCACGTCTGGCCAAGCTGATCGCGTAAGAAATACAGCAGGGGATTGTGGTCCATGGCGTCCGAAACGCGCGTGACCGGGCTGGGTGGGGAAGCACAACTGGAGGCGTCGACGCCAGCCCCGGTATCTGTTTCAGTTCAGGACAAGCTGCCGCCGCCGCAGTTCCTGCCCTCCGACGGGCTGACCCAATGGCTGGAGGAGACGGGGGGCAATCTGATCCTGTCCACCTATCAGTCCGGCCGCCTGATTTTCCTGTACGTGGTGGACGGTGGCCTGCACGTGCTGGATCGCGTCGTGGGCACGGCCATGGGGCTGGCCGTTGATGGCGAGAAGCTGTGGGTTGGCAATCGCGAGCAGATTTGGAAATTCGCCAATACGGGTCCGGCGATGGTGGACGGCAAGGGCTATGGCGCCGTCTACATGCCGCGCAAAGGCTATTTCGTGGGGCCTTGCGACACGCATGACATCCTGGCCGACGTCGAATTCATGGGCGAACACCATGAGTTGGTGTTCGCCAATACCAACTTCAGCTGCATCGCGGCGCTGGATGAACAATACAACTTTCGCCCGCTGTGGGCGCCGGACTTCGTGTCCGCCCTGGCAGTGGAGGACCGCTGCCACCTGAACGGCATCGGCGCGCGGGACGGGCGGGTGGCCTATGCCACGATCTGCGGGCGCTATGATGAGCCGGTGGGGTGGCGGACCACCCGCAACGGCGGCGGCATGGTGATCGACTTGGATTCGGGTGAGGTCATGGCCCAGGGTCTGTCCATGCCCCATTCACCCCGCTGGTACCGTGATCGGCTATGGCTGCTGAACTCCGCCGCCGGTGAATTCGGCTATGTCGATCCCGAACGGGGCGGTTTCGTGCCTGTGGCCGACTGCCCCGGCTTCGCCCGTGGCTTGGCCTTCGTCGGTGACTATGCGGTCATCGGCCTGTCGCAACTGCGCCCCAACAGTTTCGGCAAGGGCATGGCGCTGCATGACAAGCTGGCGGCCGGACAAATACAGCAGCGCTGCGGCTTGCAGATCATCGATTTGCGCACGGGGCGGAACGCGCACTGGCTGACCATCGCCGGGCCGGTGACGGAATTGTACGACGTGGCGTTCAAACCCGATATCCGGCGGCCTTACAGCCCCGGTTTCCGGGAAGGCTACCTGCATCAGCAGCGGGTGCACCTGCCCGATGGACCTTTTCAGCATCCCTATAAAGGGAAATTGCAATTGTTGCGAACCCAGCCGCCGGAACGGCCGGCCACGGAGCTTGGGGGCCAAACGGGTGATGCATCAAAAGAGGCAGGCGCGCCCGCGAAGACCTAATCTTTTGCGTGATTAACTTTGTGGTTTTTGTCGCGCTACAGGGTTACTCTCAGCGAGAGCTTACCTAGGCGTGTAAGAATTAATCACAAATTCCCTCGACAGGAAGTTACAGGGAGGCCGAGATATGGACCCATTCGTTGGCGAAATCCGCATTTTCACCTGGAATTGGGCGCCCAAGGGCTGGGCGTTGTGCAATGGCGCGACATTGAACCTGCAGCAGAACATCGCGCTGTATTCGCTGATCGGTGTTTATTACGGCGGTAACGGTACCAGCAACTTCAACCTGCCGGACCTGCGCGGCCGCACGCCCCGCCACCTCAGCCAGACGATGCCGACGGTCGGCCTGTCCGCCGGTTCCGAGACCGTGGGGCTGACCCTACAGAACCTGCCCACGCACACCCATTCCACCAGCGTCGCGAACACGAACGGGACGACCCCTCCCACATCGTTGGCGGGGCGTTTGCCGGGCAATGTCAGCGGGGGCTCGTTCGTATATATCCCCCCCGCCCAAGCCGGCACGCTGGTCGCGTTGAACTCAGCCAGCATTGCCATCGCTGGCGGTAGCGTGCCGGTGGCCAATATGCAGCCGTGGGCCGTGGCCAATTACTGCATCGCCATGTCCGGCGTTTTCCCGCCACGCAACTGACCCTTCCCCGCTATCCGACGCATATGGGAGGACACGCATGTCCGAATGCTTCCTGGGCGAAATCCGCATTTTCGCCGGACCCTACGTTCCGCAGCACTGGGCTGCCTGCAACGGCGCCACGGTCGCCATCAGCCAGAACCAGGCGCTGTTCGCCTTGATCGTCACGACATACGGCGGCAACGGCGTCACCAATTTCAACCTGCCGGACTATCAGGGCCGCACGCCCATCGGCCAAGGCCAGGGGCTGGGCCTGACCAACCGTACGCTGGGCGAGAGTGGTGGCACGGAGACGGTGACGTTGGTGCAGAACAACATACCCTCCCACAGCCACCCCTTCTATGCCAGCGGCGTGACGGCCACCAGCGCGACGGCGTCGGGCAACATGTTCGCGAAAAACCCTTCGGCGACGGTCAAGGGGCCCTACACCACCGACGTCCACGGGACGATTGGCCAGCTGTACACCACCTACATCGGTTCCGCCCTGGGAAGCACGGGTGGCGGCGCCCTGCCGCACGACAACACGATGCCGTTCATCGCGCTGACCTACATCCTGGCCATGCAGGGCATCTACCCCAGCCGCAACTGAGGTCGCGTCTCCCGCGACTCTCCCCCTCCCGCTTTCCTTCACGTAAGGAACCCGTCATGGCTGATCCGTTCACCGGTGAAATCCGCGCTTTCGGCTTCACCTTTCCGCCCGCCAACTGGTCGCAATGCAACGGCCAGCAAGTTGGTATCTCGCAGAACAACACCCTCTACGCGGTCATCGGCAACACCTACGGCGGTGATCTACAGAGCTATTTCAATCTTCCCAACCTGATGGGCCGCATCCCCGTCTCCACCGGCAACGGCGTCGGGCTGACGCCGCGTACCGCTGGGCAGGTCGCCGGGTCTGACACGGTGACACTGCTCAGCACCAATTACCCGGCGCACAACCATACCATGAACGTTGATGCGCCCAGCGCCACCGCGAACCCGCAGTTTGTCGAGGAGCCTTCGTCGGCCACGTATCTGACACGGACCACGGTCCAATATATGTACGTGGCACCGACATCCACCGCGCCCACGGGTTATTCCCTGGCCGCGGCCAGCATCGGCCCCACCGGGGCGGCGGCGCCGGTGCCCCGTTCCAACGACCAGCCCTACCTGGTCATGAATTTCTGCATCTGCCAGTTCGGCGAATTTCCCAGCCGCCCGTGATGTCAGTGGATGCCTTGACTGTGGACAGCGCCGTCGCCGAACCGCCGGCGCTGACGCTTCCTCCCGATTTGGTGGCGCTGGGCCTGTCCCTGCGCCCCAAGCGGGCGGAGGATACCGACTTCGTGCGCGACCTCTATGTCTCCCATCGGTGGGAGGAGATGCAGGCCGCCCCCTGGAGTGATGAGGAACGCCTGGCCTTCCTGCGGGACCAGGCGCGCCTGCAGGCCGCCCACTACGACACCAACTATTTCGATTCCGACTTCCTGATCTTGGAAATGGCGGGGCGGCCCATCGGCCGGCTCTACCTGTTCCGCCGCAATCTGGCGGACCTGCGCATCGTGGAAATCGGGCTGGTGCCGGAATGGCGGGGCCGGGGGCTGGGCGGCGCGCTGCTCAGTTGGGTGCGGGATCTGGTGCGGGCCGGCGGCTATGCCCTCTGTTCCATCCATGTGGAACAGAGCAACCCGGCGCGGCGGCTGTACCAGCGCCTGGGCTTCACGGATGTGGAGGAGGTCGGCCCCTACATGCTGATGCATTGGCGCCATTCCTGACGGGCGCCAAGCTTGGCGGGATCAGATGCGGACGGGCGGCCTCATGGCTGCCCGTCCCTTATCCCGTCTTCAGCTGAAGATGGCCTGGTAGTGGAAGGTGCCATCCTCGTTGCGGCCCAGGGGCACCAGGAAGATCTCCAGCGTGCCCAGGGTGGGGTGGGTGAGGGGGTGCATCTGCTGGTTCAGCACCCTTTCCGGATCGGTGCCGTTGAAGAATAGCGAGAACGGGTCACGAAAGCGCCCCGGTGCTACGCTTTTCTTGCCGTGCTCCACGTCGTTCAAAACCAGAGTTGTCTGGTAATCAGGATAAGTGACGGTGAATTCCTGCTTCAGCAATGGCAGGAAATGTTCGGCCTTAAGCTCGCCCAGCATGATTTGCCCGCTCTATTAACTTGGAACGCGGGTCACTATACCATGACGCACATGGTGCGAAACGGGAAAACGCAATGTGCAGGGCTTGTAGCGGTGACACGAGATGCTGACTCGTGCTGCTGTGGGCTGTGATCGCAGCCGCCGGAGCTTTCCGGGAAGCATAGCGGACTGGAAAGCGAGGAACCCCAAGCCGACGGATGTCGGCGCCTGGCGCCTGAGGGGCGGCAGTTGAGCGGTCACGATCAAATGCCGCGCGTATTATGACGGCAACCGATCCGTCAGCACGCGGGCATAACTGCCAAGGCGGGCCTCCAGATCCACCGGCACCTCGCAGCTGTAGCGGATGGTGCGCTCCACCTCCTCGAAATTGCGGATGAGGTAGCCGCGGCGCTGCACGATCTCCGCCCGCTGTTGCTGTTGGGCGGCGTCGGCCGTGTCGGCGGGAAGGGCCTGCAATTCGGTGGTGGCGTGGGATACCAGGTCACCCATATCGCGCTGGCGACGGGCCAGGTCGCGGATGCGGTCGATGACCTCCGTCCGCTGGCGGTTGACCTCCTCGACAATACCGGCGAAGGCCTTGGGGTACAGGATGGCGCGGCGGCCCTTGGGCACCTTGTCGGCGAAACGCGCCAGATCCTTGGCGCCATCCTCGGCCGGCACCTCGCGCGGGGTGATGGCCAGCACCACCGGCGCCACCCGCTTGTCGGCGCGCCAGTCGGCATGGTCGGGCAGGGCGGGGCCGCTCCAGTACGTGGCGCCCGTCAGCTGCGGCACCAGGCGCTGATGGCAAGGCCAGTCGGGATCCGTCTGAAGGGCTTGCGCCCGTGCCGTGCCGGCGGCCAGCAGGGTGGTCAGAAGGATGAGGACCAGTGAACGCATGCGCTTGCTCCCGCCCGTCATTCGCCGCCGCCCCGCCGGGCCAGCAGGCCGCGCCCGGGGTCGTAACCCCACACCGCCAGGATCATGAATACCAGGGTGCAGCCCGCCACCACGGCGGCCGCCAGCGGATCGGCCTGGCCGTAGAGCGCGAAGCGCAGCAACTCGGTGGCGTGGGTGAAGGGGTTGAACTGGCAGACCCAGTAGAGCGTCAGGCTGCTTTCCTTCACCCGCCACAGCGGGTACAGCGCGCTTGACGCGAAGAACATGGGGAAGATGACGAAGTTCATCACCCCGGCGAAATTCTCCAGCTGGCGGATGAAGGACGACAGCACCAGGCCCAGGGCACCCAGCATCAGGCCGGACAAGACCAGGGCCGGCAGCACCGTCAGGTAGCCCAGCGGCGGCGGGTCGATTTCCCAGAACCAGGCGATGGCGAGGAAGATATAGGCCTGCACCACCGACACCACCACGCTGGCCAATAGCTTGGCCGTCAGCAGGAACCAGCGCGGGAAGGGGCTGACCAGCAGGGTCTTCATGCTGCCCATCTCCCGGTCGTAAACCATGGAAAGGGAGCTTTGCATGCCGTTGAACAGCTGGATCATGGCCAGCAATCCCGGTGCGATGTAGACCTCATACGGGATATAGGTCTCATAGGGCGGGATGATGGACACGCCCAGCACGAAGTGGAAGCCGGCCGCGAAGATGGCCAGCCACACCAGCGGCCGCACCAGGGCCGACAGGAACCGGCCGCGCTGCCGTGTCCAGCGCAGCGCCTCGCGCCGCACGATGCCGCCCAGGCAGCGGGCATAGTGGATGGGGGTCATGCCGGCACCGCCGCGCCCTGGCCTGTCAGCGCATCGAACGCGCCGCGCAGGCTCAGCGCGCCGCTGCGGTCCACTACGTCGGGCACGGGGCCCTGGTCCAGCACCTGGCCCTTGTGCAGCACGATGACGTGCGCGTCGTCGTCGGCCTCATCGATCAGATGGGTGGCCCACAGCACGGCCAGGCCCCGGTCGCGACAGAGATGACGGACATGGGCCAGCAGGAAGCGGCGGCTTTCGATATCCAGGCCCACCGTGGGTTCGTCCAGCAGCAGTAGGGCCGGGTCATGCACCAGGGCGCGGGCCAGTTCTACCCGCCGCCGCTGGCCGCCGGACAGTTGGCGCACCCGGGTACGGCGCCGGTCGGCCAGGCCCACGCGCTCCAACTCCTCCGTGATGCGAACCTTGGCGCGCGATCCGGCCATGCCGTGCAGGCTGGCGTGATAGGCCAGGTTCTGTTCCACCGTCAGTTCCAGGTCCAGGGTGGGCTGCTGGAACACCACGCCCATGGTGGCGAGGGCGGCGGAGGGCTGGGCCTTGATGTCGTGGCCGAACACGGCGATGCGGCCGGCCCGGCTGTGGTACAGGCGGGTGACCAGGGCGAACAGGGTGGTCTTGCCCGCACCGTTCAGGCCCAGCAGCACGGTGAAGTCGCCGGGATTGATGCCGAACCCCACCTCCCGCAGCACCGGCACGGCGCCGAAGGCGTGGGTCAGGCCGGATACGGATAGGGCGGCTTGGCCGGCGGCCGTCACGGGGCCACCACCACGCCCCAGGGCAGGCGGCCCACCGGTACCGACTTCACCACCTTTTCCGCCTCGACATCGATCACCGACAGGTCGTTGCTGACGCCGTTGGTGGTGTACAGGCGCTTGCCGTCGCCGGAGAAGGCCAGGTTCCATACCCGCTGGCCCACCAGCAGGTATTTCTTGACCTCGAAACTGTGGGTGTCGATCACCGCCACGCGGTTGGCGGGGCCCAGGGCCACGAAGGCGTTGTTGCCGTCGGCGGTCAGGGCGATGCCCACCGGCTGCACGGATTCCTTGGGCACGCCGGGGATGTCGAAGCGGATGGTCTTGATCACCTTGCGCTGGGCGGCGTCGATGATGGACACGGTGCCCCCCACCTCCGCCGATACCCACACCTGCGCCGCGTCCTTGGTCCATTGCGCCACCCGCGGCCGGCTGCCGACCAGCACGTTGGCCAGGATCTCATGTGTCTGGGTGTCGATGAAATGGGCCATGCTGGTGGTTTCCGACGTGTTCACCAGGATGCGGCCATCGGGGCTGATGCCCATGCCCTCCGGTTCCACCCCCACTGGGATCTCGGTGACGATGCGGCCGGACGCGATGTCCAGCACCGACACCATGTTGTCGTTCTCGTTGGAGACGTACAGCGTCTTGCCGTCGGGGCTGAGGGTGAACAGCTCCGGGTCCGGGCCGCTGGGCAGGACGCGGGTGACGGTCAGGCTGGACAGGTCCAGGACCTCGATATGGTCGGCGTCGCTGGTGCAGATGTAGAGGGCCTTGCCATCCTTGGACAGGGTGATGCCGCGCGGCCGGGCGCCCACCTTCACCGTCTTGATGACCGCCAGGGTGCCGGCGTCCACCACGGTGACGGTGTTGTCCTTTTCATTCGACACCAGCAGGCGCTCGGCCCAGGCGGGTGTTGCGATCACCAGCATTCCCCCCAACACTGCGACCGTCATCATACGCGTGGCCTTTGATCGTAAACGATCAAAGGCCCCCTCAGGCGCCGGGCGCCGGCATCCGCCGGCTTGGCTATCCTCGTTCCGCCCTGCGGTGCTCACTCCGGGGCTGGCGGTCGCCAGCCTCCAGCGGCACGAGTCAAAGTCTCGTGCCGCCGGCATTATTTTGGATGGCATGTCGTCTCCGGTTGGTCGGGGCCCAGCGTGTCCAGTTCCGATGTCTCATGCAGGAAGCCCGGCTGGGGCGAGACGGAGACGAGGGAGCGGGCGTCGGCCAGCAGCACCGGCTGGCGCAACTGCCCGTCCCAGGAACGGAAGCTGAGGCGGGCGCCCTTGAAGGCCGCCAGTTCGAAATCGGGATTGCGCAGGTAGGCGGTCATGGCCGCCCCCTCCACGCTGCCGCCGCGGGTGGCGGCCTCGCCCAGGGCCCGTACCGCCATCCAGGCGCCGTAGTCGCGCTCCGTCATCCAGCGGTTGGCCTGCTTCAGGAACCGGGCCTGCAACTGGGTGGCGCCCCATTGTTCGAAGGGGCGGGCCCAGGCGGCGGGCACCAGGCCCTGCGTGCCCATCACCGGCCGGGGGTCGGTGGCGCGATAGCCCAGGTCGTCGCCGAAATTGTCGCCCTCATCCGCCACCACCAGCACGTCGTAGCTGAGCCCCTGGGTAAAGCGCGCCACCTCCGCCCCGATGGCGTAGTGGCCGGTGTCGGTGCGCCGCGCGCCGGGGTCGTAGGTCCAGGGCTTGTCGGCCGCGATCTTGATGCGGAACTTGCGGGCCGATTTGCGCAGGGCGTCGGCGTACAGCTTGTCGCCCGCCTCCGGCCCCGCCACCAGCAGGATGGTGCGCCAGTTCTTGACCGCCAGGTACTGCATCAGCGCGTCGGCCAGCATGGCGCGGCTGGGCAGAAGGTGCAGGACGTTGCGCCGGCACTGCTCGCCGCGCAGGGCGTCGTCGGTGGTGGTGGCGTCCAGCAGGGTGCTGTCCTTGGCTTCGGGCAAATCGGCCAGGCGCAGCAGCAGGTCGGCCGGCACATCGGTGACGAAGGCGCGATAACCCTGGGCGTACAGCTTCCTGAACGCCGCCACGACGGCGTCGGCGTCGGGTTCCAGCGCCTCTTCCAGGTGATAGGCCTGGTGGATGAAGCGGCCGGTGGTGGCGTTGTCGGCCAGGGCCAGGCGGGCGCCTTGCACGCCGTCGTCATCCGGCGGCTGGTCGAGGAAGCTTTGCGGCCAGATGCGTTTCTGCGTCAGCGCCAGATAGGCGATGTTGGCGACGGGATCGGCCGGTTTGGCGGCTGGTTGCGGGGGGGCCGCATAGGCGGCGGGTCCGGCAACCATCAGGCCGGAAAGCACCACGCCGATAAGACCATGGCGGCGGTTGGACATGTCCGCCGTCTCCTTGCGATCAGACCCAGGGACTGCCCGACCGATAATGGGCCCCGGCCCGCACGGGCGCCAATAGGAAATCAGGTCCGGCCGTCCGCCCGCCCCCTCGTTCTATAGTCGTAGAGGGGCTTGGGTTGACAGGGTGGAAAGCGGCGGCCCGATAATGCCGGGACCGGGACTCAAGAATAATCCGGCCATACGGGTCGGGAGGATGCCCCACGATGACGATTTCGCGCCGCGCGCTGCTGGGCGCCGGCCTGGTGGCCGGCTTGGTTCCGCGGCGTGGCCGTGCCGCCCTGTCCGCAGCCATCGGGCCCGCCGTGCGGGTGGGTGTCCTGCGTTACGGCACCGTGTCCTGGGAACTGGACGTGGTGCGCCGGCATGGGCTGGATGCCACCCACGGCATCGCTGTCCAGACCCGGGAATTCGCCACCGGCCAGGCGACGCAGGTGGCCCTGCAGGCGGGTGAGGTCGATACCGTCGCGGTGGACTGGCTGTGGGTCGCGCGCCAGCGCGCCACCGGTGCCGGCGACTGGACCTTCATCCCCTTTTCCAACACCGCCGGCGCCCTGATGCTGCCGGCGACGGGGCCGGTGGCGGCGGTGCCGGACCTGGCGGGCCGGCGCCTGGGCATTGCCGGCGGCCCCCTGGACAAGAACTGGCTGATCCTGCGTGCCTATGCCCAGCGCCAGGCCGGCATCGACCTGGACGCCACGGCGCAGAAGACCTTCGGCGCGCCGCCCCTGCTGGCCAACGCGCTCACGGCCGGCCGGCTGGACGCCCTGCTGACCTACTGGCCCTTCGCCGCCAAGGGCCAGGCGGCGGGGCAACGCAGCCTGCTGACGACGGAAGGTGCGGTGGCCGGCCTGGGCATCCAGGGCGTGGTCCCCATGGTGGGTTATGTCTTCTCCGACCGCTGGGCACGGGCCAACCGCGCCGCCTTGGATGGCTTCATCGCCGCCACCGCCGCGGCGCGGGATCTGCTGGCCAGGAACGACGACGAATGGCCCCGGCTGCGCCCCCTGGCCGACGCCGGCAGCGACGCGGAATTCGATCATTTGCGTGACTGGTACCGGCGCGGCATCCCCCGTCACTGGGGGCCGGCGGAATGGGATGCGGCCGCCCAGCTGTACCGCGTGCTGGTGGCGGTGGGCGGCCCGGCGCTGGTGGGCTCCAGCGATGATACGCTGCCGCCGGGCACCTTCTGGCAGGCGGCCCAGTCTTGGTGAGTAGGGCCTGGGCCATCCGCGCGCTGTCCGTCCTGGTGCTGCTGGCCGTGTGGGAGGTCGCGGGGCGGCTGGCGGCCAGCCCGCTGGCACCGCCCGCCTCCACCGTCCTGGCCGTGCTGGGGCGAGAGGTGGCGTCCGGCGCCTTGCCCCACCATGTCGGCATCACCCTGGCGCGGGTGGCGGCGTCCTTCGTCCTGTCCATGGCGGGGGGCGTCGCGCTGGGGTTCGCCATGGGCTGGTGGCGGCGCGTCGATCTGTGGCTGGACAGCGCGCTCCTGCTGTTGCTGAACCTGCCGGCCCTGGTGCTGATCGTGCTGCTGTATGTGTGGTTCGGCCTGACGGAGGCGGCGGCCATCGCCGCCGTGGCGCTGAACAAGCTGCCCACCACCGCGGTGACGGTGCGCGAGGGGGTGCGGGCGCTGGACACCGACCTGCTGGACATGGGCCGGACCTATCGCCTGGGGCGCTGGGCCACATTGCGCCATGTCGTCCTGCCCCAGTTGACCCCTTATCTGTTCGCCGCCACCCGGTCCGGCCTGTCGCTGATCTGGAAGATCGTGCTGGTGGTGGAACTGCTGGGGCGCAGCGACGGCGTGGGTTTCCAGATCCAGGTCTATTTCCAGCTGTTCGACGTGGCCCACATCCTGGCCTACGCCCTGGCCTTCATCCTGATCGTCCAGGTCATCGAGTGGGCGGGGCTGCAACCGCTGGAGCGCTGGGTCGGGCGGTGGCGCCTATGACCGGGCTGACGGTGGATATCCGGGAATTGCGCCTGGCCGGCCGTGTGGTGCTGGGGCCGGTGGCCTTCACCGTGGCGGCGGGGGAGGTGGTGGCCCTGGTGGGACCGTCCGGTTGCGGCAAAAGCACCCTGCTGCGCCTGGCGGCCGGGTTGGCGCATGACGGGCTGGACGGCGCCGTGCACTGGACCCCGGCGCCCCGGCGGCCGGGCGTGGTGTTCCAGCAGCCGCGCCTGCTGCCCTGGCGCACCGTGCGCCAGAACCTAGCCATCGCCGGCGCCGATCCGGCCCTGGCGGCCGACCTGCTGGGCCGGCTGGGGCTGGCCTCCTCGGCGGACGCCTGGGCGTCGCACCTGTCGCTGGGCATGGCGCGGCGGCTGGCGCTGGTCCGCGCCCTGGCCATCCACCCCGACGCCCTGCTGCTGGACGAACCCTTCACCTCGCTGGATGAGGCCAATGCGGTGGTCGCACGCACCCTGCTGCTGGAACGGTGGCACCACCGTCCGGTGCCCACCCTGCTGGTGACCCATGATCTGGCGGAAGCGGCCAGCCTGGCCGACCGTGTGCTTGTGCTATCCCCCGGTCCCGCCCGTCTGCTGGCCGATCACCGTCTCCCGCCGGACGCCGTGCGCCGGCCCGACGCGGTGACCGGGACGGTGGCGGCGCTACGGGGAATGATGGCGGTCTAATGCCAGCGGCACGAGACGAAGGCTCGTGCCGCTGGAGGCCAGCGGATGCTGGCGCCCGGCGCTTGAGGGGGCCTTTGACCGGCCATGGTCAAAGGCCGTGGGTATTAAAGTGCGGTCAAAGGCCCGGCGAACGTATAACCGCTGCCGTAGATCACGCGGATGGGGGCCTCCAGCCCGCTCAATCCCTCAATCTTGCGGCGCAGGCGGTTGACCATGGCATCGATGTTGCGGTCGTCGCTTTGCGCCGTGCGGCCGCGGGCCTCGGCGATGGCGCCGCGGGTGCAGACCTGGCCGGGGTTGGCCGCCAGCAGCGCCAGGAAGTTCAGTTCCATGCCCGTCAGCTTGATGCCCTGGCCGCCTGGCGCCGTCAGCATCCAGTTGGCGGTGTCCAGCACCCAGCCGGCAGCGGCCGCTTGCCCGTCGTGCACGGCGGCCGGTGGCGGCGCCGACACGCGGCGCAGCACGCTGACCAGCGTGGCCTCGATCTCGCGCAGGCTGGCGCGCTTCACCAGATAGGCGTCGGCGCCGCCGTCCAGGCCGCGCACCCTGTCCTCCGCCTCGCCGAAGGCGGTCAGGATGATGACGCCGCAGGACAGGCCCCGCGCCTGGCGGATTTCGGCCAGCAGGGTGTGGCCATCGCCGTCGGGCAACGCCAGATCCAGCAGCACGGCGTCCACCTGGTCCAGGCCGCCCAAGGCCCCGCGGCATTCGGTGGCGGTGGCGGCGGCGTGCGCGGCATATCCCTTGGCGGCCAGGTAGTGCACCAGATCGGTGCGGAGCGAGGGTTCGTCCTCGACGACCAGGATGGTCTGCATAGGGGCTCAGCCTTTCACCAGCGCGGCGGGTTGTATAGGGTCGATTGGGCGGGGGGCGGCACCGGCGGCGGGCAGGCGCAGGATGGCCACCGCCCCGCCATCCGGGTGATTGGCCAGGTCCAGCTGGCCGCCATGCTTGGCCAGGATGATCTTGACCAGGTACAGGCCCAGGCCCGTACCGGTGTGCGTCCGCGCGTTGGAGGCGCGGAAGAAGCGCTGGCCCACGGTGGCCAGTTCCGCCGGGGGGAAGCCGATGCCCCGGTCGCGCACCGTCAGGGTCAGGGTCGCCGGCGAGGTCTTCAAGGTCACCGTCACCGCCTGGTCGGCGGGGGAGTATTTCAGGCCGTTGGCCACCAGGTTGGCGATGGCCATCACCATCATGTCGGCATCGCCGAGGAAGGCGGCGGGGCCGTCGGTGATGTCCAGTCGCACGCGGCCGTCCTCCCAGCCCTTGGCGCCGCCATGGGCGTCGTTATAGGCGGCGGCCACCGCCTGCCGCGCCAGGGCGCCGGCGTCCAGCCGGTCGCGCCGGGCGGTTTCCAGGCCCGCCTGCTCCGCCCGCAGCAGATCCTCCACCAGGTGGGACAGGCGGCGCACGGTGGCGCGGATGGTGTCCAGCCGTCCCCGGATGGCGCCGGTCCGGGGGGCCTCAGGGGGCTCTTCCCCCACCTGCATCTGCAGCATCTCCGCCGACCGGTCGATGACCGCCAGGGGGGTGCCGAACTCATGGCTCAGCAGGTGCAGGAATTCCCGCTGCTCCTGGTGCAGGCGGCGTTCGGTGGCCAGGGTTTCCGACAGGCGGATCTGCTTTTCCTGCTCCGCCCACAGGTCGCGGTCGCGGGCGCGCAAATTCTCCGCCAGCCGGCCGCAGAACATGGCCAGCAGGCAGAAGAACAGCAGGTTGGTGTAAACCGCCAGTTCCAGCACATACCACAGCGGCAGGACCTGTTCGGGCAGCAGCTGGCCGACCCAGCGGCCGGTGACCAGGTTCTGAAGGGCGGCGCCCAGGCGCACCGTGCACACGGTGCCGTGCAGGCCCAGGCAGGCCAGCGTCACCCGGCGCAGGAACACGGGCTGTCCCCGGTCGCGCATCAGCAGTGCTATCATGCGGCAGACACAGGCCAGCGTGATGATGGTGGAGACGGCGTTGCGCAGCTGTATGTTGTCGGGGAACCAGATGGCGGCGGCGGTCCACAGCACCAGCGTTCCAAGGGCGGTGGCCGGCAGCACCCAGCCCGGCAGGCGTGGCTGGCGCAGGAAGATGGCCATGCCCTCCGCCGCCAGCGCCTCGCTGAGATTATACAGGACGTTGCCCGAGATCATGGTCAGCGGTTCGCGGTGGGCGATCAGGCCCACGGCCACCACGGGCAGCATGTAGGAGGCCGCGATCAGCTCCATGCCGATCAGCCGCTTCTGCGATTGCCACACCACGACGGCGATCACGCCGTCCATGCAGACCAGCGCGTAGGTCAGCACCAGGGCCGTATGATAGTCCAGCATCGCGCGGGGTGACCGGGATTCGGTGGCAAGGCCGGGGCGCCCCGGCCGCCTGCCGAACAGCCCCTCAAAGTCTTGTAATGTGAGGGTGATGGTGCTGCCAAGGAATTATATATAAAACGCGACGGTCAAGTGGAGCGTCGCGACTTTCGTGCGAAATGGCCAAGTACCGCCCCGACGGGTAGTCGTGGGAACGTGATCGTCAATAAAACCGGCAGAAAAGGCGAACAATTTCACGCGACGCGTCCCCGCCGTCGTGTTATCGGCAATGTCCGATCGCGTCGAATCTGATTTATGGCGCTCGGGTTTTCTGGCGGACGTGATTGGGAATAGTTAGGTCATTCGCTCACATGCGCCGTGGGTTGTCATAGGGCATTCGTGAAGTTGGCGCTTGTGTCAAATCCGCATGAAGTCTGTGACGATCCATAGTAACGAAAGGATGATTTGAGCTGGAACCGGGGAATTTTCACGCAAATATACAATTATTTCCAGCGTTAACGCAATTTTAATGGCTAATTTGTCGAACATTTAACGGTGAATTGTGGTTGGTGATGATGGACTTTCTGGAAAATCATTTCCATGATAGTGCTTCTGACATGAGAATTTTGCACATATATTTAAGATAATAAAATTGAAGCTGAATCCTATTTCGATGATACTCCCCCAATGACGCGCGGCGGTTCGTGCGGGGCATGGGCGTTGCCGTTGCCTGGGGCATAATTTGTGATGGTGGGAAAATGGGACGGATTTTGAACGCGGGTGCGGCCGGCGCCATGACTCATGGCGCCGCCGCCCCGAAGGGCACCGTCCAGGGTAGCCGCGGCCGTCTGCTGGCCGGCGCCTCGCTGCTGGCCGTCGGCATGGGCCTGGCGGCGTCCGCCCAGGCGCAGACCACCATCACCGCCCCGACCACCTCTTACGCCAACACCATCGCGGTGACGGGGCTTGCGGTAGGCTCCGGCGTCATCGTCGGCACGCTGTACAACAGCGGCACCGTGGCGGGCAGCATCACCGGCATCCAAAACGCCGGCAGCATCGGCACGCTGACCAACGATGGCCAGGTTTCAGGCCAGGTGGCGCTGTACAACAGCGGCACCATTGGGGTGCTGGTCAACAATGGCGGCGTGATCGACGCCGGGGCGCCCACGGCCGCCGGCTTTTACAACACCGGCAACATCAGCACGGTGTTGAACAACAGCACCATTCTGGGCGCGACCTACGGCGTCTACAACGTCGGCACCATCGGCACGTTGGTCAATCGCGGCCTGATCACCGGCCCCACCGCCATCTACAACGATACCGGTGCCCGCTTCGACCGGCTGATCAACACCGGCGCCATCACCGGCGACATCCTGAACCTGTCGACCAACGACCTGACGATCGTCGGCGGCACCGGCGCGACGGTGGGAACCCTGACCGGCTATGTCGCCGGCAGCCAGGGCACGATCAGCAACACGCTGGCCAACGTGGTGCTGGCGTCGGGCAACCTGCTTCTGAACGACGCGGTCAACGTCGGCGGCAACACCCTGCTCAACATCGGCGCCTCCGTGGTGCTGGAAAGCCTGGTCAGCGTCACCGGCAATTACAGCCAGTCCGCCGGCGCCCTGGACCTGACGTCCGGCGGCGCCGGCCTTTACGTCAGCGGCAGCGCCAGCCTGACCGGCGGCACCGTCGCGGTGCTTTACGGCGCCACCGGCAACTACCTGGCTGGGGCCACGACATTGGTCAGCGCCGGTGCGGCGTCCAGCTATGCCGGCGTGACGGTGCAAAGCGCCCTGACCGGATTGGCGGTCAGCGAGGGCGTGGACGGGAATAACCTGCTGGCGGTCATCAGCAATGATTATATCGGCGGCACCCTGGCCACCCTGTCCAACAGCGGCACGCTGACAGCGGCCAGCGCCGTTTATATCGCCGCCACCGGGAGCCTGGGCACGCTGGCCAACAGCGGCACCCTGTCGGGCAGTTCCAGGGGCGTGTTGACCAGCGGCGTTATCGGCGTCCTGTCCAACTCGGCCGGCGGGTTGATCCGTGCCGGCGAGATCGCGATCTACAACAGTGGCAGCATCGGCACGCTGTCCAACGCCGGTACCATTTCCGCCGGCTCGGGGCCCTACGCCGCAGCCGGTGTCTACAGTTACGGCACCATCGGCACCCTGTCCAACAGCGGTTTGATCTCCGGCGATGCGGCTGGTGTCAACAACGCCGGCACCATCGGCTTGCTTGCCAACGATGGCACGATCGCCTTTAATGGCGTGGCAAACGTTTCCCGTGCGGGCGTGGTCAACAATGGCACCATCGGCACGTTGACCAACGCCGGTTTGATCTCCGGCGGCGCCACGTACGGCGTCTACAACAATGGCGCCATCGGTACGCTGACCAACGACGGTTCGATCACCGGTGAACGGGCTGGATTCTATAACACAAACACCATCGGCCTGCTGGTCAACACCGGCACCATCGCCAGCGCCAGGTATGCCATCGGCAACGAAGGCACCATCGGCCTGCTGTCCAACAGCGGCATCATCGCGGGTGATATCCTGAACACCGGCGGCGACCTGACCATCGCCGGTGGCGCTTCGGGTACCGTGGGCACCTTCACCGGCTACACCGCCGGCAGCCAGGGCACCATCACCAGCACGCTCAGCAACGTGGTGCTGTCGTCCGGCGGCATCCTGCTGAACGACGCGGTCACGCTGGGCACCGGCACGCTGGTCAACGCCGGCGCGGTGCTGGAACTGGTCAGCATTGTCAGCGTCACCGGCAACTTTACGCAGACCGACGGCACCCTGCTGGCCCATGGTGGCGAACTGGTGGTCAGCGGTGCGGCCAGCCTGACCGGCGGCACCGTGAGCATGGGTGGCGTTGGCGTAAATGTGTTCGTGGGCGACAGCACCACCATCCTCGAAGTGTCGGGCGCCCTGTCCACCGCCGGCGTGGTCGCCAGCAACGGCACCCTGTCCACCGTCACCAACGGGTCGGCCACCGACCTGGTGATGGCCGCCACGGGCGACTATATCGGCGGTACCTATGGCAGCCTGGGCATCGCCGGCGGCGGTTTGATCAGTTCCACCACCGCCGTGGTCGTGGCCGCCAGCGGCACGTTGGGCACCCTGGCCAACAGCGGCACCCTGTCGGGCAGCCACTATGGCGTGATGGTGGCGCAGGGCGGCACGATCGACACGCTGACCAACAGCGGCACGATCTCTGGCAATGAGGGCGTCTACAACAACAGCACGATCACCAGCCTGACCAACAGCGGCACCATTTCCGGCGGTAGCGCCGGCATCTACAGCGCCGGCAGTATCGGCACCCTGGCCAACAGCGGTTTGATCCAGGCCACCAATGACGCCAACAGCTATTATGCGGGCATCTGGAACGCCGGCACCATCGGCGCCCTGACAAACGACGGCCTGGTTTCCAGTGCCAGGACGGGCATCTACAATGAAATCGGCACCATCGGCACGCTGTCCAACAGCGGCACCATCACGGGTGGTGGCATCGGTATTTACAACCGGGGCGGCGCCATCGGCACGCTGACCAATGGCGGCACCGTCAGCGGGCAAAGCGGCATCAGCAATCAGAACACGATCGGCACCCTGCGGAACAGCGGCACCATCACCGGCACCCAATGGATGGGCATCGACAATTCGGGGGTGATCAACGTCCTTTCCAACACCGATGGCGGGGTCATTTCCGGCGTGAGCGCGGGTGTCCTCAACGGTAGGGCGATCGATACCCTGTCCAACGCCGGCCTCATCTCCGCCGCCGGCTTGAACACCATCGCCGCCATCTTCAACGAAGGTACGCTGGGCCTGCTGGTCAACAGCGCCGGCGGCACCATCGTCGCCAGCGGCACCACCGGCCACGCCGACGCCAACTCCATCGCCGGCGTCGTCAACGCCGCCACCCTGGGCACCTTGTCCAACGCCGGCCTCATCTCCGCCTCCGGCTGGGCCAGCGTTGCCGCCATCGTCAACGAGGGCACGCTGGGCCTGCTGGTCAACAGCGCCGGCGGCACCATCACCGCCGGCGGCCCCATCCCCGCCGGCGCCACCTCCATCGCCGGTGTCGCCAACTATGCCATCTTGGGCACGCTGACGAACGCCGGCGTCATCCAGGCCAACGGCATCACCGCCGCCGGTGTCGCCAACTTCGCCGGCACCTTGGGCCTGCTGACCAACAGCGGCAGCATCAGCGGCGGTACCGGCGTCCTGAACGCCGCCACCTTGGGCACTTTGGTCAACACCGGCACGATCAGCGGCGGCAACGCCGCCCTGTACAACAGCGGCACCATCGGCTCGTTGGCCAATAGCGGCACCATCGCTAGCGCCAACTTGGCCATCGACAACAGCGGTACCATCGGCCTGCTGTCCAACGGTGGTACCATCGCCGGTGATATCCGGAACACCGGCGGCGACTTGACCATCGCCGGTGGCGCCTCGGGCGCCGTGGGCAGCTTCACCGGCTACACCGCCGGCAGCCAGGGCACCATCACCAGCACGCTGGGCAACGTGGTGCTGTCGTCTGGTGGCATCCTGCTGAACGACGCGGTCACGCTGGGCACCGGCACGCTGTCCAACGCCGGCGCGTCGGTGACGCTGGTCAGCGCCGTCACCATCACCGGCAACTACAGCCAGACGGGGGGCACCCTGACGGCCGATGGTGGCGAGTTGGTGGTCAGCGGTGCCGCCAGCCTGACCGGCGGCACGGTCAGCGCGGCCTTCAACCAGGGCAGCAACCTGGTGGTGGGCGACGGCTATACCGTGGTCGAGGCCGGGACCCTGTCGGTCAGCGGCGTCGCCGTCAGCAACGGCACCCTGTCCACGGTCACCAGCGGCGGCGTCACTGACCTGGTGATCACCGCCACCGCCGACTATATCGGCGGCACCTACGCCAGCATCGGCAACACCGGGTCCATCCATTCCACCACGGCGGTGATCGTGGCGGCCAGCGGCACGCTGGGCACCCTGGTCAACACCGGCACCCTGGCGGGGACCAGCCGTGGCGTGTCCAACAGCGGCACAATCGCCCTGTTGTCCAACAGCGGCACCATCAGTGGCAGTGTCCTCGGCATCTACAATCAGGATGGCGTGATCGGTACGCTGACCAACGACGGCGTCATCAGCGGCGGCAGCGCCATCAACACTTCCGGTACGATCGACATTCTGCGGAACAGCGGCACCATTGCCGGCGACAACGGGGGCATCCACAACGCCGGCACCATCGGCACCCTGGCCAACAGCGGTTTGATCCAGGCCACCAATGACGCCAACCACTATTATGCGGGCATCTGGAACGCCGGCACCATCGGCGCCCTGACAAACGACGGCTTGGTTTCCAGTGCCAGGACGGGCATCTACAATGAAATCGGCACCATCGGCACGCTATCCAACAGCGGCACCATCACGGGTGGTGGCATCGGTATTTACAACCGGGGCGGCGCCATCGGCACGCTGACCAACGGCGGTACCGTCAGTGGGCAAAGCGGCATCAGCAATCAGAACACGATCAGCACCCTGCGGAACAGCGGCACCATCACCGGCACCCAATGGATCGGCATCTACAATTCGGGGGTGATCAACGTCCTTTCCAATACCGATGGCGGGGTCATTTCCGGCGTGACCACGGGTGTCCTCAACGGTAGGGCGATCGACACCCTGTCCAACGCCGGCGTCATCAGCAGCGGCGGCAGCGCCATCAGCACTTCCGGTACGATCGGCACCCTGTGGAATAGCGGCACCATCACTGGCACCCAACGGATCGGCGTCGACAATTCGGGGGTGATCAACGTCCTTGCCAACACCGATGGCGGGGTCATTTCCGGCGTGGGCGCGGGTGTCCGCAACGGTGGCGCGATCGACACCCTGTCCAATGCCGGCCTCATCTCCGCCGCAGGCTTGAACACCATCGCCGCCATCTTCAACGAAGGCACGCTGGGCCTGCTGGTCAACAGCGCCGGCGGCACCATCGCCGCCAGTGGCACCATCGGCACCGGCGGTGGCAACTACATCCGCGGCGTCGTCAACGATGCCACCCTGGGCACCTTGTCCAACGCCGGCCTCATCTCCGCCTCCGGCTGGGACAGCATCGCCGCCATCGTCAACGAGGGCACGCTGGGCCTGCTGGTCAACAGCGCCGGCGGCACCATCACCGCCAGCGGCGCCACCTCCATCGCCGGTGTCGCCAACTATGCCATCCTGGACACGCTGTCCAATGGCGGCGTCATCCAGGCCAGCGGCATCATCGCCGCCGGTGTCGCCAACATCGGTGGCACCTTGGGCCTGCTGACCAACAGCGGCGGCATCTACAGCGGCGGTACCGGCGTCCTGAACGCCGCCGCCTTGGGCACTTTGGTCAACACCGGCACGATCAGCGGCGCCAACTTGGCCATCGACAACAGCGGCACCATCGGCCTGCTGTCCAACGGTGGCACCATCGCCGGTGATATCCGGAACACCGGCGGCGACCTGACCATCGCCGGTGGCGCCTCGGGCGCCGTGGGCACCTTCACCGGCTACACCGCCGGCAGCCAGGGCACCATCACCAGCACGCTCGGCAACGTGGTGCTGTCGTCCGGCGGTATCCTGCTGAACGACGCGGTCACGCTGGGCACCGGCACGCTGTCCAACGCGGGCGCGTCGGTGACGCTGGTCAGCGCCGTCACCATCACCGGCAACTACAGCCAGACGGGGGGCACCCTGACGGCCGATGGTGGCGAGTTGGTGGTCAGCGGTGCCGCCAGCCTGACCGGCGGCACGGTCAGCGCGGCCTTCAACCAGGGCAGCAACCTGGTGGTGGGCGACGGCTACACCGTGGTCGAGGCCGGGACCCTGTCGGTCAGCGGCGTCGCCGTCAGCAACGGCACCCTGTCCACGGTCACCAGCGGCGGCGTCACCGACCTGGTGATCACCGCCACCGCCGACTATATCGGCGGCACCTACGCCAGCATCGGCAACACCGGGTCCATCCATTCGACCACGGCGGTGATCGTGGCGGCCGGCGGCACGCTGGGCACGCTGTCCAACACCGGCACCCTGGTGGGGACCAGCCGTGGCGTCCTGGTTGTCGGCACGCTGGGCGGCATCAGCAACGCTGGAACGATCACCGGCGGTGCCACTGGCATCGTCATCCTGTCCAGCGGCAGCGGCGGCACCCTGTCGAACAGCGGCTATATCACCGCCGGCACCTACGGCGTGTATAACGTCGGCACCATCGCGGTGACCAACATCGGCACCATCCTGGACGCGCCGTCGGGCGACGCCGCCGGCCTGGTCAATGTCGGCGCCATGCCCGACCTGGTCAACAGCGGCACCATCGGCGGTCTCACCGGCGTCCGCAACAGCGGCAGCATCGGTACCCTGGTCAATGCCGGCACCGGCGCCATCGGCGGGTCCATCGGCCTGTCCAACGCCGGCACCATCACGGCGATGGACAACGCGGGCGCCATCACGGGCACCGTCTACGGCGTGTCCAACACCGTCGGCGGCACCATCGGCAGCCTGTCCAACGGCGGCACCATCAGCGGCTATTCCGCCCTGTACAATCGTGGCGGCGTGGGCACGGTGTCCAACAGCGGCGTGGTGGCGGGGATAGAGGACGGCGTGCTGGACGGCGGCAGCATCGGGGTGCTGACCAACAGCGCCAGCGGCGTCATTAGCGGTGTCGTCGGCCTGGTGGTGGCGAACGGCGGCACCCTGGGCACCTTGTCCAATGCCGGCACGGTGTTCGGCACCGTCGACGGCGTGTCCAACTGGGGCGCCATCGACCTGCTGTCGAACAGCGGCACGATCAGCGGCACCATCGACGGCGTGTCCAACCGGGGCACCATCGACGTGCTGTCGAACAGCGGTACCATCAGCGGCACCATCGGCCTGCTGAATACCGGCAGCATCGGCACGGTGCTGAACACCGGCGCCCTGATCGACTCACCCACGGTCGATGCCGCCGGCCTGAACAACCAGGGCACCATTTCGGTGGTGGACAACCGCGGCACCATCAGCGGCGCCTCCTACGGTGTGTACAACACCGGCACCATCGGTACCGTGGTCAATAGCGGCCTGATCACCGGTGCCACGGCGATCTATAATGACGGCGTCCTGATCCTGTCCAACACCGGCACCATCGCCGGCGACATCGTCAACGCCTCATCCAATGAACTGGATATCAGCGGCGGCACCGACGATGCGCCGGGCACCCTGACCGGTTACAACAGCGCCCTGGGCACCATCACCAGCACGCTGGCGGACCTGCGCTTCGTATCCGGCACCCTGCTGCTGAACGACGCCATCAATGTCGGGACGCACAGTGTGGTGAACAGCGGCGCCACCCTGCTGGTGAATACGGCGATCAACATCACCGGCAGCTACAGCCAGACGGCGGGCAACCTGGTGATCGGTGTCGCCAGCACCAGCAGCTACGGCAGCCTGGTGATCAGCGGTTCGGCCAGCCTGACGGGCGGTTCGGTGACGCTGAAGTCCACCGGCGGCACCGCGCTGTCGGCCGGCAGCTACACCGTCGTCTCGGCCGGCAGCAGCCTGGCGACCAGTAACCTGACCCTGACGGCCGTCGGCTACACGGTGACCAGTTCCACCATCACCAGCGGCGGCAAGACAGAACTGGTGCTGACCCTGGCCACCGGCAGCACCGGCACCACCGGCAGCGGTACGGGCACTGGTACCGGGACTGACACGGGCAGCGGCGGCGACAGCGGTGCGGGCACGGGCACCGATACGGGTGGCGACGGCACCGGTGGCAGCGGCACGACCACGCCGACCAAGCCCGGCGTCCGTTATGCGGCCGTGGGTCGGGCGGAGGGTGGTGCCGCCATTGGCACCGGTATCGCCCTGGACCAGATCGCCGCCGGCACAGGCACGGCGGCCGTGGCCTTCCAGAATGCGGTCCTGAACCCGCTGTCCAGCCTGATGGGCAAGGCGCAGCAGGTGGCCGTGGCGCAGTTGGCCCCCAACCAGCTGACGCCGCAGCTGACCACCACCCTGTTCACGCCCACCACCACGGCCATCAGCCAGCACCAGCAGACGGTGGCGGGCCTGATGGACAGCATGGGCGGCAGCGGGGCGTCGGCCGGCGACGGCACCCTGAACGGCGTGCTGTGGGGCGAAATCCTGGGCGGCGGCGCCTTGCGCGCCAATGCCACGGAGGCGGCCGGCTACCGCGCCAGCAGTGCGGGGATCGTGCTGGGTGGCGACTGGTACATCAACCCCGAGATCATGGCGGGCCTGGCGTTCAGCTGGCTGAACAGCGACGCGGTGGGCCAGGACGACGCGGCGGGCAGCCTGACGCGGGTGGGCAGCTACCAGCTGACGGCCTACAGCGTCTGGCGTCCGGCCTTCGCCGAACGCCGGCTGTCGGTCGAGGGCCAGGTGGCGTTCGGCTACAACCACTATGACCAGCGCCGCGACATCGACTTCCTGGGCGCCCGCGCCAATGCCAATTACGGCGGGGAGCAGTATGTGGGCAAGGTGACGGTCGGTTACGCCATGCCGGACCACAACGGCTTCACCCTGACGCCGCAGTACAGCCTGCAGGCGGCCCGCCTGACCAACCATGCCTACAGCGAACATGACGCCGGCGTGGCGGATCTGGACGTCGGCGCGCTGACCACCAACAGCCTGACCCAGCAGGTGGGCTTCAAGCTGGACACGGCACTCGACACCGCCTTCGGCCGGCTGCTGCCGGACCTGAAGCTGGCGTGGGTGCACGACTACTTGAACGGCCCGGTCTCGACCACGGCCGTCCTGGGTGGCGTCAGCTTCGCCAGCACGACGGGCCGGGTCAGCGCCGACGGTGTTGCCATCGCCCTGGGTGCCACCCTGGCCAAGGGCGACAACCTGAGCCTTCGGCTGGAGTATAACGGCGAACTGCGCAGCGATTACCAAAGCCACGCCGGCGTCCTGCGCGCCAGCTGGTCGTTCTGACGCGATGGGCTACCGGGCCGGCCAGATGGCCGGTCCGGCGTCCCTCCAGGGTGTACCGGGGGCCGGACACAGGAACTCTCTGTTGTGACACCGGGCGAATCGCCCGGGTCCTTCCTTCCCAGATTCAGGTGATGTGGGAAGAAATACCGTTAGGTCGCTTGGGCGGCCAATCCGTTATCAGAATTCGTCAGGAACAAACCGAGGATTTTCCTTGGGAAACCGGCTATCAACGCCCTGCGGCGGCAATAGGATGGTATACGGTTTGTTAAGAGCTTGACGCTATCGCTTCCCTGTTGGTTAGTCCATTATCGCGCCTCCAGATGGGGTGGGCCAGATTGGGGCGGCGCGATGGTTCGGACGTGGCGGTTGCCAGCCGATTCATTCTATAAGCGGTTGTCTATAAGCGGCCGGGTCGCAGACAGGGAACAGCCGCGTTTTTTGGTGGGCCTTTTTTCCGGAGTACCGAGATGAGGATTTTTGCAGGGGCGGCCGCTGTCGCAATGGCGATCGGTCTCACCGCGGGGATGATGGGGGCGGCGCGCGCCACGGTGGCGGCGGAGCCGAACAAGACGGCGCCGGCCACGGTCGCGCCCGCGGCGACCCAGCCGGCGGCCAAGGGTGTGCCTGAGGTCACCAAGGCGCCGGGCCCGCTGTGGTCCAAGGCCTGCACCAAGACCGATGCCGGTGCCGAGATCTGCTATGTGGAGCAGTTCGCCATCGCCACGCCGCAAAACGTCATGATGCTGCATGTCCGCCTGGGCTATATCGGGCCGGAGGGCAAGCCCCGCCTGATCCTGGCAACGCCGCTGGGCGTCCTGCTGCAGCCCGGCATCACCCTGGTGGTGGACCAGGACAAGCCGTTGACGCTACCCTTCGACGGTTGCCAGCCGGGCGGCTGCGTCGCTGCCGCCGATCTTGAGGACGGCAAGGTGCTGGACCGTTTCACCAATGGCAAGGTGCTGGCCGTGCGCTACATCAATGGCGACAAGAGCCCGATCGACATCCCCGTGCAGTTGGCCGGGCTGTCGGCGGCGCTGAAAGCCTTGCCGGCGCCGGCCAAGCACTAAGCCTGACATCCGAACTCGCCCTGACCATTCCATCGTCCTGACGAAGCGCACGAAGCCATGAGCACGCAACAGCAAAACACCATGACCGTCGAGCAGGCGCTGGGCCAGGCCCACGCCCATTGGAACGCCGGCCAGGCCGATCAGGCGGAACGCCTGTGTCAGCATGTGCTGGCCCTGTGGCCCGGCCAGTCGGACGCCCTGCACCTGATGGGCCTGATGGCCCACGCGTACGGCAACCTGGACCTGGCCATCGACCATCTGCGCCGCGCCTGCCAGGCGCCGCGCGTGCCGGCCGTCTACCTCAGCAACCTGGGTGAGATGTGCCGCCAGAAGGGCCTGCTGGCCGAGGCCGAGGTGGCGGCACGCCGCGCCGTGACCATGGACAACGCGCTGGTCGCCGGCTGGAACAACCTGGGAATCATCCTGCAGGAAGCCGGCAAGCTGGAAGACAGCCTGTCGTGCCTGGAGCGGGTGGTGGCCTTGCAGCCGAACTATGCCGAGGCGCACAACAACCTGGGCAACACCCTGAAGCGTCTGGGCCGCCTGGACCAGGCGCGCCAGCGTTATGAACAGGCCCTCAGCCTGGCGCCGGCCTATGCCGAGGCGCAGAGCAACCTGGCCAACCTGCTGAACGATCTGGGCCGCCCGGACGACGCCCTGGCCAGCGCCCGCAAGGCCATCGACCTGAACCCGCGCCTGGCCGACGCCTACATCAACGCGGCGGCGGTGGAACTGGGCCGCAACCGCAATGACGATGCGCTGCGCTGGATCGACTCGCTGCTGAGCTTCGCGCCCCTGCATGCCGGCGCCCTGACGGTGCGCGCCACCGCCCTGCGCCACCTGGACCGGCTGGATGAGGCCTTGGCCGACGCCCGCCGCGCCGTGGCCAGCCAACCCGACAATGGCGAGGCGCAGAACGTCCTGGGTGAGGTGCTGCAGGCCCTGGGCCAGCATGACGAGGCCCTGGTCGCCTTCGACAAGGCCACCAAGTCGCTGGGTTTCGCCCCGGAAAAGGCCATGATCAACCGCGGCGTCCTGCTGATGGAGCGCGGTGACAAGGACCAGGCCAAGGCCGCCTTCGACCAGGTGGTGGCGCAGTTCCCGCGTTCGGCCTCCGCCTTGTTCAACCTGTCCGACCTGCATCGCTATCAGCCGGGCGACCCGCTGGTCGGCCGCATGCAGTCCCTGCTGGAAGGCCCGGACGCGGTGCAGTCGCAGACCGACCGCACGGCCCTGAATTTCGCGCTGGGCAAGGCCTGGATGGACATCGGCGATGGCGAGCGCGCCTTCGCCTACCTGAACCAGGGCAACCGTGAGAAGCGGGCGACCTTCGTCTATGACAGCGCCGCCACCCAGCGCTGGGTCGGCGACATCGCCAAGTGTTTCCCCGCCGCCGCCTTCAAGGGCGCCAAGGCCACGACCCAGGGCAGCGACCTGGCGGTGTTCGTCCTTGGCATGCCGCGGTCCGGCACCACGCTGGTCGAACAGGTCCTGGGCAGCCACCCGCAGGTGGCCGCCGCCGGCGAGTTGCCCTTCCTGAACACGCTGGTGAACCAGGTCGGCCCCTATCCGGCTTTCATCCCGCAGCTGACGGATGAGGGCAAGGCCACCATCGGCCAGCGTTACCTGGACCAGGTCCGCACCCTGGCCGGCAACCGTCGCCGGGTGGTGGACAAGATGCCGTCGAACTTCCTGTTCGCCGGCCTGATCAACCTGGCCTTGCCGGACGCCCGCATCATCCATGTGCGCCGCGACCCGGTGGACACCTGCCTGTCCTGCTACACCAAGCTGTTCACGCGGGAACAGCTGTTCACCTACGACCTGACGGAACTGGGTGAGTTCTACCGCGCCTATGAGGCGCTGATGGATCATTGGCGCGCCGTCCTGCCGGCCGACCGCTTCATCGAGGTGCGGTACGAGGATGTGGTGGACGATCTGGAGACGGAGGCCCGCCGCCTGGTGGACTTCGTCGGCCTGGACTGGAATCCGGCCTGCCTGGACTTCCACAAGACCCAGCGGACCATCAAGACCGCCAGCCTGAACCAGGTGCGCCAGCCCATCTTCCGCAGCAGCCTGGGCCGCTGGAAGCCGTACGCGGCCCAGCTGACCCCGCTGCTGGCGGCGTTGGGCATCGACCCCAATGCCCCGGACGCGCCGGTGGCCAAGCCGGCCGCCAAGGTTGCCGCGCCCAAGGCCGCGCCGAAGAAGGCCAAGGCGGCCCCCGCCGCCGAAGCGGCACCGGTCGAGGCACCGAAGGTTGAGGCCCCCAAGGCTGAACCGAAGAAGGCCGCCCCGAAGAAGGCCAAGGCCGAAGCCGCCCCCGTGGCGGCCCCGGTCGAAGCGCCGGTGGCTGAGGCGGCCAAGCCCGCCCGCAGCCGCCGCAAGCCGGCCGCCAGCTGACGGGGGCGGTCGTCATGGATATCAAGGATCTTGAGGCACAAGTCCGCCCCATGCTGATCGCGGGGCGGGGGGCCGAGGTCGAGGCCATGGTCCGCCCGCTGCTGGCCAGCGGCACCGGTCCGGTGACGTTGTGGGCCCTGCTGGCCCAGTCCCTGCGCGTGCAGGGACGGGTGCTGGAGGCCAAGCCCATCCAGGAGATGCTGGTGGATGCCCTGCCGGGGCACCTGTCCACCCGCTTCGACCTGGCGGAAACCCTGTTGTTGCTGGGTGAGTTCGACCGGGGTTGGCGTGAATACGCCTACCGCTACAGCCTGGCCCACACCACGCGCATCGAGCGCAAGGTGCAGCGGCCGCGCTGGGACGGGCGGGCCATTCCCGGCAAGACCCTGCTGATCCATGATGAGCAGGGTTATGGCGACACCTTCCAGTTCATGCGCATGGTCGCGTGGGCGAAGGAGAAGAGCCAGGCCAACGTGGTGCTGGAAATCAATCATGAGACGGCCAGCCTGGCCCGCCGCATGAAGGGTTTCGATGCCATCACCCTGCGCGGCGAACTGCCGCCCCATTTCGACGTCCACGCCGAAATGATGAGCCTGCCCATGATCATGGGCCTGCAGGTCAGCCAGTTGCCGGGCGAGCCCATGCCCTACCTGTCGGCGCTACCCGACCGGCGGGACCATTGGCGCAAGCGCCTGTCGCAATACCAGGGCCTGAAGGTGGCCTTCCTCTGGGCCGGCCGCCCGACGCACTTCAACGACGCCAACCGGTCCATGGGGCTGGAGATGCTGGCGCCGCTGGCGCAGGACGGGGTCACCCTGTTCTCGGTGCAGAAGGGCCCGAAGGAGGAGCAGGCGCTGAATCCGCCGGTGGCATTGGGCAAGCATGTCGTCAGCCTCAGCCCCGAGATCAAGGATTTCGAGGATACGGCCGCCATCCTGATGGAGGTCGACCTGTTGATCTCCATCGACAGCTCGCCCGTGCATCTGGCGGGCGCCCTGGGCCGGCCGGCCTGGGTGATGCTGCCCCTGCTGCCGGACTGGCGCTGGTTGCAGGGCCGTGACGACACGCCGTGGTATCCGTCTGTCCGCCTGTTCCGGCAGACGGAATGGGGCCAGTGGGGACCGGTCATCGACCGTATCGCCAAGGCCCTGGCCGACTTGAAGGCCACGAAGAAGTGAGGCGGCGGGCCGTCCAGGCCCTGCTGCTGACCCTGGCGCTGGGGGCCCTCGGGCCCCTGGCCGCCTGCTCCGGCCTGTCCAAGCTCTACGGCCGCCAGGAACGGGGGCCGGAGGTGGCCCAGGCCGGCGGCTGGTCCTGGGATTACCTGTCCGCCGGCGCCTTCGACCTGGCGACGGCGATGAAGCCCGGCGCGGCGGCCACAGGGCCCGACGCCGTGCTGACCGTCTATATCGAGGGCGACGGCCTGGCCTACCTGACGCCGACATCGCCGGCGGCCGATCCCACGCCCACCGATCCCCTGGCCCTGCGCCTGGCGCAGCAGCATCCGGGGGCAGGCCCCGTGGCCTATCTGGCCCGGCCCTGCCAGTACGTGATGCCCACCCGTGGCCGCACCTGCCAGGTGGATTACTGGACCAAGGCCCGCTTCGCGCCCGAGGTGGTGGACAGCGCTTCGGCGGCGCTGGACCAGCTGAAGGCGCGGAGCCATGCCGGCCGCCTGGTGCTGGTGGGGTATTCCGGCGGCGGCGGCCTGGTGGCCCTGCTGGCCGAACGCCGGGCGGACGTGGTCGGCCTAGTCACGGTCGCCGGCAACCTGGATGTGGGCCTGTGGGTCCAGACCCTGGAACTGGCGCCCCTGTCGGCCTCGCTGGACCCGGTGACCGACGCCGCCAAGCTGTCCCGCCTGCCACAGGTGCATTTCAACGGTGCCAATGACAAGGTGATCGACGGCGCCATCGCCCGTTCCTTCGTCGCCCACCAGCCGCAGCCCGCCTCGGCCCGCATCGTCACCGTGCCCGGCCAGGACCACAATTGCTGCTGGGCCAAGGCCTGGCCCGACCTGTCGCGCCGGGCGGAGCTGAAGGCGATACCGGGGTGGTTGCCGTAATGGGCGCGCTATTGATGCGCTAGAATAACAGCCTATATATGATCCACAGATCGGTTTTCTCCGATATAATGGATCAAATGTTATTCACTGATTTCACCTCACCCGCCGACACCTGCAAGGCGATCGCGGCCCGGGCCCGTGAGGCCCGGTTGGCCGCCAACCTCAGCCAGGAGGGATTGGCGGAAAGGGCTGGTGTCAGCCTGGGCAGCCTGAAGCGGTTCGAACGCCTGGGCGCCGGCTCCCTGGACCTGGTGGTGCGCGTCGCCATCGCCTTGCGCCAAGAGGCGGCGTTCGAAGATCTGTTCAAGCCGCCCAAGTTCACCTCGCTGGATGCGATGATCGCGCAGCCGCAGAGGCGGGCGCGGGGGACGAACAAATAATGAAATTCCGACCCATCACGCTGCTTCGGGTGGAAATGGGGGGGCACCTGGTCGGCCGCCTGGCATGGCGGGATCGTGCGGCCTGGTTCGAATATGACCAGGCTTTCCTGAGCCAAGGGTTTGAAGTGTCGCCATTCCGCCTGCGCCTCGGTCCTGGTGTCATGGAGGGGCCGCGTGAGGTGTTCGACCGCTTGCATGGGCTTTTCAACGACAGTTTGCCCGACGGCTGGGGGCGCCTGCTGATGGACCGCAAGCTGCACCAGGTCGGCGTCCAGCCTGGCCGGTTGACGCCGCTTGACCGGCTGGCCTGGGTTGGAACGCGGGGCATGGGGGCGCTTACCTATGTGCCGGAGCATCCCGTCCTGGCGGCGGATGCGGGGAACGACGTCGATCTCGACCGCCTGGCCGGGGAATCCCGATTGGTGCTGGCGGACGATCCGGTGGCCGTGCTGGATGAACTGCTGCGGATCGGCGGCTCACCCCAAGGTGCCCGCCCCAAGGCTCTGGTCGGTTGCTCGCCGGCCGGCACGCGATTGATCCATGGCGTGGACGACCTGCCGGACGCCTATGAACATTGGATCGTCAAATTCCGAGGGGTGGGGGATCCACCCGATGTCGGTGCCATTGAACAGGCCTACACTGGCATGGCGCGGCAGGCGGGCATCGCCATGCCGCCGACCCGCCTGTTTCCATCCACCACGGGGCCGGGGCATTTCGGTATCAGGCGCTTTGATCGTGTCGGCAACCGGCGTGTGCATATGCACACCCTGAGTGGCCTGCTGAACATCGATCATCGCCTGCCCAGCGTCGGATATGACGGCCTGCTGAAGGCGACCCGCAGCCTGACGCGGCGTCAGGCGGACGTTGAACAGATGTTCGCTCGCATGGTCTTCAATGTCCTGGCCTGGAACCGTGACGACCATACCAAGAACCACAGCTTCCTTATGGCCGCCGATGGCACCTGGTCGGTGTCCCCAGCGTATGACATCACGTTTTCGTCCGGGCCGGGCGGGGAACACGCGCTGGACATCGCGCGTGAAGGACGCGAGCCTGGCATTGATCACATCCTGCGCGTCGCCGGCGATGTGGGCGTGCGCCGGGATGTCGCTTTGGCGTGTGTCGATCAGGTGAAGGCCGCCATTGACCGTTGGCCGCAGCTGGCCTCGGAAGCCGGTGTTTCGGCGACATCCGCCGCCGAGGTCGGGCGGCGGATCCGGCCATTCACGTCGCGGATTTGATCGCCGGCTTGCGCCCCCGCGCGAACAGTTCGCCCATGCGCCAGTGCAGGTTGGCGTGGGTCGGGTCGTTGGCCCATTCGTGCCAGCCGGAATGGCGGCGGAACTGGCCCAGCAGGCCGCTGGCCACGATGGTGGCGGCGTCCACGGTCACCGGCGCGTCGCAGTTGGGCGCCACGTAGAGGGCGTCGGCCTCGCAATAAAGCTCGCACAGGAAACAGGTCTGGCAGTCGTCCTGCCTCGCGATCACGGGAGGCCCCGCCGGCGCGGCGTCGAAGACGTTGGTGGGGCAGGCCTGGACGCAAGCATTGCAGCCGGTGCAGCGGTCCTGGATCACCAGTTCGATCATGATGGCGTTCCCCTCAGGCCACAGCGGCCTGGGCCAGACCCGCGTCGGCGGCGACCCAGGTCCGGTCCAGGCCGCCGGACAACAGGCGGTGGCTGAGCGTGGCGTCCAGGGCCGGCGCGTCCTCCCGCCGGTGCAGGCCCCGGCTTTCGCCGCGGGCCAGGGCCGTGGCGGTAGTCCAGCGGGCGCAGGCCACCAGGGCGGCGGCCTCGCGCGCCCGCACCCGGGTGGTGACGTCGGTACCGGGGGTCAGCCGGTCGCGCGCCTCGCGCCACAGGGCGTCCAGCGTGTCGAGCGAGCGGGTCAGAACGGGCGCGCGGCGGAACAGGATCTTGTCATAGGGCAGCATTTCGGCCTGTACGCCTTGGGTCAGGTGGTGGGTGAGGGCGGCGCCGTCGCCGCCGGCCGTCCTGGGGCGGATGCCGGCACCACCGATGGCGTCGGCCGCCTCACCCGCGCGGCGGCCCTGGATGCGAGCCGTGCTGGCGGCGGCATGGCCGGACCAGGTGCCGGACGACAGCGCCCAGGCTGAATTCTGCGCCCCGCCGCCCGAGACGGCGCCGGCGATCAGTTCGCGGGTGGCCGCGTCGCCGGCGGCGTAGAGGCCGGGCACGTCGGTCTGGCAATCGTCGTCGGCCAGACGCAGGCCGCCGGTGCCTCGCACCGTGCCCTCGCCATGCAGGGTGATGGCGAAGCGCTGGGTGAAGGGGTCGATGCCCTGGCGTTGGAAGGGCAGCAGGATGGCCGGCTGGATCTGAGGCAAGATCGCCCGCAGGTCCGGCGGCATGCGCGCCAGCGTGGCGTAGACCGGCCCGGCCAGCAGGGCGCGGGCCAAGGGCAAGGTCACATCCGTATCCGGCCCGGTGTCGATCTGCCGTCCGTCGGCATCGAAATAGTCGGCGAAGGCGTAGGAGGCGGAGCGGGTCTGGGTGGAGTGCCGCTCCGCCACCGTGTGGTATGTGGAAAACTCCATGCCCGACAGCCGGGCGCCGGCCTCCGCCGCCATCAGATGACCGTCGCCGGTGTTGTTGCGGCTGCCCAGCAGCTTGGACAGGAAGGCGCAGCCGCCGGTGGCCAGCACCACCCCGCCGGCGCGCACGGTCCAGTCCTGGCCCGCCGGCGGGTTCACCTGGCGGCGCAGGCCCCGGGCACCCGCCACCGATCCGTCGGCGTGCAGCAGCAGTTCCAGGGCGGGGCTATGGTCCAGGATGCGCACGCCCGCCGCCTCGGCATAACGGCGCAGGGCCCGCAGGTATTCCGGCCCGCGCAGCGACTGGTAGTGCGGCACGCCATCGGTGGTGATGGAATGCTGATAATAATCGGCCAGGGTGGGCAGGGTGCGCCAGGTGGTGTCGATGATGCGCGCCATCCAGCGCGGATCGGCCAGGCCCAGGGCGCGATTGTTGCGCTCGCTCACCGCCTGGGCCCGCTTCTCCGGGTCGGGCGGCACCCACCAGTGGTTGGGCCCGGCGGTGGCGGTGACGCCACTGGTGCCGCAATAGCCCTTGTCGGCCAGGATGGTATCGGCACCCGCCTGCGCGGCGGCGATGGCGGCCCAGCACCCGGCCAGGCCGCCGCCGATGATCAGCACGTCGGTTTCCAGTTGAAGCGACATCGACGTCCGGTCTTTCAGCGCAAGGGGAAGCCCAGATCCACCAGGATCTGGCGCAGGCGATGGCGGCCGGTCAGGGCGGCGGGCCCGCGCACCCGATTGACCACCGTGTCGCTCCAGTCCGGGGCGGTGATGCCTTGCGCCGTGTAAAAGGCGCGGACATGGCCGTCATAGGCGGTGATGGCCGGCCATTGGTCCTGCGTGCCATAGCGGTCATGGTGCAGCACCACGCCCTGCGGCAGGCGCGGCTTGACCCCCGTCGCCTTGGCCGGGTCGGGATAACCCACGCACAGGCCGAACAGGGGCAGCACCTTGGGCGGCAGGTTCAGTTCCGCCACCACTTCCTCCGTCCGGTTGCGCAGGGCGCCGATGTAGACGGTGCCCAGGCCCAGCGATTCCGCCGCCACCACCGCGTTTTGCGCCGCCATGGTGGCGTCGGTCACGCCGACGATCAGGGTTTCCAGATAGTCCAACCCCTCCGCCTCGCCCGCCCGGGCCTTGCCCAGCGCGTCCAGGCGCGACAGGTCGGCCAGCCAGATCAGGAACAGGGGCGCCTGTTCGATGTGCGCCTGGTTCTGCGATAGGGCGGCGAACCTGGCCTTGCGCGCCGGGTCGGTGACCGCCACCACGCTCCAGGCCTGCAAGTTGCTGGAGGTGGGGGCCGATTGTGCCGCCGCCACCAGGGTCTCCAGCGTGCCCTCGGGCAGCGGATCGGGGCGATAGGCCCGCACCGACTTGTGCGACAGCAGGCCGGTCAGCACCTCATTCCACTGGTCGGGGCCCAGTTCGTCGGCATCCAGCGGCAGGTCGGCGGCATAACGGCGGGCCAGCAGGCTTGCCGCCGGGTGCGATTGGGTTTCCACCCGAGGGCGGAAGGCGGGGACGATGGCGGCGAGCGTCATGGGTCATCTCCTTCAGGGCTGGGTATCAGGGGCTGAGCGTGAAGCTGCGGTCGTAGGTCTGGGCGACCTCCACCCGGCGGGGGATGACACCCGCCTCGAAATACAGATCGGCCACGGCCTGGTGGGTGGCGATGGCGGCGTCGGTCACGGCGGGCAGCACCGCCACCTCATGGCGGCTGAAGGTCAGGGTCGCCACCTCGATGGGGGTGCCGGTGTCGCGGGCGTAGGCCTCCGCCTGTTCTTGTCTGTGGGTTTCCGCCCATTGATAGGCGCGGCGGACGCGGCCGATGAAGTCAACCAGCTGGGTCCGCTTGGCGGCGATGACGCCATCGCTGGCGACACCACACTCAACCTCGCTCACCACGCCCTTACCGTTCACCAGGATGCGCATGTGGTCCTGCAACTGGGCGGCGGCGACGTACGGGTCCCAGATGGCCCAGGCGTCGATGGACCCGCTGCCCAGCGCCGCCTTGGCATCGGCCGCCGACAGATAGACCAGCGTGACATCGGATAGCGGCACGCCCGCCTGCTTCAAGGCCGCCACCACCAGCAGGTGCCCCGGCGACCCCCGCACCAGGCCGATGCGGTGGCCCCGCAAATCGGCGGCGATGCGGTAAGGGGCGGCCTCCGGCACCACGATGGCGCTGCCCCCTTGGCCGAACTCCCAGACGTTGATGGTCTTCAGCCGGGCGCCGGCCGCCAGGGCGAAGGTGGTGGTGGCGTCGCCGACATAGCCGAAGTCGATGGCGTCGGCGTTCAAGGCCTCAACCAGCGGCGCCCCCACCGGAAACAGGGCCCATTCGATGCGATAGGGCACGTTCTCAAGCTCGCCGGCGGCCTTCAGCAGCACCTGGACGGCACCCCGCTGGTCGCCCACGCGCAAAGGCGCCAGGTCGGCGGCATGTGCGCCGCCGACCCATAAGGACAGGGCGGCGGCGGCGAGTGCTGCCAGGCGTTTAAAGGTCCGCATGGTGGGCCTGGTCGGCGATCAGCACGCGTTCCACCACGCGGGGGAAGTCGCCGTAGTTGCGCACGGCGTAATGCACGGCGGCGCGGTTGTCCCAGAAGGCGACGGAATTTGGCCGCCACTGGAACCGCACCTGGTATTCCGGGCGCTTGTACTGGTTCAGGATGATGGCCAGCAGTTCGCGGCTTTCCGCCAGTTCCAGGCCCAGTATCTGCGGCTTTTGCGAGTAGTTGACCCACAGGATGGTGGCGCCCGTCTCCGGATGGCGGCGGGCCACCGGGTGGGCCACGATGGGATAGTCCTTCCCCACCTTGTTCAGGGCGTCGCGGAAGTCGTGGGTGACGTGCAGGCCATCCAGCCGGCGCTTCACGTCCTCGGGCAGGCCGTTGTACGCGGCCTCCGCATCCACCCAGATGGTGTCGCCGCCAACCTCGGGTATGGTCACGCCGCGCAGCACGGCCCCCCAGGCCGGCACCAGGCGCCAGCTGGTATCGGTGTGGAACTTCTCCTCATGCGTGGTGTCGACCCGGCCGGCCTTGGCCGCCGCCTCGCGCTTGGCCTGTTCATGCTTGGCGAACTCGGCCGCCGTGATCCCGTGGATCTGGGGATGGCCATCCACCCCGGCGGTGGTGGGGTGGGTGTAGATGGGGCCGAAGCGCCGGGCGAACACCAGCTGCTGGTCGCGGGTGATGTCCTGGTCGCGGAAGAACACCACCTTGTGCCGCAGCACGGCGGCCCTGATGGCGTCGCGCGCGGCATCGTCCAGGGGTTGGCTCAAATCCACGCCGCTGATTTCCGCCCCGATGGTGGGTTGCAGCGGGCGGATGGCCAACGCGCCGTCCTGGCTGTTGGTCACGGTCTGCTTCAGGCTGATCACGCTCATGTCATGTCTCCAGGCCAAGGGAAGGGCGTTCACGGGACAAGGGGCTGCCGTGGGCACCAAGGGGTGGGATGAAAGGCTGGCCGGCTGGAAGTATAGCGCGGGGTGTTCAACCAAAAATTTTAGAAATAATGCTGAATGACTTTTGCCCGGCGCATGCATTGGGGCTCACAAGTTCGGACGTCAGAACTTCACGCCCACGCGGGTGTAGTAATAGCCGCCGGTGATGCCGAAGGGGGAGAATAGGCCGTACTTGTTCAGGCCGGTCTTGGCGTCGACGATGCCGATGGTGTCGGGATAGACGTCGAACAGGTTGTTGGCGCCGACGCTGAGGCTGACGCGGTCTGTCACGTCCACGCCGACGTCCAGGTCGGTGATCCACTTGGCGCTGTAGGTGCGGTCGTTGGCGGCCACGGTGCCGGCCTCGGTATAGCTGCCATAGCGGGTCAGGCGCGTGCCGACATGCAGGCGGTCCCAGTGCCAGTCGGCGGAGAAGATGGCCTTGCCGCGTGGCGTGCCGTCGGTCAGATCGGCCTGTTTCTGCCGGTCGAACAGGGCGTAGCCCAGGGATGACAGCTGGGTCGGCGTGGGTTTCAAGCTGGTGATGTAGGTGCGGTTCCAGCTATAGGCCGCGCCCAGGCGCAGGTCGCCGGCCTGGTCCAAATCCACCAAATAATGGGCGACGGCATCCATGCCGTCCGTCCGGGTATCGGCGGCGTTGGTGTAATACTGCGCCGACAGGCCGGGCGCGAAGCCGGCGGCCTGCAGCACGGACGACACCGCCGTCCCGGTCAGCAATCCGGTTTCCACGATGCGGTCGGTGATGTCGATGCGATAGGCGTCCAATGTGAATTCCAGGCCGTGCACCGGTTCAGCCGTGAACCCCACGCTGTAGTTGGTGGATTTCTCCGGCGTCAGCGGCGTGGCGCCCAGGGCCTTGGCCTCGCCCGAGGTGGCGGGCAGCACCTTGACCGGCAGGGTGATGTAGTTGCCGGCCGCGTCCACCGTGCCGGTGAAGGTGGAGGATGCGAAGATGCTCTGCGCCAGCGAGGGCGCGCGGAAGCCGTTGCTGACCGTGCCGCGCAGGGCGTAGCCGGGGGCGATCTCATACCGCGTGGCCAGCTTGCCGCTGGCGGTGTCGCCCACGTCGCCGCTGTAATGTTCCACCCGGCCGGCGGCATCCACCGACCAGGCGGGGGTCAGGTTGGTGGACAGGTCGATATACGCCGCCCCGTTGTTGCGGGCGATGGCGCCGCTGTCGGCCGGCGAGGTGCCGCTGTAGGAGGCCAGGCCCGGCTGCGGATGCTGGCCGGCGTAATATCCCGTGGGGATGACGTAGTTGCCGATGGCGTAGCTGGCGGGGTCGCCGGGGTCGATCTCATACCGCTCGTACCGGTGTTCCAGGCCCCAGGCCAGGGTGACGGGGGCGGAGAGGCCCACATCCAGGGGACGGCTGACATCCAGGTCGGTGGTCACCTGGTCGAAGATCTGGTCGGCCAGGTGGAAGTAGGTTGGGCTGTCGGGGCCCAGCGTGGCGTTCAGCGTGTTCTCGCCGTCCAGCTTGGCGTCGTCGCGGCCGTAGGTGGTGCTGAGGTCCCAGGCCCAGGGGCCGATGGTGCCACGGCCGCCCACCGTGGCCTGGAAGTCGGTCTCGTAGATGCGGCGCAGGGCGTTGAAGCCGTCGGGGTAGATCTCCGGCAGGGAGTTGATGTTGTTGGGCAGGAAGCTGCCGGTGTTCTTGCGCGACCGCCGCTTTGAGACGGTGGAAAAGGAATACAGCGTGACGTCGTCGCCCACCGGCAGTTCGGCGTTGTACGACCCGCTGTAGATGGTTTCCTGTCCCGGGCCGTAGCCGCCGCCGTAGAAGGTGCGGTCGGCCGTGGCCTCACGCGGGTCGGGCTGGCCGTTGGCCAGGGGGTTGTACAGCCGGGCGACGCTGGTGGGCGCGGCGCGGCTGGCCGACTGATTGTCCTTGTAGTCGGCGGCCAGGTTGACGAAACCCTGTTGCGGCAGGTCGAAGCCATAGTCCGCGGCCACGTGCTTGGTGAAGCCGTCGCCGCCGTAGTTCTGGCCCAGGCTGCTTTCCACCGATCCGCTGTCGCCACCCTCCTTCAGGATGACGTTGATGACGCCGGCGATGGCGTCCGACCCGTACTGGGCGGCGGCCCCATCGCGCAGCACCTCGATATGGTCGATGGAGGCGACAGGGATCAGGTCCAGATCCACCGGCACGCCGCCATTGGCGATGCGTGCCAGGTTGTTGATCAGGGCGGTGTTGTGCCGGCGCTTGCCATTGACCAGGACCAGCACCTGGTCGCCGTTCAGGCCGCGCATGGTGGTGGAACGCACGGTCCACGACGTGCCGCCGCCGTTGACGCCGGGCAGGTTGAAGGACGGCACCAGCTCGTTCAGCAGTTCCTTCAGGCCGACCTTGCCGGTGGCCGCCAGCTGGTCCGCCCCCACCACATCGATCGGGCTGGGGCTGTCGATGGCGGCCTTGCGTTCGCCACCGCGCAGGCCGGTCACCACCAACTCATCCACCGGGGCGGTATCGGGGGCCGCGGCGTCGGTGACGGGTGCCGGCTGGTCGGCGGCCTGGGCCGCCATCGGCAGGACCAGGGCGGTCGCCAGCAGCAGGGCCCGGTGCCGGCGGTGAATGAACGTGGCGCGCATGTAAATCCCTTCGTCCCAATCTTTCGGGGCGGCATCCGCCTGTTTCCCGGACCGGGCTTCTTTGCTGTGGAATGATGTGGCCGGGTTTTTAGACAGGACGGTGGGATGGGCCGTAAATTGACTTATCCTTGAGTAACTTATGAGATGGCCGAATTTTGGCGCATCCGGCTTATGGCTTCGGATGCAGGGCGAAATGGCAATCCAGCCCACGCCTTGAATTAAAAACACAAAATTTAACTGCTAAATAATGAGCTATGCGATATATTGTACATCGATATGTTGCAGAGTCAGGTTGCCGCAGGCATCACCCGCGTGTGTAAATATGGCTAACGAGAAACCTCAGGACAGCGGAGGACGATCCCCGTGCCCCCCAATCTGCCCACCGAGTTGCTGCGCACCTTTGTCGCCATCGTGGATGCCGGCACCTTGCAAAAGGCGACGGAGCGCATCTTCCTGACCCAGTCGGCCCTCAGCCTGCAGATCAAGCGGCTGGAGGATTTGCTGCAGACCCAGCTGTTCCTGCGTGAAGGTCGCCGCCTGACCCTGGCGCCGGCCGGCGTGACCCTGTTGGGTTTCGCGCGCAAGATCCTGGACATGAATGAACAGGCGGTCAGTGCCGTCACCGCCGGGGCCTTCGCCGGACCTGTGCGCGTGGGCATGGTGCAGGACATGACCGACACGCTGCTGACCGGCGTGCTGGCCAGCTATGCCCAGATCCATCCCAAGGCGCAGTTGCACGCCCGCATCGCCGGCACGGCGGAACTGCTGGACCAGTTGACCACCGACAAACTGGACGTGGTGGCGGGCTTCGGCCCGGCCGGCGACCCCAACGGGGTGCTGACGGCGGCGGTGCGCTGGATGGGCAATCCGGAACTGCTGGCGGCCGACGTGCTGCCGCTGGTGGTGCTGGAAACGCCCTGCCGCTTCCGCGAGGCGGCGATCAGCGCCCTGGATCGCATCGGCCGGCCCTACCGCATCGTGGTGGAAACCCCCAACCTGTCCAGCCTGCGGGCCGCCGTGCGGGCCGGCCTGGGCCTGACCTGCCGCGCCATGGCCTTCGACCCGCTGCCGCCCCTGCCGGCCGATGTGCTGCCACCCTTGGCGCCGGTCAGTGTCATCCTGGCCCATCGTCCCAACCCGACGGAATCCATCGCCAGCCTGATCGACCTGGTGCGCCAGGCCGTGGCGGACCAGGAGGAGGGGGAAGAGGAAGAGCCCCAGGCGGACGCGGCGTGATTGACGTTCCCCTCGCCCCGGGTTAAAGCCCGGGGCATGACCGACACGCCCCCTAATGCGGCCCAGGGTGCCGCCACGACCCAGATCGAAACCCTGTTCGCCACCCGCATCTACCGGGCCGAACTGACCGATCTGATGCCCGCGAATGAGGAAATCGCCGCCTGCTGTGTCAGTGCGGCGGAGGACGACGGTGCCGGCCGGCGCTGGTCGGACAAGCATGGCTACACCGGCTATACCAGTTACGCCTCGCTGGACGACCTGATCTGGCGCTTCCCCGTGCTGAAGGGCCTGAAGACCCAGTTGGACCGCCACGCCAAGGCCTTCGCCAAGGTGCAGGAATGGGACCTGGGCGGCCGCAAGCTGGAACTGGATTCCCTGTGGATCAACGTGCTGGATCCGGGCGGCTTCCACGGATCGCACATCCATCCCAACAGCGTGATCAGCGGCACCTACTATGTCCAGGTGCCGGCCGGCGCTTCGGTCCTGAAGTTCGAGGATCCGCGCCTGGCCCTGATGATGGCGGCCCCGCCGCGCAAGGCCAAGGCCGACCGGTCGCTACAGCCCACCATCGCCCTGATACCCCAGGCCGGCACCCTGCTGATGTGGGAAAGCTGGCTGCGGCACGAGGTGGCGCTGAACCGCGCGGATGAGGAACGCATCTCCCTCAGCTTCAATTACGCCTGGCGGTGATGGGCGATAGGGTCAGCAGGAATGGGTATCGTTCTGCCGCTTGCGGTGCGCGCCCCGCGCCTCATCCGTCAGGCGAACGGCGTATTCGATAATCTCCGCGTCGGTCATGCCGGACGTCTCTGCTGGAATGGGAAGCTTGTCCAGCGCGGGGCGTAGACGGCGGGCCGTCACCTTGCGCGCATCGCCTGCATCCACGTATTCGATGGACACACGCACGCACCGCCCCTGCTGGAACCCGGCCTGTACGGCCGCTTCGTTCAGCTTGCCCACGTCTACTTCCAATGTGGTCTTGGCGGGTGCCATGCGGCTGTCCTCAAATACTATCCTGACATTGTAAGGCTGGAAATTGAAGGCGTCAAACTGGCGTCTTCTGTCAGGCCATGATGCTTCGGGTCGGGACTATTCCCCTGAATCGTACCGCACGCGATTGTCATGGATGGCCGCGAGGTTGGCGCGGGCCCATTCCGCCAACTGGCGCACCGGCACGGCCAGGGACTGTCCCAGCGCCGTCAGCGCGTATTCCACCTGTGGCGGCGTGGTGGGGCAGACCGTGCGCGACACCATGCCGTCACGCTCCAAGGTCTTGAGCGTGCGGGTCAGCATCTGCTGGGAGATGCCGGCCACCTGGCGCTTGATGTCGTTGAAGCGCCGCGGCTGCTCACGCAGCGCCACCACCACCTGCACCGTCCATTTGTCACCGACACGGTTGAGCACCTCGCTCACTCCCCGGCAATCCCTGGGCGCATCGGGGGGAACCTCGGCTGACGTGGGCACATCCATATGACCTGGTCCCAAAAATATGCGTTCTTGTGGGTCCAGCCTATAGTCACCTATTTGGTGCTGGTCAACTTTATAGACCACCTCAGGCCGGCTTCGGCCGTCCCGAGCGGTCGGCCAGTAGGGGACTTCCCATGAACCTGTTTTATTTTCCCGGTGCGTGCAGCCTCGCCTCCCATATCGCCCTTGCCGAGGCGGGCATGTCCTACCGGCTGGTGACCATCGACATGGAAAAGCGGACCAGCGACGGGCGCGATTTCCGGGCGATCAATCCCAAGGGATTCATCCCGGCGCTGGAACTGGATGATGGCGCGGTATTGGCCGAATCCCTGGCCATCCTCACTTACATCGCCGATCAGGCCGGCATCCTGCTGCCCCGCGAGGGCTTCGGCCGCTGGAAGGTGCTGGAGGCCCTGTCCTTCATGGCGACGGAGGTCCACGGCAATTTCAAGCCGTTCTGGAAAAAGGCGCCTGACGCGGAGAAGGACAGGTCACGGGCGTTGCTGCTCCGGCACTTCGCCACCTTGGCGGACGAGCTGGGTGGCGGGCCGTTCCTGGTCGGCGACCGGATGACGATCGCCGACGCCTATCTGTTCGTGATGCTGCTGTGGGCGGCCCGGCACGAGATCGATGTGCCGGAAGAATTGCGGACTTACGCCGCCCAACTGAAGCACGTGCCGTCGGTCGCGCGGGCGCTGGCCGAGGAGGGGCTCACTTAAGCGTCGTACCCCGGCGATTCCCGGGCCAGGCGGCGCAGCAGGCCGGCCCAGGGCAGCTTGGCATGGTCGGGGCGGTGATTGGCCACCTGCTGGCGCACCTCTTCCTGCGCATGCTCCGGCGCCAGCAGGATGCCGTCGCGCCCGGCGCTGAGGGTGCGGACCTGCAGGGTGGCCGACCGCTCCAGGGAATGGATGCCCAGGAAGGCGTGGGCGGCGGTCGGCCCCAAGGCCAGGGTGCCGTGGTTGCGCAGCAGCAGCAGGCTTTTGTCGCCCAGATCGGCCACCAGCCGCTCCCGCTCATCCAGGTTCAGGGCGATGCCTTCATAGTCGTGATAGGCCAGGCGAGGGATGACGGTCAGCGAATGCTGGTTCAGGGGCAGCAGGCCTTCCTTGTGTGACGACACGGCGATGCCGTCGGCGGTGTGCAGGTGGATGACGAACCGGGCGTCGTGCCGGGCGCCGTGGATGGCGGAATGGATGGTGAATCCCGCCGGGTTGATGCCGTATTCGGTATCCTCCCACACTGGCGCTTGCAGGATCTTGCCGTCCAGATCGACCTTCACCAGGCTGCTGGCCGTGATCTCATCGAAATAGAGGCCGAAGGGATTGATCAGGAAATGTTCATCCGGGCCCGGCACGCGGGCGGAGATGTGGGTGTAGATCAGGTCGGTCCAGCCGAACAGCGCCACCAGGCGGTACAGCGCCGCCAATTCCACCCGGACCTGCCATTCCTCTTCACTGACGCGCCCCTTCAGGGACTGGATGCCGAGATAGGACCCGTCGGCCATGATTGATCACTCCTTCACTGCGCGAACATTATGCGGATGTCAGGATTCCCCTGGCGGAGCGCGCGCGTCAATTGAAGGTAATTAAAGGGAATATTGGGCGCGGAATGTATTAACGATGCTCAAGGCCGTGTTGAAGATAACTAAACGTTCCCCGCCCCGGCGGCTGGTTAGGATGGGCGCCCTTGAATGAATGGGACGTGAGGCGGCGATGGTTGTTGCAGGCGGTGGGCTGACGCGGCGCGGGATGATCGGGGCGGGGGCGGGCATGGCCCTGCTGGCCGCCTGCGGCAAGAAGGCCCCGGCCGAGGCCGTGCTGCGCGTCGGCGACCAGCGCGGCGGGTTGCAGGCGCTGCTCAGCTCCTTTCCCGATGACAAGGCCGGTTTGTCCTATCGCATCGAATGGGCGCAGTTCGCCAACGCCGCCCCGGTGATCGAGGCGCTGAACGCCGAGGCGGTGGATCTGGGCCCCGTGGGCGACGCGCCCTTCGGCTTCGGCCTGGCCGGCAAGGCGCGCATCAAGGCGGTGGCGGCCTACCGCTCCAGCGGGCACGGCACCGCCGTGCTGGTGAAGCCCGACGGCCCGGTCCAGGGTATCGCCGACCTGGCCGGCCGGCAGGTTGCCACCAGCAAGGGGTCCATCGGCCATTTCCTGGTGCTGCGCGCCTTGGCGGAAGCCGGCGTGGCGGACAAGGCCAACATCGTCTTCCTGACGCCCAACGATGCCAAGGCCGCCCTGATCGCCGGCAGCGTGGACGCTTGGTCCACCTGGGACCCCTATACCGCCCTGGGCCAGTTGCATGACGGCCTGCGTGTGCTGGTGGATTCGGAGGGGCGCATGCCCGGCCTGTCCTACCTGCTGGCGACGCCGGCCGCCCTGGACCAGCGCCGCGACCTGGTGCGCGACTTCGTCGGCCGCATCAACCGGGCGCGGGAATTCACGGCGGCCCAGCCCGACAGTTACGTCGCCGTCTTCGCCGAGCAAACCGGCGTGCCCAAGGACGCGGCGGCCCTGATGATCCGCCGCACCAACTTCCGCCCCGTGCCCATCGCCGACGATGTCATCACGGCGCAGCAGGGCATCGTCGACCTGTTCGCCCAGGCCGGCCTGGGCGGCGACGGTGTCGACGTCCGGCCGGCGTTCGAAGTAAGTTTATAGACGCCCACAGATGGCGGGCGCGGCCATCCGGCCGCTTGCCTTGTCCTCGATTCAAGGGCAGCGTCAGCGCCCTAAAATCTCCGGCGCCCCCAGTCGGGGGCTACAGCGGCATGAGCATCAACTCATGCCGCTGGGGGCTCAGACCTTCGCCGCCGCCGGCACGGCGCGGAAGCTGATGGCCAGGCGGTTGTAGGCGTTCATCAAACCGATGGCGATGGTGAGATCCGACAGTTCCTTGTCGGTGAAGTGGGCGCGGGCGGCCTGGAATTCCGCGTCCGGCACGGCGGTGTCGGCCACGCGGGTCACGGTTTCGGCCCAGCGCAGGGCGGCCTGTTCCTTTTCCGTGAACAGCGCGCCCGCCTCATGCCAGACGGACACCAGCACCAGCTTTTCCACGGTCAGCCCGCCCTTCAGCAGGTCGCGGGAATGCATGTCGATGCAATAAGGCGCAGCCGTTGATCTGCGAGGTGCGCAGATAGACCAGGTCAACCAATTGGGCCGGCAGGCCGCACTGGCTGATGTAGCCATAGACGCCGCCCAGGGCCTTCATGCCGGCGGGGGCGGCGGCGGCGTAGTCGAGACGTAGGCTCATGATCGGGGTTCCTTCGGGTCAGGGGTGGAACATCGTAACGTTGACGGTGGCCGGGTGTGGGGACGCTGCGTCCGGGGCAACGATTTCGGCCGGCCGCCATGTTTGATGACCAGAGGATGCGCCACCCATGGGTCAGCGAATAGACCCAAGAATGATCAAAAATGCTGTACCATGATGCCCATGGACGCCGACCTTTCCTTCCATGTCGACCGGGCCGCCGGCACGCCGCTGGCGGCCCAGATCCACGCCACCCTGCGCCGGGCCATCCTGGACGGGCGTTTGGCCGCCGGTGCCCGCCTGCCGTCGTGGCGCGACCTGGCGGCACAGCTGGGTGTCGCGCGCGGCACTGTGCGCGTGGCCTATGAACGGCTGGTTGATGAGCAGTTGGCCGTGGGCATGGGGGCGGCGGGCACCCGCGTGGCGCGCTGGCCCGTGGCCGAAGCCCCGGTATTGGCGCCGACGTCCGAGACCGGGCCGTTGCCGGCCTTCTTCCCTGATTTCGAGGTGCCGCCCCTGGCCTTCCAGATGGGCGTGCCGGCGCAGGACGCCTTTCCCTTTACCCTGTGGTCCCGGGTTCTGACGCAGGGCGCGCGGGTCGCCGCGGCGGCGCCGGTGGGGTATCCCGACCCGCGTGGTCATGCCGAGTTGCGGGCGGAGATCGCCGCATATCTCGCCATCGCGCGCGGCATCCGCTGCGCCCCGGCCCAGGTGCTGGTGACGTCCGGATTCAGCGCCACCATCGGCCTGGTCATCCGCGCCCTGCGGCTGGAGGGCAAGGCGGCGTGGATGGAGGAACCGGGCTTCCCCTTGACGCGTCTGGCGCTGACCTTCGCCGGCATGATGCCGGCCCCTGTGCCGGTGGACGGGCAGGGGATCGATGTCGCCGCCGGCATCAGGGCGGCCCCCGATGCCGCGCTGGCGGTGGTGACGCCGGGGCAGCAGGCGCCCTTGGGCGTGGCCCTGTCGCTGCCGCGCCGTGTCGCCCTGCTGGACTGGGCGCGGCGGACCGGCGCCTGGGTGCTGGAGGATGATTACCTGAGCGAGCTGCAACTGGCCGGGCGGGCGGCCCCGGCCCTGGCGGCGGTGGACCATGCCGCCGGCGGCGACGGCCGGGTGCTGCACGCCGGCACCTTCAGCAAGACCCTGAGCCCCGCCTTGCGCCTGGGTTTCCTGGTGGTGCCGCCGGCGCTGGCCGGCCATTTCGGCGACGTGGCCGCCTGCCTGGCGCCCGCCCCGGCTGCGCCGGTGCAGCGCGCCGTCGCCGCCTTCCTGCGCGATGGGCATTATTTGCGCCATCTGCGCCGCATGAAGCGCCTTTACGCCGCCCGCCGGGCCGCGCTGGCCCAGGCGCTGCGCGGCCGGCTGGCGGTACGGGCTACCGCCGGCCTGTCGCTGGTGGTCGACCTGCCGCCGGGCACGGACGACCAGGCCGTGGCGGTGCAGGCCCTGGCCTACGGCATGGCGCCAGTGCCGCTGTCGCCCTGGTACGGGACGGAGGTGGCGCATGGCCTGCTGCTGGGCGTCACCAACCTGAATGAGCGCCGGCTGGCGGCCGACTGCGACCGCCTGGTCCATCTGGTGGCCGGCAATTCATCCGCCCCGCCATCGCGGGCTTGACGGCGCGCCCGGTCCTGCCCATCCTGCGCCCCATGAACGCCCTGTTCCTCACTGCCGTGGTTGCCAAAACCACTACCCAGACCACCACGACCGCCACCGGCGGGGCGTGTGGAATGGGCTTGCCGGCGTAAAGGCCAGGTCGTTCCGCATCCCCCGCCCTTCGGGACGGGGGAGGACACTGTGGATGCCCCTCCGTTCCCCCTGATCGAACGGAGACATCCCATGAGCAGCAATCCTTCCAGATCCCCGTCATCGCCTTCACGGGCCGCCCTGCTGGTCATCGACATGCAGGTTGGCCTGGTGCATGGGTCCACGCCGGCGCACGGCGGGGCGGTCGTCGTCTCTCGCATCCGGGATCTGGCGTTCCGCGCCCGGGCCGCCGGCGGCCTGGTGGTGCTGGTCCAGCATGACGGCCCCGCCGGGTCGCCCGCCGCCCCCGGTGCCGCCGACTGGCAATTGGTGGAGGAACTGGCGCCCTGTTCGGGCGACGTGGTGCTGCGCAAGACGCGGCCCAGCGTGTTCGCCGGCACCGATTTGGCCGCGTTGCTGCGCGACCATGGGGTGGGGCGCCTGGTGCTGGCCGGCATGAAGACGGAATATTGCGTGGACGCGTCGTGCCGGGCGGCCCGCGACTTAGGGTTCGAGGCCGTGCTGGCCGCTGATGCCCACACCACGGTGGATACGCCGGCCCTGTCCGCCGCCGCCATCATCCGCCACCACAACCAGACCCTGGCCGGCCCCTTCGCCCAGGTGCTGCCGACCGGCGCCATCGGTTTTTGAGGCGGGCGGGCCCTTCCCCAAAATATCCATAAAATGCGAACAAAGGCCCAAGTTCTGGAAATCAGCCGATTTTATTGCGGTTAATCTTCGCATTTTTCCGACGGTCACCGTTTGGTCACGGGCAACACCGCCACAACTGCGCTTGGTAAAGGCACTGGCGATCTAACGCCGGGCAAAGGGACCGACGAGGGTGGGGAGGACGCGTGATGGTGAAAGGCGCCAAGGTCGCCGGCATGCCGGCATCGGGCGGACTGCTGGCGGGCACCTCGCTGCTGATCCTGGGGGTGGTTCTGGCCCCTTCCGACGTGCGGGCGCAGGACGTGACGCTGACAGGCGCCACCATCGGGTATGCCAACGCCGGCACCCTCAACAGCCTGGTCGTGACCGGAACCGGCATTGTCGCGGGCGGCAGCGCAACGGGTGTCGCCAACACCGGTGTCATCGCCACGCTGAGCAATGACGGCAGCATCACCGGCACCTTCGGCCTGCGCAACCAGGGCAGCATCGGCCTGCTGCTGGAGGATGGCGTCATCGTCGGCGGGCCGGTCGCCCTGCTGAACCAGGGCAGCATCGACACCGTTTCCATCGGCGCCCATGCCCACCTGACGGCCGCCACCACGGCGTTCTACACCAGCGGCACCGTCGGCACGCTGGTCAACAGCGGCACCATCGGCGACGGCATCGCCGGCAGCCAGTTCGCCATCTATAACGACGGTGTCATCGGCACCTTCATCAATAACGGCGTGCTGAATGGTGCCGCCGGCGGATTGGTGAATGTCGGACGGCTGGACATGCTGGTGAACACCAACGCCGTGCTGGGCTTCAGCGTGGCGGTGTTCAACAAGGGCACCATCGGCGTGCTGGCCAACAGCGGCACCCTCAACGCCGCCAACACCGCCCTGTACGTCCACACCATCGGCAGCCTGGGCATCCTGAACAACAGCGGCCTGATCGGGGGCCTGTCGGGTGTGTTGAACGAGGGCACGATCGGCACGCTGATCAATTCCCTGACCGGCAACATCACCGGTGGCACCCTGGCGGCGGTGCTGAACCGCGCCGCCTTCGGCCTGGTGGACAATGCCGGCACCATCAGCGCCCTTCTGTCCGGCCTCTACAATCTGGGCACGCTGGGCACGGTCAGCAACAGCGGCACCATCACCGGGCGCAGCGTGGCGCTGGTGAACTGGGGCACCTTGGGCACGGTCAGCAACACCGGCCTCATCACCAGCCGGGGGGAGGGTGTCTACAACGGCCAGGGCGTGCTGACCCTGCTGGACAATGCCGGCACCATCAGTGGCTACAAGGGCTTGGCCAACGCCACCATCCTGGGGTCGGTCAGCAACAGCGGCGTCATCAAGGGCACCGGCTTCGGCATCGACCTGTCCGGCGCCACCGGAACCATCAGCAACAGCGGCGTGATCAGCGGCCCCACCGCCCTGCGCCTGAACAGCGGCGCCACCCTGGCGGCCCTGGTCAACCAGGGCACCATCATCGGCAACATCGTGAACCTGTCGGCCGAGGCCATGACCATCGCCGGCGGCACGGTGCCGGGCACGCTAACGGGTGTCGCAGGCGCCCAGGCCACCATCAGCCATACCGTGGGCGATCTGGTGTTCGGCCCCGGCGCCCTGCTGCTGAACGACGCGGTGGACGTCACCGGCCATGCGGTGGTGAACAACGGAGCCGCCCTGGCCCTGTCCGGGGTGGTCAGCATCGCCGGCGGCTACACCCAGACCCGGGGCAGCCTTGAGGTCACGCCCGGCACCGCCTGGCTGGCGGTCAGCGACGCCGCCGCGCTGACCGGCGGCACGGTGGTGGGGCACGTGTCCGCCACCGCCAACTATCTGGCGGGCGATGCCGCCGGCACCCTGGTGCAGGGTGGTGCGGGGTCCAGCTATACCGGCGTCACCGTTGTCGCCGGTGTTGCCGGCCTGGCGGCCACCGGGCGGGTGGACGGGACCGACCTGGTCCTGGCGGCGGCCAACGACTATGTCGGCGGCAGCCTGCCCATGCTGGCCAACACCGGCACCCTGACGGCGGCGACGGCGGTGTATGTCGCCGCCACCGGCACGCTGGGTACTCTTTCCAACAGCGGCGTCATCGCTGGCGCCATCCTGAATGACAGCACCTCCGGCCTGACCATCACCGGGGCCACCGGCGGTGCGCTGGGTACCCTGATCGGCCTGGGCGGTGGAGTGGGCCTGCTGCGCAGCCGGGGCGGCGACGTGGTGTTCGGGGGCGGTGGCCTGCTGGTGAACGCGGGCATCGACGTGGGCGCCCACACGGTGCTGAACAGCGGAGCCAGCCTGGTGCTGGGCACCACCCTGTCCATCACCGGCAACTATACCCAGACCGGCGGCACCCTGGCGCTGGGCGCCAGTCAGCTGGTGGTCAGCGGCGCGGCGTTGCTCAGCGGCGGCACGGTGACGGCCAACCTGGCGGCCGGCGGCACCCAGTTGGCCGGTGCCGTGCTGGGCACCCTGGTGATCGGTGGCGGTGCGTCCAGCTACAGCGGTGTGTTGACCGAGGTGACGGTGCCCGGCCTGACGGCCGCGGTCGCCACCGTCACCATCGGCGGCCTGGTGGAACTGGTGGCCACGGTGGCCAACAACTATATCGGCGGCACCACCGCCACGCTGGGCAACAGCGGCGTGGTCAGCGCCGACACCGCCGTCTATGTCGGCACCGCCGGCAGCGTCGGCACCCTTACCAATATCGGCACCCTGCAGGGCACCGTCGCCGGTGTCGCCAACCTGGGTGCCGTCGGCACGCTGGACAATGGCGGTACGATCACCGGCGGGGTGACCGGCATCGGCAACTACGCCGGCGCCCATATCGGCACGCTCAGCAACAGCGGCGTGGTGCAGGCGCCGCTGGCGCTTTACAACGCCGGCACCATCGACGTGCTGGTCAATGACGGCCGGATCATCGACGCCGGCGCGCCCACGGCCGCCGGCCTCTACAACATCGGCAGCATCGGCACGGTGCTGAACGCCGGTACCCTGGTGGGGGCGACCTACGGCGTCTATAACGCCGGCACCATCGGATACCTGTCCAACAGCGGCGTGATCGCGGCGCCGACCGCCATCCTGGTGGAAAATGGCGGCCGGTTGGGCACCTTGGCCAACAGCGGCACCATCGCCGGCGACATCCTCAACCTGTCGGGCGAGGCGCTCAGCATCACCGGCGGTTCCGGCGTTGCCGTCGGTACGCTGACCGGTTACACCGCCGGCCAAAAGGGCACGATCACCAGCACGCTCGCCAACGTCGTGCTGGCGTCCGGCAACTTGGCCCTGAACGATGATGTCAACGTCGGCGCCGGCACACTGGTCAACACCGGGGCGTCAGTGCTGCTGACCGGATCGGTCAGCGTCACCGGCAATTACGCCCAGGTCGCCGGCACCCTGGTGGCTGGCCTGGGTGGCGCCGGCGCAGGTGAACTGGTGGTCAGCGGCAGTGCGGCACTGACGGGTGGCACCGTCGCTGTCTCCGCCCTGGCGGGTACCAACCTGATCGCGGGGCAGGCCTACACCCTCGCCCAGGTGGGTGGGGTGCTGGCGGCGACAGATGTGGTGGCGATGGTCACGGGCTTCAGCGCCACCCTGGGCACCGCCACCAACGGCGGCGCCACCGCCCTGCTGCTGACGGTGGTCAGCGACTATATCGGTGGCACCCTGGGCACCCTGGCCAATACCGGCGCCCTCACCGCCGCGACGGCCGTGAACGTGGCGGCGGGCGGTTCACTGGGCACACTAGTCAATACCGGCAGCCTGGTGGGGGGCGCCAATGCCATCCGGGTGGACGCCGCGGGCAGCCTGGGCAGCCTGGCCAACAGCGGCACCATCAGCGGCAACATCGTCAACCTGTCGTCCAACGCCCTCAGCATCACCGGCGGCAGCGGTTCGGTGACGGGCAGCCTGACCGGCGGCACCATCACCAGCACCGGCGCCAATGTCGTGCTGGCGTCCGGCAACGTGGCGATCAGCGACGCGGTCAACGTCGGCACCGGCACGCTGGTCAACAACGGCGCATCCGTGCTGCTGGCCAGCAGCGTCAGCGTGACGGGCAACTACAGCCAGACGGGCGGCACCCTGGCCGCCGGCATCGGCAGTGGTACGGCCGGCGAACTGGTGGTCAGCGGTTCGGCCAGCCTGACGGGCGGCACCGTGGCCGTCACCGCCCTGGCGGGCGCCAACCTGCTGGCCGGCGACAGCTACACCATCGTCGAGGCCGGCGGCAGCCTGTCGGCCAGCGGCCTGACGGCGGCGGCCAGCGGCTTCACCGCCACCCTGGGCACGGTCGCCGGTGGCAGCGCCACCGACCTGGTCCTGACCCTGGTCAGCGATTACGTCAGCGGCACCCTGGGCACCCTGACCAACAGCGGCACGCTGTCCGCCGTCACGGCGGTCAACATCACCGGCAGCGGCAACGTCGGCAATCTTTCCAACACCGGCACCATCATCGGCAATGTGCTCAACAGCAGCGCCAATGATCTGGTGATCACCGGTGGCTCCAACGGCACGGTGGGCGTCTTCACCGGCGGTACCATCAGCAACACCCAGGCCAACCTGACCTTCGCTTCGGGCGACCTCAGCCTGGGCGACGCCATCGACGTCGGCAGCCACACGGTGACCAATGCCGGGGCCAACCTGGCGCTGGCCAGCAATGTGGCGGTTACCGGCAATTACAGCCAGTCGGCCGGCATCCTGGGCGTCAATGGCCATGTGCTGAGCATCAGCGGTGCGGCCAGCATCACCGGCGGTGTGGTCAATGCCGGCCTGTCCGCCACTGCCAACTACCTGGTGGGCGACAGCGCCACGCTGGTCAGCGGCGGCGCGGGGTCCAGCTACGGTGGTGCCACCGTCACCAGCGGCATTACCGGCCTGGACGCCACGGCATCCACCAGCGGCACCAGCCTGCTGGCGAATGCCGCCAACGACTACATTGGCGGCAGCCTGGACAGCCTGGCGGTCACCGGCACCCTGGCCAACACGGCCGGTGGCGCCACGGCGCTGTATGTCGCCCCGACCGGTACGCTAGGCACGCTCGCCAACAGCGGCACCATCATCGGCAACGTGGTGAACAACGGCGCCAATGATTTGGTGGTGACCGGCGGGTCCAACGGCACGGTGGGTGTCTTCACCGGCGGCACCATCAGCAACACGCAGGCCAACCTGGTGTTCGCCTCGGGCGACCTCAGCCTGGGCGACGCCATCAACGTCGGCAGCCACACGGTCACCAACACCGGGGCCAGCCTGGCCCTGGCGGGCGACGGGACGGTAACGGGCAACTACAGCCAGACCGGCGGCAGCCTGAATGTCGCCGGCCATGTGCTGAGCGTCAGCGGGGCGGCCAACATCACCGGCGGCACGGTCAATGCCGGCCTGTCGGGCGTCGCCAACTACTTCGTGGGCGATAGCGTCGCCCTGGTGCAGGGTGGGGCGGGCTCCAGCTACTCAGGGGCCACCGTCACCAGCGGCATCACCGGCCTGGATGCCACCGGTTCGGTCAGCGGCAACACCCTGCTGGCCAGCGCCGCCAACGACTATATCGGCGGCACGCTGGATACGCTGAACGTCACCGGCACGCTGACCAACACCGCCGGCGGCGCCACGGCGCTGTACATCGCCAGCACGGGTACCCTGGGCGCCCTGTCGGTCACCGGCGCCATCGTCGGCGATATCGCCAACTATTCCAGCACCGACCTGTCCATCAGTGGCGGCACGGACGCGGCGCCGGGCACGCTGACGGGAACCAACGGTGGTGTCGGCCAGATCACCAACACCCTGGCCAACCTGCGCTTCGCGTCCGGCACGCTGCTACTGAACGACAACATCAATGTCGGCAGCCATAGCGTGATCAACAGCGGGGCGACCCTGCTGGTGAACAGCGCCATCAACATCACCGGCAGCTACAGCCAGAGGGCGGGCAACCTGGTGGTCGGCGTCAGCAGCACCGGCAGCTACGGCAGCCTGGTGATCAGCGGATCGGCCAGCCTGACCGGCGGCAGTGTCACGCTGAAGGCCACCAGCGGTTCCCTGTCGGCCGGCAGCTACACCATCGTCGCGGCCAGTGGCGGCCTTGCCACCAGCAACCTGGTGCTGACGGCCGCCGGCTACACCGTGACCAGTTCCACCATCACCAGCGGCGGCAGGACCGACCTGGTGCTGACCCTGAACACGGCCAGCACCGGAACCACGGGTGGCGATGGGGGGGCGACGGGCGGTGGCAATGGCGGCGGTGGGGACGTTGGGACGGGTGGGGGCACGACGCCAACCAGGCCTGGCACTAACTACGCCGCCGTGGGCCGGGCTGCTGGCGGGGCGGCCATGGGCACGGGCGCCGCCTTGGACATCATCGCGGCCAGTGGCGGCACGGCAGCGCAGGCCGTCCAGTTGGCCGTGCTGGCGCCCCTGGACAGCCTGATCGGCGCCGCCCGCCAGGCGGCGGTGGCGCAGCTTTCGCCCAGCCAATTGACCGCCCAGTCCGTGGCCCTGTCGGTCAGCCCGACCACCACCGCCATCAGCCAGCATCAGCGCACGGCGGCGACCGTGATGGCCGATGGGGGGCCTGGTGCCGGCAGCGGGTCGGCCGGTGGGCAGGGCACGATCTGGGGGGAGGTCCTGGGTGGTGGCGCCCTGCGCGGCGACAGCCCGCAGGCGGCGGGCTATCGTGCCAGCAGCGCCGGCCTGGTGCTGGGCGGCGACTGGTATGCCGACAGCCAGGTCATGGCGGGCTTGGCGTTCAGCTGGCTGAACGGTGCCGCCGTCGGCCAGGGTGTCACGGCTGGCAGCCTGACGCGCGTCGCGACCTATCAGCTGACGGCCTACAGCGTCTGGCGGCCCGACTTCGCCGACCAGCGCCTGTCGGTCGAGGGCCAGGTGGCGTTCGGCTACAACCATTACGACCAGCGCCGCTGGATCGATTTCCTGGGTGCCCGCGCCAACGCCAACTATGGCGGGGAGCAATATGTGGGCAAGCTGACGGTGGGGTACGCCCTGCCCGTGCAGGGCGCCCTGACCCTGACGCCGGAATTTGGCCTGCGCGCCGTGCGCCTGACCAACCACGCCTATGATGAACATGACGCCGGCGTGGCTGGCCTGGCCGTCGGCGCGCTCAAGACCGACAATCTGACGCAGGAGTTGGGCGTGCGCCTGGACACCGCCCTCGACACCGGTGTGGGCCGCCTGCGCCCCGATGTGCGGGTGGCCTGGGTGCACGACTACCTCAACGGCCCCGTCGCCACCACCGGCGAACTGGGTGGCGTCGGTTTCGTCAGCAGCACCGGCCAGTTGGCCGCCGACGGTCTGGCCCTGGGCCTGGGCGCCACCCTGGACCACGGCGATGGTCTCACCCTGCGCCTGGAATATGCCGGCGAGCTGCGCCGCGACTACCAGAGCCATTCCGGGGTGCTGCGCGCCAGCTGGAGTTTTTAGGTCGCTTCAAGCGCCGGCGGGCCATCCGGCCCTTGGCTATCCTCAGTTTTCAGTCCGCTACGCTCCCCAAAAACTTCCGGCGACCGCAGTCGCGGCCTAGCGGCATGAGGGGGAACTCATGCCGCCGAAAACCTACCGCGCCGGTGTGGGCGCGGTGGAGGCGCGCACCACCATCTCATGCGGCACCAGGCGGTGGGGGACGGCGCCGTTGTTGCGCCGTTCCGTCAGGCGGGCGATCAGCAGGTCGGCCGCTTCCTCCCCCAGCTGCTTCATGGGCTGGCGCACCGTGGTCAGGGCCGGCCAGGTCATGGAGGCGATGGGGCAATCATCGAAGCCCGCCACCGACAGATCGTCCGGCAGCTTGAGGCCCCGCGCCTGGGCCGCCACGATGACGCCGGCCGCCATCTCGTCATTGCAGGCGAAGATGGCGGTGGGCCGGTCGCTCAAACCCAGCAGGCGGTCGGCGCAGGGCAAGGCCGAGGGAAAGGTGAAGGCCCCCTGTTCCACCAGCGCCGGATCCTCCGCGATCCCCACCTCCGCCAGCGCGTCGTGATAGCCCTGGTGGCGCCGGTCGGTGGCCGCGTGGTTGCCGGGCCCCTTGATCAGGCCGATGCGCCGGTGGCCCAGCGCCAGCAGATGGCGGGTCATGGCCGCCGCCGCCTGGCGCTCGTCTATCCAGACGGAGGAGGATACCTCCCCCCCCGGTTCCGGCGTCACCCGCACCACCGGTACGCTTTTCCCCGCCAGCACGGACAGCACGGCCGGGTTGTCGGTGATGGGGGCCGTCAGCACCACGCCGTCGGGGCGCAGCCAATCCAGCACGGCGCGCACCCGCTGTTCCACGTCATCGCCGCGGTAGTCGATCTCCTCGATCAGCAAGTGATAGCCCAGGGCGCGGCAACGGTTCAGCAGGCCCGCCTGGATCTCCATGGTGTAGGGGCCGGCCGGGTCGCCGTAGAGATGGGCCAGCAGGTATGAGCGTTTGCCGGCCAGGGTGCGCGCCGACATATTGGGCTGATAGCCCAGATCCTTGATGGCTTGGGTCACGCGGTCCAGCGTGGCCCGGTTGACATAGGGCTCGCCATTCAACACCCGGGACACGGTCTTGATCGACACGCCCGACTGTCGGGCGACATCGATGATCGTCGGCTTACGGGCGTCGGCCCCCATGGAATCGGCTCCTGACAAAAAAGAAGGGCGGCACAATACCATCATGCCGCCCCATAGTGGACGCAGAGACCCCGGGGAGAGGGCATGCGTCAAGAAGGGAAAGTAAAACGAGGGTACTGATGAGATGGCCCCGATGCGCTGGGGCCGCCCCCGATGCCCGATCCGGGATAAGTGGATCAGGCGCCGAACTTGAACCGGCCACCCAGCATGAATCGGCGGCCCGAGTTCATGTAGGTGAAGGGCTGGCTCTTGAACTGCAGGTAGGTCTCCTGGGCCTCGTCCGTCAGGTTGATGGCCTCGAAGGTGACGCCGAACTCCGGCGTGAACTGGTAGGCCAACTGGGCGTCCAACTGGCCGTAGGGCCGGCTGAACACGCCGTAGGTCACCGTCTTGCCGGTGGTGGCGTCGGTGAAGGCGAAGGTGGACCCGATGGCGTCGCCGTTCACCGAGCTGGACCGCCAGCTGTAGGACACGCGCGCCTCCAGGCCGCCATGCTCGTAATAGGCCTGCCCCGTCAGGGCGTGCAGCGACACGCCCGGGATGGGCAGGCGGTTCACGAACGAGGTGGAGGTCGACGACGACGACAGGGAGTAGGTGTAGTTGGCGTTGAAGCCCAACCCCATGTCGAAGGCGTACTGGGCGCCCAGTTCAAAACCCTTGATGCTGCCGCCGGTGCCGTTGCTGGGGGCGGTGAAGCCGCCGGCCGTGCCGCCGAAATCGTCCATCACGGTGATGGAGGTGGTCTGCGTCTGGATGAAGGTGTCGATGGACTTGTAGAAGCCGCCCACCGTCACCGCACCCTGGCTGCCGAAGTAGTATTCGTAGCTGAGGTCCAGCTGCGTGGCGCGGAAGGGATCCAGGTCCGGGTTGCCGCCGCTGCCGCCGGTGAACTGGAAGCCCTGCTTGCCGGTGGCGGCGTCGGTGTAGCGGGTGAAGTTGTACTGCGCGCCGGTGCCCAGCTGGTAGGGGCTGGGCGCGGACATCACGCGGGCGGTGCTGAAGCGCACCTTCTGGTCTTCGGTCAGGTCCAGCACGATGTTCAGGCTGGGCAGGATGTCGGTGTAATCCCGCTCACGCGTGACCGTGTTGGGGTTGGTGATGGCGTTGGAGCCGTCCCAGGACTCGTCCGACAGGTAGATGGGGTTGGCGGGCAGGGCGCCGGCCGTCACCGTCTGGCGGGTGTCAACCAGGCGGGCGCCCGCGTTCACGTGGAAGCGATCCTCCTTGCCGCCGAAGTCGGCCATGACATAGCCGGACGTCTGCTTGCTTTCCACGATGAAGGAATTGACCGGGTCGCGCACCATCTGGCCCGGGAAGTTGGGGAACAGGCTCTGCAGCCACTGCACCGGGTTCTGCATCTGCGACAGGTTCTGCACCAGCAGGGCGCCGCCGGCACTGCCGCTGGGGAAGAAATTGCTGATGGTCTGGGCGCGGTTGGGGGCGGACTGGGCGGTGCCGACGACGATGACGGGGGGCGTGGTCGCGGTGCCGGTGGCGCCCACGGCGTTGTTGCCGCCGAAGCCCGCGGCCCCTTCGTTCAGGATGCCCGGGTCCATGTAATAGCCGTAGGTGCCGTAGCAGGTGCCGTTACTGCAATAGGCCTGCTGGCCACCTGACGACTTGTCCAGTTCGAAGTGCGACAGGCTGTAGTTGATCTTGTTGTCGGTGAAGCGGATGCCGGCGGAGATGGTGGTCTTGATCGCCTTGATGAATTCCGGATCGTATTCGGCGTCGGCATGGCCGGACCAGACATCGTCCTTGGAATGGATGTTCCAGGCCCAGGCCGACTTGAACACCGCGTTGTTCGGGTCGCTGATCAGGTTGGCATAGGGCGCGTTGTAGCTGATGGTCGGCAGCGTGCCATTGTTCACATAGGTGAAGGAATAGGCGGGCCCGTGGCTGATCGGGCTGCTGCCGCCGGGGGCCGACGGGTTCAGCGGCTGGGCGCAATAGCCGGTGGGGCTGGTGGCGCAGGCGACCGAGGCGTTGTACTGCGAATATTCCACGTCCTGCTGGGCGCTGTCGGAATTATATTCCGACCGGGCGTAGGACACCTTGAAGCTGCCGCGGAGCGGGCCGCCATTGTCCCACTTGCCGCCGAAATGGAAGTTGTCGGCGGTGACATGGACGTTCTGCACATCGCTGTCGCCCTCCGCGCCCAGGGCCTGGATGGTGGCGGACTTGATGACGCCGTTGCTGTCGATCTCATAGGGCTTGGTGGGGTCGATACCCAACCCTAAGCCGTTGCTGTTGAACCACACCTTGTTCGACGCTTCCTGGGTCAGGATGTCGTAGGTGGAATGCAGCCAGTCGGCGTTGAAGGTCAGGCTATCGGTGGCGGCGTAGTCGATGCCCAGCTGGCTGCTGATGCGGGTGCGCTCGGTATCGCGGTCGGTGTAGTACAGCAGTTCCGGCGAGATGTAGGACACGGGGATGGTGGCCATGGGGTTGCCGGCCCCGGCGGCCGTGCCCGCCGCCGGCTCGATGGCCCAGCCGCCGCGGTTCTGGCCCTGCATCACGTCCGAATGGGTGTCGGTCTGCGAGTAGGAGAACGCCGCCGTCACGCCGATCTTGTTGTTGAAGTTATAGCTGCCGACGATGGCGCCCACCGGTGTCCAGCTGTCCATGCGGGCGTTCTGGCCGTTGGTCATGCGGAAGTTGCCGCCCACGGTCCAGCCCTGCGGGGTGTCCAGGGCCGAGCGGGTCTTCAGGTTGATGACGCCGCCCATGCCGCCGTCCACCAGCTGGGCGTTGGGCGTCTTGTAGACGTCGACGCCGGCGATCAGGTCGGCCGGGATGGCTTCCAGCGAGTTGGTGGCGGTGCCGCCGCCGCCGCCCGAGCCTTCACCGGTGGCGTAGGCCTCAAGGCCGGACAGGAAGGGCTCGCCGTTCAGCAGGGTGATGTTCTGGTCCAGGCCGCGGATGCGCACCTTGGTGCCTTCGCCGTTGGCGCGGTCGATCTGGATGCCCGACAGGCGCTGCAGCGATTCCGCGATGTCCTGGTCGGGCATCTTGCCCATGTCCTCGGCCGTGACCGATTCAATGATCAGGTTGGACTGGCGCTTGTTTTCCAGGGCGTCGGCCAGCGAGCGGCGGAAACCGGTGACGATGATCTCATCCGGCGCGCCCGACGGGGCCGGGGCCGCCTGGGGATCGACGGCCGCCTGCGGGTCGGCGGCGGGGGCGGCGGTCTGGGCCGAGGCGGCGCCGGCCGCCAGGATGGCGATGGAGGCGGCGCCCATCAACAGCCGCCGCAAAATCTTCAACTCTCCGTGCATGATTTCCCTCCCTACGGGTTCTCGTGGGTACGCGGGTCCGGCCACCGCCCGTCCGCCCCCGCCGGCGCCCGGCAATGCGGGCGCAAGACAGGGTTCGGCGCAGCGATGCTGTCCGGTCGCGATGCTTTACTTGCGTGCCGACACTTGCGTGCCGACGTGCGGGAACGTGCCGATCTGACAGCCGGCTACGCCCGCATCCCTCCGCTTAGGTGGAGTGGATCGGCCGCTTCAATCGATAAGGGTTTTCTGTGTGACAGGCAGGGCAGAGTGCTCTTGCGCTCATGTCTCTCATCCTCCCGAGGAATATTATTATTTACTTGAAGCCGCACCGAAGGCTCCGCCGCTCAACGCCCGCCAGGGTGCTCATACCCCATTGCCAGGAACCCCATCGCTTCTAGACCGACGATGGATCCTGCGGTTGGCGTTTATGTCAGCGATGTTATTAGCAGTTGTGTTGACAGCGTTGTCAACTTAATTCTCCTTTTTGGTTTTTTTAATCACAACTATCTTCTGGGTATAAGGTGGGCGTCCGGCGTGGTGAACGGCAAGTCGCACCGCGCCTTATCTCCTAAACGGTTGAAATAAATTGAATATTGGGCCTGATCTTATTAGGGATTTCGCATAAATTATGCCCATGCGGAAGGGGCCGGGTGGAGGCCTTGTTGGGTGAAATCACCGGACTCATCCCGCTGGGGGTGTGAGCGTTGCGGCAACCCTTGAATGCAATCGGGGCCGTGCCGCGACCACTGCGGCACGGCCCCGAGGTGAGCTTGGGGTTTATTGCCCCGTGACCGGCGCCGTGGCGGGCTGGATGTTCCAGCCGCGCAAGGCCACCTGCGGTTGGCCGTGGGCCGCCGCCGCCGGATAGGCGATGGTGACCTGCCGCTGTTCACCCGGCATCAGGGAGATGTAATTGTCGCTGGCGTAGGCCGGCAGCAGGCGGGTGCCGTCGGCGTTCAGCAGGGTCAGCTTGCCCATCAGGGCCGGGACGCCGCCGGTGTTGGCCAGGGTGACGCGCACCCGCACCTCCTCACCCGCCTTCTCCGTCGTGGCGGCAATCGTCACCGGCTGGGGCGACAAATCGTTCAGGCGGCGGTTGCCGGCATCGTCGTTGGCCCGCCAGTAGACGTTCTGCGACAGGGTGCCGTTGGCGTCCGACAGCAGCAGTTCCACCATGACCAGGCCGTTGGCCTGGATGTCGGCGGCCAGATCCAGGTGCTGCACCAGGGTGGCGGCGTCGGCCGGGGCGTCCACGGCCTGGGACTTGTCCAGCAGTTGCTTGCCCTCGACCGTGTAGGCCCGGGTGCGCAAGCTCAGGCCCTTGCGGGCCTCGCGGGTGTTGTTGACGACGGTGATCCCGTTGTCCGGCAGGTTCAACTGCACGTGCAAGGGCTCCGCCGCCTTCTGCACGCCGTAGAAGGCGCCGTGGGTGTCGTAGTCGTGGCTCATGATCTGCCAGTTGGTGCTGGGCCAGGCCGGCTGGGTCATCCACAGCAGGCGGCCGCTGTTCACCGTCCACAGGCCGGCGTTCATGCCCTCGAAAATGGCCCGGTGGCTTTCGTAGTTCATCATCTGGGCCTTGCGTTCGAAGTCCGCCAGGCTGGTGGCGGGGCCGAACCGGCTTTCCAGGGCCTTCATGAAGCCGTGGGTGTCGCCGTTGCCGCTCTGGTGCCAGTCGTGATAGGCCCAATTGTCGCTGACCGGCCAGCGGTCGGCCGCCGGCACCGCCGCCTGGAACGCCTCCAGCGTGGGGAAGGAGGGGGTGCCCACCTCCACCGCGAAGCCGCGCGAGAACTTGGTGAAGTACAGCGACGGGTCGCGATAGTCGTAGGGGCCGCTGTCCTGCAGGTTCACGCGGTTGGAACTGCCGCTGTAGTAACGGGTGCCGTCCAGGGTGGCGATCAGGTTCTCCAGCCCCTCGTTCAGCACCGGCTGGGGCACGCCCTCGTTGCGGCCGAACCACATGACGATGGACGGGTGGTTGCGATAGCGGCGGATGACGTCGGCGGCGTTGTCCAGGAACAACGGCACGTCCTCGGCCTCGATGTTGTAATCCTGGGTGCTTTCCCAGAAATCGTTCAGCACCATCAGGCCGTATTCGTCGGCCAGGTCGAAGAACACATCCTCGGTGTTCTGGCCCACCCAGTTGCGGATGATGTTGACGTGGGCCTCGCGATGCAGGCGGAAGAAGGGTTCCAGCCGGTCGCGCGACACGCGCTTGCGCCAATCGTCGGTGCCCCAGCTGCCGCCGCGCGCGGGCACCCGCACGCCGTTGACCTTCAGGATCAGGTAGGGCGCCAGGCGCTCGTCGGCCACCGGCGTCACCGCCGGTGATTTTTCCGCGCCCGGCAGCAGGGACGACACCCAGCCGCCGGCGATCTTGTGGATGCCGGTGTGGCTGCCATCCACCACGCGCTCGCCCCGCTGGAAGGCGGCGGTGGGGTCCACCTCCACCCGGCGCAGGTGCTGGGTGCTGTCCATCAGCGACAGCTCATACGACACCTCACGGATGCCGAAGCGGGTGTGCTTCTCATCCGATTTGGCACCACCGGCGGCGGCGGCCAAGGTGAGGTTGTGCAGGGTGGGCTCACCCAGGCCGTTGGGCCACCACAGCGCGGGCTTCTTCACGCTCAGCTGCGGGAATTCCGATGGGGACAGCGTGACGCTGCCGGCACCCGGCGCCAGGGTCACCGTCTTGGTGACGGTGACGTCGTCGAAGGCGGCGCGGATCTCCGTCTGCACCGGCTGGGCCGTCAGGTTTTCCACCGGCACGGTGATGGTGATATCGGCCTTGGAGGTGTCGGGCAGGGGCAGCTTGGTCACCACTTGGGTGTCGCCGATGCGCACTGGGCCGGTGGCGGTCAGCACCACGTCCTGCCACAGGCCGGTGTTGCGGTCGCGCACCGCCGGGATCCAGTCCCAGCCCTCGCTGGCGATGAAGGTGGGGCCGTCCAGCGCCTGCATGCCGCCGTTCTCACCCACGCCGGCGGCGATGGATTGCTCATGCGGCACGCCGGGATGGGGCGGCGGGGCGATCTTGACCGCCAGCACGTTCTTCTGCCCCGGGCGCAAATGGCCGGTGACGTCGAACTGCCCGCGGATGAAGGCGCCGCGCACCGCGCCCAGGCGCTTGCCGTTCAGCCAGACCTCGGCGGCGTAGTTGATGCCCTTGAAGGTCAGCAGCGGGTGGCGGCCGTCCAGGGTGGCCGGCACGTCGAACTCCGTCCGGTACCAGTAATCCTGGCGGTTCAGCTTTTCCGGGATGGCCAGGTTGTTCAGGCCATAATCGGGGTCGGGATAGACGCCCCGGTCGACCAGGGTGGTCAGCACCGTGCCGGGCACTGTCGCCACATACCAGGATTTGGTGTCGAAGCCCGGCTGCGACACGTGCGCGCCGTCGACCTGCACGCTGGGCCCCTCCGCCAGGCGCCAGCCGCCCACCGTCCAGGCGTCGGCGCCATCGGCCGTCAGCGCCGGGCCGGCGGGGGGCAGGGGCTGGGCCACCGGCTTGGAATAGGACGCACCGCTCTTGGGCAGGGTCCAGGGATCCTGCGGCGTCACCTGGCCCATCATGATCTGCTTCACCTGCACGGGCCAGGTGGGGCTGCCGGCTTCGAAATTGATCAGGCTGGCGTCCGGCTGATGGCCGGCCTCCGCCTTGGCCTCATCGGCGCCAACGGCGCCGGCCCGCACGGTGAAGCCCGCGATGTCGCCGGCGAAGGCATTGGTGGTGGCGGTGCGGGGGGCCAGGCCCACCGTGGGGGTGACGATGCCGGATGCCGGGGTGCCGCGCGCCACCTCCGCCCCATCCAGGTACAGGCGCGCGGTCTTGCCGTCGAAGCTGGCCAGCGCGTGGTGCCAGGTGCCCGGCTTCACCGCCGATCCGCCGGACAGGGGTGCGCCGTTGCCGGTGCGCAGGCTGAGGCGGCCGTCGTTCAAGGCCAGGTAACGGCCGTTCACCGCGTCGCCCACGCCCGCGATCAAGGCGATGCCCTTGCCCAACTCATCCGCCTGGAACCAGCCGGACAGGGTCCAGGGGCCGTCCGCCGGCAGGCTGGCGCCGTTCAGGGGCTTGGCCAGGCCGTCACCACCGGCGGCGATGGCGGCGTTATAGGGGCCATAAGCGGGCGTATCGGCGGCGGCGGCCAGCGGCCCGGTCATCGCGGCGGACATCATCAGCGACGCCCACAGCAGTCGGCGGCCAGCATTCATCGGTGCACGCATCCTAACGCCCTCCCTGGCGGTGACGGCATCGGCCGCCCCTTTTCTTATCATCGGCGATGGTACCCTACTGGGCCATCCCCTTGAACGTCCTGCGGTTCCGCCGTTTCATGGCGTATCGACACAAGCGCTCCGATCATTTATTAAAACAAATTGTTTAAAGAAAAAAGAGGGAGGATCAACCAGATGGCATTTTTGTTCATCAGTATCGCAACCGCGGCCTTGGCCGGCTTGCTGTTCGGCTTCGACACCGCGGTCATCGCCGGCGTCACCGGCGATTTGCGCACGCTGATGGGCCTGTCGCCGGGGGCCGTGGGCATCACCGTGTCCAGCGCGCTTGTCGGCACCTGCATCGGGGCGCTGGGCGCCGGCCGGCCGGGCGACCGGTACGGCAGCCGTGACTGCCTGCGGGTGATGGCGCTGCTGTACCTTATCTCGGGCGTGGGGTCGGCCATGGCCTGGGATTGGCCGTCGCTGGTCTTCTTCCGCTTCATCGGCGGCCTGGGCATCGGCGGGTCGTCGGTGCTGGCACCCGTCTATATCGCGGAGATCGCGCCGCCGCGCCGGCGCGGCGCCCTGGTCGGCCTGTTCCAGATGAACATCGTGCTGGGCATCCTGGTGGCCTATCTCAGCAACTACCTGGTGGGTGGCCTGGGGCTGGGCGACGCCGAATGGCGGTGGAAGCTGGCGGTGACGGCCGTGCCGTCCGCCGTGTTCCTCAGCCTGCTGGTCATCATCCCGAACAGCCCCCGTTGGCTGGCCGCCAAGGGCCGCCTGAACGAGGCGGCCGGGGTCCTGGCGCGCATGGGCGTGGCCGATCCGGACACCACCTTGCGCAGTCTGGCCCAGGCGGGTGTCGAAGGTGAGGGACGCCTGTCCTGGCGCCATCACCGCCGGCCCATCCTGCTGGCCGTCAGCCTGGCGCTGTTCAACCAGTTGAGCGGCATCAACGCCATCCTCTATTACCTGAACGACATCTTCGCGGCGGCGGGTTTCGGCAAGGTCTCGGCCGATTTGCAATCGGTGGCGGTGGGCGCCACCAACCTGTTGTTCACCGGTATCGCCATGACGGTGATCGACCGGGCGGGGCGCCGTACCCTGCTGCTGGTGGGGGCGGTGGGCATGACCGCCAGCCTGGTGGGGGCCGCCCTGATCCTGTCCGGCCTGGGCCAGGGCGCCTGGCTGATCTGGGCCCTGCTGGGTTTCATCGCCTCCTTCGCGTTCAGCCAGGGGGCCGTCATCTGGGTCTATATCGCGGAGATTTTCCCCACACCCGTCCGCGCCCGGGGGCAAAGCCTGGGCAGCGCCACCCACTGGCTGGCCAACGCCGTGCTGTCGGGCACCTTCCCCCTGGTGGCGCAGTATTCCAAGGGTGCGCCCTTCTTCCTGTTCGCCGCCATGATGGCATTGCAGTTCGTCGTCGTGCTGGCCTTCTTCCCCGAGACCAAACGCGTCTCGCTGGAGGAAATGGCGGAAAGGCTGGAGACCTGAGTGGTCAGCGGCTGGACAGCACGAAGGTGTTGCCGTCCGGATCCTGGAACCGGGCGTAACTTCCCCACGGCTGTTTTTCGATGCCGGACAGGAAGGTCACGCCCCGTTCCACCAGCTTGGCATAGGTGTAGTCCAGGTCGTCGCAATGGAAGCTGCCGTTGAAGAAGGTGCCCACGCGATCCTCATGCCCCTCCGGCGTGAACAGGACCACCCCCGTCTGCGCCCCGGGGATGGTCAGCTCGATCCAGCGCTGAGGGCCCATCGGCTGGTCGGTCGCGACCTTGAAGCCCATCTTTTCCGTCCAGAACGCCAGGGCGCGGTCCTGGTCCCCGGTGGGAATTCCGACGAATTTCAGATGCCTGATCATGCCCGTTGCCTTCCGTCCTGGTGGTGGTTTCACCACTAAAACATGTGCCGCTTGAATGCGGGTAGATAAGCAGGCATTGCTATGGCAATGGATGCCGTGACTGAGATCGACCGTTATATCCTGGATACGCTGATGCGCGACCTGGTGGGCCACGACCACCGTCCGTCCGCCTATCTGGTCTATCTGGCGCTGGTGGCCGACGCCGCTGGTGGCCGTGTCATGCTGAGCCACGCCGAAATGGCGGAACGCACGGGCCTGTCCAAGCGGGCGGTGCAGGATGCGTTGCGCCACCTTGCCGGACGCGGACTGGCGCGCATCAGCCGCACCCGGACGACGGAGGCCGCGACGGTGGAACCGCTGTTCCCCTGGCGCGACCGCCGGGGTTAGGGACGCGGAACCGATGGCCGGGTTGGTGCGTACTATAGACGGTGTCATCCGATCCAGGGAACCGGTCATGGTCCGCGCCTTCGCTTTCCTCTTCCTGCTTCTTCTCCCTGTTGCCGCCCAGGCGGCTCCGACCGTCCAGATTTGCGAGGCGACCTGGACCGATCCGGGCCGCGGCGGCCGATCGGTCCCCGTCCGTATCCGCATGCCGGTGGGTGCCGACAAGGCGCCGGTCATCCTGTTCAGCCACGGCCTGGGCGGTTCGCTGGATTCCGGCACCGATTGGGTGGATGCTTGGGCCGTTGCAGGCTTCATCACCGTCAACATCCAGCACGCCGGCAGCGATACGGCGCTCTGGAGGGGCCAGGCGCGACCCCTGCTGGCGATGCGGGGCGGCATGAACGTGGAACAGCTTCAGGCCCGCGCCGGCGATGTGCATTTCGTGCTGGACCGCATCGCCATGGGCGGCCACGTCGGCCCGTGCGATCTTGGCCGCGCCGATATGGGCAAGGTCGGCATGTCGGGCCACAGCTTCGGCGCCCAGACGACCTTGGCCGTCTCCGGCGGGGTATACGCCGGCGCGCCCGTGATGCGGGATCCCCGGATCAAGGCGTCGATCGCATTCAGCCCCCAGCCGTCACAGGGGGTGGATGACGCCACGGCCTTTGGCGGCATCGGGATCCCCTTCTTCACCGTCACCGGCACGCGGGATGCGGTGCCGTCGCTCAACGGTGCCACCGCGCAAGACAGGCTCAGGCCCTATGCGGCGATGCCGGCTGGGGGCAAGGACCTGCTGATCATCGACGGCGCCACCCACATGATGCTGAACGGGCAGACGCTGGAACGGCCCCAGGCCACCCCCTCGCCCGGGATGGTGGAGACGATCACCCGGGCCACCGCCCTGTTCTGGCGGGCCACCCTGCTGGGTGACACGGCCGCGGCGGTCCAGTTGAAGGCATTGCGTCCGGGGCCGGGGGATCGTTTCGCGGCGAAATAGCGGCTCACGCCCGGGGCGTCAGCAGCCCGCAAATGGGGCCGCGCAAATCGGCCTTGGCGACCGGGCCGGCGTTGCTGAACTCCAGGTAACCCTTGGCGGCGGCGAAGGCGGGCCAGGGCGTCAGGTCCGTCCCGTTCGGGTTGCCGGTGCGGGCGAAGTTGGCCCAGTAGCGGGGCAGGGTGGGGCGGTCGTCGCCCGGCTTGCCGGCGGGCTGGCCGCTGAAGACGAAGGGCAGGTCGCTGCCGTGGCTGACGGGCCCTTGCGCCGGGTCATGGTCGAAGTGATAGACCCAGACCGGCACGCCCGTCGCCGCCTGCCAGGTGGCGACGGCCAGTGAGGGGCAGCGGAAGGTAAGGTCGCTGGCCAACTGCGTGGCGGTGTCACCCAGGCGCGGGTCCGGCGCCGGTACCTGGCCGTCCTTGATGCCATAGAAAGCCATCGCCCTGTCGGCGTTGGTGCCGAATTCCCGGCGGATGGTGGGCACCACCGCCTCCGGCCCGCCGTGCAGGCCCAGTTCGCGGGCGTTGGCGCCGATCATCAGGGGGACCGGCGCCTGGTGGCCCTGGGCCAGCGCCTGGGCCGGGGTTTCGGTCAGCACCTGGCCGTCCACCACCGCCTGCAACCAGATGAAACTGGCGTCCGGTGTGGGCGGGATCAGGGGGGCGGCAGCATTCAGCAGGTCGCGGCCCGGCATGGCCCGCAACTGCGCCAAATCCTTGGCGCCGGCCTTGGCCAGCAGATCGCGGCCCAGGGCCTCATTCTCCGCCAGGGTGCGGGGGGCGACGCCAAATCCCGCCGTGCCGCTCTGTTCGATCGCCTTGGTGAACAGGCCGCGCGCCTGGGGCGACAGCATCAGCAGGCCCACGTCCTGGCTGCCGGCGGATTCGCCGAAGATGGTGACGTTGGCCGGGTCGCCACCGAAGCGGGCGATGTTGTCGCGCACCCAGCGCAAGGCCGCGATCTGGTCCATGAGGCCGTAGTTGCCCGAGGCGTGGGCCGGCGACTGCGCCGTCAATTCCGGCAACGACAGGAAGCCGAAGAGGTCCAGGCGGTATTGCACCGTCACCAGCACCACGCCCTGATCGGTCAGGGTGGACAGGGAATATCCCCCGCCGGAGCCGGCGCGGTTGGCGCCGCCGTGGATCCACACCATGACCGGCAGGGCCTTGGGCGGCGTCAAGGCCGGGGTGCGCACGTCCAGGTACAGGCAGTCCTCCGCACTGCGGGCGGCGTCCTTGTCGTTCCAGCCATAGGCGCTTTGCAGGCAGGGGACGGCGGATTGGGTGGCGGGGCGCACGCCGGTCCAGCGGATGGGCTGCGGCGGCTGCCAGCGCAAATTGGCCACCGGCGGCTGGGCGAAGGGAATGCCCCGGAACAGGGCGCCGCCGTGTTGCAGGCTTTCCCCCTGCACCGTGCCGCCGGTCGTGGTGACGGTGGGGCCCTCAGCGGCCTGGACCATGGGGGCCATCGTCAGCCAGGCGCCGGCCAGCAATGCCGCAGCGTGTCGGATCGAACGAAGTCGCGTACCCATGACCATCCTCCCGTTTCTTATGCCGCATCAAGCCGCAAGCCTGACAGCGGTGTCAACCAGGGATGACAAAGAGACGCGACAGGGATCAGTCCTCGGCCGTCTTCATCAGCGCGCTGCGGGTGGGCAGCAGCCGGTCGTTGAAGGGCAGCATGCCGGCGCCGATGGCGGGGGCATCGGCCGCCATGGCGCCGCGCAGCACGGGTGCCACTTCCGGAATGACGTCGACATGCCGGCCCAGGCGCTGGTTCAGGGCGGCGGCCAGCCTGTCCACCAGGTCGGCGGGCAGCCGGCCGCCCAGGAAGATGGCGTCGGGGTTCACCAGGCAGGTGGTGGCGATCAGCGGGTCGGTCATCAGATCGGCTGCCAGGTCGACCCACCCGTCCACCACGCCTTGCGCCGCCGTGCCGCGCAACGCCGCCAGCTGGTCCGGCTGGGACACGGCATGTCCGGCCTTGGCCAGCAGGTCATACAGGGCGGACAGGGACACCGCCTCCTGCAAGGTGCGGGCATCGGTGCGGGGGGAGCGGATGGGCAGGAAGCCGATCTCGCCGCTGCGGCCCCGGGCGCCGCGGAAATGGACGCCGTCGATGATGATGCCGCCGCCCAGCCCGCCGCTGATCAGGATGTAGAAGAAGGTGCGGTGGCGCAGGCCGTGGCCGAACTGCAATTCGCCCAGCGCCGCGGCGGTGGCGTCGTTCTCCACGAACACCGGCAGGGGCACGGGCAGCATGCCCCGGAACAGGCTGGCGATATTGACGTCGCGCCAGGCGGCGTAGGCCTCGGGCCAGCGGGCCAGGTTGACCCGGCCGATGTCGTCCGGCACCGCCACGCCAATGCCGATGAAGCGCCCGGCCGGCAGGTCCGGCCGCGCCAGCATGGCCGTGACCTCTTCCCGGAAGAACCGGGCCACCACCTCCGGCGGGGCGAAGTCGATCTCCCGTGACGACCGGGCGCGGACATTGCCCAGCAGGTCCAGCGCCAGCACGGTGATGTGGTCGCGATCAATGTTGACGCCGATGGAAAAGCAGCCGTCGGGGTTCATCTCCAGCACGATGGCCGGCTGGCCGCGCCCGCCGTGCTGGCGGCCCGCCTCCAGGATCAGGCCCTCGGCCAGCAGGCGCTTGGTGATGTTGGCGATGGCGGGCGGCGTCAGGCCCGTCACCTCCACCAGGCCGGCGCGGGTGGTCTGGCCGCCGACGCGGATGGCCTGCAGGGTCACGCGCTGGTTGTGATCGCCCGCCCGTTCCAGGTTGGTGCCGGACAGGCTGGGGGCGATGGCCTGCATCAGGTCCGCTGGGGCGTATCCCTCCGGCGCTGCCATGTCCTGGTCCCTCCCGTTTTCCGACAACCTTGTCAGTTAATACGGGGAACGGCCTTAAGACAATCGCCGAGACACAATAAAAAATTGCATCTGTCCTGTCAGGACAGAGGGGACGCGGTCCGGTCGGCGCCGATCAGGTCGTGGATGAAGCCCAGCTTGGCGATCACCGCCTCCGTCAGGATGAAGGGGTAGACGTCGGTCTGGCCCATGCTGCGGTTGATGTTGTTGACGGCGAAGGCGATGGGCAGCCAGGCGTCCACCATGGCCCCGATGGTGCCGTGGCGGTAGGGGTCGAAGTCCACCTGGGTGGACAGGTCGCCGGTGCGGTCCTGCGCCGGCCGGACGCGGATGCCGAAGGCGCGCGCCGTTTCCAGGGTGTCGACGATGTGCAGGTAATGCGCCCAGGTCTCGGCGAAATCCTCCCAGGGATGGGAGGTGGCATAGGCGCTGATGTAGGTCTGCTGCCAGCCGGCCGGCGCGCCCTGGTCGTAATGGCGCTGCAAGGCGGCACCATAATCCTCGCGCTCATCGCCGAAGACGGCGCGGCAGGCGTCCAGCCGGCCTTCATCGCGCACCAGCCGGTCCCAGTAATAATGGCCGACCTCATGCCGGAAATGGCCCAGCAGGGTGCGATAGGGTTCGTGCAGGCGGGTGCGGCGCACCTCCCGCTCCGCATCGTCGGCCTCCGTCAGCGCCAGGGTGATCAGGCCGTTGTCATGTCCTGTCATGACAGCGCTATCAGGTGGGTCTTCCAGGAAGTCGAAGGCCAGGCCGGTCTCGGGATCGTCCACGCGGTTGACCAGCGGCAGGCGCAGCTTGATCAGGGTGTAGAACAGCCGGTGCTTGGCCAGTTCGATCTTGCGCCAGCGCACCAGGCTGTCGGGGGCGGACACGTCGGGGATGGTGCGGTTGTGGCGGCAGGCGGCGCACAAGGTTTCCTCATGCCCCGCCGGGATCAGCCAGTTGCAGGCGTCGAGATCCGCATTGGCGCAGAACTTGTAGAGGTGTTCCGGCGCCCCCAGGGCATGCCAGGCGCCGTCCTCCGCCTCCAGCGCGTGCATCCTGTCGTCGTCGGGCAGATAGCCCAGCGGGTGGCCGCAGCGTTCACAGACGCGGTTCTCGAAATACAGCAACTGTCCGCAAGCCTGGCAATTGAACAGCTTCACCGTCGCTTCTCCGTCGTTCTTTTCGCGCGCCCAGCAGAACCGGGAACCGTGACCGGCGGTTCCCGGTTCTGCCTGTTCCAGGATAGGAGGACGGCGGCGTGGCACCCAGGGCGAATTGGAAGGGGTTCCTGAAGGTGGGTGAGGTGACCTGCCCGGTGGCGTTGCACACCGCCGCCTCGGCCAGTGAGCGCATCGCCTTCCACACCGTCAACCGGGCGACCGGCCACCGGGTGCACCGCCAGTTCGTGGACAGCGACACCGGCCGCCTGGTGGAACGGGACGACCAGGTGAAGGGGTATGAGGTGGGGCAGGGCGACTATGTCGTCCTGGAACCGGAAGAGGTGGCGGCGGCCCTGCCCGACAGCGACAAGACGCTGGAGATATCCGCCTTCATCCCCTGCGGTGACATCGACGATCTGTATTTCGACAAGCCCTATTACCTGACCCCCGCCGACCGCCATGCCGATGAGGCCTTCGCCCTGATCCGCGAGGGCATGCGCCTGAAGAAGGTGGCTGCCCTGGCCAGCACCGTGCTGTTCCGCCGCGTGCGCACCGTCCTGATCCGCCCCCACGGGCCCGGCCTGATCGCCACCACCCTGAACTTCGATTATGAGGTGCGGTCGGCCCAGGAGGCGTTCGGCGACATCGACGATTTGAAGATCAAGGGCGAGATGCTGGATCTGGCCAAGCACATCATCGCCACCAAGAAGGGCACGTTCGACCCGAGGGACTTCGACGACCGCTATGAGGCGGCGCTGGCCGACCTGGTGAAGGCCAAGCTGGAGGGTAAGGCCCCGCCAACCCGCAAGCGCGCCCCGCCGAAGAAGACCACCGACCTGATGGCGGCCCTGCGCGAAAGCGCCGGGCTGGGCCGGGCATCCAAGGCCAAGCCCCGCAAGGCGGTAGCACCCACGCGGAAAGCGGGCTGAGCCCATGGCGCTTGAGACCTATCACCAGAAGCGCGACTTCAAGGCCACGCCGGAACCAAGGGGCCGCAAGGGTCGCAAGGCGGGGCACAGCTTCGTCATCCAGAAGCACAACGCCCGCCGCCTGCATTACGATTTCCGGCTGGAGATGGACGGCGTGCTGAAAAGCTGGGCGGTGACGCGGGGCCCCAGCCTGGTGCCGGGCGAAAAGCGCCTGGCCGTGCATGTCGAGGACCACCCGCTGGACTATGGCGACTTCGAAGGCACCATCCCGCAGGGCGAGTATGGCGGCGGCACCGTCATCGTCTGGGACCGGGGGGAATGGACACCCATCGGCGACGCCGCCAAGGGGTACGCCAAGGGCCACCTGGATTTCGAACTGCATGGGGAAAAGCTGGGCGGTCACTGGCATCTGGTGCGCATGCACGGCCGGCCGGGCGAGAAACGCGAGAATTGGCTGCTGATCAAGGGGGAGGATGCGGCGGCGCGCACGCCCGACGACAGCGACATCCTGAAGGACCGGCCGGAATCGGTGAAAACCGGGCGCCAGATCGCCGATGTGGCGGGGGAGGCGCCGGGCTGGTCGTCCAAGACCGGGAAGATCAGCAAAGCTGAAGACAAACCGCATGGGAAGGGTGCCAAGGCCGGCGTCCTGCCGGACTTCGTGGAACCCGCCCTGGCCACGCTGGTGGCCAAGCCCCCCACGGGCGACCGCTGGGTCCATGAGATCAAGTTCGACGGCTATCGCTTGCAGGCGCGCATCGACGGCGGCCGGGTCACACTGCTGACCCGTACCGGGCTGGACTGGACCCGCAAGTTCGGCCGATTGGTGCCCGACGCCCTGAAGGCCCTGCCGGCCAGGACGGCGCTGATCGACGGCGAACTGGTGGTGGAAACGGCGGCCGGCACCACCGACTTCTCCGCCCTGCAAGCCGACCTCAGCGCGGGACGGAACGACCGTTTCGCCTTCTACGCCTTCGACCTGCTGCACCTGGACGGCCGGGATTTGACGGGCTTGGGGCTGGAGGAGCGGAAAGGCGCGTTACGCGACCTGATGGCGGAAGAGGGGGACGGCGGCATCCTGCACTACAGCGAACATTTCGATGAGGCCGGCGGCCTGGTGCTGCGCCACGCTTGCCGCCTGAGCCTGGAGGGCATCGTCTCCAAGGTGCGCGATGCCGCCTATCGCCCAGGCCGGGGCAAGGGCTGGGTGAAGTCCAAGTGCGGCAACCGCCAGGAATTCGTGGTGGCGGGGTATGTGCCCTCCACCACCGCGCGCCGCGCCATCGGGTCCCTGGTCCTGGGTGTCTATGACGGTGACGCGCTGATGCATGTCGGGCGCGTCGGCACCGGCTACAGCGCCGCGGTGGCGGAGGATCTGTTCCGCCGGCTGGATGCCATGCGCGTGTCGGCCAGCCCGTTCGATGACGCGCTGACGGCGGAGGAACGGCGCCAGGTGCGCTATGTGAAGCCGGATCTGGTGGCGGAAGTGGACTTCCGCAGTTGGACCGGCGATGGCAACATCCGCCATGCCGCCTTCCGTGGCCTGCGCGAGGACAAGGATCCCCGCGACGTGAAGCGCGAGGCGCCCGCCAAGGCCCCGGCCGGGGCACCCGCCCGAAAGCCCGCCATGCCGTCCACCACCGTCAAGCTGACCCATCCCGACCGGCTGTATTGGCCCGATGCCGGCGTCACCAAGGAAGGCCTGGCGGATTATTACGCCCGGGTCTGGCGTTTCATCGCCCCCCACATCGTCGGCCGGCCGCTGGCCCTGCTGCGCTGTCCGACTGGGGTGGCGGGGGAGATGTTTTTCCAGAAGCACGCCTGGAAGGGCCTGAACCGTGCCATCGTCCAGGTGCCGGATCCGGCGGCAGCGGACGAAGGCGCGCTGATCGCCATCAACGATCTGGACGGGCTGATCGGCCTGGTGCAGGCGGCCGTGCTGGAGATCCACCCCTGGGGCTGCGCCCTGGCCGATTGGGAACGGCCCGACACCATAACCCTGGATCTGGACCCCGGCGACGGTGTGGCCTGGGAAACGGTGATCGAAGCGGCGCGCGAGGCGAAGGACAGGCTGGAGGCGGCGGGCCTGGCCGCCTTCGTCAAGACCAGCGGCGGCAAGGGCCTGCACGTGGTGGCTCCCTTGAAGCCCAAGGCGGATTGGGCGGCGGCGAAAGCCTTCACCAAGGGGATCGCGGCGGCCATGGCCGCCGACAGCCCGGACCGCTTCGTCGCCACCATCACCAAGTCCAAGCGGCATGGCCGCATCCTGGTGGACTATTTGCGCAACCAGCGCGGCGCCATGGCGGTGGCACCCTATTCCACCCGGGCGCGGCCGGGCGCCCCCGTCGCCATGCCCCTGGCGTGGGATGAGTTGGGACCGGCCATCGGGCCCAATTTCTTCACCGTGGCGACGGCGCCCAACCGGCTGGACAGCCTGGCGGCCGACCCCTGGGCCGATTTTCGCGCGGCGGCCCGCCCGCTGGCGGACAAGGGCGTTGCGCGCGGCAAGCGGTGATCCTTGCAACCCACGGCGGTACGGGCAGAATGGCGGTACACTGGAACCAAGGAACCGCCCCATGCGCCTCATCGGAATGTCGGACTCCCCCTATGCGCGCCGCGTGGCCATCTCCCTGACGGCGATGGGCCTGCCCTATACCCATGAGCAGGTGTCCGTCTTCCGGCATTACGATGCCTTCGCCGCCATCAACCCGGTGGTCAAGGCGCCCACCCTGGTGCTGGACGACGGCACGGTGCTGATGGACAGCACCCTGATCCTGGACTACCTGGAACGCCTGGTGCCGGCCGACAGGCGCCTGACGCCCACCAATCCCGCCGCTTACTTGCGTGGCCAGCGCATCATCGGCCTGGCGCTCGCCGCGTGTGAGAAGACGGTGCAGGTGATGTATGAACTGAACCTGCGGCCGGAGGAACGGCGCCACCAGCCCTGGATCGACCGGGTGCGCGCCCAGGGGGTGACCGCCTATCGCCTGCTGGAAGCTGAACTGGAAACGGAAGCGGGGGAGGCCGCCTTGTGGGTCGGGCCCGGCCGGCCGTCGCAGGCCGGCATCACCGCCGCCGTCGCCTGGTACTTCACCCAGGACATAGTGGCCGACCTGGTCAGTCCTGAGGACCACCCCGCCCTGGCCGGCCTGTCGCGGCTGGCGGAAGCGCTGCCGGAATTCAAGGCCGTGCCCTACAGCTGACGCGACTTCTCGGCGGCCAGGCTTTTCTTCAGGGCGTCCATGATGTTGATGACGTTGCTGGGCGCCTCATCCGCTTTGGCCACCTTGGCCTTGGCCGGCCGTTTGCGGCCCTTCTTCTTGGCGGCGATGATGTCCAGCAACCGGTCCTGCACAGGGTCCGTCACCATGGCCGGATCCCACCCGGTGGTGCGTTCCTCGATCAGGGTCTTCACCAGCGACAGCAGCTTGCCCTCCGGCTTCTCTTCGCCGATGCCGCCGAAGTAGCCGGCGGGATCACGCACCTCATCGCCATAGCGCAACGTCCAGACGACGATGCCCGCCCCATGGGGTTCCAGCATCACCGCCCGTTCCCGCCGGTACATCACCAGGCGGGAAATACCGACCTTGCCCGTGGCCGCCATGGCGTCGCGGATGACGCTGAACGCCTCCGCCCCCACCTTGTCGGCGGGGGTCAGGTAGTGGGGTGTGTCGTACCAGATCCATTCCACCGCATCGTGTGGCACGAACATCTCGATATCGATGGTGCGGGTGCTTTCCAGCGCCACCGCGTCCAGTTCGTCATCCTCCAGGATCAGGTAATCGTCTTCGCCCCTTGGATAACCCTTGGCCTCGTCATCCTCATCCACCGGTTTGCCGGTGACGGCATCGACGTAACGGCTGACCACCCGGTTGCCAGTGGCGCGGTTCAGGGTGTGGAAGCGGACCTTCCCGTTCTCCGACGTGGCCGGCACCATGGCCACCTGGCAGGTGACCAGCGACAGCTTGAGATAGCCTTTCCAGAAGGAACGCGGCGCCATCGGGATGGTCTTCCTTGCGCAGGGGGAAGGGGTGTCGACCCCAGGAAACTCCCCACCATCGCGGCCGGTTCCCCCAACACCCCATGAAAGACTCGTCGCGCGATTCCAAGTGATCACGGTGAATGATTGCGCGGCAAATCATGTTTGCGATTTTGATTATAAAGTATTTGTTAATTATATGACAGTAATGGCGACATTACGCCGCAGTCTGTGACTTGTTCCTGCCATTGACGGCCCTGCCGCCGGCGACTAACCCTAATCGCAAATGAGAACGACTGTCATTCGTACTAAGAAAGATTAGGGAACCTCACATGGACAAGGATGCAAAGCGGCGCGGCCGGGCCTGCCGGCGCCGAAGGGTGGCGTATGCCTTCAGCACGGCGGTGGGCGCCTGGATGACGACGCTGGCCGGCGCCGCACTGGCGGCACCCCCGCCCATGGTCATTCCGGTGGATCCCGACGCCTACCAGAACGGCCAGACCGACGGCGGCCCTTTCGCCTTCGTCCAGACGCTGGGGCGCAGCAACTACATGCTGGGTGACATGTGGGGTCTGCGCACCTTCCTCAGCCGTTACGGCATGTCGCTGGGCATCCAGGAGACCAGTGAGGTCCTGGGCAACGTGACCGGCGGCAGCCGCAAGGGTTTCGAGTATGACGGGCTGACCACGGCGACCCTGCAGATGGACACCAACCGCGCGTTCGGCCTGTACGGCGGCACCTTCAACGCCAGCGCCCTCTACCTCCACGGCCGCAACCTCAGCACCGACAATCTGCAAACCCTGCAGACGGCCAGCGGCATCGAATCCGACCGCTCCGTGCGTCTATGGGAACTGTGGTACCAGCAGAAATTCCTGGAAGAGGATCGGCTGGACGTGAAGATCGGACAGCAGAGCCTGGACCAGGAATTCATGGTCAGCCAGAACGCCCTGCTGTTCGTGAACACCATGTTCGGCTGGCCCATGGTGCCCTCGGCCGACATGCCGGGCGGCGGCCCCGCCTATCCCCTGTCGGCGCTGGGCGTGCGCGTCCGGGCGCGCCCCACCGACAACCTGACCTTCCTGGCCGGTGTCTTCAACGGCAGCCCGGCGCCCAGCAACAATGGCGACCCGCAACAGCTGAACCCGTCGGGCACCAGCTTCCCCATCCATGGCGGCAAGCTGGCCATCGCCGAGGTGCAGTACACCTACCCGGCCCTGGGCAGCGTGGTTTATCCCGATGAGACCCCGCCGCTGGCCCGCACCTATAAGCTGGGCGTGTGGTACGACGCCGAGAATTTCGACGATCTGCGCTATGACGACATCGGCCTGTCCCTGGCGGATCCGGCCAGCAGCGGCAACGCCCGCCAGCACCATGGCGACTTCGCGCTGTACGCCGTGGCCGACCAGATGGTGTGGGTCGACAGCCATGACAACAACCGCAACCTCAGCGTCTTCGGCCGCATCATGGGCACGCCGCAGAGCGACCGCAACCTGATCGACTTCTCCCTGAACGCGGGCATCGTCCTGCACCAGCCCTTGCCCTACCGCAACACGGACACGCTGGGCATTGGCGTGGGCCACACCCACGTCAGCCAGCAGGCGGCCGCCCTGGACCGCGACCAGTATCTCTATGACGGCACCTATACCCCAGTACGCCACACGGAAACCTTCGTGGAGGTGACCTACCAGTACCAGGTCAGGCCCTGGTGGCAGTTGCAGCCGGACATCCAATACGTCTTCAACCCCGGGGGCGGCGTCGCCGATCCCAATTCCCCCAACCAGCGGATCGGCAACGAGGTCGTGCTGGGCCTGCGGACCAACATCCTGTTCTAGGGGGAAACCATCCATGAAAAAAGACCATGCCATGCGCCTCAAGACGCTGATCCCGGCCGCCCTGCTGCTGGCCGCCACCACCGCCACCGCCTGGGCCGGCGACGCCCCCCGCGGGTTCCTGGAAACCATCGGCCGGCACCGCACCCTGGCGTCCACCGTCACCGATGCCGGCGACCTCAACCCCTACGCCGTGGTGGTGGCGCCGGTGTCGGCCGGCCGCATCCAGAAGGACGACGTGCTGGTCGACAACTTCAACAATTTGTCGAACCTGCAAGGTACGGGTGGCAGCATCGTCGACTACAACCCCGTCACCAAGACGACCAGCGTGTTCGCGCAATTGCCCCAGCATATGGCGCAATGCCCCGGCGGCATCGGCTTGACCACGGCCATGACCATGCTGAAGACCGGCTGGGTGATCGTGGGCAGCACGCCCAGCACCGACGGCACCACCAAGACCAAGGGCGACGGCTGCCTGCTGGTGCTGGATCCGGCCAACGGCCAGGTGGTGTCGGTCTGGTCCGGGCCCACCATCAATGGCCCCTGGGGCAACATGGCGGTGGTGGACAACGGCGACCACGCCACCCTGTTCATCAGCATGGCCGGTTTCGACATGCCGTCGCCCGATGTCCGCGACCCGGCGACCGGCTATCCGGTGGCCCTGCACAAGGCAACCGTGCTGCGGCTTGAACTGACCATCCCGGAGGGCAAGCCCCCGGCGCTGACCAGCCAGACGGTGGTGGGCGACGGTTTCTCCCACCGGGCGGACCGCGACAACTTCCTGTTCGGCCCCACCGGCCTGGCGCTCAGCCCCGACGGTTCCCTCTACGTGACCGACGGCATGGACAACCAGATCACCGCCATCCCCGACGCCCTGACCCGGACCGACAGCGCCGGCAAGGGCCGGCTGGTGACGGAGAACGGCCTGCTGGCCTGGCCCCTGGCCCTGGCCACTACGCCGGAGGGGCACCTGCTGGTCTGCAACGGCCGCAACGGCCAGGTGGTGGAGGTGGACCCCATCGCCGGCAAGCAGATCTACGCCCAGTGGATCGATTCCGACCAGGCGCAGTCACCGCCCGGCAACGGCGATTTGTTCGGCATCGCCATGAAGCCGGATGGCAAGGGCTTTTATTACGTCGAGGACGACGTCAACACCCTGATGGAGGCGACGGCGAAATGAGCGTCGTGAACGACGAGTCCAAGGACAGCCCCGCCGCCACGCGGCGGGGATTCCTGGCGGCGGCTGGCGGCCTGGTCGCCGCCACCGGCCTGTCGGCCCCGGCTGTGGCGGCGGCCAAGCCGGCCCCTGCGGTCGACGACAAGTTGCCCTTCTGGGGCGCCCACCAAGCCGGCATCATCACCCCGGCCCAGGCCCACACCTATGTGGTTGCCTTCGACATCGTGTCGGCCAAGCGTGAGGATGTCGTCGCCCTGCTGCAACGCTGGACCGATGCCGCCGCCCGCATGGCGGCGGGCGCCACGGCGGAGGAAATGGGTGCCGATATCAACGCCCCCGGCCGCGATAGCGGCGAGGCGATGGATCTGCCGCCCGCCCGCCTGACGGTGACCTTCGGCTTTGGCGCCGGCCTGTTCGTCAAGGATGGGCAGGACCGCTTCGGCCTCGCCGCCCAGCGGCCGGCGGCTTTCGTCGACCTGCCCAAGTTCACCGGCGACCAGCTGGTGGAAGGGCTGACCGGCGGCGACCTGCTGGTCCAGGCCTGCGCCGACGACACGCAGGTGGCCTTCCACGCCGTGCGCCAGTTGGTGCGCCTGGCCTATGAGGTAGCGGAAATCCGCTGGGCCCAGGTCGGCTTCATCGGTGGCTTCGGCCCCGACAAGACGCCCCGCAACCTGATGGGCTTCAAGGACGGCACCGGCAACCCCACCGTCGGCGACGCCCGCGCGATGGATGAGGTGGTCTGGGTGGGGCAGGAGGGGCCGGCCTGGATGCGGGGCGGCAGTTATGGCGTCTTCCGCCGCACCCGCATGGCGCTGGAACATTGGGACCGCATGAAGGTGTCCTTCCAGGAGGAGACCTTCGGCCGCCGCAAATACTCCGGCGCGCCTATCGGCAAGACACGCGAGACGGAGGTGATCGACCTGGCTGCCGTGGACGGCGACGGCAATCCGGCACTGGCCGAGAATTCCCACGTCCGGCTGGCGACGGCGGCGACCAATGACGGGGCCCGGGTCCTGCGGCGATCCTATTCCTACAACAACGGCGTCAGCTTCACCGCCGAACGCTGGCCACCCTGGCACCAGGGCATGGAATACGACGCCGGCCTGATCTTCGTCTGTTACCAGCGCGATCCGCGCACCGGCTTCATCAAGATTTTCGAGACCATGGCCAAGTTCGACATGATGAACCAGTTCGTCACCCATATCGGCGGCGGCCTGTTCGCCTTCCCGGGCGGGGCAGCGAAGGGAGAGTATATCGGCCAGCGCCTGTTCCAGGCGGTGTGATCCGGGCGGGGTTCAGGATCGGTCGATTTGCAGCAGACGCAGGTTGTTGGTGGTGCCGGCCTGGGCGAAGGGGATGCCGGCGACGACGATGATCTGGTCGTGCAGCTTGGCGAACTCCGTCGCCTGGGCGACCGTGGAGGCGACCTGGACCATCTGCTCGTAGCTGTGGATGTCGTCGGACAGATAGCTGTGGGTGCCCCACAGCAGGCAGAGGCGGCGCGACACCGCCTGGTCGGAGGTGATGGCCAGGATGGCCACCTCCGGGCGCTTGCGGGCGATGCGGCCGGCGGTGGTGCCGCTGGAGGTGAAGGCCACGATGACGGGGGCGTGCACCGCCTCCGCCAGGTCGGCGGCGGCCGCGGCCACGGCGTGCGGCGGGGTCTGTTCCTCGCCTGGTTCGGAGGCACGGATGAGGGAATGGTACAGCTTGTGCTTTTCGGTGGTGGCGATGATGCGGTCCATCATGGTCACGGCTTCCAGCGGGTACTGGCCGCTGGCTGATTCCGCCGACAGCATGACGGCGTCGGCGCCGTCATAGATGGCGGTGGCCACGTCCGACGCCTCGGCCCGGGTGGGGGTGGGGGTGTTGACCATGCTTTCCAGCATCTGGGTGGCGACGATCACCGGCTTCACCGCCAGGCGGCAGGCGCGGACCAGTTCCTTCTGGCGGCCGGGCACCTCATCCTGCGGGATTTCCACGCCCAAATCGCCGCGGGCCACCATGATGCCGTCGGACAGGCGGATGATGTCGTCGATCTGCTCCAGCGCCTGGGGCTTCTCGATCTTGGCCATCAGGCCGGCGCGGTCGCCGATCAGGCCGCGCGCCTCGATCATGTCGCTGGGCTTCTGCACGAAGGACAGGGCCACCCAGTCCATGCCCAGGCTGAGGCCGAATTCCAGGTCGGCGCGGTCCTTCACCGTCAGGGGCGACAGGTTCAGCAGGGTGCCCGGCAGGTTGACGCCCTTGCGGTTGGAGATGACGCCGCCGACGACCACTTCGGCGGTCATGACGTCGTCGCCCAGGCTGGTGACCTTCACCCGCACGCGGCCGTCATCGATCAGCAGGTGGTGGCCCGGCAGGACGGCGGCGAAAATCTCCGGATGGGGCAGGGGGATGGCGTCGCGGTCGCCGTCCACACCCTTCAGGACGAAGCGGATGGTCTCGCCGGCGGCGACGACGATCTTGCCGTCCTTGATGGTGCCGACGCGGATCTTGGGGCCCTGCAGGTCCTGCAGGATGCCGATGGGGCGCCCGACTTCCTTTTCCAGCGCGCGGATGGCGGCATGGACCTTGGCGTGGTCCTCATGCGTGCCGTGGCTGAAGTTCAGGCGGAAGGTATCGACCCCGGCCAGGAACAGCGCCTTCAACTTCTCCGGCGTGTTGCTGGCGGGGCCGACGGTGGCGACGATCTTGGCTCGGCGGTGGCGACGCATGGATCTCACGTTCCGGTAAGGGGGAATGCCAAGGCCCGATGATGGCTTCCCATCATCGGGAAACGCGTCAGGCGACCAGGATGGCACGGATGTCGTTGACGTTGGTCAGGGTCGGGCCGGTGACGACCAGGTCGCCGATGCCCTGGAAGAAGGTGTAGCTGTCGTGGGTGTCCAGGAGAGTCCGGGCGTCCAGGCCCTTCGCCCGGCCGCGTGCCAGGGTGTCGGGCGTCACCAGGGCGCCGGCCGCATCCTCCGTCCCGTCGATGCCGTCGCTGTCGCCGGCAATGGCCCAGACGCCGGATTCACCGGCCATGGCCACGGCGAAGCCCAGCAGGAATTCGGTGTTGCGGCCGCCCCGGCCGGCGGGACCCTTGCCGATGCTGACCGTCGTTTCGCCGCCGGAAAGGATTAATGCTGGGGCGCGGACGGGCAGCCCGTGGTCGCGCACCGACCGGGCGATGCCGGCCATGATGGTGCCCATCTCCCGCGCCTCACCCTCCAGCGCGTCGCCCAGGATCAGGGGCGTCAGGCCCATGCCGCGCGCCTTGCGGGCCGCCGTCGCCAGGGCCATGGCCGGGGCGGCGATGATGCGCACGTCCGTGGCGATCTGGCCGGGCTTGGGCGTCTCCTCCCCCCGCGCCAGCACGGCGGATGCTGACGGCGGCAGGTCGATGCCGTAACGCGCCACGATGGCCCGCACGTCGGCCACCGTGCTGGTGTCGGGCAAGGTGGGGCCGGAGGCGATGATGGCGGGATCGTCGCCTGGCACGTCGCTGATCACCAGGGTGACGACGCGGGCGGGGGATGCCGCGGCGGCCAGGCGCCCGCCCTTGATGGCCGACAGGTGCTTGCGCACCGCGTTCATCTCCGTGATCGTGGCGCCGCTGGCCAGCAGGGCCTGGTTCACGGCCTGCTTGTCGGCCAGTGTCATGCCCTGGGCCGGCAGGGGCAGCAGGGCCGACCCGCCGCCGGAGATCAGGGCGATGACCAGATCGTCCGGTCCCAGGCCCTGCACCTTGTCCAGGATGCGGCGGGCGGCCAGTTCGCCGTTGGCGTCCGGTACGGGGTGGGCGGCCTCCACGATCTCGATCCGGCCGGCGGGCACGGCATGGCCGTAGCGGGTGACGACCAGGCCCGACAGGGGGACATTGGGCCAGGCCGCGTCCAGCGCCGCCGCCATGGCGGCCGAGGCCTTGCCGGCCCCGACCACCACGCAACGACCTTTTGGCCGGGCCGGCAGGTGGCGCAGCACCGCGGGCCCCGGGGCGGCGCTGGCCACAGCGGCGTCAAACACCTGCCGCAAGGCGGACCGGGCCTTCTCGTCACTCACGATGCTGATCATCACCCGTGGTCCCGCTCAGACGTTGCTGCTGTGGATAGCGTCCAGCACGGCGGCCGTGACCTCCTTGGTGGTGGCGCTACCGCCCACATCCGGGGTCAGGATGCCGGCGCCGCACACCTGTTCCACCGCCCGCATCAGGCGCGCGGATCCCTCGGTCTCGCCCAGATGGTCCAGCATCTGCGCCGCCGTCCAGAACGAGGCCACCGGATTGGCGATGCCCTTGCCGGTGATGTCGAAGGCGGAGCCGTGGATGGGCTCGAACATCGAGGGGAAGCGGCGTTCCGGGTCGATGTTGCCGGTGGGGGCCACGCCCAGGCTGCCGGCCAGGGCGCCCGCCAGGTCCGACAGGATGTCGGCGTGCAGGTTGGTGGCGACGATGGTATCCAGGCTCCGCGGCTTCAGGGTCATGCGCACGGTCATGGCGTCGACCAGCATCTTGTCCCAGGTGACGTCGGGGAATTCCTGCGCCACCTCGGCCGCGATCTCATCCCACATCACCATGCCGTGGCGCTGGGCGTTGGACTTGGTCACCACGGTCAGCAGCTTGCGTGGCCGCGACTGCGCCAGCTTGAAGGCGTAGCGCATGATGCGGGTGACGCCGACGCGGGTGAAGATGGCGACCTCCGTCCCCACTTCCTCCGGCAGGCCCTTGTGGGCGCGGCCGCCGTGGCCGGAATACTCGCCTTCGGAATTCTCCCGCACGATCACCCAGTCCAGGTCGCCGGTGCCGACGTTGCGCAGGGGCGAGGTGATGCCCGGCAGGATCTTGGTGGGGCGCACGTTGGCGTACTGGTCGAAGCCCTGGCAGATGGGCAGGCGCAGGCCCCACAGGGTGATGTGGTCCGGCACGTCCGGCGCGCCGACGGCGCCGAAATAGATGGCGTCGAACGGCTTCAGGGTCTGAAGCCCATCGGCCGGCATCATCACGCCGTGCTTCTTGTAGTAGTCCGACCCCCAGTCGAAATTGCGGAAGTTGAACTTCACGTCGCCCAGCCAGCGCTCCAGGCCCTGAAGCACGGTGGTGCCGGCGGCGATGACCTCGGGCCCGATGCCGTCGGCGGGGATGGTGGCGATGGCGTATTCGCGCATGATGAAACTGCCTTTGCGTTGGATTTTGACGATTGATTGAAGTCAGTGCTGGGTCACGGGGGCGGCCAGGGGCGGCTTGCGGCTGGTGCGGGACAGGACCAGGGTCAGGGCGGCCGACATGACCAGCAGGCCGGCCACCAGGTAAAGACCCCCTTCAAAGCTGCCGGTCGTGTCTTTGATCCAGCCGATCAGGCTGGGCCCGACGAAGCCGCCCAGATTGCCCACCGAATTGATGGTGGCGATGCCGGCCGCCGCTGCCGACCCGGACAGGAACTGGGTCGGGATGCTCCACAGCGGGGCCTTGGCGGCACTGGTGCCGCTGCTGACCAGGGTCAGGGCCACCAGGACCAGGGCGATGCTGGCGGTGCTGCCGGCGAAGACCAGGCCCACGGCGGCCACCAGGCAGGCGCCGACCACGTGCCAGGTGCGCTCCCCCGTGCGGTCGGAATGGCGGGCCCACAGCACCATGGCGACGACGGCCAGGATGGCGGGGATGGCGTTCAGGAACCCGACCTGCAGCGGCGTCAGGCCGAAGGCCCGGATGATCTGCGGCGCCCAGATGCCCAGCGTGTACAGGCTGGCCGATGTGCCGAAATAAACCAGCGCCAGGGCCAGGACCCGCAGGTCGGCCAGGCCACGCCAGAAGCTGTGGCCGGCGGCGGCGGGCTTGCCCGCCTGTTCCACCCACATGGCGTTGACCAGCCAGGCGCGCTCGTCCTCCTTCAGCCACTGGGCCTTTTCCGGCCGGTCGGTCAGGTAGAACAGCACCGCGACGCCCGCCAGGACGGCCGGGATGGATTCCAGCAGGAACATCCACTGCCAGCCCTTCAGGCCTGCCAGGCCGTGCAGTTCCAGCAGCGCGCCGGATATGGGGGAACCGATTGCGGTGGACAGGGGGGCGGCGGCCATGAACAGGGCGGTGACGGCCGCCCGGCGGCGCGCCGGGAACCAGTAGCTGAGGTACAGGATGATGCCGGGGAAGAACCCGGCCTCCGCCACGCCCAGCAGGAAGCGCAGGATGTAGAAGCTGGTGGGGTCGTGGATGAAGGCCATGCCGGCCGACACCAGGCCCCAGGTGACCATGACCCGGGCGATCCACAGCCGCGCGCCCACCTTGTGCAGGATCAGGTTGGACGGCACCTCGAACAGGAAATAGCCCAGAAGATGCCGGCGCCCAGACCGAACACACCGGGCGAGAAGCCCAGATCGTGGTTCATGGTCAGCGCGGCGAAGCCGATGTTCACACGGTCGATAAAGGCGATGAGATACAAAAACATGATGAACGGAACGATACGCAAGGTCGTTTTGCGCAGAACGCGCAGTTCGAGCGCGTCTTCCATGTCCACTTCCTCCGCATAAGTTATTTTTTAATCTTGTGCGGGCGCGCCAGGGACGGGGCGTCTATTCAAGATTTTAATTTTTGGCGCTTGTATTCGGCGCGGTCCGCTGACTTTCATTCGGCCGACCGCATTTGGTCAATTCGCAACGGATTATACAAAAAAGTGATATAATCGCGATTGGGGGAGGAAAGGACGTTCATGGACCTGCACCAGCTTCGCTGTTTCGTCGCGGTGGCGGAGGAACTGCATTTCGGTCACGCGGCCCAGCGGCTGGCCATGCTGCCGTCCGCCCTGGGGCGCCAGGTGCGCCTGCTGGAGGAGGATTTGGGCACCCGCCTGCTGAACCGCACCACGCGCAACGTGGCGGTGACGGAGGAGGGGGCGGGCCTGCTGGATGAGGCGCGGGCCTTGCTGGCCCAGGCCGATGATCTGGCGGCGCGCTATCGGGCGCGGGGCCGTTCGCGGGCGGCGACCTTGCGCGTGGGCGCCATCGACAGTGCCGCCGCCGGCCTGGTGCCCATGCTGCTGCATGATTTCCGCGAACGGCACCCGGACGTGGTGGTGCAACTGGTGGAGGACAAGACCATCCGCCTGTTGCCGCGCCTGCTGTCCGGCCGGCTGGATCTGGCCTTCGTGCGGCCGCCGGAAAGCGCGGACAAGAGCCTGGAGTTCCTGTTCCTGTTCCATGAGAGCGTGGTGGTGGCGGTGCCGGCCGACCACGTCCTGGCCGGCCGCGACCATGTGCGGGTGGCGGACCTGGCGGACCAGCCGCTGATCGTGCCGGAACGGCGCTCGCGCCCGCACAGCCACGACCTGACCATCAAGCTGTTCGCGGAGGCCGGGCTGACACCCCGCATCACCCAGTACGCGGAGGAGAAGCAGACCATCATCAACCTGGTGGGCGCCGGCTTAGGCGTGGCCATCGTGCCCCGGTGGACCGCGCGCATGGTGACGCCGGCCGTGCGTTTCATCCCCCTGGTGGCGGAGAGCGCGGGGGGATCGAGCCGTTTGCCGCTGGCGGCGTCCTGGGTGGGCGGGACCCACGACGCCATGCGCGACCAGATGCTGGCGGTGTTGCAGGAGGGGCTGGCGACTTACGCCGGCCAGGCGTGACGCCTCCCGTCAGCCCAGGCGGATGGACAGTTCCACATCCGCGCCGAACGGGATCGACAGATAGCCGTTGGCGGGGTCGCGCACGCGCGCCAGATAATCCGGGCTGTGGTCGGCATTGTCGGCGACGATGAAGGCGCCGGGGCGCAGGCGGCTTTCCACCAGATCCAGGATGTCCGGATACAGCGCCTTGGCGCCATCCAGCAGCAGCAGGTCGATGGTGTCCGGCATGTCGACCCGCAGGGTCTTCAGGGCGTCGCCCACCCGGATCTCCACCAGGTCGGCCAGGCCGCCGGCCGCCAGGTTGGCGCGGGCGCGGGCCACCTTGGACACCTCGAACTCGCTGGTGATCAGGCGGCCGCCGCCATTGTCCCGCAGGGCCGCCGCCAGGTGCAGGGTGGAGATGCCGAAGGACGTGCCGAACTCCACGATCGTCCGCGCCCCGCCGCCCCGCGCCAGCATGTACAGCAGGGCGCCCGTCTCGCGCGACACGGCCAGCGGCAGGTCCTTCAACTGCCCGTAGAAGTCCAGATACTCCGTCTTGCTGCGCATCATGCGGGCCCGGTCCTCCGGGCTGAAGGCCGCCACGGCGGCGCGTGCCGCCGGCGACATCGTTCCGGCCTCCGCGAACAGGCGGTCCAGCAGGGGCGCCAGCGGGGCGCTGGCCAGGGTGGCGGTGGTCATGGGGGTGGGCTCCGTCGCGTCTGGGGAATGCGGTCTTGCGTTGGCCCTGAAAATACGACTAATTCGTCATATTCCCTATTCGCATTGCCGGAAACCCCGATGGCCGACCGCCGAAACGCGCCGATTTCCTCGCGAAAACAGCCCAAGCAGGCGCGTTCCACCGACCTGGTCGCCGCCATCCTGGAGGCGGCGGTTCAGGTTTTGGCGACGGAGGGGGCGGCCCGGTTCACCACGGCGCGGGTGGCGGAAAAGGCCGGGGTCAGCGTCGGCTCCCTCTACCAGTATTTCCCCAACAAGGCGGCGATCCTGTTCCGCCTGCAACACGACGAATGGCGGCAGACCACCGACCTGCTGCGCCGCATCCTGGAGGATGACGGCCATCCGCCGCTGGACCGGCTGCGCACCCTGGTCCATGCCTTCCTCAAGTCCGAATGTGACGAGGCGGCGATGCGCGTGGCCCTGAACGACGCGGCCCCCCTCTACCGCGACGCGCCCGAGGCGCAGGACGCGATGGCGCCGGGGGAAAAGATCGTCCGCGCCTTCATGGCGGCGGTGCTGCCCCACGCCACCGACGCGACCCGGGGGCTTGCCGGCGACCTCATCACCACCACGCTGGCGGAGGTGGGCCGGCACTTCTCCGAAAGCCCGCGCACGGCGGGGGAGATCGCGGCCTACGCCGACGCCATGGCCGACATGTTCTGCGCCTACCTGAAGGGCCTGGGGTGAGGGGGCGCTATTGCCGATAGGGGGATGTGACATGGAACCGATGAAGGACGCGCTGGCGATCCTGCTGGGCCAGGAGGTGGTGTTCCTGCGCCGGCTGGCGGGTGGCGACCTGTCGCTGGTCTATGAACTGGCGCTCGTTGACGGTACGCCGGCCATCGCCAAGAAGGGCGGCACCGCGCGGCAGGAGGCCGCCATGCTGCGCGCCATCGCCGCCAAGGGTGTTCCGGCACCCCGGGTGCTGGCGGTTGATGACGGCTGGCTGGTGATGGAGAGGGTCGCGTCCGACGGCGGGCCGGCCACGGCCTGGGACGACCTGGCGGCTGTTCTCGAACGCCTGCACGCCGCCACCCAGGCGCCTTATGGCTGGCCGCATGACCATCGGTTCGGCGCCGTGGCCATGCCCAGCCCGCAAGCCGATGACTGGCCCGCCTTCTGGGCGGCGCATCGCTTGCGCTGCCACGCCCCTCATGTGGGTGCCGTTCTGGGCGCCCGCATCGAGCGGCTGGCCGATCAATTGGCGGACCATCTGCCGGCACGGCCGGCGGCGGCCCTGCTGCACGGCGACCTCTGGGGTGGCAACGTCCTGGTCTCCGGCCGGCGGGTCTCGGCCCTGATCGATCCCGCCTGCTATCATGGCCATCGCGAGGTGGACGTGGCCATGCTGACCCTGTTCGACCACCCGCCCGCCGCCTTCTTCGACGCGTTGAGTCTGGAGCCCGGATGGCGCGACCGCCTGCCGGTCTATCGGCTGTGGCCGCTGCTGGTGCATCTGCGCCTGTTCGGCCAAGGCTACGCCGCCGCCGTCGATGCCGACCTGCGACGGCTGGGCGCGTGAGCGGGACTACTCCTCCAGCCGGCTGCTAGCATCCCGGTCACGCTCGTACCGTCGCGTGAACGGAAACGGTGGCAACCAGGACTCGCGGCGGATGATCCAGCTTTCGTAGGTTGGTGCCAACTGGTCCGGGGTGTCCAGGGCCCCCAGGTGGACTTCGATTTCGTCGGCGCTGCGTGAGAAGACGGATGAACCGCAGCGCGGACAGAAAAACCGCCCGGCATAGTCGCGCGTCTCGCCCTCGACCGTCACCGCGTCCTGAGGGAACACCGCCGAGGCGTGAAACAGGGCGCCATGATGCTTGCGGCAATCAAGGCAATGACAAAGCCCGACCCGATACGGGCGCCCAGACGCCACAATTCGAACGCCACCGCACAGGCAACCACCAGTGAAGCAATCCATATCGCAGCTCCTTTGGTCGGGCGTAGGTGTTGAACGGGCAGTGATGTTGGCGCGATTGATGGTTCGGTCAAGGAGGCTTTCCCTTGGGGAACGACAACTGAAATTATCAGATGTTAGAAAGGCGGGGTAGGGGACCAGACGGGGGGCACCGCTGATTAGACCTTTTCACTAGCGGCGAATTGTCGGATCATTTATCTGAAGTGGCGGCGTAATGACCGGAGGGCCTCGTGGAAGACCGTGTCATCATCCAGGACCCTTGGTGCTTCAAGGAACGCGGCTGCGCCTTGCTTTTTGGTATGATTGTCGCAGATGCTGTTAAACTCGGCGAGAAAGCGGGGCATCTAGGTGAAGTAGTTGACGCAGTTGCGGCGTATGTAGGTCCGGACTTAAAATTCTGGACGATATTTATAGCAGCAAACCTTGCCCTCATGATCGAACCTAAGCTATCGGGGCGCATAGCTGAATTAATCAGGGGAATTATTCGTAAAGGATATTTGGCCACGATATTATTTTCGTCGGGACTCTTGGGTTTCAGTCTATCGGGAATTTTATTTGGTTCGTGGAGTGGATTTTTACTGATCGCGAAGTACGCTTCGTTCTTCGAAGCGCTAGCTTTTGGTCTTCGTGATTTTCCCCCTGGCCGAATGCAAAATTGGCAGATCGCCTCATCAAGCTACGCATTTACTCTATGGATGTTCATGGCAATACAGGCCCACTAATTCTGGGGAGGAAGCCTAAAACGCGCCAATCCTCCGTCATGGGCGTCTTCGCTCCGTTTTCCTGGCACCCTATCCCTATGTTGGCGCCTACTCGTGGGCGCTAATTCCGTAAGCCTGATCCCGGTGGGTTGCTATATTATTTCCATAATTATCCTTACCGGTCTTTTCTGGCTCAGCGAAGAATCATCAAACATTTCCAACGAGTTGGCCTGAAAGGCTGGATTACCCCCGGCATTGCGGGCATCGTCCCTGTCGGGCGATGTCGCCCGCGCGGTCGTTCTTTCCCGGGCGCCGGCGATGCGAGGATGGGGCGGCGATGGACCATGCAGAGGCTATGACCGTCGCGCAACGGCGGGGCATTCCCCGCCGGTCGATGGCCATCGCGGCGTTTTCCACGGTGGTGGAGTGGTACGACTTCACCCTCTACCTCTATTTCGCGACGGTGCTGGCCCGTGTCTTTTTCGGCGGGGCGGCGGCGTCGCTGGCCACGGCGCTGGCGGGGTTCGCCGTCGCCTATCTGCTGCGGCCGCTGGGGGCCGTAGTGTTCGGGCATGTCGGGGACCGGCTCGGCCGCCGGCGCATGATGCTGTGGTCGATGGCGCTGATGAGCCTGGCCATGCTGGCCACCGCCCTGCTGCCCACCTATGGCGCCGTCGGCATGGCGGCGGGCTGGCTGTTGCTGCTGTTGCGTTGCGTCATGAGTTTCTCGGTGGGCGGCGAATACACCGGCGTCGTCGCCTATCTGCTGGAGGGGGCGGCGCCCGGCCGGCGGGGCCTGGTCACCTCCTGCGCCTCGGCGGCCAGCGAGGTCGGCGGCCTGCTGGCCGTGGCGGTCGCGGCGGCGACCGTGCATCTGCTGGATGCGGCCGACCTGGAAACCTGGGGCTGGCGCATTCCCTTCCTGGTGGGTGCCGCCTTGGCCGGGGGCGTCTGGGTTGCCCGTTCGTCCATGGAGGAATCGCCGGATTTCGAACGGCAGGCGGCGACGGGCACCGTTCCATCCCACCCCCTGCGCCACGCCCTGGCGCACCATCGGGCCGGCATCCTGCGGTCCTTCGCCATCTCCGCCCTGGGGTCGATCACCTACTATGTCGGCATCACCTATGTGCCGGCCTTCCTGACCTCGGCCGGATCGTTGAGCGAGGGGATGTCGCTGTGGCTGTCCACCGCCGCCGCCGTGGCGGTCATCGTGGTCACGCCGGTTTTCGGCGTCCTGTCGGACCGCTGGGGGCGCAAGCCGGTGCTGCTGGGCCTTATCCTGTGTGGCGCCTTGCTGCCCATCCCCCTGTTCCGGCTGATGGCCAGCGGGTCCGCCGCCCAGGCCCTGGTCGGGGCCATCGTGCTGGCCGCCGTGGCGGGCGGGGTCAGCGCGGTCGGTGCGGTGGCGACGGCGGAGCAGTTTCCCGGCGAGGGGCGACTGACAGGCCTGGCGCTGGGCGCGACCGGTGCCACCGCCCTGTTCGGAGGGCTGGCGCCGTTCATCGCCCAGGCGTTGGTGGACCGTACCGGCTGGCCCCTGGTTCCCGGAATCATGATCGCCCTGGTGGCACTGCTAGTTTTGCCGGTTGTCGCGCGGGCGCCGGAGACGCGGCCGGGCGTGCGTCCAGGCGGGGGCCTTAGCGCAGGTAGACGATGATGGCGCGCGCGTCTTCGTCCAGGAACTGCACCGCGTCCACGTCCTGCTTTTGCTGTTCGCCGGCGGGGGTGCTGAACACGATGTTGTCGAATGCCCGGCCGGCCAGGATCTGCCGGCTGGCGGTGCCCACGCCGGCGATGGTGATGCGCTGGCCCGGTTTGCCCGACGGTCCGGTCATCGGTTCCAGGAAAAGCTGTGAGCATTCGATCGCCACCACCAGGGGAAGGCTCCCGTATCCGGTATCGTGTTTTTCGAACACCACGTAATCGGCGGCCCAACTTTCCAAAACATCCCCCTGCGTACCCAACGTCCCACGCATCCATCGCGTTACCGGCCGCGCCATCGGCGCCTGTCCCCGAATTGATGGGGCCATGCGCACTAAAATTTTATTAATCAGGGTGAATGTCGGGGACGCCGGCCCACCCGTTTATTTAAGTTGATGGTGCACCCCCGCGCGCGGGAACATGCGCGCCCGCGATTTCCAAGGCATGGGGCCTGTTCCGTGATACAGCGTCCGTCAGCGATGTCATGTGCGCAGCCTTTGATCTTGACCGATCAAAGGCCCCCTCAAGCGCCGGGCGCCAGCATCCACTGGCTTGGCTGTCCTCCTTCCGCCCTGCGGGGCCAGCCGTCGCTGGCCTCCAGCGGCGCGAGCCAAAGTCTCAAGCCGCTGGTGTCCGTCCATGTGCCCACCGGAACCGCCGCGCGCGCGTGGCGACGGGGCGTGGCCGGTGCCCTGGCCGCGCTGCTGATCCTGGCGGGTTCGGTTCCGGCAAGGGCGGCGGAGGATGCCGCACCGGCGGTCGAGACGCGGGCGCTGCCGCCCGCCCCCTGGAACGAGCAGGTGTCCATGGTGCCGGGCGATCCGGAGCGGCCGGCCCAGCTGCAGGTCACCCTGCTGACGCCTGACGGCCCCGGCCCCTTCCCGCTGGCCATCATGAACCACGGCTCGGCCAAACCCTATCAGCCGACGCGGGAGATGCCGCGCTACGCCGCCTCCTTCGCCTCCTATTATTTCCTGTCGCGCGGCTATGCCGTGCTGCTGCCCATGATGCGCGGGTTCGCCGGGTCGGAGGGCAAGGTCAAGACCAACGGCTGTAACGTCGCGGCCACGGCGGTGGAGGACGCCCGCGATATCCTGGCGGCGGCCATCGCCTTGAAGGACGACGCGCGGCTGGACTTCACCCGCGTCGTCATCGCCGGGCAGAGCTTCGGCGGCTGGAACAGCCTGGGCGTGGCCGCCTTCAATCCGCCCGGGGTCAAGGGCGTGATCAACTTCGTCGGCGGCATGCTGGAAGGGGATTGCAGTGCCGGGCGTGAGGCGCTGGCCAAGGGCGCCGCCCAGTTGGGGGCCGCCACCCACATCCCCAGCCTGTGGTTCTATGGCGACAACGACCGCCTGTTCCCGCCGGCCACCTGGCGCCTGATGCATGAGCGCTATACCCAGGCGGGCGGCGACGCCCGGGTGGTGGATGTCGGCCCCTTCATGGACAACGCCCATGAACTGTTGAGCTACGCCGAGGGCCTGGTGTTGTGGATCCCCGAGGCCGACGCCTTCCTGGGGAGGCTGGGCCTGCCCAACCAGCCCATCCATCCGGAGTATCTGCCGACCCCCTTCCCGCCGCCCAGCGGCTATGCCGCCGTGGACGATGTGGCGGCCGTGCCCTACCTGAACGACCAGGGGCGCGAGTTGTACCGGCGATTCCTGGCCAAGCCGCTGCCGCGCGCCTTCATCCTGACACCCCGTGGCTTCACCGGCGGGTTCGACCGCGGGTTTGACCCCATTGCCCGGGGGATGGCGGCCTGCGGCAAGATGTCCCAGGACTGCCAACTGTACGCGGTGGACAACGACGTGGTCTGGGCCCGCCCCACGCCCGCGCCGCCGGCCAGCGGCTTCGCGGCCATCACCGATGCGGCCGCCCTGCCCTATATCAACGACCAGGGCCGGGCCGCCTATGCCCGCTATCTGACCTTGCCACGGCCCAAGGCCTTCATCATCGCCCCCGACGGCGGCTGGAATTTCGCCGCCGGCATTGCCGATCCGCAGGCGCGGGCGCTGGCCGACTGTGGGGCGAAACATCAGGACTGCCGGCCTTATGCCGTGGACGGCGCCGTCGTCTGGACGGGCCAAGCCGGCCGATAGGCCCGTTAACCTCCGATTATAATTCGGCTTTTCAAGAGTGTGGTGGCCCTGTTCCGGGCCTGCCGCCGTGGCACTTGCGCGCCCTTCCGCCGACGGCGGCGCATCTACCCATTTTGTATATATCTGGGAAATTCCGACACCCACGGTGTCGATATCCAATCTGAAATCAAGTGCCATAACAATGTAGCAATCTGACGTCTATGCAAAGAATCCTGTGTTCAATCGGAATTGGCATTCGAATAATCAAGATTACTGCCATTTATAAAATTCAGTCTCTACACGATTTCTAAAGATATTGACGCGTAAACACTCAATCACATCTCGTCACATCTTCTCACATCCAGTAAAGCAAAGATTAACGGCCAATTATGTCTATGACTAAGTGTTGACTATTGGCAGATGGGCACGCATTGTCCGGTTGAACCTAAGACCGTATACCCGAAAAACCCGTTGACTTTCTGAGATTGATGCAGATTGCCAATCGCCTCCTCGCCGCGCCGACCGCTTCCCTGAAGCGGCCGGCGTTGTGTTGTCGGCGTTTTGCATTGGTTTCCCGTCTGTCACGGCCCGCCGTTTTAAGCCCCAAGGTGACCCTGGAAATGACCACGCACGCCCCGTCCCTCCTCTCGCGTCTGGCCCCCCGGTCCCTGGGAAATGGTTCGGGGGTGCGCCTGCGCGCGTTCCGCGCGGCGGCGCTGGCGACCGTCGCCCTGGCGTTTTCCGCACCCGCCCTGGCGCAGCAGGCGCCGCGCCTGCCGTCGGCGGCCGAGCCGGGGCGTGAGGCCCCGCGCCCGGTGATGCCCATGCCCGGCACGCCCGGCGGTGCCATCACCGTGCCCAAGGCGCCGGCCGCACAGGCGCCGGCGGGTGCCGAGGGCTACAGCTTCACGCTGACCTCCGTGGCCCTGGAGGGTGCGACCGCCTTCCCGGCGGATGAGCTGGCGGGCTTCTACGCCGGTCTGGTGGGCAAGACGGTGACCGTGGCCGACCTGTTCAAGGTCGCCAACGACATCGAGGTGCACTACCGCGAGGCCGGCTACATCACCAGCCGCGTCATCGTGCCGGAACAGACGATCGACGGCGGCCGTTTCCGCATCCAGGTGGTGGAGGGCTTCGTCGCCGACATCCGCTACGACGACGACATCGGCCCGGCGCGCGCCGCCATCGAGCGCCTGCTGGCCCCCCTGCGCGGCGTCACCCCCATCAGCGTGGGCGAGATCGAGCGCCGCCTGCTGCTGGCCGACGATCTGCCGGGCCTGAAGGTGCGCGCGACGCTGGAGCCCTCGCCCACAATCCTGGGCGCCTCCATCATCGTGGTGAAGTCCGAGCGCAAGGCCATCGACGCCTCGCTGACCTTTGACAACCGCGGCACGCCCTACACCGGCGCCTTCGAATGGGTGGGCACGGTCTCGGCCAACAGCATCGGTGAGAACGCCGACCGACTGACGCTGACCAGCAAGGTGTCGGCGCCCTTGCGCCGCGAATGGTTCGTGCAGGGCGCCTATCAGGGCACCTTCGGCAGCGACGGCCTGACGGCGGGCCTCACCTCGTCCTTCTCCCGCGCCAACCCGGGGCAGGAACTGGACCAGCTGAACGTCCACAGCCGCGTGGTGTCGGAGATGGGGACCGTCACCTACCCCATCATCCGCTCCCGCCTGGAAAACCTGCGCGCCTTTGGCGAGTTCGAATACCGCGACGTGCGCACCACCCTGGGCAACGACCCGTTCAACCAGGACCATCTGCGCATCCTGCGGGCCGGCCTCAGCTACGACAGGACCGACACCTGGGACGGCATCACCGCCATCCGCGGCACCGTGCACCAGGGCCTGGACATCCTGGACGCGACCCCGGCCAAGTCCGCCCTGGCCTCACGCCTGGGCGGCAACGCCGACTACACCAAGTTCACCATCGACGTGACCCGGGTGCAGCAACTGCCCGCCAACTTCAGTGTCCTGGCGACCGCCACCGCCCAGATGTCCCTGTCGCCGCTGCTGGCCAGCGAGCAGATCGCGCTGGGCGGCCCCAACTACGCCCGCGGCTATGACGAGGGCGAGATCTCGGGCGACAACGGCTGGGCGGGCTCGCTGGAGGTGCGCTACACGCCCTCGATCCCCGAACTGTTCCCCGAGGGGCTGCAGTTCTACGCCGTGTTCGACGGCGGCCGGGTGTGGAGCCTGTCCAACTACGCCCAGACCGGCCGCGTGAGCGTGCTGTCGGCCGGCGGCGGCGTCCGCATCAACATGGCGGAAAACCTGTTCACCAGCCTGGAAGTCGATCGCCCGCTGGACCGTCCGGTCCAGACCGACGGCGACAAGTCGACCCGGGTCTTCTTCAGCATCACGGCGCATTACTGAGATCAAGGCGGAGAACGAAATCATGAGCAGCAACAGCTTTTCCCGCCCGCGTTCCGGTGCCCACGCCAAGGTGACCCGTCACGTCGGCCGCCAGGTGCCCGACATCCTGCCGGGCGCGCAGCGCCATCGCGATGTCCTGCGTGACACCCTGCTGGCCTCGGCCGCCAACCTGTTGAAGCCGGCGCCCAAGAGCGCCAGCCGCCGCAACCGGCGCGCCGGCCGCACGGCCGTGGCCGTGGGCGGCACGCTGGGCGCCTACATCCTGTCGGCCCTGCTGTCGCAGGCGCACGCCAACCCCACCGGCGGCACGGTGACGGTGGGTGCGGCCACCATCAACGCGTCCAAGCCCAACACCCTGACCATCACCCAGGGCACCGACAAGGCCGCCATCAACTGGCAGAGCTTCAGCATCGGCGCCGGTGAGACGGTCAATTTCGTGCAGCCGTCCAGCAGCAGCGTGATCCTGAACCGGGTCATCGGCAGCGACCCGTCCAGCATCTTCGGCACGCTGACCGCCAACGGCACGGTCATGCTGGTCAACCCCAACGGCGTGATCTTCGGCGCCGGCAGCCGCGTCGACGTGGGCAGCCTGGTCGCCACCACCGCCAACATCAGCGACGCCGACTTCCTGGCCGGACGCTACAACTTCAACCAGGCCTCGACCAACCCCAACGCCGCCATCGTCAACGCCGGCGACATCACCATCAAGGACAGCGGCCTGGCCGCCCTGGTGGCGCCCAGCGTCCAGAACTCCGGTGTCATCCATGCCCGCCTGGGCAAGGTAGCCCTGGGCGGCGCCCAGACCTTCACCCTGGATTTCCAGGGCGACGGCCTGCTGAGCTTCGACGCCAGTTCCGCCGTCACCGCCCTGCCCCACAACGCCGACGGCAGCGCCGTCCAGGCGCTGGTCGTCAACTCCGGCCAGATCGTGGCCGAGGGCGGCGTGGTCCAGCTGTCCGCCCGTGCCGTCAAGGGCGTGGTCGACCACGTCATCAACACCGATGGCGTCATCGTCGCCACCAGCGTCGGCAGCCAGAACGGCAAGATCATCCTGTCGGGCGGCGACAACGGCACCGTCGCCATCTCCGGCACGGTGGACGCCAGCGGCAAGGGGGCGGGTGAGACCGGCGGCACCGTCATCGCCACCGGCGCCGACGTGGCCGTGGCCGCGGGTGCGGTGGTGGACGCCAGCGGCGACGCCGGCGGCGGCACCATCGCCATCGGCAGCGACGGCACCGGCACCAGCCTGGCCACCGCGCAAAACCTGTCCGGCAGCGTCAGCCTGGCGGCCGGCGCCACCCTGAACGCCGACGCCCTGACCAACGGCGATGGCGGCCGCGTCACCCTGCTGTCGCAGGACAGCACGCTCTTCTCCGGCAACATCACCGCCAAGGGCGGCGCCAATGGCGGCAACGGCGGTTCCGCTGAAGTGTCCAGCCATGAGGCCGTGACCCTGGACGGCGGCGTCACCCTGACGGCCGCCAAGGGCAAGACCGGTACCCTGCTGCTGGATCCGTCCACGCTGGAAATCACCAACGGCAGTTCCGGCAGCGGCACCCAGGACACCGCCGCCGCCAGCGGCACCCTGGCCTCCACCGCGGCCGATTCCGGCGCCAACACCGTCTCGTCCGGCAAGATCGTGGCCCTGACCGCCACCAGCGACGTGGTGCTGCAGGCCACCGGCCAGATCACCGTCGACAATCTGGGCACCGTCAACCTGGGCAGCGGCCATAGCCTGACCCTGCAATCCACCGCCACCGGCGGCATCACCTTCCTGAGCCCGTCCACCACCGAGATCGTGGCCAGCGGCGGCGGCAACATCACGCTGCAGGCGCTGGGCATCGGCAGCACCATCACCAACGTCGCCAAGCTGACGTCGGACACCGGCATCATCACCATTTCGGCCAACGGCAACATCACGCTGGCCAACGCGCTGACCGGCGGCGGCGTGCAGGTCACCTCCAGCGTGGGGTCGATCACCAATGTCGGCACCACCAACCTGATCAGCGGCACCAACGGCGTCATCCTGTCGGCCACGGGCGGCAGCGTCGGCAGCGCCACCTCCACCATCAGCACGCACACCACTCAGCTGGGTCTGGAGACAGGTGGTGACCTGTTTGTCACCAACGACGAAACGCTGGTGGCGCTGCTGCTGAACGCCAGCCACGCCCGCCCGAGCGTCACCAACACCTATCAGCTGATCTCCCCCGGCCTGACGTTTGACGTCACCGATACGGGCAGCCTGAACCTGAATTCCCTGCAGCAGACATCCTCGCCCCTGTACTTGCAGGTGAGTGGCGACCGCGATGTCGTGCTGGGGAACATCAACGTCACCAGCAGCGGCTACGTCGCGGTGACCGCCACCGGCGGCAACATCGTCGCCGGGTCGGGGATGAGCGCCGGCACGCCCCTGACCGCGAGCGCCGTCAAACTGACGGCCCAGGGCAGCACGGGCGTCAACGGCGCCATCGGCACCAGCACCACCCCCCTCTACACCAATGCCAGCACGCTGATCGCCAGCGCCGGCACCGGCGGCATCAATGTCAGCAACGGCGCCACCACCCTGTCGGTGCAGAGCGCCGTCGCCCAGGGGGGTGCGGTCCAGATCGCCAACGGTGCGGCCGACCTGACCGTCGGTACCGTCACCGGCGGCACCGTGACGCTGAGCAGCGGCGCTGCCATCCAGGATGATGCCGACGCCACCACCAGCATCACCGCCAACAGTCTGAGCCTGACCGCCGTGAGCGGCATCGGCACGCATGCCGACCCGCTGACCAGCAACGCCGGCACCCTGTCCGCCCTGAACACCAACGGCGGCATCTTCCTGAACCTGACCAACACCAGCGCCACGACTCTGTCCAGCGTTCAGAACACCGGTACCGGCGCCATCGAGGTGGCGACGGCCGCCCCGACCACCGTCACCAACCTCAGCACCGGCGGCGGTAGCGGCGATGACATCAGCCTGACGGCGAACGGCCTGCTGACCGTCAACACCATCAACGCGGGATCCAGCGGCAACGTCACGCTGACCACCACCCTGACCACCACGTCGGGCGATGGCATCACAACCGGCAGCAGCGGCTCGCTGATCACCGGCCGCAACCTGGTGCTGGGCACCTCCTCCGTCGGGTACGTGACGCTGAACACGGCGGTCGCCAAGGTCTCCGGCACCGTCGGCACCGGCGCCACCATCACCCAGGCGACCGGCGACCTGACGGTGGGCGACCTCAAGACCACCTACGTCATCTCGTCCTCGGACAGCAGCGGTACCCAGCCCTCGATCTATGTCCGCACCAAGGACGGATCCATCACCGTCGCCGGCACCATCACCGCCACGGGCGACAACGCCCAACACGCCAGCTGGGTTGAACTGTACGCGTCGCAGAACGTCCTGGCCGACAGCACGGTCACCACGTCCATCGTCGCGGATGAGGTCGAGCTGCGGGCCAAGCAGAGCATCGGCACCTCCGCCTCGCACCTGAAGACCAACACCACCAACCTGGACCTGCAGAGCAAGGGCGATATTTACGTCGACAACGCCGTGGCGCTGTCGGACCTGTACATTGAGGACGACCACGCCACGGCCGGCACCGTCAACACCGTGCAGGTCACCGCCCCCTACCTGACCTTCAGCGTCACCGATACCGGCAGCCAGTTCCTGCTGACGCAAATGGTCGGCACCACCCTGGATAATTTGGAGTTCACCAGCGATGAGACGCTGGTGCTGGGCCGCATCCAGGCCAGTGCCTCGGGCGAGGTCTATCTGGAGGCCACCAGCGGCGACATCCTGGACGATGGCGACAGCCAGACCCGCGTCAGCGGCGGCTATGTCCGGCTGTACGCGGATGAAGGCAGCCTGGGCACGGCCGCCAACCCGCTGAACGTCGGCACCGACCAGCTGAGCCTGACCACCTACGGCAACCTGTATGTCAGCGACGACCAGGACCTGTCCTACCTGTCGCTGGACGCCTACCACAACACCAACGGCAGCGTTAACAGCTACGTCCTGACCGCGCCCTCGCTGGCCTTCAGCGTCACCGACAGCACCAGCGCCTTCGCCATCAACACCCTGACCGACGTCACCGGCCTGAACGCGTCGATCGAGACCGACCGCACCGTCACGCTGGGCAACATCGACGTCACCCGCAACGGCACCTTCAGCGTCTATGCCGACTACGGCAGCATCCTGGACGACGCCAACACCGCGACCCAGGTGCTGGCCGGCAGCATCACCCTGTCGGCGGTGGGCAGCCAGAGCTCCAGCCTGGGCACCAGCGACACGGCGCTGACCGTGGCCACCGGCGACCTGACCGTGGCCGCCGCCAACGGCGGCACCCATGTCGTCGTGTCCATGCCGGTGGACAGCGCGACCAACACGGTCGTCGTCAACACGGGCTCATACAACTCCGGCAACATGGTGATCGAGGCAAAGCAGGGCGACCTGCAGGTGGGCGCCCTCAGCACCACGGGCCAGGCCATCACCCTGATCGCGGATGCCGGATCCATCACCGATCCGGACATCAGCTCCGCCTACAGCTCCACGCCCGTCTACCAGACCCTGACGGTGGGGACCAACGGCACCGTGACCTTGCAGGCCTCGGGCGGCATCGGCGCCAGCGGCGCCCCCATCCTGATCAGCGGCAGTGGCGCCACGCTGAACGCCACGGCCTCGGCCGGCGACATCCAGGTCAGCACCACCGGCACCGGCCTCACGCTGAACAGCCTGTCGGCCTCGGGCGACATCGCCGTCACCGCCAGTGCCGGCGTGACGCTGGGCACGCTGAGCGCCGGCGGCACGGTCGGCATCGTCAGCACCAGCGGCAGCATCCTGGATGACGGCAACGCCGCCACCGGCACCACCGCCGGCGCCGTGGTCCTGACGGCCACGGGCGGCAGCGTCGGCAGCAGCGCCAACGCGCTGTCGGTCACCACCGCCGACCTGACGATCACCTCGCAGGGCAGCATCGACGTCGCGGATACCGCCGCCCTGTCGAACCTGACGCTGGCCAGCACCAGCACCAGCGCCCTCAACAGCTTCAACATCAGCGCCGGCAACATCTCGGCGTTCAATGTCAACGACAGCGGCGCCCTGTTCACCGTGACGCAGCTGACCGCCACGTCCGCGCTGAACCTGACCTTCACCGGCAGCCATGCCGTCACCGTGCTGGGCCCCGTTGTCGGCAACGATGCCACCGACGGCTACGGCATCATCACCGCCGGCGGGTCGCTGGCTCTCGCCACCACCAGCGGCGCCCTGACCGTGGGCAGTGCGGCCACCGGCGGCGGTGCCGCCACCCTCACCAGCGGCGGCAGCGGCACCCTGACCGTCACCAGCCTGAGCACCGGCGGCGGGGCCGCCACGCTGACCTCCGGCGGCACGGCCACCCTCACCAGTGTGGACACGGGCAGCGGCGCCCTGGCCATCACTGTGGGCTCGGGCAATTTCGTCGCCGGCGCCATCACCGCCGACAGCGTTTCCATCACCGCCAAGGCCGGCAGCATCGTCGATGACGGCGATGCCACCACCCACATCACGGCCGACACCGTCTCGCTGACCTCGGGCACCGGGTCCGTCGGCGTGGCCGGGACCAGCGACAGCGACACCTCCCAGTGGATCGACCTGTCCGGCGTCACCAGCCTGACCGTGGGCACGGCCGCCAATTTCTATGTGAAGGACGACACCGCGCTGACGGCGCTGGCGTTGAACATCAACGGCACCTCCGGCACCTACCGCCTGACCGCCCCCACCCAGACCTATCTGCTGTCCAGCACCGGCGGCGTCCTGACGGTCCTGCGCGCCGGACACACCACCGGCGGCATCGGCGACCTCGACACCTTCAGCCTCTACACCAAGCAGAGCCTGGCGGTTGGCACCATTTCCACCCTGAACGACGTTTCGCTGACGGTTGACGGCGCCACCGCCAACATCACGATGATGTCCGGCTACGGCGGCATCCAGTCCTCCAACGGCCCCATCACCCTGACCACCGAGAACGCCGGCACCGCCTACGGCAACATCGGCGCCAGCGGTAACGCCCTGGTGCTGACCACCGGCACGCTGACCATCAATTCCGTGGGTTCGGTCTACATCGAGGATGACCTCGATCTGACCAACCTGGCGATCGTCAACAAGCATCCCGGTTCCGACACCGACAATGCGATCGCCATCACCGCCCAGAACTTCAGCGGCGCGCTGACCATCACCGACGGCGCGACGCAGCTGTTCAGCAACGGCGTCAACTTCGCCATCCGCAACGGCCACTCGGCGCTGAACCTCAGCTACACCAGCGACCGCGCCATCCAGGTCGCCAACAACTTCAACGCCGGCACCACCGGCTCGATTTCGCTGACGGCCGGCGGGTCCATCTCCGCCGCCGCCAGCACCACGCTGACCGCCGGCAGCGTCGGCCTGTCGGCCACGGCCACCAATGCCGTCGTCGGCAGCAGCGGCGCCGCCATCGGCGTGAACACCGCCAACCTGTCCGTGGCGTCCTCCGGCAACATCTATGTCGCCGACAGCGGCGCGCTGTCGTCGCTGACGATCAGCAACATCCTCAAGCAGTCCGGCACGGCGACCGCCAGCTACGGCATCACCGCCACCAACATCACCGACAGCCTGAGCTACAGCAACAGCGGCAACTACGGCCTGCAGATCAGCAACTTCACCGTCAACAGCGGCACGGTGGACTTCGCGCTGACCAGCAACGCGCTGATCACCGTCGGCAGCATCTCCACCGGGGTCGGCACGGGATCCGTCAGCCTGACCACCACCGGTGCCATCCAGGCCCAGACCAGCGCGTCGCGCATCACCACCGGCGCCCTGACGCTGAACGCCACGGGCGTCAGCGTCTACAACGACGGCACCGACCCCTTCCTGACCACGGCCAGCAGCCTGTCGGGCACCATTGTCAGCACCTACGCCAGCACGGGCAAGGTCACCGGCGGCAGCATCTACCTGTCCAACACCGGCGACCTGGCGCTGGGCGACCTGACGGCCGGCCTGTCGGCCAGGATCATCACCTCCGGCGCCATCACCTCCGCTGGCGGTGTGGTCACGGCGCCCACGCTGGAGCTGACCGCCACCGGTGGTTCCATCGGCACGGCCGGCGCGCACCTGGCGGTCGATGCCCAGAATCTGACCCTGGACAGCGGCAACGACATCTATGTGGATGCCACGTCCGACCTCTATTCCCTGGCCGTCACCGATCACCATGTCCTGAGCCAGTCCAACACCCTATCCATCACGGCGCCGCACCTGGTGTTCGACGTGACCGACACGGGCAGCCAGTTCGACCTGGTCAACGTGGTGGACACCAGCGGCCTGGACTTCAGCTTCACCGGTGACAAGGACGTCGTCATCGGCACCGTGAACGGCCAGATGGGCCGCACGGTCGCCATCACCAGCAGCGCCGGCAACCTGACAGCCGCGACGGGCGAGATGGTGACCGGCGACACAGTCAACCTGACGGCCCATGGCTCCATCGGCACGGCCGGCACGCACATCCAGACCACGGCCCTGTCCCTGGGTGTCAGCACCGGCGCCGACATCTATGTCGACAACACCCTGGATCTGTCCGCGCTGTCGCTGACGACGACGCAGACCGGCGCCACCGGCGGCGTCTTCGCCATCACCGCCACCGGCCTGACCTTCGCCGGCGGGGATGACGGCACCTACACCCACATCGACCAGGTGTCCGACAGCACCGGCATCAACTTCACCGCCTATACCCAGCACAGCCTGGAAATCGGCACCATCGACACCCGCGCCACGGGCGCGCTGGTCGGCGGCCTGGTGTCGCTGACCAGCCAGCACGACATCGTCGGCACCGATGGCAGCAACCACATCACCGCCGCCGAAACCACCCTGATGACCGCCAACAACGGCGGCAGCGTGGGCGTCAGCGGCACGACGCTGAACATCAGCAGCCCGGCCGTCAACCTGGACACCAGCGGCAGCGTCTACCTGAACTCCGACGTTCATATCGACGACCTGTCGATCTACAGCCGCCATCCGACGGCCAACGCCAGCACCTACGACATCACCTCGGTCGGACTGGCGCTGAACATGACCGACGACGGCACCGGCCCGGTCATCACCAACATCACCGACACCACTGGCCTGGCGCTGAGCCTCACCAGCGACAAGACCATGACGGTCGGCACCATCAACCTGGGCACCACCGGCACGGCCCAGCTGTACACCACCGACGGCGACATCAAGGGCGATGGCGACGCCACCACCCAGATCACGGCCGCGTCCCTGACCTTGGATGCCAGCAACGGCAACATCGGCACCAGCGGCACGGGCAACGAGATCGACGCCCAGGTCAACACGCTGTCGGCCTACTCCCCCAACGGCGGCATGTCGCTGGGCTTCTCCGCCTCCGCGGCGCTGAAGGGCCTGACGGCTGATGGCGACGTCACGCTGTACAACAGTGCCGGCGACATCGCGCTGGGCAGCATCGACCTGAACGGCCACGCCCTGACCGTGGATAACGAAGGCGGCTCCATCCTCAGCGGCTCGCTGAGCTACACCACGTCCGTCACCCTGACGGCGCAGGGCTCCATCGGCAACGTCAGCGCCATCACGACCTACGCCAACGGTGCCGCCACCACCGTGACCGCCACCGCCCATGCCGCCAACGGCGCCAGCGGCAGCGTCAACATCACGGAAACCAACAGCAGCGGCAGCCTGATCGCCAGCAGCATCACCGCCGCCGGCGACGTGACGCTGACCGCCAACAACGGCGGCGTTTCGGTCGGCACCGTCAATGCCGGTACGGGCACGGTCACCATCACCGCCGGGGCCGGCGACATCACCGGCACCAGCACCGGCAACCTGATCACCGGTAGCAGCGTCAGCCTGGTGACGGCCATCGACAGCACGGGCCATTCCATCGGCGCCTCGGGCACCGCCGTCAACGTGGCGACCCAGGTCCTGACGCTGACCGGCACCAAGAACGTCTACGTCAGCGACACGGCCACGCTGACCAGCCTGACGCTGAACCGCACGGCGGATAGCGGCGACTACAGCAGCGGCGGCACCATCAGCCTGGCCGCGACCGGCCTGACCACCAGCATCACGGACAGCGCCACCACCACGACCATCACCAACCTGGCCCAGTCGGGCCTGGATTTCACGCTGAACACCAACCACAACGTGGCGGTGGGCACCATCAACGTGGGCAGCACCGGCAGCGTCGACCTGACGGTGACCCCGGCCACCGGCAGCGGTTCCATCCTCGCGACCGGCACGTCGTCCGCCATCACCACCGGTTCGCTGGTGATGGCCGCCGGCGGCACGGCCAGCAGCATCGGCAACCTGGACTTCCTGCTGGGCATCTCCGCCACCGACATCACGGCCAGCGCCGGGACCGGCGGCATCTACATCACGCCGACCAGCGACATCAACCTGTCCAACGTCAGCACCACCGGCGGGCTGGAGGTGTCGACCAATTCGAACGTCGATGTGACCCTGGGCAGCGTCAGCTTCGGCGCCACCTCCAACCTGACGGTCATCACGGGCGGCGCCATCCTGGGCGGCGACGGTGCGCTGACCAGCACCGGCCGCAGCACCATCTCCCTGACAGCCGGCACCGGCATCGGCAGCGCCGATGACGCCCTGCAGATCTCCGCCCCCAGCAGCATCGTCAGCGCCACGGTCACCGGCACCGGCGACATCTACATCAACAGCACCGGTGCCATGACCGGCGGCCTCACCACCTCCACCGCCGACGGCTACACCAGCGTCACCTCGGCCGGTTCCCTGCTGCTGAGCAGCGCCACCTCCAGCACCGACAATTCGGGCGACGGCATCTCCGTCGTCGTCAGCAGCGGCAACCTGACCTTGGGCGGCGCCGTCACCGCCGGCACCACCCAGGGCCAGATCACCCTGTCGGCCCTGACCGGCAGCGTGCTGTCGCAAAATTCGCCCAGCCTGAGCAACGAGGTCAGCGCCTTCGGCATCTCCGTCAATGCCGCGACCGGCATCGGGTCCAGCAGCGTTTTGGGCCTGAACCTGGTCGGCCAGCGCGTGAACGCCGTCACCACGGCGGGTAACATTTACCTGGCGCCCGCGGCCGCCAGCACGCTGGCCTACGTGTCCACCGGCGGCGGCAACATCACCATCGCCAACAACGGCACCATCTATCTGGGCAACATCCTGTCGGATGGCGGCAACATCACCGTCAGCACCGGCGGCTACACCGTTTATGCCGGCAACGTCGACGCCGGCACCGGCAATGTGAACATCACGGCCAGCAGCACGGGCGGCGTCATCCTGGATGACGGGTCGGACCTGACCCGCATCATCGGCAACACCGTCACGCTGGCCACCCAGAGCGGCATCGGCACCTCCACGCGCGCCGTCCAGACCACCGCCAATACCTTGAGCCTGACCGGGGGTTCCGGTGCCGGCGTCCATGTCGATGACAACAACACCAACGGCGTGACGATCAGTTCCCGCACGACCCTGGGCGACACCGTCATCACCACCGCCGGTCCGACCACGCTGACCAGCGTGACCGCGACCCCCGCCTCCAACATCGGCGCCAACATCACCGTCACGGACGCCAGCGGCGACCTGACCGTGGGCACCGTCAGCACCGGTACCGCCGGCGGCACCGTCACCCTGACGGCTACCACCGGCGCCATCCTGGCCGCCAGCGGCAGCAGCACCAACGTCACCGCCTACAGCGCCAGCCTGTCGTCCAAGACCGGCATCGGCACGCTGACCAACTTCACCACCGGTGCGGGCGCCCCCATCGTCACGGCAGTCGGCACCCTGACCGCCCTGTCGGCCACCGACGCCGGCAGCGTCATCAACGTCAAGCAGACGGGCAACCTGACGCTGGGCACCGGCACCGTCGTCACCCTGGGCACCAACGGGTCCGCCTACCTGCAGGCCACCGGCAACATCGACGCCAGCAGCGGCCTGCCCAACGTGGGCACGGGCGACCTGGCCCTGCTGGCCGGCGGCACGCTGACCCTGGCCTCGGGCGGGGTTTCCACCCAGGGCGACCTGTACCTGAAGGGCACCACCGACATCGTGGCCGCCGGCGTCACGCCGCGCGCCATCACCATCAGCGCCGACAGCCTGAAGTTCATCAGCGGTGCCGCCGGCGGCAGCACCACCCTGACCACCACGGTGGGCGCGCTGGACGCGGAACTGACGGGCACCACCACGGCCGCCAACCTGACGGTCAGCAACACCGGCAGCCTGTCGGGCCTGACCCTGGCCACGGCCAAGGGCAACATCACCTTCACCAACGATGTCGGCTTCACCACCACGGCGGTCAACGCCACGGCGGCCGGTTCCACCGTCAGCCTTACGGCCAGCACCGGTGACCTGACGGTGGGCAGCGGCGGCATCAACGCCACCAGCACCGGCACGGTCAACCTGACCGCCACCACCGGCGCCCTGGTGGGTGAAGGCGGTTCCGCCGTCACCGCCGGCACGCTGAACCTGACCAGCCTGAAGGCCATCGGCAGCGCCAGCCAGGCCCTGGTCGCCACCGCCGCCACCCTGTCCGCCAATGTGACGGGCACGGTGTTGGCCAACGGCACCGGCGACTACGGCATCTACCTGTCGGCGCCCGGCACCCTGTCGCTGGCAGGATTGACCACGGCTGACGGCGTTGTGTCCATCACCGGCGGCGGGTCCGGCACCACGCTGACCTCCACCGGCGGCATCACCGCCGGCAACGGCCACGCCGTCACCCTGACCAACAGCGGCGGCGCCATCAGCGTCAGCGGCAGCATGACCGCCGCCAGCCTGGACGCCACGGCCACGACCATCAGCGTCGGCGGCATGAGCACCAGCGGCGCCCAGCACTACACCGGCGCCACCACCATCACCGGCGACCTGACGGCCAGCGCCGTCACCGTCACCGGCGGCCTGACCCTGGGCGGCACCGGCACCCGCACCATCGACACCAGCGGCAGCAACGGCGCCATCGGCATCACCGGCGCCCTGACCGGTGGCAGCCATGCCCTGACCCTGACGTCCGGCACGGGCGCCATCACCCTGGGTGGGGCAGCATCCGGCCTGGCCGGCCTGACGGCCACTGGCGGCAGCATCAGCACCGCCGGCGTCACCAGCACCGGCGACCAGTCCTACACCGGCGCCACCACGCTGAACGGCACCTACAGCACCACCGGCACCGGCACCATCGCCTTCAACAGCGCCGTGACCCTGGGCGGCGACACCGCGGTCACCACCGTTTCCAAGGCGGTGACTTTCAGCTCCACCATCGATGGCGCCCATGCCCTGACCATCAACAGCGGCAACGCCACCGTCACCCTGACGGGTGCAGTGGGTGCCACCACCCGCGTCGGCGCGCTGACCGTCAGCAACAGCGGTTCCACCATCGTCGACGCCGCCGTCAAGGCGGCCAGCGTCACGATGAACGCCGGCAGCGGCAGCCTGGGCACCGTCACGATGTCCGGCGGCTCGGTCGACACCACGGGCAACCAGGGCTACACCGACAACCTCATCCTGACGACGAACACCACGCTGTCGGGCGGCACCATCACCGTCAACCTGGTGGACGCCACCACCGCCGGCGCCCAGGGCCTGACCATCGACGGCAACCTGGTCACCACCAGCGTCCTGGGCGGCACCAAGGCGCTGAGCGGCCTGTCGGTCACAGGATCCAGCAGCCTGGGCGCCAGCGTCAGCACCACCGGCACCCAGACCTACACCGGTGCGGCCACCCTGACGGGCACGGACACCCTGACCGGCAGCACCGTGACGTTCAGCGGCACGCTGGACGGTGCCCGCGCGCTGACCATCACCGGCAACGCCGCCTTCGACGGCACCGTGGGCGGCACCACCGCCCTGACCAGCCTGTCGGTCAGCGGTACCACCGCCCTGGACGCCGCCTCGGTCACCACCACCGGCATCCAGACCTACACCGGTGCGGTGACCCTGGCGGACGACACCACCCTGACCGGCACCACCGTCACCCTGACCAACGGTGCCAACGGCACCACGGCGGGCCAGCAGTCGCTGTCCATCGTCGGCAATTTGGGCACCAGCGGCGCCTTCGGTGCCGTCACCCACCTGAAGAACCTGTCGATCAGCGGCACCGCCAGCCTGACCGGCACCACCACCACGGCCGGCACGCAGACCTATGGCGGGGCGGTGACCCTGGCCGGCGACACCACGCTGGTCGGCACCACCATCACCCTGGTCAGCACGGTCAACGGCGGCCATGTCCTGGTCATCACCGGTGACGCCGCCCTGGAAGGCACCATCGGCGGCACCACCGCCCTGACCAGCCTGTCGGTCAGCGGCGCCAGCGTCCTCAGCGGTTCGGCCATCACCACCACGGGCACCCAGACCTACACCGGTGCCGTCACCCTGGCGCGCAGCACCGGCGTCACCGCCCTCAACACCACCAACAGCGCCGTCCTGTTCGGCGGCACGGTCGACGGTAACGGCGACGCCCTGTCGTCCAGCGATGCCCTGACTATCAACGCCGGCACCGGCAACGTCACCTTCAGCGGCATCGTGGGCGGCACCACCCGCACCGGCGCCCTGCAAATCTACAGCGGCGGCGCCACCACCTTCGACGCCGCCGTCACGGCCGGTTCCGTCTACACCGACAGCGTCGGCACGCTGGCGCTGAACACCGGCAGCATCAACACCACCGGTTCCCAGGCCTATGGCGAGGCCGTCAGCCTGACCGCCGACACCACGCTGACGGGCAGCAATGTCACGCTCAGCAGCACGGTGGACGGCGCGCACAAGCTGACCATCACCGGCAACGCGACCCTCAGCGGCATCGTCGGCGGCACCACCGCCCTGTCCAGCCTGTCGGTCAGCGGCACCAGCACACTGTCGAAGAACGTCACCACCACCGGCACCCAGACCTACACCGGGGCCGTTACCGTGGCGGCCAACGACATCCTGACCGGCAGCACCGTCGCCTTCAGCGGCACGGTGAACGGCGGCCACACCCTGGCCATCGTCGGCAACGCCACCTTCGCCGACGCCGTCGGCACCACCAACGCACTGACCAGCCTGTCGGTCAGCGGCACGGCCGGCCTGAACGGCGGTGCGGTGAAGACCACCGGCTCGCAGGCCTACACCGGCGCCGTCACCTTGGGTGCGGACACCACCCTGACCAGCACCGGCAACAACACCGTCCTGTTCAGCAGCACGGTCAACGGCGCCCAGGCGCTGATCATCGCCAACGGCACCGGCGCCACCACCTTCGCCGGCATCGTCGGCGGCACCACCGCCCTGTCCAGCCTGTCGGTTTCCGGCACCAGCAACCTCGCCAGCGCCATCACCACCACCGGCGACCAGACCTACACCGGCCTGGCCACCCTGTCGGCGGCCACCACCACCCTGACCGGCGGCACCATCACCCTGACGGGCGGTGCGGACGGTACGACCAATGATGCCCAGTCGCTGACGGTCGCGGGCAACCTGGTGACCGGCACCCTGGGCGCCACCCACCGCCTGAACAACGTGTCGGTCACGGGTGCGGAAACCCTGTCGGGCAGCGTCACCACCGCCGGCACCCAGACCTACAGCGGCGACGTCACCCTGGGCGCCAATGCCGTCCTGACCGGCACCACCATCACCTTCAGCGGCACGCTGAACGGCGCCCACACCCTGTCCATCGTGGGCAACGCCGGCTTCAGCGGTGTGATCGGCGGCACCACCACCCTGACCAGCCTGTCGGTCAGCGGGACCAGCAGCCTGTCGGGCGACGTCACCACCACCGGTACCCAGACCTATACCGGCGCCGTCACCATCGCCGGCGACACGACCCTGACCGGTACCACCCTCACCCTGACCAACGGTGCCAACGGCACGACCGATGGCCAGCAGTCGCTGTCCATCGTCGGCAACCTGGGCACCAGCGGCGCCTTCGGTGCTGTCACCCGCCTGAAGAACCTGTCGGTCAGCGGTACCGCCAGCCTGACCGGCACCACCACCACCGCCGGCACCCAGACCTACAGCGGCGCCCTGACCCTGGCCGGTGACACCACGCTGGTCGGCAGCACCGTCACGCTGGACGGCACCGTCAACGGCGCCCATGTCCTGATCGTCACCGGCAACGCCGACCTGGAAGGCACCGTCGGCGCCACCACGGCGCTGACCAGCCTGTCGGTCAGCGGTGCCACCACCCTGGGCACCGATGGCGTCACCACCACGGGCGGCCAGACCTACACCGGCGCCGTCACCCTGGCGAACAGCACCGGCACCACCCTGGCTACCACCAACGGCGCCGTGCTGTTCAGCGGTACCGTGGACGGTGCCGGCAACCTGACGGTCGGCACCGGTTCGGGCAACGTCACCTTCACCGGGGCGGTTGGTTCCACCACCCGCGCCGGCGCCCTGACGGTCAACAGCACCGGCGCCACCACCTTCGGCGGCGCGGTGAAGGCCACCAGCCTGGCCACCAACGCCGGCGGCACCACCGCCCTGAACGGCGGCTCGGTCGACACCACCGCCACCCAGACCTACAGCGACGCCGTCACCCTGGGCGCCGACACAACCCTGGCCGGCACCACCATCACGCTGAACGGCACGACCAACGGCGTCCATGCCCTGGCCGTCGCCGGCAACGCGGTCCTCAACGGCGTCGTCGGCGGCACCACGGCCCTGACCAGCCTGTCGGTCAGCGGCACCGGCGCCCTGTCCGGCAATGTCACCACCACCGGCACCCAGACCTATACCGGTGCCGTGACGTTGGGCGCCAACGACACCCTGACGGGCAGCACCGTCGCCTTCACCGGCACGGTCAACGGCGGCTACGCCCTGGCCGTCACCGGCAACGCCACCTTCGGCGGCACGGTCGGCGCCGGTACCGCCCTGACCAGCCTGTCGGTCAGCGGCACAACCGGCCTGAACGGCGGCGCGCTGACGACGACGGGCGGCCAGACCTATACCGGTGCCGTCACCCTGGGTGCCGACACCACCCTGACCAGCACCGTCAACGGCGCCGTCCTGTTCAGCAGCACGGTGAACGGCGCCCAGGCGCTGCTCATCAGCAACGGCACGGGCAATGTCACCTTCGCCGGCGCCGTCGGCGGCACCACCCGCCTGGGCGCCCTGACGGTCACCAGCGGCGGCGCCACCGCCTTCAACGCCGCCGTCAAGGCCGCCAGCCTGACCACCGACGCGGCCGGCACGCTCAGCCTGGCGGGTGGTTCGATCGACACCACCGGCACCCAGACCTACAGCGACGCCGCCACCCTGGGCGCCGACACCACCCTGACCGGCAGCACCGTCACGTTGAACGGTACGGTCAACGGCGCCCACACCCTGGCCGTCACCGGCAATGCAGCCATCAACGGCGTCGTCGGCGGCAGCACGGCCCTGACCAGCCTGTCGGTCAGCGGCACGACGCGCATCAACGCCAGCGGCATCACCACCACCGGTACGCAGACCTACACCGGTGCCGTCACCCTGGCCGCCAACCCCACCCTGACGGGCAGCAGCGTCACCTTCAGTGGCACCTTGGACGGCTATAAGGTCCTGGCCGTCGTCGGCAACGCCACGTTCGGCGGCCCCGTGGGTGGCACGACGGCCCTGTCCAGCCTGTATGTCAGCGGCACGGCGGCCCTGAATGGCGGCGCGATTTCCACCGTCGGCAACCAGACCTTCCACGGTGCCGTAACCCTGGGCGCCGACACCACGCTTGCCACCTCGCTGGCCGGCTCCGTCGTCTCGTTCAGCGGCACCCTGAACGGCGCCCATGGCCTGATCATCAACAACGGTTCGGGCGCCGTCACCTTCTCCAGCACCATCGGCGACACCACCCGCCTGGGCGACCTGACGGTCAACACCAGCGGCACCACCACCTTCTCCGGCGCGGTGAAGGCGGCCAGCGTCACCACCGATGCCGGCGGGACCGTGGTCCTGGGTGCCGGCGTCGACACCACCGGCACCCAGATCTACAATGACGCCGCGACCCTGACGGCGGCGGCCACCCTGAAGGGCACCGGCGTCACCTTCGGCGGCACGCTGGACGGCGCCAAGGCGCTGACCATCACCGGCGACGCCGACTTCGGTGGTGCCGTGGGCGGCACCACCGCCCTGACCAGCCTGTCGGTCTCGGGAGCCACCCTGCTGGTTGGCGGTGCCGTCAACACCACCGGTGCGCAGACCTACACCGGTGCCGTCACGCTGGCCGCCGACACGACCCTGACCGGCAGCACCGTCGGCTTCGTCAGCACGCTGGACGGCGGGTACGCGACGGTCGTCACCGGCAACGCCGTGTTCGGCGGCGCCGTGGGCGGAAGTTCGCAATTGGCCAGCCTGTCGGTAAGCGGCACCACCGCCCTGAACGGCGGCGGCGTCAAGACCAACGGTGGCCAGACCTATACCGGTGCCGTCACGCTGGGGGCGGACGCCAACCTCACCACCTTCGGCGGCAACATCGTCTTCGCCAGCACGCTGGACGGCGCCAAGGCGCTGATCATCAGCAACGGGGCGGCCAACGTCACCTTCACCGGTGCCGTGGGCGCCACCACCCGCTTGGGCGACCTGATGGTCAACAGCACGGGCGCCACCACCTTCACCAGCACCGTCAAGGCCGCCAACCTCAGCACCAACGCCGGTGGCACGGTGGCGATCAACGGCGGCAGCATCGACACCACCGGCGCGCAGTCCTATGGCCAGGCCGCTATCCTGGGCGCCGACACCACCCTGACCGGCACCTCCGTCACCTTCAGCGGCACGTTGAATGGTGCCCATACCCTGGCCATCGCCGGTGCCGGTAGCTTCTATGGCGTCGTGGGCGGCACCACCGCCCTGACCAGCCTGTCGGTCAGCGGCTCCACCTCGTTCTTCGGTGGCGGCATCACCACCACCGGCGCCCAGACCTACTCGGGTGGCAGCCAGGCGCTGGTCGACACCACGCTGACCACCAGCAACGGCGCCGTCACCTTCGGTGGCGCCTTGAACGGTCCCCAGGCCCTGACCATCACCGCCGGTACCGGCGATGTGACGTTCAACGGCACGGTGGGCAACGTCTATCGCCTGGGCGCCCTGACGGTGAACACCAGCGGCGTCACCACCTTCGGCGGCGCCGTCAAGGCGGCCAGCGTCACCACCGATGCCGATGGCACGCTGAAGCTGCTGGGTGGTTCGGTCGACACCACCGGCGCGCAGACCTACGGTGAGGCCGCTACCCTGGTGGCGGACACCACCCTGACCGCCACCACCGTCACCCTGACGGGCGGTGTCGATGCCACGACGGTCGGCGGCCAGTCGCTGTCCGTGGTCGGCAACCTGGCGGCCGGCGGCGCCCTGGGCGCCACCAAGGCGCTGAAGAGCGTCTCGGTCACCGGCACCGACACCATCGCCGCCGATGTCAGCACCACCGGCGCCCAGACCTACCTTGGTGCGGTCACCCTGGCGTCCAACGTCGGCCTGACCGGCAGCATCGTGACGTTCAGCGGCACGCTGGATGGCGCCAGGACCCTGGCGGTCACCGGCAACGCCGTGTTCGGCGGCACTGTCGGTGGCACCAATGCCCTGACCAGCCTGACGGTCAGCGGCACCACCGCCCTGAACGGCGGCGCCGTCACCGCCGACAACCAGATCTATGGCGGTGCCGTCACCCTGGGCGCCGACACCACCCTTACCACCCTGGGCGGCGTCGTCTTCAACGCCACGCTGGACGGCGCCAAGGCGCTGACCATCACGGCCGGCGACGGCGGCGCCACCTTCACCGGTGCTGTCGGCGGCACCACCCGCCTGGGGGCGCTGACCGTCAACACGGCCGGCGGCACGGTCTTCGACGCCGCCGTCAAGGCGGCCCGCCTGGCCACCGACGCACCCGGCACCTTGAGCCTGGCGGGCGGTTCGGTCGATACCACCGGCAGCCAGGTCTATGGCGAGTCCCTGGTGCTGACCACCGACACGGTGCTGAAGGGCAGCAGCATCATCTTCATCGGCACGGTGGATGGCGCCCATGCCCTGGCCATCACCGGCGATGCCGCCTTCGCCCAAGCGGTGGGCCAGGAACAGGCCCTGACCACCCTTTCGGTCAGCGGCAATAGCCTGATCAGCGGCGGCGTGGTCACCACCACCGGCACGCAGGCCTACACCGGCGCCGTGGCTGCTGGATGCCGACACCACCCTGACCGGCACCACCGTCCGCATCGGCGGCACCCTGGACGGCCTGGCCAGCCTGGCCGTCACCGGCAACGCCGTGTTCGGCGGCGCCATCGGTGGCGACACCGCCCTGACCGGCCTGACCGTCAGCGGCACCACCGCGATCAACGGCGGTTCGGTCACCACCACGGGTGACCAGGCCTACACCGGTGCCGCCACCCTGGGGGCCGACGCCGCGCTGACCACCACGGACGGCGCCGTCACCTTCGGCGGCACGCTGGATGGGGCCCACGCCCTGACCATCACCACCGCGTCGGGCACCATCACCTTCACCGGCGCCGTGGGCGGCACCACCACCCTGACCGCCCTGACGGTCACCGATGGCACGGGCACCCTGGCCATTGACGGCGGCAGCATCGCCACCACCGGCGCGCAGTCCTATGCCACCGCGGTGGTCCTGGGGGCGGACACCACCCTGACCGGCGCCACCGTCACCCTGTCGGGCGGCCTGGATGCGGCCACCGCCGGCGGCCAGTCCCTGGCCATCGTCGGCAACGCGGTGGTGGACCAGGCCGTGGGCGCCACGGTGGCGCTGGGCACCGTCAGCGTCAGCGGCACCACCGTCTTCGGCGATCCGGCCGTCACCACCACCGGCGACCAGACCTATGCCGGTGCCGTGACCCTGGGCGCCGACACCACCCTGACCAGCACCGGCGGCACCATCACCCTGGCGGCCGGCGCCGACGGCACCACCGCCGGTGGCCAGTCGCTGATCATCGTGGGCAACACCGCCCTGACCGGCGCCTTCGGCGGCACCACCGCCCTGAACGCCCTGTCGGTGACCGGCACCGCCGCCCTGAACGGTGGCGTCACCACGGCCGCCAGCCAGACCTACCTTGGTGCCGTCACCCTGGCCGGCGACACCACGCTGACCGGTGGCGACACTGTCGCCTTCGCGGCCACGGTCGACGGCGGCCATGCCCTGGTGATCACCGGCGGCAACGCCGTGACCTTCAGCGGCGTGGTCGGCGGCACCAGCCGCCTGGGCGACCTGACGGTCAACACCAGCGGGGCCACCACCTTCGATGGCGCGGTCACCGCCGCCAGCGTCACCACCGACGTCCCCGGCACCCTGTTCATCAACGGCGGTTCGGTCGACACCACCGGCACGCAGACCTACGGCGAGCGCGCGGTGATCGGCGCCGACACCACCCTGGCCGGCACGCTGGTCAGCCTGAACGGCGGTGCCGATGCCCTGGCCACGCCGGTCGCCCTGGTCATCCAGGGTGACGCCAGCCTGGCGGGCGGCATCGGTGCCAACGCGGCCCTGACCGGCCTGTCGGTCAGCGGTGCCACCACCGTGACGGCCGATACCCACCTGGTCACCACCGGCGGCGTCACCTTCACCGGCGCGCTGAACACCGGCTCGACCTTGATCGTCGATGCCAACTCTGGCGACGTCACCTTCGCCGCGATCAACGGTGCCGGCACCCTGGTGGTCAACACCAGCGGCGCCACCACCTTCGGCGGTGCGGTGCAGGCGGCGGCGATCACCACCGATGCGTCCGGCACCCTGTTCCTCAACGGCGGCAGCGTCACCACCACGGGGGCGCAGACCTTCGGTGAGCGGGCGGTGCTGGGCACGGACACGGTGCTGACCGGCGCCACCGTCACCCTGGCGGCCGGTGCCGACGGCGCCACCGCCGGTGGCCAGTCCCTGGCCGTGGCCGGCGACCTGGTGGCGGGCGGCGCCCTGGGCGGCACCACCGCCCTGCGCCAGCTGTCGGTCAGCGGCACCAGCGCCGTGAACGGCGGTTCGGTCACCACCACCGGCGATCAGACCTACACCGGCGCCGTCACCCTGGGCGGCGACGCCATCCTGACCGGCGGCACCGTCACCCTGCTGGCCGGCGGCGACGCCGCCACCGCCGGCGGCCAGTCCCTGGCCATCGTCGGCAACGGCGTGCTGGCCGGCGCCTTCGGGGCCAACCAGGCGCTGAACACCCCTGTCGGTCAGCGGCACCGCCACCCTGAACGGCGGTTCCATCAACGCCACCGGCACCCAGACCTACACCGGTGCCGTGGCGGTGAACGGCGGCCAGTCGCTGACCAGCACCGGCGGTTCGCTGGTGTTCGGCGGCACGCTGGACAGCGCCAACCGGTCGGCCCTGAACCTGACGGCGGACGACGCCCTGCAGGTGACGGGCGCGGTCGGCGGCACCGGCCCGCTGGGCGTCCTGACCATCAGCACCGGCGGCACCGCCACCTTCACCCAGGCGGTGACGGTCAGCAGCCTGGTGGAAACCGCGGCCGGCGATGTCACCACCTTCCACGGCACGCTGGTGGCGGACGGCAGCGGCGGCCTGCAACTGACGGGCAATGGCTTCGTGTTCGAGCAGGCGGTCACCGCCAGCGCCGGGACGATCGCCCTGGCCGACAGCCAGGCCGACGGCACCATCCGCTTCGCCAGCCCGGCGACGGTGACGGCGGCGGCCGGCTTCACCCAGACCGGTGGCGCCACCTTCCTGGTGCCGGCCACCATCACGGTGACCCATGGCCCGATCACCTTCGGGACGGTGGCGACCCTGCCCACGGGCACGGCCACCATCACCACCGACGGCAAGATCACCATGGCCGGCCTGCAGGGGGCGACCACGGCCCTGATCATGTCGTCGGGCACCGGCGCCATGGTGGTGGGCCTGCCCAACGGCACGGCGCAGCAGACCATCAACGTCGCCAGCCTGAAGGTGGACAAGGCGGCCTCGGCCACGATGTACGGCACCGTCAAGGGCCGTGGCTCGGCCCTGGCGGCCAGCGCCATCGACAGCCCGCTGCGCGGTGCACCCTGGTACATCAACAACACCCCCTGGGGCCCGACCGACACGGTCAGCCAGGTGGCGGCGACGGTCGTCGCCCGGGTGCCGGTGCCCAGCACGCCGGGCGTGAACAGCCTGTTCAGCGGCACGGTGACCAGCGCCGGCATCACGCCGGACACCCTGGCGGCCTACGCGGCCCCGCAGGTGCTGACCACCAGCGGCGGTATCAATGGTATCATCGGCGCCAACGCCCAGCCCTCGGTCCTGACCGAGGAGGGTGCCGCCAACCAGACCACCACCCGTTAAGTCTTAAGCAATCGGATTTGGATCAGACGATGAGCACGAACGCCCTTCCCGCCTTCTATCAGCAGCCCCGGCCCATCGCGGCGGAACGCGACGGCGACACCTCCCTGACGCCGGTGACGGACTACAAGTTCGCCGCCACCGCCAACTCCGTCCCGCTGATCGCGGCGGAATTCACGCTGGCCTGCAAGCAGTACCCCATCCTGTTCGTGGATGGGGCGGCCGCCCAGCCGGTGGCCCTGTTCGGCCTGCGCAACGGTGAAAACCTGTTCGTGGACGCGGACGGCACCTGGGCCGCCGGCGCCTACATCCCGGCCTATGTCCGCCGTTATCCCTTCATCTTCATGGAAAACCGCGACAAGTCGGAATTCACCCTGTGCATCGACGAGGCGGCCCCCGTCGTCGGCAAGGGCGGCGCCAACAAGCTGTTCCAGGATGGCCAGCCCACCGAGGTCACCCGCAACGCCCTGGCCTTCTGCAGCGACTACCAGGGCCATTACGCCGTGACGACGGAGTTTGTCGCGGCGCTGGTGAAGGCCGACCTGCTGGTGGAAAACCGCGCCGACGTCACCCTGAAGGACGGCCAGAAGCTGAGCCTGGCCGGCTTCAAGGTCATCGACGAGGCGAAGTTCAACGCCTTGCCGGCTGAGGAATTCCTGCGCTGGCGCGAGCGTGGCTGGCTGCACCTGGTCATCTGCCACTTCATCTCGGTCAGCAACTGGGCGGCCCTGGTCGACCTGGCCGCCAAGCACCCGGCGCCCGCCGCCAACTGAAGCGGTTGAGCGTTTGATGAGACGACGGCGGCCCTGGCGACGGGGTCGCCGTTTTCTTTATGTGGATGGGGTGGATGACCCTATCCCATGAACAGGTGCCGGGTCGCGGCCACGCGGTCGGCGATGTGTTCCCGCACCGCGGTGATGCGGGCGGTGTGGTGGCTGTCGGGGTGGGTCAGCAGCCAGTAGGTGCGGGTGAAACGCAGGTCGGGCAGCACGCGCACCAGGTCCGGCATGGCCGCCGCCGCATAGTCGTGCAGCACGCCGATGCCGTGGCCGGCGCGCACCGCCTCCATCTGCGCGACCACGCTGCCGCATTCGTAATGCCGGTCGGTCAGGCGGCCGATTTCGGCGGCGTAGTCCAGGGCGCGGCTGTAGGCGAAATCCTCCACCTGGGTGACGAACAGCCGGCCCGCGAGATCCGCCGGTGAGGCCGGCGCGCCATGGCGGGCGATGTGATCGCGGCTGGCGTACAGGCTGAGGGTGTAGTCCGTCAGCTTGCGCACCATCAGGCGGCCGTGTTCCGGCCGGTCCAGGGTGATCACCAGATCGGCCTCACGCCGCGACAGGGAAAAGGTGCGGGGCAGCGGCACCAGCTGGATGGTCAGGCCGGGGTGGGCCGCCGCCAGCGTGCCCAGTTCACGCGCCAGGAAATAGGTGCCGATGCCGTCCGGTGCCCCGATGCGCACCGTGCCGGCCACGCTGCCGGCACTGCCCGAGATGGCGGATCCGGCTTGCAGCAGGTCGGACTCCATGCGCTCCGCCGCCGCCATCAGCATCTCCCCCGCCGGGGTCAGGGTGCAGCCCTGGGGACGGCGTTCCACCAGCAGGGCGCCCAGGCTGGCCTCCAGTGCCGTCAGGTGCCGGGCCACGGTGGCGTGGTTCAGGCCCAGGCGCTGGGCCGCGCCCAGGATTTGGCCGGCGCGGGCCACCGCCAGGAAAACGCGGACATGATCCCATTCCATATCTGCATCGCTCCGACGGATTACGCTTTAATTCCTGCACAATGAGGGTGCCAGAATTGCCCATTGATGCGCGGATATTCAAGCGGGATAAGGGAAGACGCAGATAACGAAAAACGGACGGAGGAACCCATGAGCGCCATCCCCCATCACATCAACGGTCGCCAAGTGCCTGGCCGGTCAGGCCGTACCGCGCCGGTGTTCAACCCCGCGACGGGGGAGGAGAGTGCCCGCGTGGACCTCGCCTCAGTGGATGAGGTCAATGAGGCCGTGGCGGCGGCAGCGGCGGCCTTCCCGGGCTGGGCCGCCACCACGCCGCTGCGCCGCGCCCGCATCCTGAACCGCTTCCTGCGGCTGGTGGAGGAACGGGCGGATGAGCTGGCCAAGGTGATCGTGGCCCAGCATGGCAAGATCCATTCCGACGCCCTGGGCGAGGTCCAGCGCGGGCTGGAGGTGGTGGAATTCGCCACCGCCGCCCCCACCCTGCTGAAGGGGGAGATCACGGCCGACGTGGGCAGCGGCGTGGACAGCCACGCCCTGCGCCAGCCCCTGGGCGTGGTCGCCGGCATCACGCCGTTCAACTTCCCGGCCATGGTGCCGATGTGGATGTTCCCGGTGGCGCTGGCCGCCGGCAACACCTTCGTGCTGAAGCCGTCGGAACGCGACCCCGGTGCGGCCCTGCTGATCGCCCAATGGCTGGAGGAGGCGGGCCTGCCGCCCGGCGTGTTCAACGTGGTGAACGGCGACAAGGTCGCGGTGGACGCCCTGCTGTCGGCGCCGGCGGTGCAGGCCGTCAGCTTCGTGGGCTCCACCCCCATCGCCCGCTACATCTATGAGACCGCCGCCCGTTACGGCAAACGCTGCCAGGCCCTGGGCGGTGCCAAGAATCACATGATCGTCATGCCCGACGCCGACATGGACCAGGCGGTGGACGCGCTGATGGGGGCGGCCTATGGCTCGGCGGGGGAACGCTGCATGGCGGTGTCGGTGGCGGTACCGGTGGGCCGGGCCACGGCCGACGCCCTGGTGGGCCGCCTGTCCGACCGGCTGCGCACCCTGAAGGTGGGGCCGGGCACGGATCCGGCATCCGAGATGGGGCCGCTGGTCACCCGCCAGCACCTGGATAAGGTGCTGGGCTATATCGACGCCGGCCTGGCCCAGGGCGCCCGGCTGGTGGTCGATGGCCGCGATGTCCGCCTGCAAGGGTACGAGAACGGCTATTTCCTGGGCGGCACCCTGTTCGACCATGTCACGCCGGACATGACGATCTACAAGGAGGAAATCTTCGGCCCCGTGCTGTCGGTGCTGCGGGTGGATGCCTATGCCGAGGCCGCGCGCCTGATCAACGAACACCCCTACGGCAACGGCACCGCCATCTTCACCCGCGATGGCGACGCGGCGCGGGAATTCGCCCACCAGATCCAGGTGGGCATGGTGGGCATCAACGTGCCCATCCCCGTGCCCATGGCCTTCCATTCCTTCGGCGGATGGAAGCAGTCGCTGTTCGGCGACCACCACATGCATGGGCCCGAGGGCATCCGCTTCTACACCCGGCTGAAGACCATCACCACGCGCTGGCCCACCGGCATCCGCGCCGGGGCCGAATTCGTCATGCCGACCATGAAGTAAGGGACGCTGGGGGCGGCTGAACCCGCCCCCAGTCTTTACCATCAGGCCTTGAACGCGCCGTCGAAGGCCAGCGCGCTCAGCGGCTCACGCGGGGCCGGCACTTCGCGGGCCTGCAGCTTTTCCGGCAGGATGGACTTGTCGCCCAGGCGGCCGAAGGCCACCGCCGCCTCGACGCGATAGTCGGCGGGCAGGCCCAGTTCGGCCGGGCTGCGCTCATGGTCGAAGCCGCCCATGGCGTGGCTGTGCCAGCCCAGGCGCTGCGCTTCCAGCGAGGCGAAGCCCCAGGCGGCGCCGGTGTCGAAGGCATGGCTGCGATAGGGCACGCGCTCGGTCGCACCCGGCGGCAGCAGGGTGGTGGCGGACACGATGAAGACCAGGGCGCCGGCTTCCTTGGCCCAGGCCTGGTTGAAGGGCAGCAGCAGGGATAGCAGCTTGTCCCACGACGGCGTGCCGCGCAGGGCGTAGACGAAACGCCACGGCTGGGCGTTGTAGGCGGACGGGGCCCAGCGCGCGGCCTCCAGGATGGTCAGCAGATCCTTCTCGCTCATCGCCTCGCCGGTGAAGGCGCGGGGCGACCAGCGCTCAAGGAACTGCGGGGCGATGGGGTGGTCGGCGGTGCGGCCGTTGGCGGTCGTCATGGGTCGTCGTTTCCTTCTGGCGTCACATCCCCACGCAAGGGGACGGGCCATTCAACCCCAGCCCGCGACGGGATGCACCTGTAGAATGACGGCAGGCCGCCACGTGGAAGCATTTGTGCGCAAACGATAAATTACGATTCTTGGCGTGTGGATTCACCCGTCACCGCCAGGAAGCGGGCCAGGGTGGGCGACCGGCGCTGCTCATGCCACAACAGCCATAGCTCGGCCCGCGCGTGGGTGTCCGCCAGGGGGCGCACCACGATTTCCGCCCCCGCCAGCAGGGCGATGTTGCGGGGCACGATGCCATAGCCCATGCCGGCGGCCACCAGGCCCAGGACGCTGCCGATGGCCGACACCCGCCACTTCATCTGCAAGGATGTGCCGGCCGTGGCGGCCAGGTCGGACACCACCCGCATGATGCCCACATCCTCCGGATCGTCGAAACCGACCAGGGCCTCACCCGCCAGCCGGGTTATGGGAACGGCCTCCAACTCCGCCAGTGGATGGCCCTTGGGCAGGATGGCCACCAGATCCTGGCTGGAGTGGACCTGGTGGACCAGGGGGCGGTTGACCGTCACCGGCGCCCGCACCAGGGCCGCGTCCAGTTCCCCCCGTTCCAGGGCATCCAGCAGGGCGGCCACGCCACCCTCGCGCAGGGCCAGTTCCACATCGGGATAGCGGTCGCGCATCACCTTCAGCTGGGCGGGAAAGTCGCGCTCCATCAGGGATGAGGCGACATAGCCCAGGGACAGGCGCCCGGCCTCCCCCCGCGCGGTGCGGCGCACGGTGTCGATGGCGCCGGCGTGGGCCGCCAGCAGGCGCTCCGCCTCCGCCCGGCAGGCCGCCCCCGCCGCGGTCAGGTCTATGCCCCGCTTGCGGCGGTTGAACAGGCGGACGCCCAGTGCTGCCTCCAGCGCCGCAATCTGCTGGCTGAGTGCGGGTTGGGCCACGCCCAGCCGTTCGGCGGCACGCGCCATGTGCAAGGTCTCGCACACCGCCAGGAAGACCTGAAGCCGGCGCAGGGAGACGGTGGTGAGCAGATTATCCATAAGTTTTATCTTATCAATAATCCGCCTGAATGCGTATCGATCTTCTCAATCATCCCTTCGATAGTGGGTCCTGGGTTTGGCGCTTGCGGGCGCCCCACTATGGAGAGTTGCCGCGATGAAAGAGAAACCGATCAAAGCTTCCGACGTGACCGACCTGCGCTCGGCCATCGCCCTGCTGCAGCAGTACGGGGAAGAGTTCGTCGAGACCGATACGCCGGTGGATCCGGAGGCCGAGCTGTCCGGCGTCTATCGTTACGTCGGCGGCGGCGGCACCTGCATGCGCCCGACGCGCAAGGGCGGGCCGGCCATGATGTTCAATAAGGTCAAGGGCTACCCCGACTTCCGCGTGGTCATCGGCATGGTGGGATCCCGCCGCCGCGTCGCCCGCCTGCTGGGTCATCCGGTGGAGAAGCTGGGTTTCCTGCTGCGGTCGTCCGTCCAGCACGCCATCCCGCCGGTGGTAGTGGGTGCCGACCGCGCCCTGTGCCAGGAGGTGGTGCACAGGGCGGACGATCCCGGTTTCGACCTGCGCACCCTGCTGCCGGCCCCGACCAACACGCCGGAGGATGCCGGCCCCTATCTCACCATGGGCCTGTGCCATGCCTCCGACCCCGAGACGGGGGAGTCGGACGTGACCATCCACCGGCTGTGCGTGCAAAGCCGGGATGAGTTGTCCATGTACCTGGCGCCGGGCCGGCACATCGATGTCTTCCGCCAGAAGGCGGAGGCGGCGGGCAAGCCGCTGCCCATCTCCATCAACATCGGCCTGGACCCCGCCGTCCAGATCGCCGCCTGTTTCGAGCCGCCGACCACGCCCCTGGGCTTCAATGAACTCAGCATCGCCGGCGCCCTGCGCGGCCGGGCGGTCGAGATGGTGCCCTGCCTGACGGTCGGGACCCGCGCCATCGCCCATGCCGAGGTGGTGATCGAGGGCGAACTGCTGCCCAACGTCCGGGTGCGCGAGGATCAGAACACCGACACCGGCAAGGCCATGCCGGAATTCCCCGGCTATACCGGCGATGCCAAGGACGCCCTGCCCGTCATCAAGGTCAAGGCCGTCACCCACCGCCGCAACCCCATCCTGCAAACCACGGTGGGCCCGGGCGAGGAACACGTGAACCTGGCCGGCATCCCGACGGAGGCCAGCATCCTGGACATGGTGGACCGCGCCATGCCGGGCCGGGTGCGGAACGTGTTCGCCCATTCCTCGGGTGGTGGCAAGCTGCTGGCGGTGATGCAGTTCAGGAAGGCTGCACCGGTGGACGAAGGCCGCCCGCGCCAGGCCGCCTTGCTGGCCTTCGCCGCCTTCCCGGAGCTGAAGCACGTCATCCTGGTGGATGAGGACGTGGACATCTTCGATACCGACGACGTGCTGTGGGCCATGCAGACCCGCTATCAGGGCGACGTCAGCACCGTCTTCATTCCCGGTGTGCGCTGCCACCCGCTGGATCCATCGCAGATCCCGGAATTCAGCCCCAGCATTCCGGGCGTCGGCATCTCCTGCAAGACCATCTTCGACTGCACCGTGCCCTTCAAGCTGAAGGGGCATTTCGAGCGGTCGAAATTCCTGGACGTGGATGTCGAGCGCTTCCTGCCCGGCTTCAACGCCAAATAACGGAGGAAGCCATGCAGAAGCCCCCCTCGGGAAAGCCCCGAGTTGTCGTCGGGATCAGCGGGGCCACGGGCTTCCAGTATGGCGTCAAGGTGCTCCAGCTCCTCCGGGGGCTGGGCGCCGAGACCCACCTGGTGATGTCCAAGGCCGCCGGTTTGACCCGGGAACATGAGACGACGCTGTCGCGGGACGAGGTCATCGCCATGGCCGACGTCTTCTACCCCACCGGTGCCGTGGGGGCGCCCATCTCCAGCGGGTCGTATCGCACCGCCGGCATGATCGTGGCGCCCTGTTCCATGCACACGCTGGGCGCCATCGCCACCGGCATCACCGACAATCTGCTGACCCGGGCCGCCGACGTGACCTTGAAGGAACGCCGCCGCCTGGTCCTGATGGTGCGGGAGACGCCGCTGCATCTGGGCCACATCCGCAACATGGCGTCGGTCACCGAATACGGCGCCATCGTCTTCCCGCCGGTGCCGGCGCTGTACGCGGGCCCGCAGGATGTGGACCAGATCGTGACGCACAGTGCGGCCCGCGCCATCGGCCTGCTGGGGTTTGAATCGGACGCCCTGCCGCGCTGGGGCGAAACCCTGCCGGCCACCACGGCGGAGAGCGAAGGGCGCGCACCATGATCATCGGGCCCTACATCAACGGTGCTGCCGTCTTCTGTGGCGCCGTGGGCGGTGCCGCCTTGGCGACCCGCGTGCCGCACCGCCTGCGCAGCGCCCTGCCGATGACCTTCGGCATCTGTTCCATGGCCATGGCCGTCATCCTGATCGGCAAGGCCGTGCACATGCCGGTGATGGTGCTGTCCGGCATCCTGGGCGCCCTGGTGGGTGAACTGGTGTACCTGGAACATGGCATCGGCAAGCTGGCGGCGTCGGTCCGCACGGTGGCGGACCGGGTGCTGCCCGCCCCGCCGGGCAGCCTCAGCCATGAGGAATTCCTGGAAAAGTTCGTGGCCATCACCGTGCTGTTCTGCGCCAGCGGCACCGGCGTGTTCGGCGCCATGCACGAGGGCATGACCGGCGACTACACCGTGCTGCTGGCCAAGTCCTTCCTGGACTTCTTCACCGCCGGCATCTTCGCCACCAGCCTGGGCTATGCCGTCGCCGCCATCACGGCGCCGCAACTGGTCATCCAGTTGGCCCTGGCCTTTGGCGCGGTGCTGATCATGCCGCTGACCACGCCAGCCATGCAGGCCGACTTCTCCGCCGCGGGCGGGTTGCTGATGCTGGCGGCGGGTTTCCGCATCTGTGGTATCAAGGCCTTCCCCGTCGCCAACATGCTGCCGGCCCTGCTGTTCGCCATGCCGCTGTCGGCCCTTTGGACCCGGATCTTCGGATGAACCCGCTTCCCGACCCCGCGCTGGCTTTCTTGCTGGAGCACCACGTGCTGTCGTTGGCGGTGTGTCAGGGGCGGGAGCCGTGGGCCGCCAGCGTGTTCTACGCCCTGGATGTCGCGGTACCGCGTTTCATCATCCTGAGCGACACGCGTACCCGCCACGGCGGCTGGATGCTGGAAAACGCCCAAGTGGCCGGCACCGTCGCCGGCCAGCCGTTGGCAATCACCGAGATCCGGGGCGTGCAGTTCCAGGGTGTCGCCCGGCTGCTGGAGGGCGATGCGGAGAGCACCGCGCGCGCCCTGTACGACCAGTGCTTCCCCCAGGCGCGCGGCATGGCCGCCCCCGTATGGGAAATCACCCTGCGGCACCTGAAGTACACCGACAACCGCGCCGCCTTCGCCGCCAAGCTGCGGTGGGAAGCCTAAGTCCCCTTTCAGACCTGACGTGACCAATGAAGAACCGACCGTATGTCCATGCGGCCGCGATGGCGCTTGCCTGCGCGGCGGCCGCCACCCATGCCCCGCGCGCTCGTGCCGAGGAACTGTGGGATCCCTATTTGCGCGGCATGAATGAGGGAAGCGTCGCCGGCGCCCTGCCCCCGCCGGGCCTCTATGCCGTGCTGGACAACTATGCCGGCATCTACACCTGGCGGGGCGCCGGCGGCCATGCCACCGACCCCCAGCTTTACGTGCAGGTGGAGGTGCCCATCGTCCTCTGGTCAACTGGCTGGAAGGTGCTGGGCGCCGACTACGCCGCCGCCCTGTCGCAGCCCTTCATCTACACCGGCCTGCGCAGTGGTGGTGGGGCGACCAAGGGGCATTGGGGCACCTTCAACACCATCGCCGTGCCCGCCATCCTGTCCTGGGATCTGGGGCAGGACGTGCACCTGAAGACGTCGCTGGGCATCTATGTCCCCGACGCCAGCAGCGACCCCGCCCACGCGCCCGCCAATGGCGGGGCGGCGTCCGGCAACGGCTATTGGACGGTGGAGCCGGGCATCGGCCTGTCCTGGCTGTCCCACGGCTGGAACCTCAGCCTGGACCTGCACTACGACCATAACTTCCGCGACACCACCACCGGCTATCGCTCCGGCGATGAGATCGCGGTGGACTACACCGCCATGCGGGATTTGGGCTCATGGGCCGGCGGCCGATGGAGCGCCGGCCTGGGCGCCCACCAGGAAACCCAGGTCGAGGACGACAGCGGCCCGGGATCCGCATCTTGCGCCGCCAAGGCCGGCTGCCGGGTGGGCACCTACGGCCTGGGCCCCCTGCTGGGCTACAAGGTGGGCGGCATCGGCCTCACCCTGGAATACAACCACAACCTCTATACCCAGAACGACTTCGCGGGCGAGATCGTGAACCTGCGGCTGGAGACGTCGTTTTAGCCCGCCGATTTTAGCGGCTGAAATCCCTGGCCCCAAAGGGCGCGGACAGGGGTTGCGCGGGTGCGACGTTCCGGGAAGGGGCCTCCAGGGCGCCGACGGCGTGGTTTCCTGCCCGCACTGCGGCGTCTGCCCAAACCAAAATGATTGCTCCTAGCAAGGCAGCCGCGAAGCCCGTCCACATCCAGAACCACTTTCCTTCCGCACCCTGAGTGATCCCACCCATACCATTGCCAGGACGATGAACCAGACATCATGGGTGATCAGTGGCAGGATCAGTACGATAAGCAACACGCTAAATTCCGCCCATCCCGGCATGCGCCGCACCAGCTCGAACAGGGGTTTGAACATCTGTTCCATCGGCGTCACCGGGCCCCGGCTGAGGCGATATAACCATCCCCATTCCGCTTCGATCCCCGCAGGTAATCCCGCCGCTTGGCGTCGATCTCATAGCGCTGCAGCATCACGTCCTTGGCCAGCAGGTGCTCGATCCCCTTCCTCGCCAACTGGCGCGATGCTCTGGACGAGGGCTAATGCCCCGGATACCCGAGGGCCGCCATCACAGCCAACATCGCGGCAAGCCCAAACGCGGTCCACATCTTAAGCCATTTTTCTTCGTCACCTTGCCGGAGCCCCAGCCATACCAACAGAAAAACCATGGTCCTAAAATCCATGGTGAACCACAGGATGGTTCCGAGGATGAGGAACGCGATTAGATCCACCCATGCCGGCACGCGCCGCACCAGGCCGAACAGCGGCTTGAATACCTGTGTCATGTATCACCGCGCTCCGGCTGAAGCGACGTAGCCGCCCTTGTTTTGCTTCGATCCCTGCAGGTAACCCGCCGTCTGGCGTCGATCTCGTAGCGCCGCATCATCTCATTCTTGGTCTTTTCCTTTAGCATGTAGTCAATTGCCGTCTTTGCTCCATTGGCTATCAACAGTGGCCAGGACAAACGCTCCAAGGTGACAGAAACAGCACCGATCGCTTCGGGCGCGTACCTTTTAAGGAACTCTGTTAAGGCCAATTGTCCGAATGAGAACAGCCATCCCGCTACGGCCTCCTGGCCATCCGTCATCAAGCTAGGGTCGTAATCCTTCAACACCGGCTCGGCCCCGTCACGGACGTAGACCAGGCAGTACTGGAACTCGGCCTCGGTCAGGCACCAGGGGGCGGCCACCAGGCGTTCGCTGACATTGATGCCGGCGTTGTCCAGGCTGTTGCCGAAGGTGGTGCGGCGGGTCTGGTGCAGCATGCCATAGAACACGGCAGCGCCACTGCGGAAGCCGCTGGTGGGGTTGCGTTCGGCTGCTGCCCGGGAGACCGCTGTATCCCAGGCGTGCCGATTGCCCAGGCTCAGTTCCCGGAAATGCAGCAGTCCCAGGGTGGCGCCATAGGCATCTTCCTCGAAGCCCAGGCACATCATGGGGCTGAGGTTCAGCGACGCCAGGCTGTTGTGAAAATCCTGCTGGTTGATGGGCATGGGGAATCCCCCCCTCTCGGCCCCGCTCACGGCTGGAAGTGAGATAGGGGCATGCCTGAACCCGGCAAGGGACCTTCTTCCAATAGCCTAAGTTATCGGATGGCTTTCCACCATGAAGGGAATCCGTCCGCCGCCCGCCTCACGGATTTTGGTCAAACAGCCAGGGCTGGCGGTCGCGGTGCCGGCCCTCATAGGCGGTGATGTCCTGGCCGTAGGTGTTCAGCAGCACCCCCGTCTCGTCCCAGCCGTTCAGTAGGGCCAGCTTGCGTTCCGGGGTGATGGCGAAATGGATGGGGGCGTTGCCGTCGATGGTCAGGCTCTGGGCTTCCAGGTCCACCTCGAACACGCTTTCGGCCATGGCGGCCTCGCCCAGCGCCTCGACCTGTTCGGCGGGCAGGACGATGGGCAGCAGGCCGTTGCGGAAGCAGTTGCCCATGAAGATCTCGCCGAAGCTGGGGGCGATGACGCAGCGGATGCCCTGGCCCATCAGGGTCCACACCGCGTGCTCGCGGCTGGAGCCGGAGCCGAAGTTGGCGGCCGTCACCAGGATGGGGGCTTGGCGCCAGGGGCCGCGGTTCAGGACGAAGTCCGGAACCTCGTTGCCATCGGCATCGAAGCGGCGGTCGTGGAAGGCGTATTTCCCCAGGCCGTCGCGCGACGTGATCAGCAGGAAGCGCGCGGGATAGATGATATCGGTGTCGATATTCTCTTCCATCAGGGCGGCGGCGGATCCGGCCAGGCGGGTGAAGGGCTGCATCGTCACGGCAGGAGCTTTCTAACGTCGGTCAGGTGGCCGGTGACGGCGGCGGCGGCGGCCATGGCCGGGCTCATCAGGTGGGTGCGGCCGCCGGGGCCCTGGCGGCCCTCGAAATTGCGGTTGGAGGTGCTGGCGCAGCGCTCCCCCGGTTTCAAGCGGTCGTCGTTCATGGCCACGCACATGGAACAGCCGGCGTGGCGCCATTCGAAGCCGGCCTCGGTGAAGATGGCGTCCAGGCCCTCGGCCTCGGCCTGCCGCTTGGTCACGGTGGAACCGGGCACGACGATGGCCTGGACGCCGGGCGCCACGCGTCGCCCCCGCGCGACGTCTGCGGCGGCCCGCAAATCCTCGATCCGGCTGTTGGTGCACGAACCGATGAAGACGCGCTGGATGGTGATATCCTCCAACGCCATGCCCGGCTGTAAATCCATATAGGCCAGGGATTTCTCCGCATGCCGGCGGGCGCTGTCGTCCCCCAGCGTCGCCGGATCCGGGATGGAACCGGTGATGGCGGCGGACTCGTCCGCGCTGGTGCCCCAGCTGACGTGCGGCGCGATGGCCGAAGCATCTAGTTTCACCAACCGGTCGAAGGTGGCGCCGGGGTCGGAGCGCAGGGTGCGCCAGTAGGCGACCGCCCGTTCCCAGGCGGCGCCCTTGGGTGCCAGGGCCCGGCCCTCGACATAGGCGAAGGTGGTCTCATCCGGCGCCACCAGGCCGACGCGGCCGCCGGCCTCGATCGTCATGTTGGCGAGCGTCATGCGCCCGGCCATGGACAAATCCTCGATGGCGCGGCCGGTGTACTCCACCGCATAACCACCCGCACCCAGGGCGCCCACCTGCGCGATGAAGGCGAGCGCTATGTCCTTGGCCGAGACGTGGGCGCCCAGCCGGCCCACCAAATCCACCCGCATGGTCTTGGCCCGGCGCTGCTTCAGGCACTGCGCCGCCATGACGGTGCCGGCCTCGCTGGTGCCGATGCCGAAGGCCAGGGCGCCGAAAGCGCCGTGGGTGGAGGTGTGGCTGTCGCCGCAGACCAGGGTGATGCCCGGCAGGGTGAAGCCCTGCTCCGGGCCGATGACATGGACGATGCCCTGGCCGTCACCGTCCAGCGCGCGGTAGGTCAGGCCGAAGGTCCGGGCATTGTCCTCAAGCTCCGCCACCTGGGCGCGGGCCTGGGGATCGGCGATGGCGCCGCCGCGCGTGGCGGTGGGCACGGCATGGTCGGCCACCACCAGGTGCGTTTCCGGCCGGCGGAAGCGGCGGCCGGCGGCCTTCATGGCGGCGAAGGCCTGGGGGCTGCTGACCTCGTGCACCAGTTGCCGGTCGATATACAGCAGGGTGTCGCCGCCGGGCATGTCGGCCACGACGTGGCTGTCCCAAAGTTTCGCGTAGAGGGTCTTAGGCTGGGTCACGGGCAGGCGGTCCGACTGAAGGCCAAACAATGCGGTGAAGATCGCTTATAGGCCGCCGATGTCCCGGGGCCTCGGCCGGCCTGCCCCCCTGTCCGCCTTGTGGTCACCGTCGGCACGGCTGTTCCTGTCGCCCCAAGGCGGCCGGCGAACCGCGCCGTCCTCCGTGGATCCCGCGCGGTACAACTGTCGGACCCTGGGGCGAATGTCGTACTCGGCGGTACTTGTTATAGTAGAAAAATATATATAGAAAATCACCATAGATTGAGGGCGCGGCCTATCCCTCCCCCTAACCTTATGAGGTGATGCCATGGCGATCACGATGAACGGTGCCTATTTGAATGGCCTGGACCAGGGCGGCCTCAGGACCGCGCTGGCCCAAATCCCGGGTAGTGCGACCACCGACTACATCCTGTTCAGCCTGAATGTGAAAAGCGGCACCAGTGCCGACATCAACTTCGGCAATAGTGGGCCCGTCCTGGCGACCGGTGGCCAAGTCACCGCTGCCGCCCGCAACATGTTGTTCGACGTCATCACCACAGGTGTCACGAGGGCCAAGTGTCAGCGGGCCTGGCTTTCCCTTGGCGGCGCGGGCTCGAACGCGTTCACCAATATCCAGACCATCCTGAACACGGGTGGGGCGCTGAAGGCGACACTACTGGCCAACTTCGCCGCCATCGTCCAGCTGTTGGGTGCGATCAGGGGGGTGCAGGCCGTCGGCTTCGACATGGATTATGAGGAAGGGGGCACGGACTTGGCCGCGCTGGTGGCGACCGTGACCGTCGCCCTTTACAATGAGTTCAAGTGCCCGGTGACCTTCTGCCCGTACGCCGCGCAATCCGCGTGGATCCAGGCGTTGCAGCAGGTCTATTCCGCCCTGGGCACCCAGCCGGTGGCCGGTTTCAACCTGCAGATCTATGCGGGTGGCGCCGGCAACGACCCGACAGCCTGGGCGAAGGCCGTCGCGGCGGCGCCGAACACGGGCGTTCCCAACCCCGCCGCCTTCGTCTGGCCCATCTTTTCCTGCGACACCACCGCCCAGCCGGTCAGCACGCCCACTCAGGTGACCCAGGCGATGCGGGGATATGGTTCGGCCGGCGCCTCCCTCTGGGCCACGGCGTCCCTGCCCTTCCAGGGCAGCACCTTGACGTCCTATGCCACCGCCATCATCGCCGGCATCGGCTGAGGATCAAGGACCGGAACCTCGCCAGCGATCTGGCAAGGTTCCAACGGCGGTATCAGGCGGGCTTCACGATCTGGCGCACGGCGTTGCCCTCGGCCAGCACGTCCATCAGCTGGTTGATCTCCGACAGCGGGCTGACGGAGGTCAGCAGCCGTTCGATGGGCAGGCGACCGGCCCGCCACAGGGCCAGGTAGCGCGGGATGTCGCGCGAGGGGATGGACGATCCCATGTAGCTGCCCATCAGGGTCTTGCCCTCCGCCACCAGCGACACGGCGGGGATGGACAGCATCTCCGACGGGTTGGGCAGGCCCACGGTGACGATGCGGCCGCCCCGGCGGGCGGCGGCGTAGGCCTGGGCCAGAACGGCGGCGCGGCCCACCGTCTCCACCACCACGTCAGCCTGGGGCAGGTCGCCCGCCTCCTCCGGCGCCACGGCGCGGGCGGCCCCCAGTTCCAGCGCCAGGGCGCGCTTCTCCGGCGACGGGTCCACCGCGTGCACCGGCTGCGCGCCGGCGGCCAGCGCGCCCAGCAAGGCGGCCAGACCGACACCGCCCAGGCCATAGATGCGCAGGCTTTCGCCCGGGCGCACCTGGGCGGTGTTCATGACGGCACCCACGCCGGTCAGCACGGCGCAACCGAACAGGGCGGCGGTTTCCGGCGGCACGTCGGCGTCGATCTTCACCGCCGACCGACGGTCCACCACCGCGTGGGTGGCGAAGGCGGAAACGCCCAGATGGTGGTGGATGTCGTGGCCGCAGTCCGACAGGCGCCGGCCGCCGCGCATCAGCCGGCCCTCGCCATTGGCCGCCGCCCCGTTGGGGCAGAGGTACCCCTGGCCGGAGGCGCAGGCCGGGCACTGCCCGCAGGACGGCAGGAAGACCAGCACCACCCGGTCGCCCACGGCGAAGCCGGTGTCGGCGGGATCCCCCACCTTCACCACCGTGCCGGCGGCCTCATGGCCAAGGGCCATGGGCATGGGGCGCGGGCGGTCGCCGTTGATGACCGACAGGTCGGAATGGCAGATGCCGGCGGCGTCGATACGCACCAGCAGCTCACCCGGCTGCGGGTCGGCCAACTGCACCGTCTTCACCGCCAGGGGCGCGTTGGCGCCATAGGGCCGTTCGTTGTCGCCGCTGCGTCCCAGCACGGCCGCCGTGATGTCCATCGTTCACTCCCTCGGGTGCTTCTTAAAAATCATGCGGCGCTTTTTGAGGGCGCCGCATGAACTGTAACCGGATTTATCGCCTTCCGCCCAATCTCAGGGCTTGGGCGCCCACTTGGCCTCGAACGCCCAGACGTCGTCGAAGCCGATCAGGGAACAGAATTCCTTGAAGTTGAAGATGCCCTCGGGCTCGCCGATGCCGCGTTCCTTCAGGTCCACCAAGGCCTTTTCCATGGCGGTGGCGGCCACCAGGCTGGTCAGCGACGGGTATATCGCGAAGGCGTAGCCGATCTGCTCCAGCACGCTCGCGTTGGGCACGGGCGTCAGGCCGCCGTTGGCCATGTTGGCCATCACCGGCTTGTCGAAACGCTCACACGCCGTGCGCATCTCTTCCTCGGTGGTCAGGGCTTCGGGGAACAGGATGTCGGCGCCGGCCTCGGCATAGGCATCCAGGCGGCGCAGGGCACCGTCCAGGCCTTCGCTCTGGCGGGCGTCGGTGCGGGCGACAATCAGGGTGTTGGCATCGGTGCGCGCCTCGCACGCCACCTTGATCTTATCCACCATGTCCTGCACCGGTACGATGCGCTTGTACGGCGTGTGGCCGCACTTCTTGGGGAACTCCTGGTCCTCGATCTGCACGGCGGTGACGCCCGCCTGCTCATACCCGCGCACGGTGTGGTGCACGTTCAAGAGGCCGCCATAGCCGGTGTCGGCATCGGCGATCAGGGCGGCGTTGCTGGTGCGCGCCAGGGTGGACATGCGGTCCACCATCTGGGTGTAGCTGGCGATGCCGGCGTCGGGCAGGCCCAGGGCCGAGGCCGTCAGCCAATAGCCGGTGCCGTAAACCACGTCGAAGCCGACCTTGTTGGCGATGACGGCGGTGATCATGTCCTGGATGCCGGGGACGACGAAGAACTTACCGGCGGCCAGCTTCTGGCGAAGGATGGGATTGGACATCTGTCAGGCTCTTTTCAGGCAAGGGCCCCTTCGCGCATGGGCGGCGAAGGGGCCGTCTTTTCAGGGATCACTCGGCGGCGGCGGCGTGGTGCCAGACGGGCTGGCGCGGGGCCGGCAGACCGGTTTCCGCCAGGCAGTTGGCGCGCAGGGTCTCGATATCCGGGCCGAAGTTGAAGGTGGCGATCTCACCCCGCGTGGCGCGCATCTCCGCCCGCAGCGTCTCGGTCGCGGCCTGGTCCACGGCACCATCCACCAGCACCACGCCATAGCGGCGGGCGCCGTTGGCGGTCACCAGGCCCTGGCCCAGTTCCTTGGCCAGCAGGGCGGGATCGCGTTCCAGCGGGTCCCCCCAGCCGCCGCCGCCCCAGGTGATGAAGTGCAGCTGGTCGCCGGCCTCGACCTCATAATCCTCAAGCTTGTTGCCCAGGACGATCTCGGTGCCGTCGGCCTTGACCAGCAGCTTGCGGGCGCGGGTGCCCGGCTCACCGCCGTTCACACCCCACGGCGGCACGAACCAGCGGTCGTCATGGATGGCGATGACGCCCGGCTCCAGGAAGCGATAAACCATGTTGATGCCGTTGCCGCCGCGGTGCAGGCCGGCGCCGCCGCTGTCGGGCACGGTCTCGTACTTCTCGATGCGCATCGGGAAGTAGCGCTCCAGGAACTCGTTGGGCACGTTGGTGAAGCCCGGCCACAGCGAATGGCCGTCCGGGCCGTCGCCCAGCGGGCGGCCGGGGATGCCGCCGAAGCCGATCTGGAACAGCTGGAACCACTTACCCTGCTTGTCCGTGCCGGCATAAAACAGATGCGGGCTGGAGGAGAAGCCGGCGGCGTTCAGGAACTCCGGCGTCTTCTGGCCCAGCAGGCCGCCCATGATGTCGAACAGGCGGCCCAGCGCGTGGGTGCGGCCCGACAGCGCCGCCGGGAAGCGCGGCTTCAGCAGCGAACCTTCCGGGATGCGTACGTCGATCAGCGGGTAATAGCCGTCGTTGAACAGGATTTGCGGATCGAAAACCATAATCATGTAGATGCCGAAGAACATCTTCATCATGTTTTCGTTGAGGAAGAAGTTGATCGACGCGGACGACTGCGGGTCGGTGCCGTCGAAGTCCAGGATGACGCGGCCATCCTCGCGCCACATCGTGCACTTGATCTTGTAGGGGCCGTAGCCCATGCCGTCGTCGCAGACGTAATCCTGGAAGCTGACCTTCTCCTCGCTGACCGAGGTTTCGATCAGGTGCTGCATGGCGCGGTAGTTGCGGTCCAGCAGCATTTCGGTGGCGGAGGTGTAGACGTCGTCGCCGAAACGCTCGGCCATCTCCACCACCCGGCGGGCGGCCACGCGGCAGGACGCGATCAGGGCGTTCAGGTCGGCCTTGCACCAGGCCGGCGTGCGCACCTGGTGCATCACCAGCTTCACCAGGTCCTCATTATAGACGCCCTTCTTCCAGATCTTGACGGGCGGGATGCGCACGCCTTCCTGGAAGATGTTGGTGGCGTCGATCGGCATGGATCCCGGAACCTTGCCGCCGATGTCGGACTGGTGGCCGAACATGGAGGTGTAGGCCAGCAGGCGGCCGTCCTTGAACACCGGCAGCAGCACCAGCCAGTCGTTGCAATGGCTGATGGCGCCGCCGACGGAGTACGGGTCGGACAGGAAGATCATGTCGCCGTCTTCGACGGTGCCGTCATAGCCTTCCAGGAAGGGGCCGATGTAGCTGCCGAACTGGCCCACGATCATGCGGCCCAGATGGTCGCAGATCAGCGGGAAGGCGTCGCCCTGCTCGCGGATGCCGGGCGACATGGCGGTGCGCACCAGGGTGGCGTCCATCTCGATGCGGGCGTTGCGCAGGGCGTTCTCGATGACTTCCAGCGTCACCGGGTCGATGGCCACCTTGTTATAGGGCGTTTCGTTGGCCTGGATGATCCGTGCGGTCATGGTTTCGGGTTCCTTATTCTCAGGCCAGGGTGATCAGGATGTTGCCGACCGCGTCGACCGTGCCGACGCAGCCCAGTTCGATCAGGGTGGTGCTGTCCATTTCGGTCACCACGGCGGGGCCGGGGATCTTGTCTCCGGCGCGCAGCTTGGACCGGTCGTAGATCACGGCCGGGCGCATGGCGCCATCGGCCCACAGCTCATGGTCGCGGATCTTGGCGGCCGACGGGTCGCCGTTGCCCTCCGGCAGGCGGTGGGCCTCAAGCTCCAGCACGGGGCCCAGGGCCACGGCGCGCAGGTTCACCAGCTCATGGTCGCTTTCCATGTTGAAGGTGAACAGGCGGTGGTGTTCCTCGTCAAAGCGGCCGGTGATGCCGGCCAGGCCGTCGCGCTTCAGGGTTTCCGCGTCGATCGACAGCGGCACCTCGAAGGCCTGGCCCTCATACCGCACGTCCAGTTCGAACAGGGTGGTGATGTCGGCGTCGGCGATGCCCTCCGCCTTCAGTTCCTTGCGGGTCTGGGCCGCCATCTCTTCCAGGATGGACAGCACCTCGGCCTCGTCCGTTTCCTTGAAGCGGCGGGAGAAGCTGCGGGCCGTCTCGGTGCGCATGCGGGTGGTGGCATCACCCAGGGCGCACAGCACGCCGGGGCTGACCGGCGACACGGCGGGCCAACTGCCCATCAGGCGGGCCACGGCGTTGACGTGCAGGGGGCCGGCGCCACCGAAGCCCATCAGGGCGAAGTGGCGGGGGTCGTAGCCCTGCTGGACCGAGATCATGCGCAGGGCGCCGAACATGTTCTCGTTCACGATGTCGATGATGCCGCGCGCGGCCTCCATCAGGCCGATGCCCAGGCTGTCGGCGATGGTCTGCACCGCCTTCTTGGCCCCCTCGCGGTCCAGCTTGAAGGTGCCGCCCAGCAGCGCCTCGGGCAGGTAGCCCAGCACCACGTTGGCGTCGGTCACGGTGGGCAGGGTGCCGCCCTTGCCATAGGCGACGGGGCCCGGCACGGCACCGGCCGACTGCGGGCCGACGCGCAGGGCCTTGGTCAGTTCCGGCACGTAGGCGATGGAACCGCCGCCGGCACCCACCGTCTTCACATCCAGGGAGGAGGCGCGAACCGACAGGTGGCCGACCTCGGTCGTGCGCACGCGCCGCGGCTCCAGGTTCTCGATCAGCGCCACGTCGGTGGAGGTGCCGCCCACGTCCAGGGTCAGGATGTTGTCCAGCCCGGCGTTCTTGGCCACCCACACCGCGCCGGTGACACCGCCGGCGGGACCCGACATCAGCAGCGAGACGGGATGCTCCTCCGACTTTTCCGAGGACATCAGGCCGCCGTCGGAACGCAGCAGCGACAGGGAGCCCGCCATGCCGCCGCCCCGCAGCTTGGAACGCAGGTTGCGCACATAGTTGCCGACGATGGGCCGGACGGAGGCGTTGGCGACGGTGGTCAGCGTGCGTTCATATTCCTGCATTTCCGGCAGGACGATATGGCTGAGCGACAGGGGGATGTCGGGCATGATCTCGGCGGCCAGTTCGGCCACCCGGGCTTCGTGGCTGCCGTTCAGGTAGGCGTTGACCAGCGACACGGTCAGGGCCTGCACGCCCTGGGCCTTCAGGGTTTCCAGGGCGGCACGGATGTCGGCGTCGTCGGTGGGCCGCACCTCCACCCCTTGCGCGTCCATGCGGCCCTTGATCTCGACCGTGTCCTCAAGTGCCGCCAGCGGCGTGGGCTTGGGCCACACGATCCAGCCGGCCAGGCCGCCGGGCACGAAGCTGCGGGCGATCTGCATGATCTGCCGGTAGCCTTCGGTGACGATCAGGCCGACGCGCGCACCCTTGCCCTCCAGCACGGCGTTGGTGGCGACGGTGGTGCCGTGCAGGAAGAATTCCACGTCCGCCGGGGTGACGCCGGCCTTGGCGCAGATGGCCTCCACCCCGTTCAGGATGCCGACGGAGCTGTCATGGGGGGTGGACGGCGTCTTGTGCCGCCAGAAATCGCCGCTCTGCTGGTTCAGCAGCAGCAGATCGGTAAAGGTACCGCCGACGTCCACACCCAATCGATACGCCATGTTGTCCCCGAACAGTTTGGTGATGCGGGCGACCTGCGGACACGTCGGCCCGCATCCCGCGTTATGGCCCCCACCCTAGCCGCCGAACCGGTGCCGGGGCGCGCCCAACGCGCCGGCTGTCCACTCTGCGGTTTATCCTGCGGTTGCGGCGTGCGGATGGCAGGCCAAGGGTGTCTGATGGCACCTAGGGGCATTTTCGAAAGACGCCAAGGGGCGCCTTTGGTGGAACCAAAGGGGGGCTTAGGCCCTTGGGGCGTATCGGGAAGACCCGGAAAAGAGTTGTGTTTTTGTCAGGCAAGGATGGGCCCTTGATGGGGCTTTGGATCGGCCGGGCGCGGTGATCGGCCGCGGTTCCCTGAAACCGGTCCCAAGGGCGACAGCCTTGCTTCCGGTTGAATTTCCCTTATAGCTGAAGAAAAAATTGCTCCCTGTAATTGTCGCGCGGGCTTTCATGGACCAGTCGACCTCCGTTCCGGGGTTAAGTCCGGAACAGGTGGATCATTCCACCCCGACACCGCTCTACCACCAGATATTCCTGCTGCTGCGCGAGAAAATCCGCAGCGGGGAGTTTCCGGCCAACTCGGTCATCCCGGGTGAGCAGGAGTTGGCCAAGCTGTTCAACGTCTCGCGCATCACGGTGAAGCGGTCGCTGAACGAGCTGGCGGCCCACGACCTGGTGACCCGCCACCGGGGCCGCGGTACCGTGGTGACGCCCTCGGCCACCCTGCCCCAGGTCCACGGCAGCTTCGCCAACATGATCGAAAGCCTGAAGATCATGGGGCTGGAGACGGAGGTGGAGGTGCTGGACGTGGTCGAGATGATCCCGCCCGTCGCCATCAGCGCCCAGCTGGACCAGGAGGCCGGCACCGTGGTGCAGCGGGTGGTGCGCCTGCGCAAGCTGGGGGGGGAGCCGTTCTCCTACATCGTGCAGTACATGCCGGTGGACATCGCCGACCGCATCCCCCGCGCCGACATGGACAAGGTGCCCACCCTGGTGCTGCTGGAACGCGCCGGCGCCGCCGCGCACGAGGCGGAGGAATGGATCACCGCCACGGCGGCCGACCCCGTCACCGCCGCCACCCTGGGCATGGAGGCCGGCGCCCCCATCCTGCGCATCGAGCGCGTGGTGCGCGACCGCAAGGGCCGCAGTATCCAGGTCATCCACGGCAACTACCGCCCCGACCGCTTCAAATACCACGTGCGGTCGGGCAACAAGGGTGCCGCCGGCTGGAAGTCGGAATCTTAAAGGTTCCCTCAAGCGCCGGGCGGCCACGTTCGTGGCCTTGGCTGATCCTCCCTTTCCAGTCCACTCTGGTCCCCGGAAAGGTGCGGCGGTCCCAGTCGGGGCCTACAGCGGCATGAGCAAGGTGGCTCATGCCGCTGGTCGGATTTACCAGGGCACGGTGCGGCCCAGATAGTCCAGGTACTCCAGGCCCGGACGTTCCCGCTTGGCCAGCAGTACCTGGACCAGGCTGGGAATGCTTTCATCGATGGACAGCTTCCCGTCCGGGCCGCCCATGTCGGTGCGGACCCAACCCGGCGCCAGCAGGGCCAGCGCCCGGGTGCCGCCCGCGCGGGCGGCGTAGCTGCGCATGAACATGTTCAGCGCCGCCTTGCTGCCGCGATAGACCTCGCGCAGTCCCATCACATTGTTGCTGACGCTGCCCTGCCCCGACGACATCACGCCGATCAGCCCGGTGGGGGTGACCAGGTCCTGCAAGGCCTCGATCACCCGCAGGGGGCTGAGCGCGTTGGTGACCATGATTCGGATGAACTCGTCCGTCGCCACCTCACCGATGGTCTCATGCGGGTTGTTGGTGACGCCGGCATTGACGAACAGCATGTCGAACATGCGCCCCGCCAGGCGGACGCGCAGGGCGGCCACCTGGTCGGGCGCGCAGATGTCCACGGTCTCGATTGTTACCCGGTCGGGATGTCCCTCAGCCAGATCGTGCAGCTTGGTCCGGCCGCCGCCGGCGCGGATGGTGCCGACGACATTCCAGCCCTTTTTCAGGAATTCGGTGGCCATGGCATGGCCCAAGCCGCGGGAAGCGCCGATCAGCAGGATGGTGGGGATGTTGTTGGGGGTCATGGGGTTGCCGCCTTTCATTGATGCATAGGCGGCGATATGAGCGTCCGGCCAATCTTGCGCCAGGCGCACAGGATACAAAGAATGATTGCGCCGAACGCCTTGCCTGGCGTTATCCTTCCCCCATGCACGATTTGGATCTGAACCTGCTGGTGGCGCTGGACGCCCTGCTGGCGGAACGCAGCGTGACCGGCGCCGCGCGGCGCCTGGGCCTCAGCCCTTCCGCCATGAGCCGTACACTGGCGCGGCTGCGGCTGGCCACGGGCGACCAGCTGCTGGTGCAGGCCGGACGGACGCTGGTGCCCACGCCCCATGCGGAGGAGTTGGCCGGCCGCGTGCCGGCATTGGCGCGGGAGGTGCAGGCCGTGCTGAGGCCCGCCGGCGACCGGTTGGACCTGGCGGCGCTGGAGCGGACCTTCAGCTTGCGCGCCGGCGAGGGGTTCGTGGATTTGCTGGCGGCACCGCTGGTGGCGGCGGTGACCCAGGCCGCACCCGGCGTGCGCCTGCGCTTCGCCCCGAAACCGGACAAGGACGCGCAGCCGCTGCGCGACGGGCTGATCGACCTGGAAATCGGGGTGATCGGCACCGCGGCGCCCGAGGTGCGGACGCAAGTGCTGTTCCGCGACCGGCTCATCGGCATCTGCCGCGCCGGCCATCCCCTGCTGGCGGAGGGGCCGGTGACGGCGGCACGCTACGCCGCCTGCCGCCACATCGCGGTTTCCCGCCGGGGGACCGTTGCCGGCCCGGTCGATGACGCCCTGGCGCTGCTGGGCCTCAAGCGGACCGTGGTCCTGGTGGTCCCCGCCTATCCCAATGCGATGCAGATCGCGGGCCGGTCGGATCTGGTCGCGCTGGTGCCGCGAACCTGCCTGGGCGGTGCGGGGGTCGGCGACCAGGCGGTGGGCCTGCAAAGCTTTGACCCGCCGGTTCCCATGCCGGAATTCACCGTCTCCGCCATCTGGCATCCCCGCATGGACGGGGATCCGGCGCACCGCTGGCTGCGCCGGACCATCGCGACGGTATGTCAGAACGCCTTATCCAGCGACCTTTGATCGGGAGCGATCAAAGGTCCCCTCATTCGCCGGGCGCCAGCATCCGCTGGCTTGGGCTTCCTCGTTTTGCGGTCCACTTCGTTCCCCACAAAACTCCGGCGGCTGCGGTCGCAGCCTAGGCGGCATGAGCCGAAACTCATGCCGCCGTAACGGCAATCAGCCCACGAAGGCGCGGATTTCCTCCGCCAGCTTGGGCTTGAACTCGGGCGTGCTGAAGCCGGGCAGGCCGCGAAACGGCGCGTTGATGTTCTTGGCGGCTTCGATGGTGCCCTCCAGCAGGCCATCCTGCATCGAGGCGACCACCAGCACCGGCTGGGTGACCAGCGGCATACGGATGGTGGGGTCGTAGGTGAAGGCGGCGCGGTAGCTGACCGGATAGGTCTCCGCCGCCTTCAGCACTTCCAGGACCATATCCTGCAGCGCCTGGGGGGAATAGAGGCTGCTGTCCAGCTTGTGCGCCAGATCGCGCTTGTACCAGGGATAGAACAGCGACTGGTCGCGGCAATACATGAAGCAGCGCAGCAGATGGGTGCCGTCCAGTTCCGGGGCGAAGGGCCGGGCGTAGACGTTCAGGTACTCCGCCGTCTGTTCCGGCGTGAAGACGGCGATGCCGTCCAGGATGACCTTGGTGATGACCTGCGGGGCGGCGATCGCCACCTCGATCGCCACGTCAGCACCGGTGTGGGACCCATAGACGGCGGCCTGGGTGATGCCCAGGGCGGTGATGCCCTCCAGCAGGCCGGCCGCCAGGTCGGCGATGGTGGGTTCCGCCAGGGGCAGCGGGGTGCTGTCGCCGTTGCCGGGGGTGTCGAACGCCACCACCCGGTAGCCGTCGGCCAGCAGGGCGATCAGCGATTCCAGCTGCTTGGCGCTGCCGGGCGACATATGGTGGAGAATCACCGCCGGCCCCTGCCCCGCCGTGCGGTAGTGAAGCTGGCCGAAACTGGTATCGACGAAGCCGCGCTTGATGATCGCCATGGGTTTTTGTCCACCTGATGGAATAATTCGCTAGGCGGATAAAATATTGGGCGCATTCATCACGGATGCGCCACTGTTTGTGTGTGTTTTGACCAACCTGCGGACAGTCGTCTAAACTGACGTTTAAGACTGTTAACTATGATGTTCATTTACCCTTAGCCACAAAAATAAGGAGGCTAGGGCATGAAAAAGAAAATAAAGCGGGGCGCTTCCGGCGTCGCGCTGCTGGGCGCGCTCGTGTTGCAGGCCGGCGCGCACGCCGCTGACGCGCCGCAGCAGACGGAATCCCCCCAGGCCGGCGCAAGTCAACCCGACGACGGCCAGCTTGAGGTCATCACCGTCACGGCGCAGCGCACGGGCCAGCGCTTGCAGGACGTGCCGGTGGCGGTCACCGCCGTGACCGGCGCCACGCTGGAACGCATGGACATCACCACCGCCAACGATCTGGGCCGCATCGCCCCCAACGTGAACTTCGCGGCGGGCACGGGCGGCAGCACCCAGCTGCGTCCCTACATCCGCGGCGGCGGGGTCAGCGACGGCGGCAACGTCACCTCGGAATCCGCCGTCGGCATCTATGTCGACGACGTCTACCGGGCGCGCCTGTCCGGCGCCATCATGGACTTCCTGGATCTGGACCGGGTGGAGGTGCTGCGCGGGCCGCAGGGCGTGCTGTACGGCCGCAACTCCTCCGCCGGTGCGGTGAAGCTGGTGACCCGCGCGCCGGAACCGGACCTGGACGGCTATGTCGAGGGCGGCTACGGCAACTGGAACCAGCGCCAGCTGAAGGCCTACGTCACCGACGCCATCAGCGACAGCGGCGACTGGACCGCGTCCATCAACGGCATGGCGCGCGGCCAGGACGGCGGCAAGTACTATGACGCCACCCTGAAGAAGGACGTGGGTGCCGAGGAATTCCCAAGGTTTGCAGGCCGACGTGGCCTACAAGGGCTCCGCCCCCATCCGGGGCCGGTTCACCGCCTTCTACACCAACCTGGATTCAGACGGGCAGTACGCCATCCCCACCAACCCCTACGCCAACGGGGTGGAAAGCCAGATCAGCACGCTGTCGGGATCGTACAACACCAGCCTGTCGCCCTACCCGTCCTACACCCACACGCGGCAGTACGGCAGCACCCTGAACCTTCAGGCCGATTATGACGGCGGCACCATCACCTCCATCACCGGCTATTCCCACCTGACCAACAATTGGGGGGAGGATTTCTCCGGCGGCGTGCCGTCGTCCGCCCTGGGCATCCCGTCGGATGAATACCTGGCGCTGTACATCCGCGACAGCAAATCGACCCAGCACCAGATCAGCCAGGAATTGCAGGCGGCGGGCCACGCCTTCGGTGGCTTCCTGGATTATGTCGGCGGGCTTTATTACTTCAGCGAATCCGCCACGCAGGATGTGGATCAGTCCATTTTCCTGGCGCCCAGCACCCAGGGTTTCAACGTCGACACCGACAGCTACGCCGCCTTCGGCCAGTTGACCGCCAACCTGACCGACAAGCTGTCGCTGATCGCCGGCGGCCGCTACACCGTGGACTACAAGCACCTGTCGGCCTACTTCGACAATACCGCCATCCAGCGTGACGACGCCTTCGCCCGCTTCTCCCCCAAGACCGGCATCACCTACAAATTCACGCCGGACATCCAGGCCTATTTCACCTACAGCGAAGGCTTCAAGGCCGGCGGCTACAACGGCCTGGCGGGTACCGCCGAACAGATCAACACCCCCTTCAAGCCCGAGGTGACCTCCGCCAAGGAAGTGGGCGTGAAGACGGAGCTGTTCGAAAACCACGTGCGCGTCAACGTCTCCCTCTTCCAGAACGACGTCCACAACATCCAGCAGCTGTTCAACCTGGATGACGGCACCTTCCTGGTGGACAATTTCGATGCCCGCATCCGTGGCGCGGAGATCGAGGCGTCGTGGCGCGTGACCCATGAACTGACGGTGTGGGGCAACGCGTCCTTCAACGACGGCACCTACACCAGCGGCGGCGGCACGACGACGGTGGACACCACTGGCAAGAAGGTGGTGGGCCTGCCGGACCAGCAGTTCAACGTCGGCGCCGATTATGCCGTGGCCCTGGGCGCCGGCACCTTCAGCTTCGGCGGCGACGCCCTGTTCCGCAGCCAGACCTATTCCACCATCGACAACGGCGCCATCGGCAAGGTGCCGGACCAGAGCTTCGTCAACGCCTATGTCGGGTATGAGCAAGGCCCCTGGGTCTATCATGTGGGCGTGAAAAACCTGCTGAACGCCAGCGGCTATGTCACCGGCTTCGGCTTCTCCGTCGTCCAGCCCCGCTTCCCGCTGGACCCGCGCAGCGTGCTGGCCACGGTGCGGTATAAGTTCTGATTTTCACATTGCCTCAATCGCCGGGCGCCCGCATCCGCGGGCTGGGTTTCCTCCCTTTCCGGTTCGCCTTCGGCTTCCCGGAAAGGTCCGGCGGCTGCGGTCGCAGCCTACAGCGGCATGAGGCGAAACCTCATGCCGCTGGTATCTCCAGGGCGACGGCTTATCGGCTCAATCGCGCCTGCAGGAATTCGATGAAGCGTTGGGTCTTGGCCGGCAGCAGGCGGGTTTCGGTCACGGCGTAGATCGGGGTGGGAAGGCCGTGCCATTCGGGCATGATCCGGCGCAGCGTCCCGGCGGCCAACTCATCCATGACCACTTCCTCCGGCATCAGGGCGATGCCCATGTCCAGTGTCGCCAGGCGGCGGATCATGCCGACGCTGTTCAGGATGAACCGGCCGCCGATGGGCACCGTGGTGGTTCCTTCCCCATCGCGCAGGGTCCAGGTTCCGGCGCGCAGGATGCCCAGGCACTCATGCCGTTCCAGGTCGGCCGGCACCGTCGGCTCCCCCGCCTGCGCCAGATATCCCGGTGAGGCGTAAAGGCGGGGCGTGAGGGTGGCCAGCAGGCGGGTGATCAACTGGCTGTCTTCGGATTCACCGATGCGGATGGCCACGTCGAAAGGTTCGCTGACCAAGTCCACCCGGCGTGGCGTCAGGTCGAAGTTGAAGGTGATGCCGGGATAAAGGCCGGCGAACTCCGCCATCAGGGGCGCCAGGTAGGTCAGCGCGAAATCCACCGGCAGTGAGGCGCGCAAGACCCCGGTGGGTTGGGCCAGCATGTCGCCCAGTTGCGCGTGCGCCAGCCGGGCCTCATCCACGATGCGCTTGCAGCGGTCGAAATAGATCTGCCCGGCCTCGGTCAGTTCGATCCGCCGGGTCGTGCGGTGCAGCAGGCGCAGGCCGATGCCCTTTTCCAACGCGCTGATGCGCCGCGACAGGGTGGAGTTGGGCATGCCGATGGCCTCGGCCGCGGCACGAAAGCCCTTGGCTTTCACCACCTCCACGAACAGGGCCATGTCGTTCAGAATCTCCACGGCAATTGCTCCAAAAACGGATCAGTATTCTCCAAAATACCGGATTTATCCCACATGGGAAGCGGCGGATGATCCGGGTATCGAGATTGGAGGACCCATTCCATGAGCAGCCTGTTCAGCCCCGTCCGCCTTGGCCACCACACCCTGAGCAATCGCCTGGTCATGGCGCCGATGACCCGGTCGCGGGCGCAGATCGATGGTACGCCGGGCGACCTGGCGGCCGAGTATTACGCCCAGCGCGCCGGCGTCGGCCTGATCGTCACCGAAGGCACGCAGCCGTCCGAAGACGGCCAGGGCTATTTGACCACGCCGGGCATCCACACCGATGCGCACGTTGCCGGCTGGCGGACGGTGACCGACGCCGTGCACGCCAAGGGCGGCCGCGTCTTCATCCAGTTGATGCACGCCGGCCGCATGTCCCACCCCGACAATACGCCCCACCATCGCCAGGGCGTGGCGCCATCGGCCATCGCGCCCGGCAGCGGCATGTTCACCATCAAGGGCATGCAGGACATTCCCGTGCCGCGCGCCCTGTCGGTGGCGGAGGTGCGCCAAACGGTCCAGGACTTCCGCCACGCCGCCCGCCGGGCCGTCGAGGCCGGCGCCGATGGGATCGAGATTCATGGCGCCAACGCCTATCTGGTGCACCAGTTCCTGGCCCCCAGCGCCAACACCCGCACCGACGCATACGGTGGCCCCATCGAGAACCGCGCCCGCTTCGCCATCGAGGTGGCGACCGCCATCGCGGGCGAGATCGGCGCCGACCGCACGGCCCTCCGCCTGTCCCCCGGCCTCAGCCTATGGGGCATTGATGAGGGTGCGGAGGGACCGGATCTCTACCGCCACCTGGTGGCGGAACTTGACACCATAAAGCTCGCTTACCTGCACATCGCGCATCAAGGTAATGAGGCGCTGCTGTCCGACATCCGCCGACTGTGGACCGGTACGTTGATCCTGAACCGGCCGGGCCGCCCCCGCGACCAGGTGGGAACCGACGTGGCATCCGGCCTGGCCGACCTGGAATCCTATGGCCAGATGGTGCTGGCCAACCCGGATTTCGTGGATCGCCTGAAGCGGGACGCGCCGATGAACGAGGCCGAGCGCGCCACCTTCTTCGGCGGCGGCAGTCAGGGATACACCGACTATCCCACCCTGAAAGCGTGAGGCAACGCCCCTCCCCCAAGGGGTGGGGAGGGGCGCTTCCATCACCGGACACGGATCACCCGCCCTGGTACGGCGGATAGTCGGTGTAGCCGGTGGCACCGCCGCCGCCATAGAAGGTGGCGGGATCGGCCGGCACCAGCGGCCAGCCGTTCTTCATCCGCTCCACCAGGTCGGGGTTGGAGATGAAGGGCCGCCCTATGGCGATGAGATCGAGGTCGCCGGCTTCCAGCGCGCGCTCCCCCGTCTCTTGGGTGAAGCCGCCGGCCGCGATCAGCGTGCCGGTGTAGGCTTTGCGGAACGATGCCCCGAAGCCATCCGGGATTTTCTCCGCCCCCAGCGTCAACTGGTCGCTGAGATGCACATAGGCGAGATCCCGCGCCTGGAACGAGGCGGCCACCGCCATCCAGGTCGCCGCCTCGTCCGCGTAGGGCATCATGTCGAACAGGCGCCCGAACGGGGAGATGCGCACGCCGGTTCGGTGTCCGCCGATTTCGGCCGCGATGGCGTCCAACGTCTCCAGCAGGAAACGCAGGCGGTTCTCGATCGGGCCGCCGTAGCGGTCGGTACGGTCGTTCAGGGCGCCGTTGATGAATTGCTCAAACAGATAGCCGTTGGCGCCGTGCAGTTCGACGCCGTCGAAACCGGCATCGATGGCCAGGCGGGCGGCACGCACGAAATCCCGGGTGATGCGCGGCATCTCATCGGTCGCCAGGGCGCGCGGCGTGCTGACCGACACCAGGCCGGCATTGCCGGCCGCGTCATAGGCGAAGGCCTTGGCGGTGGGGGCACGGCCGTTTGTCGGGCCGACCGGCGCGCCGCCGTCCGGCTGAAGCGAGGTGTGGGACACGCGCCCGACATGCCACAACTGGGCGAAGATTTTCCCGCCCTCGGCATGGACGGCGTCGGTGACCCGGCGCCATCCCTCCGCCTGCCGCGCGTTGTACAGGCCGGGGTTATAAAGATAGCCGCGCCCCTCGATCGAGACCGGCGCCCCTTCGCTGACGATAAGGCCGGCCCCGGCGCGCTGCCGGTAATAAAGGACGGTAAGATCGTCCGGCACGTCCTCCGGCGCCCGCGCCCGGGTCATCGGCGCCATCACGACGCGGTTGGAAAGCGGCAGGCCCGCCAAATCATACGGCTGGAAAAGAAGGCTCATGGTTGTTTTTTCCTTGGGTGATACAGCAATCAGGCGCGGGGCCGGTCGACGACGGTGAGGCTGAGGCCCGTCCAGAACTCACTCCGCTCCGGCCGGGTGATCTCCCGCTCCGCTGCCACGATGGCCGCGTGGCTTTCAGAGGCCAGGAAGGTCTCCGCGTCTTTCATCGAGGCGAACGCCAGGATGGTGACGCCGTTGATGACGGCGGTGGTGGGACTGGCTGGAATAGACGCCGGCCCCCAGCGCCAGCAACCAGATCACCGCCCGGCTGGCGGGCTGGTCGGCTGCCTCGGCTGTCATCGCATGCTCGTGCCGGGCCATCACGCACGCCCCGGCACGTCGAACACGGGGCGCGGCGGCGTCCCGGCGGATCGGTTGGGCCAGGCGACGTCCAGCCGGGTGCGGCTGATGCGCCACGCGCCATCGACGCGTTTGTATTCGTCGGCGTAGAGCCCCAGCAACAGCAGGGGGTTGGGATCGGGCTTCGACGCCGTCTCGAAATCCAGCAGATAGCACAGGCCCTCGGCCGTGTCGGGGCCGGTGAGCTTTATCCAATGGTTGGTGACGGTGTGCAGGAAGGGATAAGTCCCCTGCCCGTCACGGTCGTACAGCGTGAATGCGCCGGCCAGGCCCGCACGGATCTCGGTCAGGCCGCGCAGGGTGCCGACCGTGACCTCGACCACCGCGTCGGCCGTGAAGACCTGGTCGAGCAGGTCCAAATTGTTGCTGTCCAGGTAATGGCTGTAAAGGATACGCAGGTCGCGTATCGCCTCCTTATCGATGAGGCCGCTGAGTTGCTGGTTCATTGCGGGATCCCGTGCGCTGATGCCGAAGGGGGAAACGCAGGCCGTCCGTCGTCCGGCATGCCGCATCAGGTCGACGGGGCCTCATGCTTGGCGCATGTTAATTCGGGCCCATTAATGCGATAATGGCGTCAATATTCCAGTCACTCCGTCCTGCAGTTCCAGAATGATCGACCAGACACGCTTCAACGGCATCGCGGAATTCGTCGAAACCGCGCGGACCGGCAGCTTCACGGCGGCGGCCACCCACCTGGGCCTGACCGGCTCCGCCGTCGGCAAAAGCGTGTCCCGGCTTGAGCAGCGCCTGGGCATGAAGCTGCTGCACCGCACCACCCGGCGGCTGACCCTGACCCCGGAGGGCGAGGCCTATCTGGAGGCCTGCCTACGGATCGTGGAGGATCTGGAGGGCGTGGAGGGCGGCCTGGCCTCCGGCCGCTCGGACGCGGTCGGCAAGCTGCGCCTGGATGTGCCGGCGGCCTTCGGGCGCCGGCACATCATGCCGACGCTGATTGACCTGTCCAATCGCCACAAGCGCCTGGATCTGGCCGTGATGTTCACGGAGCGCACCGTGGACATCATCGCCGAGGGCGTCGATCTCGCCGTCCGCATCGGCACGCTGGACGATGACAACGATCTGGTCGCGCGCCGCCTGGGCACGCAACGGGTGCTGATCTGCGCCTCACCCGGCTACCTTGCGGAACACGGGCGCCCGGCCTCGGTCGAGGAACTGACGACGCGCGACTGCATCATCGGCTGGCGCCGCGTGCCGCGCCCGGGCTGGCTGCTGCGTGACGCTTCCGGGCGTTTCACGCGGCAGGAGATCCATGTGCGGCAGGAATTCAGCGATGGCGAGGCCATGGTGGCCGCCGTGCTGGCCGGCTGCGGCCTGTGCCAACTGCCGACCTGGCTGGTCAACGACCATCTCGCCGCCGGGCGGCTGGTCTCCGTGCTTGATGCCTTCTCCGGCGCAGAAATGCCGATCCACGCGGTCTGGCCCCGGTCGCGGTATGTCCAGCCGAAAGTGCGCGTCGTGATCGATGCCCTGGTGCAGGCCGCGGCGCTGCAAGGGTCGGGCTTCAATCCCTAGGGGGGCGGATAAGCGTACGACGGCGGCAGCCTGACCTATAAGTTCTGAGCGTGCCGGGAATCGCCGCGCTGCCTACTCGGCCGGCGGTTCCCACAGTTCCAGGGGATTGCCTTCAGGGTCGTGGATGCGGGCGAAGCGGCCAGTCTCGGCCGAGTCCCATTCCGGGTTGGTGGCGACCTCGATGCCGGCGTCGCGCAGATCCTGGAGCAGCCGGTCCAGTTCCGTGACACGGAAGTTGAACATCGCCTGCTTGTCCGGCGGGAAATAGTCCGTGTCCTGGGAAAAGGGCGCGAACACGGTGGGGCCGGCCTGCTGCACCCAGTCATAACCGCCGATGCCCAGATGTTTCTGATACCAGGCCTTCAGGGCCTTGGGATCCCGCGCCCGGAAGAAGACGCCGCCGATACCGACCACAGGCATGATGACCCTCCCGCTTTTTGGTTGCGGGAGCCTATCATTGGCCGGGCGGCCCGTCGATGTCGTCGGCACAGGTGGCCCGCGCCGCCGCCTTGATGCGGTCGATCAGGGCGATCAGGCGGGCGCCGTCATTGCCCAGGGGGCTGCGGTGCGGCTGGCCACGCACGGCGTGGATGAATTCCTGAAGCTGCGTGCGGAAATATCCTGAGAGATCCCGCCCGCCCATGCTGCGTGCGTCGGTGATGGTGGCGGGATCCGGCCGCACCAGCAGTTCGTCGTTCCAGTACAGGAATTCCCCATCCTCGATGCGCATCACGCCCAGGTCGAAGAACAGGGTCTTGCGGTCGGTCACCTGGCGCTGGTTGTAGGAGATGTGGATGCTGACCATGCGGCGGCCGGGATAGCCCAGCAGGATCATGGCCTCATCCTCCCCCAGCCAGCCGGTCTGGTGGCGTGCCGCCTCCACCTGCACGCGGGATGGCTCGTCCTGTCCCATCACCAGTTGCACGAAGTCCAGGGGATGGGGGGCGTAGAGGGACAGGATCAGCCCCTCCGCCGCCGGCCGCGTCGCCCACCACGGCGCCTGCGGGCCATCCCAGAAAAAGCATTGGGAGATTTCCACGGCGCGCAGGCGGCCGAAATCGGCCCAGTGATCCTGAAGGTGACGGACAGCGGCGTTATGGCGGAAGGTATGGCCGACCGACAGCACCTTTCCGGCCAGGCGTGCGGCCTCCGCCGCCTCGCGCGCGTCGGTCGCGTTCTCCGCCATGGGCTTTTCCACCAGCACATGCTTGCCGGCCGCCAGGCATTGCAGGGTCTGGGCGGCATGCAGGCTGTTGGGGCTGGCGATCAGCACGGCGTCCACGCCCGGCAGCGCCAGGGCATCGGCCAGATCGGTGAAGGAATGTGCCGCCCCATAACGCGTGGCCAGGGCGGCCGCCCGGTCGCTGTCGGCATCCACGGTGGCCACCAGCGTGGCGTCGTTGGCCAGGCTGGCGATGGCGTCCAGGTGCGAAGGTGCGATGCGGCCACAGCCGACCACGATGAACCGCAGGCGGGTGTCGGGATCACTCGGCATAGGCGGGGGCTTTCAAGGGCTGGGCCTCATCAACGAAGCGCCAGATGATCAAGGCCGCCACCACCATCAGGCTGGCGGGTATGAGGCCGTAGGCGGCGGCGATGCCGTCCAGGGCGGAGGCCGGCTGGGCGATGCCCTGCTTGGCCAACCGGGCGTCGAACCCGGACAGCGACAGGATGCCGCCGGCAATCAGGGTGCCGCCCAGCGCGATGCCGGCCTTCTCGATGATGGACCAGACGGCGGCGAAGGATCCCGCACGGTCCTGGCCGGTCTCCTCGCGTGAGCGGGCGATGGTGTCGGCCAGCAGCGACAGCACGATCAGGCCCCAGCCGGAATTGAACAGGCCGACCAGGCCGGCATAGACGTAGATCAGACCCAGGGGGGCATGGGCCGAGCATGCCCAGGCCACCATTGTGCCGGCATGGCCCAGGGCGCCCAGCATATAGGTGCGCTTCTTGCCCAGGTGCCGGGCCACGAACACCCACAAGGGCGCGCCGATCATGACCAGCACGGCGGCCAGGGTGGCGATGATGGCGATCTGCACCAGGGCGTCGGCCCGGGCCATGTTGTAGGTGATGAAAAAGACGAAGGCGGCGTAGGAGATGCCGGCCCCCACCGTCATGGCGACGGCCGAGGCGCACAGCACCAGGTAGGGCCGGTAGGTGAAGACCGACAGCAGGCCGCGCAGGTCCAGCGCCGGACCGCCCGCCGGCACCACCCGGATGCGGGATGCCGCCCGCCACGCCACCAGCAGCGACAGGGTGCAGATGGCCCCCAACGCCGCCGCGGCGATGATGTAGGCCGGGCGCCCGCCCCCCCCAGTTCGTGGATCAGGATGGGCGTCAGGGCCGATCCCAGCAGCAGGCCGCTGCCGGTGAAGCCGTGCTTCCACGCCATCATCTCCGTCCGTTCGGCGGGATCGTCGGTGATCTCCGCGAACTGCGCCAGATAGGGGACGGAGAAGGTGGAGAAGGCGATCATATAGCCGCTGAACGCCACCACCACATAGGCCACCTGTGCCGCCACCGGCACGTCCGGCACGGCGAAGGCCGCCAGCATCATGATGGGCGCCAGGACGGCCCCCACCAGCAGCCAGCGGCGGCGCGGCATGCGCGCCGCCATCCGGTCGGACAGGATGCCGATGCCCAGGTCGGACACCGCGCCGAAAAACACCTTGGGGAAAAAGATGGCGGCCCCGCCCAGCGCCGGCGCGATGCCGATGACCGTGGTCAGGTAGAACAGCAGCAGCAGCGACGGCACGTCGCGGAACAGCTGCCCCGCCACCTGTCCCATGCCGTACCCGGCCTTGACCAGGATGGGCAGGCGGTGGGGTGGCACGGTTGGCATCGTCATGGGGCCCCTTCCCTCAAACCACCGCGCAGACGGTCTTCCATTCCAGGTAGTTGTCCAGCGCCGCCAGGCCGCTGTCGCGGCCGTAGCCGGACTGCTTCACGCCGCCGATGGGCAGGCTGGCGTCATACATGGAGTGGGTGTTGATCCACACCGTGCCGGCCTGCACGCGGCGCGACAGGCGATGGGCGTGGGACAGCGACTGGGTCCAGATGCTGGCCGCCAGGCCGTAGACGCTGTCGTTGGCGGCGGCCACCACCTCATCCACGTCGGTGAAGCGCTGGATCACCAGCACGGGGCCGAACACCTCTTCCCGCACGATTTCCATCTGCGGCTTCACCTGGGCGATCACGGTGGGGGCGATGAAGGTGCCGGCGGGGCCCAGCCGCTCACCGCCCGTCACCACGCTGGCGCCGGCGGCACGCGCCCCGTCGATCAGTCCCGCCACCCGTTCCGCCTGCTTGGCCGAGACCAGCGGGCCCATCTGGGTGGCCGGGTTCAGGCCGTGGCCCAGCTGCATGCCCTGGGCCTGGGCCGCCACCCCCTCCAGCACACGGTCATAGATGTCGGCGTGGACATAGGCGCGGGATCCGGCCACGCAAACCTGGCCACCGTTGAAGAAGATGGCGTTGGCCACGCCGGGCACCGCCAGGTCCAAATCGGCGTCGGGCAAGACGATGACCGGCGACTTGCCGCCCAGTTCCAGGGTCACGCGCTTCAGGTTGCCCTTGGAGGCGTCCAGGATGGCGCGGCCGGTGGCGGTGGATCCGGTGAAGGCCACCTTGTCCACGTCGCCATGGGCGGCAAGGGCGGAGCCCGCCGTGGCGCCGCGCCCGGTGATGATGTTCAGCACGCCCTCGGGCAATCCCGCCTGCATCATCAACTCGCCCAGGCGCAGGGCGGTCAGGGAGGTGTCCTCCGCCGGCTTCAGCACCACGGTGCAACCGGCGGCCAGGGCCGGGGCCAGCTTCATGGCCGTCAGCACCAAAGGCGAGTTCCAGGGCACGATGGCGGCGACCACGCCCACCGGCTCCCGCAGGGTCCAGGCCTGCACCTGCTTGCCCTGCGGCTGGTAGGTCACCGAGGTGTTGATGGTCCGGCCCTCGATGGTCAGGCACTGGCCGGCGTAAAAGCGGAACTGCCCGATGGCGCCGGGGATCTCCGCCCAGCGGCCGACGAACAGCGGCTTGCCCTGGTCCAGGGTCTCCAGCTCCGACAGCTCATCGATGTGCTGTTCCAGGATGTCGGCGATGCGCCACAGGATGGCGGCGCGCTGGGCCGGCACCGTCTCCGCCCAGGCGGGGAAGGCCCGGCGCGCGGCGCGGACGGCGGCGTCCACGTCCTCAGGCTGGGCATCGGGGATATGGGCCAGCACCTTGCCCGTGGCCGGATCGATGGTCTCGATCTTGGCGCCGCTGGCCGCCTGCACCCACTGGCCGCCGATCAGCATGGCGCCGTCGCGGGGGGCCCGACAGATAGGCCCGCGCCGCCTCGGTCGCCGGGGTGCCTGCCTCTAAAATCTCAACCATCGTCGGCCTCCTCCAAGAATGCTCGAATAGAAAACTCTAGCGTGTCGCCTGGTGCAGCCAGGCGATCAGGGCGTCGCGGTCGGCCTTGTCCGGCATGCCGGGAAACGCCATGGTCGTGCCCGGCACCAGCGTGGCGGGCCGCGTCAGCCAGGCGTCCAGCGTGGCGTCGTCCCAGACGATGCCGCTGGCCGGCAAGGCCTTGGAATAGTGGAAATCGGGCTCCTGCCCCGCCTTGCGGCCGAATAGGCCATGCAGATTGGGGCCGACCTTGTGCGGCTTGTCGGCCGCGAATTCATGGCAGGTGCGGCAGCGGATGGCCAGGCGCTCCCCCTTGTCCGGTGTCTGCGCGGCAGCCGGCAGGGTCGCCAGCAGGGCCAGCAGGGCCAAGGACGGAAGGACGCGACGACGCGCAGCGCGGGCGGCAAGACCCAAGGAAGCCTCCAGTTATGCGGGTGCAATGAAACGACCCGACGGGGCGCCAAGTCGATGTGCCCCGTCGGTTATGGCCGTACAGTGGACAAAGTTTGATTTGATCGCCCTCAAACGGCGTGCGCCGGCATCCGCCGGCTGGCCTTGTCCTCGCTTTCCAGTCCGCTAACGCTTCCCGGAAAGCTCCGGCGGCCCCAATCGGGGCCTACAGCGGTATGGGACTCAGTCCCATACCGCTGGCCGATCAGGCGATCACCGCCCCGGCAAGGTACGCGGCGCCGGTGGCTGCGGCGGGGCCCAGCCGGCCGGAACCGGCGCCGGCTTCTGCTCGCGCGCGTAGTTCTCCAGGCTGGACAGCGACGGGCCGTAGTCGCTGTCGGGGGCCGACAGCCACTTGGGATCCAGGGCCTTGGCCGCCGCCACTAGATCCGGCGGCAGCTTGTCCAGGCTTTCCACCATGCCGAAGGTGCAGAAGTAATTGATGCAGCCCGGCGCCTGGCCCATCAGCATCCAGGGCAGCCAGGGCGTCACGCGCGCCCACGACCCGATGCAGGGCACGTGGGTCTTGGCCGGGTTTTCCAGGTCGGCGCGCTTGACGACGTAGTGGAACAGTTCCGACACGCGGTTGTAGGCGCCGGTCGATTCGCGCGGCCATTTGTCGGGCTGCAGGGCCGACGGGTAGAACAGGTGGATGTCGCTTTCCACGTGGACGGTGTCGTCCGGCCCGAAGGTCCAGTTCAGCAGGAAGGGGCGCTTGGGCGGCGCCTCCTTGTTCAGGCCGCCGTAGGACGGCGGTTCGGGCAGGAATTCGCTGATGGTGAAGTTGAACGGATCGTTGGCGATGGGAACGACGCGCACATCCTCATTGGTGTAGGGGTTGTGCCAGGTGTCCATGATCTGGCCGGTCTGGGCGTTCCGGTAGAAGCCGATCTCGCGCAGCATGCGGCGCCAGCTGCCGTCGGGCAGTTGCTGGGACCGCACCAGGCTGAAGCCATCGACGCTGAACAGGGTGCGCACCGGCTCATTATCCCGCACGCCATAGACGTTGCCGCGGAAGAAGCCGATCTTCTGCTTGGTCGGATCCAAATCCATGTCCAGGCGGGCATAGGCGTCCCGGTTCCACTTGGGATCCTTGAAGTCGATCTTGGTCAGGAAGGTGGGCGTGGCCGCACTCGCCGGCCCCGCGGGCGCCAGGGTGCCCATCCCCAACGTACCGGCCGCCATGGCCAGACCCGCCAGCCCCAGACTCTCACGCCGCGTCATCTCCGGTCCGCTCATGTCCCCAAACTCTCCTGTTAGTGGTTATTATACGCGCGGCGGCTGATCGTGACCGATCAACCGCCCCCTCAATCGGCGGGCGCCGGCATCCGCCGGCTTGGCCTTCCTCGCTTTCCAGTCCGCCTGCGCCTCCCCGGAAAGCTCCGGCGGGCGCGGTCGCGTCCTAGATTTGGTTTTGCTCAGGCCTTCTCCAGAATCTCCATGGCGGCGCCCTCGCCGGTTTCCATGGCCGATTCCATGCCGTGTTCCAGACGGCGCAGATGTTCGCCGGCGAAGTGGATGCGGCCGGCGGGCTTGCCCATGTCGGCGGCGAAACGCTTCACCTGGCCGGCGCCGAACACCTGCTTCATGCCGCCGATATAGGGATTGCGGCCCCAACTGTGGCCCAGCAAGAACTCCAGGGATCCGGCCATGGCGGGCCGCGCGCGGATCAGTTCCGCCAGGGCCAGGTCGGCCTGCTGTTCCACCGCGCGGTCGTCCCAGCGGGTGGCGCCGTCGCCGTTGACCCAGACCACCAGGCTGTCGATGGCGCCGGTGGCCGGGCTTTTCAAGGCGAAGGCGCGTTCGAACGGCAGGTCGCTCCACAGCGACGGCGGCAGGCCGTCCTTTTCCCAATAGGGCCTGGTGATGCGGAAGTGCAGTTGGGTGGTGGCGGTGTAGAGGGCGCCGGCGATGGCATCCGTCTGGGCCTCCGGCAGGCCGGGGGTGAAGCGGATGCGCCGCGCCGCCGAAAAGGGGGCGGCCATCACCAGGTACTTGGCGGTCAGCACGTCGCCGCCGGCCAGTTGCACCTGCACCCGGTCGGCCGTCTGGTCCACCGCCACCACCGGGCTGTCCAGGCGCACCGGATGCTTCAGGGCCGCCGCCATGGCGCGGGGCAGCGTGTCGGCGCCGCCGACGATGTAGCTGCGCTCCACATTCGCGGCGCCGAATTCCGGCTGGTTGTCCTTCAAGCCCTCCGCCCGCGCCCGGGCCAGGTCGCGGAACAGGCTGAGGGCGGAGACGCTTTCCAGGTTGGGCGCGTTGACATCGACACCAGCCAGGCGGATCGCCTCTTCCGACACGCCCTTGGCCCGCATGAACTCGGCGGCGGAAACGTCGTAGGCCATGTTGGCCGGTTCCAGCCAGTCACCGGTGTTGGTGAAGGGCAGCCACTTCTGGAACAGCCCGGGCTGCAGCACGAAGGGCGGCATGGCCCGCTCGGCCCCGCGCGTCAGGTTGTTGGCGGCACCGGCCCAGTCCTTGGCCGACACGGCGCTGCCGTTCACGTGGATCAGCATATCGGTGGGGACGATGCCCTGGGGCGTCAGGCCCACGTTCAGCCGGCCGCAGGCGTCGCGCACGCGGCCGTACAGCGGCCCGACCTCGCTGGCGCCCAGTTCCGCCTGATAGCCGTCGCGGCGGGCGGTGCGCAGGCGGCCGCCGACGCGGTCCGACGCCTCCACCACCTGCACGCTCAGGCCCTGGGATTCCAGGATGCCGGCGGCGTTCAGGCCGGCCAGGCCGGCGCCGATGACGATGACGTCCACCGTCTGCGGCCCCTTGGCCCAGGCACGGCGGGTGGTGGACAGAATGACGGGGGCCGCAAGCAAACCGCCGATGACAGCGCGGCGGGATGGGGCGGTGGGCGGCAAGGGGGAGCGATCGTGGCGGGGCATGGGGAGCATCCAACGTTAAAAGGGAACGTCAAAAGGATGTTTTCATCCCGGGTTCTCCCGGGACGGCCCCGCCGGCGTAGGGCTTGACCGAACGATCCCCCCAAATGCCGCGCGCGCCAAAGCGCATGCGATGTCTTGTCCACTACTCGGACAACCCGGGAACTGCGCTTACGGCAGGCAGTCAATTATTTACGGAGATGCAGTCATTTACCAGTCAGCACAACTATCTTTTGTAGATTTTATAAGAAAAGTGGTTGGTGTTGGTCCGGCGATGGCGCGGCCGTCCGCCGTCAAAACCGCCCGGGATGGCGCTCCGCCATGTACCGGGCGGGTGAGGTGCCCAGCGCCTTGCGGAACATGGTCACGAAGCTGGCCGCACTCTCGTACCCCAGATCATCGGCGACCTGCTGGATGGAGGCGCCGCCGGCCAGCCACTTGACCGCGAACAGGACGCTGAGCTGCTGGCGCCAACGGCTGAAACTCATGCCCGTCTGCTGGGAGATCAGGCGGGTCAGGGTGCGTTCGCTCAGGCCCACGCGCCGCGCCCAGACCGCCATCAGGCTGCGGTCCGCCGGTGCCGCCAGCATGAGGTCGACCATCTTGCACAGGCGGGCATCCGTCGGCATGGGCAGGTGCAGGTCCGCCACCTCCACCGTGGCCAGCTCGTCCAGCAGGACGGTCATCAGGCGCGATTCCGCCCCGCCCTCCGGATACAGCGCCGGCAAGGTGGCGGCGCGGGCCAGCAGTTCGCGCAGCAGGGGCGTCACCGACACGGCGCAGCAGGTCTGGGGCAGGCTGGCGGCCACGTCCGGCTCCACGAAGGCGCCGTATCCCGTCAGCAGGCCGGTGACCTTGATGGCGTGCAGCGCGCCGCCGGGGATCCAGATGGCGCTGCGGGGCGGCACGATCCACAGGCCACCCTCCACCTCGCAACTCAGCGCCCCCTCCTGCACCAGGATCAACTGGCTTTTCCGGTGGTGGTGCGGGTCCAGTTCGATGCGGCCCACATCCACGTTGGCGACGCCGAAGCACACCACCGGCCGGGGCACGTCGTCGGGCTCCAGCCAGTTCCGGTCCGATGGTTCCTGCATCATCGGCATCGTTCGGCCCTCCTCCGTCGCGAAAGCTGATCATGTGACCGATCTCGCATCGTACTCGGTCCGCGCCCGCTCCATGGCCTGCCAGTTTTCACCGATCCACTTGGCGAAGAACTCCAGCGGAGGAAGCATGCCCTTCCCCATGACGCTAAGCTCATATTCGACTCGAGGAGGAACTTCGGCGAAATAATGACGCACAACCAGACCATTACGTTCCAGCATTCGCAGCGTCAGTGTGAGCATTCGCTGCGAGATACCCTCCACGCCACGCTTTATTCCGGAGAATCTAAGCCGATTACCCGGTGTCTGCGCCAATAGCAATACCACAAGAATTGTCCATTTGTCCCCAAGGTGCGTCAGCATATCGTGCGGCGCGCAAGACAGTGCTCCGATGCCATGAGACGCCCCTTCGTCCGACTCATCCACCGTCGTCGACATAGGTTCCCTCCTTGTAACCGGGGCACAGGCATGTGCCGTCTTGTACCGACGGCGCCACAGTATAACTTAGTTACTAACAATAGTAACTTTTAGGAACAAACATGAAGAACGTCGGAATTATTGGCGCTGGGCATGTCGGCGAGGCGCTTGCTTGCCGGCTTGGCGAGACGGGGCATGCCGTGAAGGTGGCGAACTCCCGCGGTCCTGACAGTCTCGGGGCGTTCGCGCAAAGGACGGGCGCCGAGGCTGTCGACATCGCCGGCATTTCGCTCGGGGTGGACGTTCTCATTATCGCGATCCCTATGGCACGCATCCGCGACTTGCCGAAGACTGTTATCGCGACGCTGCCGCGAGGCGCGATCGTGGTGGACGCGGGTAATTACTATCCGCTGCGGGACGGGGCGATTCCCGAGATCGATGCTGGCCTGGCCGAGTCCCAGTGGGTGTCCCGGACACTGGGCGTCGCCGTGACCAAGGCATTCAACAACATCATCGCATCCAGGTTGGCCACAGGGGGCGAGTCCGAAGGCGATCCACACCGCATTGCGCTACCCGTCGCCGGCGACGATCCTAGGGCGCGGGCCGACATCATGGCGATCGTGGAACGGCTGGGATTTGGCGCTGTCGATGCGGGGCCATTATCGGAATCGTGGCGTCAACAGCCGGGGCAGCCAGCCTACTGCACAGACCCGACGCGCGAAGAGTTGCCGCTACTGCTCCGGCGGGCCGATCGAACGAAAGCCCCTCAAGGCCGAGACAGGGCATCAAGGATACTTGCCAGGCTCCCAGATCATTATCCAGCGGATCAGCTTGTCCGGGTTTCAAGAATTTTCGTGGGGTTGGACAAGACAAAGCCGAGGAGTTGGCTTGCCGTGCTTCGGCTTGGCATGGCGCTTCTTCGGCCGCCACGTTGATCTCATTGCCGTAAAGAGGGCGTTTAGAGCAAGATGCGATCATGCGTGATCGCATCTTGCTCTAAAGCTGTTCATGATAGAGCGGAACACGATCAGGTGATTCCACCTGATCGTGTTCCGCTCTAACGTCCGCCATTTCTGGGGGTGCTTAGCCGCGACACCCGCAGATATGGCCCGGCAACCGGAAACTCAGTTGAGGCCCAGGGCGCCCGGGTTCATGACGCCGTCGGGGTCGGCCCAGCGCTTCACGCTGCGCAACAGGTCGGCCGCCGCCGGGTTGCGGTCAGCCATTACCTGATACTGGCGGCCGGCCTGCATGTGGACGGCGCCGTGCTTGCGATACAGCGCCACGATCTCCGCCTTCACCGTTTCCACCAGGGTGGTGCCCTCCGGGTTGGCGGGGTAGCGCGGCAGGCTCTGGACCGCCGACGGCTCCAGGATGCGGTCGTGGAATTCGGCCCGCTGCTCCTCCCAATAGATCGCGACCTCATAGAGGAAGGCGTTGGTGGCGACGGTGCTGAACATGGCGGCGGTCACCACCTTGTGCTTCTTCAACGCGTCGGCGTGGCGGGCGTAGATGGCCTGCAGGTCGGCGTGGAAGGCGGTGGCCTGGCTGAAGGGCATCAGGCCGTGCACGGGGACCCACCGCTCCCCCTTCGGGCCCATGATGTGGTTCAGCGGCGGGAAGGGATATGCGCGCACCACCGTGGGCATGGAATTCTCGATCTCCCGCCCGAAGGTGCTGGCCGCCGCGCGGATGCGGCGCAGCATGGAGCGCTCCTCATCCTTGTCGGCAGCATCGACCGTGAAGTGTGCGGAATAGTTCACATCCTTCAGGAAGTTCTTGCCCGCCAGGACGATCTTGGCCATCTGCACCAGGGAGGCGACCGGGCCACGGCCGGCGCGGCCCACGGCCAGCAGCATCTTCAGATCCGACTTCAAATCACCCATGCCAAGCCGCTGTTTTTGCAGCAGGGGGTCCAAGCCGAAGGATTCGGACGCCACCCCCTCGCGCGCCACGGCGGCCATGGCGCCGCGCAGCGCCTCGAAATCCTGGAAGCCGAAGGAGATGCCGGTGGCGATGGGGCGGCGGCGCACCAGGCGCAGGGCCGCCGCCGTCTTGATGCCCAGGGCACCCGCGTCCGCCCCGAACAGGCCGGTCAGATCGGGACCGTAATGACGGAAGAAAGCCGCCGTCTGGCCATGTCCCCAGCTGCCGGTGCGGATCAGCGCCCCGTCGGCCAGCGCCACCTCCATCCCCAGCACGCTGTCCACCGCCGTGCCGAAGATGCCGGTGCCGTAGGTGCAGGCGTTCTGCGACAGCGACCCGCCGATGGTGGCGCGGATGCCGGAAAACGGGCCCCAGAAGGGTGCCCGCAGGCCCAGGGGCGCCAGGGCCGCGTCCAGGGCGGCCCAGGTCACGCCGGCCTCGGCCACCACGTACATGTCGGTCTCGTTGATCTCCAGGATGCGGTCCAGGCGGCTGGTGTCCACCATCACCGCCCCGGCCGCCGGCGCCAGGTAGCCGCCGGAATAGGACATGCCGCCGCCGCGCGGCACCAGGGCCACACCGCTGCCCTTCAGGGCCGCCAGCGCCTCCACCAGCACCTGGCGGGTGGCGGGGCGGATCACCGCCTGCAAGGGGGCGCCGGCGGTGTAGACGTCATGGCCGTAGAAGGCCAGGGACGCCGCGTCGGTCAACACCGCGTCGTCGCCCAGGATGCCGCGCAGCCGGTTCAGGTCGGTGGTGGGGGACGCGAGGCCGGCGGTTTCAGACATCAAAGGCGTTCCTTGGCGGGGGTATCAACAGAATGCGCCAACCATGCCCGTTCCGCGCGGGCCCTTCCCGGCCAGCGTGCGCCCTATCCGGCCTGTGGACAGGGTATCAGGCGGCGGGGGCGGTCTCGGGGAAGCGGTGGGGCATGGGGCCCAGGGCACCCAGCGCCAGCCCACCCAGGGCCAGGCCCAGGGCGCAGGCGCCCAATCCGGCGCCATAGCCGCCGGTCAGGTCATACAGGCGGCCCAGGGTCATGGGGCCCAGGCCGGCGCCCAGGGCGAAGAAGCCCAGCTGCCAGCCATAGATGGCGCCGTATTCCCGCATGCCGAAATACCGGCTGACCAGGAAAGCGACCAGATCGACCTCCGCCCCCGCCGCCAGGCCGACCAGCACCACGGCCGCCGTGGCCAGGCCCGGCCGGCCGCTGGACAGGGCCAGCAGGCCGCAGCCGAAGGCGGCCGCCGCCATGACGGCGAAGGCGACGGCGGGCGGGTGGAAGCGGTCCACCAGGCTGCCCACGCCCAGGCGGCCGATGATGATGGCGAAACCCAGCAGGCTGGCGAACCAGACGGCGTCGCCCCTTGCCATGCCCCCGCCCACCAGCAGCGGCACCAGGTGGACGATCAGGGCGGCGATGGCGAAAGACACCACCAGCATGCCAAAGCCCAGCAGCCAGAAGCGGCGGGTGCGGCGGGCCTGGGCGGCGCTGAATCCCGGCAGGATGGGGACGGGCTGGGCGATGGTGGCCTTGGGCGCCACCGGTTCCTGGAACAGCAGGCCGACCACCACCAGGCCCAGCACCGCCACCAGGGCGCCCTGCCCCAGGTAGGCGGCACGCCAGCCATGGTTGGCCACCAGCCATTGGGTAAAGGGGGGTGCCAGGATGGCGCAGACGCCGGTGCCGGCCAGGGTCAGGCCCAGGGCCAGGCCGCGGGCCTGGTCGAACACCGTGTTGATGGCGCGGGTCCACACCACCGGCAGGGTGCCGGCCCCCATCACCATGGCGGCACCGAAGGACAGGTAGAAGCCGGTCAGCGACGGGCCGATGCGGCTCAACCCCGCCAGGCCCAGGGCCAGCAGCAACAGGGAGGTCAGGCCCACCCGCCGGCCGCCGAAGCGGTCGACCAGCCGGCCCACGGGATAGCCCAGGAACAGGGTGGTTGCGGTGGTCAGCAGGGTGGCGCTGGCGATTTCCGTGCGCGACCAGCCGAACTCCTGCGTCAGGGGGCCGATGAAGATGCCCAGGGTGTAGAAGCTGAGACCGGTGATGCCCAGCCCCACCCCGGTGGCGGCCGCCAGCACCAAGCGCCAGCCCCGCCGAAACTCGCTTGCCGTCTGGTTCATCATGCCCGCCCGAAGCGCCAGTAGATCAGGGCCGACAGGATGTTCAGGGCGGCCGGGATGACGCCGAAGGCCAGCATGACGCCGGTCAGGGCGCTGGCCGTCTGCGGCAGGCCGGCCACGGCGTGGGCGGCGTCGAAGCCGAAGGCCGACAGCACGAAACCCACCAGCAGGGTGCCGCCCAGGGCGAAGCCGATCTTGTCGGCCGCGATCCAGGCGGCGGAATACAGGCCGGCGTGGGCCTGATCCTCACCCGCGATGTCCGACATGATGGAGAAGCCCAGCAGGGTCCAGCCGGAATTGACCACCGCCGCCACGAAGGAGAAGGCATAGGCCGCGACCACGCCGGCGTCGGCGCTCAAGGACCACGCCAGGTATGACAGGCCATATCCTGCGGCCGACAGGACGTAGATGGGCTTCTTGCCCACCCGCCGGGCCAGCGCCACCCACAGGGGCTGGGCCACCACGATGGCGGCACAGGCGATCAGCACCAGCCCGCCGATCAGCTGGAAGGCGTCGGTCCGGGCCATGTTGTAGGTCAGGAAGTACAGCATGGAGGCGTAGGCCATGCCCGACCCCGCCAGCTGCAGCAGGTTGGCCAGCAGTAGGATGGAGAAGCGCGGTGCCAGCAGGGTGGAGATCACCTCCCCCGCCGACAGGCGCACATGCGCCACCACCGGGGCGGTGACGGCCTCGGCCCGCTGGCGGGCGGCGCGGCCGATGCCGAAATAGGCCAGCACCAGGGCCACCGGGCAGACCACCGCCAGGAAGTGGGACATGGCCTCATAGGCCGGCTGCCCGCCGCCCTGGCTTTGCACGATGTAGGGCGACAACGCCCCGCCCACCAGGATGCCGATGGCGGTGAACACCAGGCGCCAGGCCATCAGCACGGTGCGCTGGTGCGGATCGGACGATAATTCACCGGAAATGGCCAAATAAGGCACCGAAAAGCACGCGAAAACCGCCATGTACAGGCTGAACGCCAACGCCACGTAGATGACCCGGCCGGTGACCGGCAGATCCGGCACATGGAACAGCAGGATCAAGGCGATGGGCGTGCCGACCGCGCCGACCAGCAGCCAGCGGCGGCGGGCGAAGCGGTGCTTCCACCGGTCGGACAGGATGCCGACCAGGGTGTCGCAGCCTACCCCCCACACCAGCTTGGGAATGAAGATCGCCGCCCCCGCCAAGGCCGGCATGATGCCCAGCACGTTGGTCATGAAGAACAGCAGCAGCAGGGATGGAACGTCACGGAAGACTTGGCCGGCGATCTGGCCGACCCCATATCCGGCCTGGGCCAGAAGACTCAGGCGGCCGGACGGGCCGGTCGATACCTCAGAATACGCGGTCATGCTGCTTTTTGCCCCCTGCCCCATGCTTTGGTGACAGGGCATCTCACGGGCGCGCGTTTGTGAAGCCCGGCACCACCCATCAACCGCCAGGTGGACAGTTTCCGGGGCCCGCTTGGCCTTTGCCGCCGCCGGCCCTTCAATCCCCCCAACGCACCATCACGGAACCGGGAGCGGGCACATGCTGAACACCTTCCAACAAACAGCGCATCCGGTGCTGCCCAAGCCTACGCATGACGAGGCGGCACGCCAGGAATTCACCAAGGCTTTCAAGGGGTTCATCCAGCAGAAGCTGCTGCCCGGCCTCACCCCCGTCTACCAGAGCCGCGTCGTCCCGAAGTTCGAGCGCGAGCACGGCCGCAAGCCGGTCGACCGCCGCGACATCCGCGCCGGCATGGTGCACGACCTGTATTTCCAGCACTACGCCGCCGCCAACCGCATCGCCCAGGAACTGCTGTGGGAATCGACCAACGTGACGGTCGATCGTGAGTTGCCTGAGTTGAACGCCAAGGCGGCCGAGCTGTCGGCCGGGTCCAAGGCCATCCTGGACATCCCGGAAGGCTTCGTGGCGCCGCGCTATGTCACGGCGCTGGACATCCACTGCATGCCGGGCGGCTACACCACCGAGGTGACCAAGGGCGACATCTCCGTCGGCGCGCTTGTACGACCGTGGCGTCTACCTCTACGCCATGGGCTACACCGGCCCCTTCAACGACGACATGGGCCGGTCGGTCTGCAACTACGTCAAGCGCCGCCTGAACGGCTTCAAGCCGCGCCGCATCCTGGACATGGGTTGCACCGTCGGCCATTCCACCCTGCCCTACAAGGAACTGTTCCCGGACGCGGAGATCTGGGGCATCGACGTGGCCGCACCCCAGGTGCGCTACGCCCACGCCCGCGCCGCCGGCCTGGGGCTGGAGGTCAACTTCGCCCAGATGAACGCGGAGGAGACCCGCTTCCCCGACGGGCATTTCGACCTGGTCGTCAGCCACATCCTGCTGCACGAGACCAGCGCCAAGGCCATGCCGCGCATCTTCCAGGAATGCCATCGCCTGCTGGCGCCCGGCGGCTACATGATCCACGCCGACCTGCCGCCGTTCGACCTGATGGACCCGTTCACCCAGTTCATCCTGGACAACGAGACCTGGTACAACAATGAGCCGTTCTGGGGCGCCATGCGCGACATGAACCAGTACGATTTGGCCGAGCGCGCCGGTTTCGACCGCGCCGACGTGCGCTTCGACACCGCCCCCATGGCGGTGATGGAGTTCGCGGCCCAAGCCGTCACCGGCTACAGCGAGGAAGCGGCCAACGCCGTGGCGGAGCGTGAATTCGCCGCCGGCGAGTTCGCCCCCGGCGGCGGCTGGGAAGTCCTGATCGCCCACAAGCCTGAAACCACCGCCCGCAAGGATGCCGCCTGATGTCCGCTGAACGTCCGCACGTCGTCAAGGACGCCAAGGGCAAACGCCCGAATTTCTATGACACCCCCGGCCTGGACCAGGCCGTCTCCATGATCATGGTGCTGGCCAACGAACTGTCGGTGCTGCGCGACCGGCTGGACAGCGCCGAGCGCGTGGCCAAGGCCGGTGGCCTGGACCTGGCCGCCGGTATCGAGACCCTGGTGCTGGACCAGGCGGCACTGGAGGAACGTGAGGCCCGCCGCCAGGATTTCCTGGAGCGGCTGTTCTACCTGCAGCGCAAGGAAGCGGCGGAAGCCGCGCAAGCCGAGACGACCGAGCGCTTCAACAGCGCCATCGACGAGATCGCGACACCCTGAACCCGTGGGGTTGAGCGATGACTGCGGCGCCCATCCGTTCCCCGGTTGGCGCCTATCCTTCCCGGGGGCGTCGGTTTCGGCGCCCCCGTTTTTCTTGTTCGGGATCAGGCGGCATCCTGCGTCATTTTCGATCATCGGCTGTCCCCACGGTTGACATCGACGGTCCCCTGTCCTGGCATGGGCGCCCCAAAACGCAACCCGCTGAGGAAGAACGCCATGGAACATCGCGAACTGGGCCGCTCGGGCCTGAAGGTCCCGCCCCTCTGCTTCGGCGGCAACGTCTTCGGCTGGACGGCGGACGAGGCCCGGTCCTTCGCCCTGCTTGACGCGCTGGTGGAGGCGGGGTTGAATTTCATCGACACGGCGGATGTCTATTCCCGCTGGGTTCCCGGCCACACTGGCGGGGAGTCGGAAACCATCATCGGCCGCTGGCTGGCCAAGCGCGGCCGGCGCGACGATGTCGTCATCGCCACCAAGGTCGGCATGGACATGGGCGAGGGCAAGACCGGCCTGTCCGCGCGCCGCATCCGCCAGGCGGTGGACGAATCCCTGGCGCGCCTCAACACCGATTACATCGACCTCTACCAGTCGCACAGCGATGACCAGGGCACGCCACTGGAGGAAACGCTGGGCGCCTATGACGCGCTGATCAAGGCGGGCAAGGTCCGCGCCATCGGCGCGTCCAACTACAGCGCGGCCCGCCTGTCCCAGGCGCTGGAGGTCAGCGCCGCCAACGGCCTGCCCCGCTATGAGACCTTGCAGCCGCTGTACAACCTGGTGGAACGGCCGGCCTTCGAAGGCGAGTTGGAACAGGTGTGTCTGACGCGGAAGGTGGGCGTCATCCCGTTCTTCTCGCTGGCCAGCGGCTTCCTCACCGGCAAGTACCGGTCTAAGGAGGATGCGGCCGGCAAGGCCCGCGCCCGGCATGTCGAGAAGTACTTGAACGATCACGGCTTCCGCGTGGTCGCGGCCCTGGACACGGTCGGCGCCCGGCATGGCGCCAAGCCCGCCGCCGTGGCCCTGGCCTGGCTGATGGCCAAGCCCGCCATCACCGCCCCCATCGCCAGCGCCACCAGCGTGGAACAACTGGCGGATCTGGTGGCGGCCACGCGCCTGACGCTGGATACCGACGCCATCGCGGAACTGGACGCCGCCAGCGCCCCGGCCTGAGGCCGACGTTTGCCGGATTGGCCGCGCGGGCACACGCCATGCCCGCCCGGCGGCGACCGCTCCTGACAGTTTCCGGCACGCCGACGGGTTAGCAATTGGGGGAAGAACCCCAAGCGCACTGCCACGTTAAAGGAAAAATGAATGGTCGCGTTGTCCCCCGCCGCCCTGGAAGCGTTCCTGACCGAAGAGGACGATACCGAGGTCGTGATGTTGAACCTCATCCGGTTCGCGCCCGATGGCGGCCGGGACCGGTATCTGGAATATCTGGGCATGGCCAAGCCGATCCTGGCCCGGTTCGGCGCGAAGATCCTGTTCGGCGGCGATGGCCTTCCGGCGCTTACCGAAGGGCGGGAACAGGGATGGGATACCGCCGTGCTGGTTCAGTATCCCCGCCGCTCCGCGTTCAAGGACATGGTCGCCGATCCGGAATACCAGATCGCGTTCAAGGTCGGCGTATCGGCCATCGCCGACATCGTGCTGCAGCCCCTGAAGCCTATCGACGGCCTGGTTTGACGCGAGACGCCTGATTGCTGGCTGGTTCCGCCGCGCGGGCGCACGCCATGCCCGCGCGGCGGCGACCAACCTTGATCAGCCGGCGAAGAACGCGCGAAGCTGGGCGTGCATCCAGGGATAGAAGCCTTCCGCCGGCGTGTTCAGCCGCGATTTCAGATCGCGCGTGAGATCGTCGGCCAACACCTCGAGTGCCCCGGACGCGACGCCCTCGTAAGCCTGCGCCACCACGCCGGCGGGGCTGGATTTGGGGACATCGTACCCGGCCGCCATCGGCGTATCGATCATGCCGACCAGCAGGCCCGTCACCTGCGTGCCCTGCCCTTCCAGTTCGAACCGCAAGGCGTTGGTCGCCGACCAGAAGGCCGCTTTCGACGCCGCATAGGCGGTCGGCATGCTGACCCAGGCGGCCGATGACAGGATGTTGAGGATGGTTCCGCCCCCGTTCGCGCCGAGGACGGGGGCGAAGGCGTTGGCGACGCGCAATGAGCCGAAGAAGTTGGTCTCGAAGATGCGGCGCAGTTCCGCTTCCGGGCCGGCGATGGAATCGCCCGACGGCGCGATGGCCGCGTTGTTGATCAGCAGATCGACGTCGGGCGCCGCCGCGACGGCGCTCGCGACCGCTGCCACGTCGGTGATATCGAGCGGCAGCGGCTGTATCCGGTCATCATTCCAGCTTTCGGGCCAGCGCGCCGCCGCATAGACCTTCGCGGCCCCGCGCTCGATCGCCTGCCGGACAAACTCCCGGCCCAGGCCGCCATTCGCGCCGGTAACCAGGACAATTCGGCCATCAATGCGTGGATTGGCCTTGTCGGAAGATACGGTCATCGCTTACTCCAGGGATATATGGGGGCACTCCCCATATAAATGGGGACAGCCCCCGCTTTTTCAAGGCAACGGACGATGGCTGCTGATAAACGCGTGAAGGAACTCCGGCCCCTGCGCGCCGATGCCCGGCGGAACCGCGATGCCATCCTGCGGGCGGCGCGGGAGGTGTTTGAGACGGAGGGGGTGCTCGCGTCGCTGGACGCGATCGCCGTCCGCGCCGGGGTCGGGAACGCGACGCTTTACCGGAATTTCCCGACACGGGAGGATCTGCTCGCCGCCGTGATGGAGGCCAGCATCGCCATTGCAATGGATGAGGCGGAAAGGCTGGGTCGCGAGCTTGCGCCCCGTGACGCCTTTGCCGGATGGCTGGTGTGGTTGACCTGGCAGCTGCGGCTTTGGCACGATCTGCCCCAATGCGTCGCCGCCGCCAGCGGCACGGCGGAGTCGTCGATGAGCCCGCCGGTCGCATCCCTCATGGCCGCCACGGAACACCTGCTCGAACGGGCGCGGGACGCGGGTGCCGCCGTTGATACCGTCACGGCGAGCGAAGTGTTCGAGCTGGTGACGGCGCTGTCCTGGGCCGTCGACCGATTTGGCGATGATGAGACGGCCGCGCGCCGGCGTGTCGAGGTCGCGACCGCCGGGCTTTTCACACCGTCACGCGGCGCATAGCGCCGGGGGCGGTGCGAACAGAGTGAAACGGGGCGCCCATTTCAGTGGGCGCCCCGCTCCGGTCAGTTGCCGATGACCTGCACCAGGTCAGCAGGCGCCTTGGCGAAGGGCTCACGCGAGCCGTCTGACGTCAGCTTACGGGCCTTGTCGTCCCAGCGCAGGGTGGCGGTCTGACCGCCCTTGCCCTTCTCGTAATCCAGGCTCAGGCCGTCATCGTCATAGACTGTGAAGCTGCCGTCACGGCCGGGATAGACCTTCAGCGCCACGATCTTCTGCTTCTCCGCCGTCGATTGCACGTCGGATCCCAGCGGCAGGATGGAACCGGCGCGCACGAACAGCGGGATCTGGTCGATGGGCGAGGCCACCGTGACCCACTGGCCGCCGGCCAGCTTCTGGTTGGTCCAGTAATTGTACCAATCGGTGCCGGCGGGCAGATAAACCTGTTTCTCCGTCTGGCCCGGTTTGGTCACCGGCGCCACCAGGAAGGCCGGGCCCAGCAGGTATTCCGTGCCCAGGTCAGCCACGTTGGGATCGTGGGGGAAGTCCATCCACAAGGCCCGCATGAAGGGCACGCCCGTGTCGTACGTCGCCTTGGCCTGGGAATACAGGTAGGGGATCAGGGCGTACCGCAGCTTGTCATACCGGGCCATGATGGCCTCCGCCTCCGGACCGAAGGCCCAGATCTCGGTATGCTTGCGATCGCCGTGCAGGCGCAGGGTGGGCAGGAAGGTGCCGTACTCGAACCAGCGGACCAGCAGTTCCGGATAGTCGTGGTTCTGGCCCACCACATCTTCGGCACCGGCCGGGCTCACCAGCGGCGTGCCGGTGTAGCTGGTGGTCTGCGGCAGGTACTGCCAGCCGCCGATGTCGTTGCCCCAATAGGCGATGCCCGAGGCCGTCATGTTCAGGCCGGTGGGGATCTGGCGCTGCAGCACCTCCCACTGCGGGCTGATGTCGGACGACCAGAACAGGCCGCCGGTGCGCTGCGATCCCAGGTAGGCGGCGCGCGCCAGGATCAGGGGCCGGCGGTTGGGCTTCCACGCCCTCAACCCCTGCGTCGCCGATTCCACATGCAGCAGGGGGAAGACGTTGTGGTACCGGTCGCCGGATCCGATGGAATAGAAGAAGCCATCGGGCACCAGGTCCGGTTCCGTCTCATCCAGCCAGGGATAGTCGAAGCCATGGCTCAGGATGTTGTCGCGGGCGTGTTCCCAGAACCACTTGCGGGCGGCGGGGTTGGTGGAATCGATCAGGCCGCCGGTGCGGTCGGAGCGGAAGGGCAGGCCGTCCACGGTCTTGCCGTCCTCGTCCTTCAGCAGATAGCCCTTGGTGTCCAACTCATTGAAATAGCGGCCCGAGGTCTCATACCGCGGCCAGATGGACACGATGGACTGCATGCCCATGGCGTGCAGTTCCTGGTTCATGGCATCGGGGTTGGGGAATTCGGCCGGGTTGATGTCCATCTGGCCCATGCGGGTCCAGTAGAACCAGTCCAGCACCATGATATCCAGCGGGTACTGCTTCTGCCGGTAGGTCTTGGCAACCCGCAGGATCTCATCCTGGCTGTCGTAACGCGCCTTGGACTGGATCAGGCCGAAGGCGGCCTTGGGCGGGATGGGCGTGCGGCCGGTCAGGCGGGCATAGGCGCCATAGATGTCGGTCGGCGTGTCGCCGGTGATGACGAAGAAGCTGACCCGCTCACCCACGTTGGACGCGATGGAGGTGGCACCGTTGATGCCGGCGTTCAGGATGGTGTCGGACGGGTTGTCCCAGACGATGGCATAACCCTTGGAACTGACCAGCACCGGGATGCAGACGGTCTCGCCCCCCGGCGCGTCGTACCAGTGCTTGCAGTCGATGGTGCGGCCGCGCAGATCCAGCGGGCCCAGCGACATCTGGTTCTGGCCCATGCCGTAATAATGCTCATCCGCCGGGGACTTGAAGCTGGCGCCGACCTGGTAGGTCTTCTCGCCCGCCACGGTGTGCGGCGCCATGGACCAGCCGTCCATGTTCAGCACGACTTCGCCTTGAGCGTTCTTCACCTGCAGGTTCACCTGCGGCAGCTGCGGGGCGAAGTACTTTTCCATCTGGCTGGGCACGCGCGGCGGCTTGGCGGCGTCGACGTGCAGGGTCAGGGCATTGGAGGTGAAGCTGTCGCCGCCCTGGTCGGTGGTACGCCGGAAACCGCCGTTGTTGGCGGCCTCAGGGATCAGGCCGTAGCCGGGGGCCTTCAGCGCTTCATCCTTCTCCGTCGCGATGGTGACGCGCACCACGTTGGGGCCGTAGCCCTCGACCGAGACCCAGGCGCCGGCGCGATCCAGCACCGTGATCGGCTCGGCCTTGGCCGCAGCGGTCAGGGCCAGCGCGGAGACGAAACCAGCCAGTGCCGCCCGCAGGAACGGCGTCTTCTTCCTTGAACCCACCATCTTGAGATCCATGTCCTCCTGATTTTATGGGGACATAAGTACTATAAATCTGACCCAGGCCAAGCCTGCTAATCGCCGGCGGTCGAAATACCACCGGGGGTCGCGGCCCCCGCCCCTTCCGCCACCAGCCAGTCGATGAAGGCCGTCAGCGCCGGTGTCTTGTTGGCGTCGAAGGGCGTCAGGGCGACGTAGCCGGTGCGGGATACGGTGATGTCGGGGAACGGGGTTAGTAGGCGCCCGCTGTCCAGGTCGGCTTGCAGGACAGGCAGGGGGCCGACGCCGATGCCCAGGCCGTCGGCCACGGCCTGAAGGGTGACGAAGAAATGGTCGAACATCCGCCGCCGCTGTTCGGCGCGGTGGGGCAGGCCGGCGCGTTCCAGCCAATCGGTCCAGTCCCCCGGCCGCGTCTCGCTACCCAGCAGGACGTGGCCGGCGATATCGGCCGGCTGGTCCAACGGCAGGCACGCCAACAGGGCCGGGCTGATGATCACGGTGTCGGCCTCATCCAGGAAATGCACCGCCCGGTACTGCGGCCACAGGGACTGTTCCGCCACGCCGCGCCGGATGGCCAGGTCGAAGCCGCCGCGCAGTTCGCCATGGACCGTCGTCGCGGTGGTCACCACCACCTCCACATCCGGGCGCTCGCCATGGAAGCGTTCCAGGCGGGGGATCAGCCAGCGCATGGCGAAGGTGGTGGGGGCGTTGACGCGTAGGATGCGCCGTGCGGACGGGCGCCCGCAGGCCTCCGCCGCCATGACCACGCGGTCGAAGGACAGGCTGACCTCCTCCGCGAAGGCGCGGGCCGCCTGGGTCGGCACCATGCGCCGTCCCGTGCGCACGAACAGCCGCTGGCCCAGCCAGGCCTCCAGCAGGGCGATCTGCCGGCTGACGGCGCCATGGGTCAGGCCCAGCGCGGCGCCGGCCTCGGCATAACTGCCGGTCCGGGCCGCGACCTCGAAGACACGCAGGGCATTGAGCGGCGGCAGGCGGCGCATGGGAGAACCCGTGAGAAAAGCGGACAGAACGCGTGAGAAGCCTCACTCTATTCGACAAAAACTGACGGGTATAGGGTCGTCGCCAGACATCGCAAACCAGTGGGGCAACGCCGTGGCAGCCGTCGATTGGGCGCGCGAGGAACCGGACGCCAGGCGTTCACCACAGCGGCGCAACCTGCTGGGCGCCTGCCTCGCCCACCTGCTGCATGACGGCTACACCGACCAGCTTTATGCCCTGCTGCCTGTCTGGCAGGAGGCGTTTGGCCTCTCCTATGCCGGGTTGGCGCTGGTGCGCGCGCTGTACTCCGGAACGATGGGCGGCTTGCAGGTGCCGGCGGGCCGGTTCACCGGCAGGCTCAGCCCCCGTGCCGCCCTGGCGCTGGCCACGCTGATCGCCGCTGGCGGTTATCTGCTGATGGCCCTGCCGCTTGGCTTCCCCGGCCTGTGCGCCGGGCTGGTCCTGGCGGGCATCGGGTCCAGCGTGCAGCACCCGCGCGCCTCACTGCTGGTCACGGAAACCTATGGCAGGGCGGCGCGCGGGCCCCTGGGCATCTACAATTTCGCCGGCGACCTGGGCAAGGCCACCTTCCCGGCAGTCGTCGCCCTGCTGCTGCCCGTGTTCGCCTGGCGCCCCGTGGTGGGCATCATGGGGCTGGTGGGACTGGTGGCCGCCTTGGGCCTGCTGGCCCTGATACCGCCGCAGCCCGCTGTTTTGCCCAAGGATAAGTCCTACACGGCGGGCGGCAACGGCCGGGGTTTCGGCTTGCTGCTGGCCATCGGCGCGTTCGATACCGCCACGCGCATGGGTTACCTGCTGTTCCTGCCCTTCCTGCTGCACAGCAAGGGTGCCACCGGGGCGACCACCGGCATCGGCCTGGCCCTGCTGTTCGCCGGCGGCGCCTTGGGCAAGGCCTGCTGCGGCCCGCTGGGGCAGCGCTTCGGCGTTGTCTGGACGGTGGTGATCACCGAAGGGGCGACGGCCCTGTTCATGATCACGACGTTGATGGTGCCGCTCAACCCCACCCTGTCACTGCTGCCCTTGCTGGGCATCGTCCTCAACGGCACCTCCTCCGTCCTGTACGGAACCGTGCCGGAACTGGCGAAGAATGGCGAGGTCGGGCGGGCCTTCGCCCTGTTCTACACCGGCGTCATCGGTGCCGGCGGGCTGGCCCCCATCGCCTATGGCGCCATCGCCGACCATTCCGACCGCACCATCGGCGTCGTGGCGGCCACACTGACCGCCGCCGCCATCATCCCCATGGTCTTGGCCTTGCGCCCCTTCCTGACCAGGCCGGAAGGGATGTAGGACGCGACCGCGTCCGCCGGACCTTTCCGGGGAGCCGAAGGCGGACTGGAAAGGGAGGATCAGCCAAGCCGGCGGATGCCGGCGCCCGGCGCTTGAGGGCGATGCATAAGCATCACAAACGCGCGGTGACGGCCTTGGTCTCCAGATAGCCGTCCATGCCTTCCCGGCCAAACTCGCGCCCCCAGCCGGACTGGCGATAGCCGCCGAAGGGGATGTTGTTGCCGATGGCGCCGTGGCAGTTGATGGACACCTGGCCGGAGCGGATGCGCGACGCCAGCTTGTGCGCGGTGGACAGGCTTTGGGTCCACACGCTGCCCGACAGGCCGTATTCGCTGTCGTTGGCCAGATCGGCGATTTCCTCGATGTCGGTGGTGTCCAGCTTGTTGATGGCCATGACCGGCCCGAAGATCTCATCCCGGAACAGGCTCATGTCCGTCTTCACGTCGGTGAAGATGGTGGGCGGCAGGAAGTGGCCGGGCCGGTCGGGCTGCACGCCGCCGGCCACCAGGCTGGCACCCTGTTCCTGGCCCCGCCTGACGAAACCCATGACCCGGGCGGCATGGCCGGCGCTGACCAGGGGGCCGAACTGCACGGTGGGGTCCAGGCCGTGGCCCAGCTTGAAGGTCTGGCTGAAGGCCACCATGCCCTCCACCAGCCGGTCGTGGATGTCCTTGTGGACGAAGATACGGGTGCCGGCCATGCAGTTCTGGCCCTGCAGGAAGAAGGTGGCCATGGCCACGCCGGGAATGGCCAGGTTCAGGTCGGCGTCCGGCATCACCACCACCGGCGACTTGCCGCCCAGTTCCAGCGACACCTTCTTCAGGTTGCCGGCGGCGGCCACCACGATCTTGCGCCCCACCTCGGTCGACCCGGTGAAGCTGATCTTGTCCACCTTGGGGTGGGCGGCCAGGGCGGCCCCCACCACCTCACCCGGGCCGTTGACGATGTTGACGACGCCGTCGGGGAACCCGGCCTCCTTGATCAGCCGGCCCAGCAGCAATGCGGATAGCGGTGTTTCCTCCGCCGGCTTGACCACGGCGGTGCAGCCGGCGGCCAGGGCCGGGGCCAGCTTCAGCACCAGGGTGGACAGGGGCACGTTCCACGGCACGATCAGGCCCACCACGCCCACCGGTTCCTTGACCGTGTAGGTCAGGGCCTCGGCCTCCGCCGCCACATGGGCCGGCGGGGTGGTGGTGACGCCCTCAATGCGCAGGGCCCAGCCGGCGTAGTAGTCGAACATCTCCACGACGTTGTTGATGGTCAGCGCGGAGATGAAGGTGGGCATCCCGTTGTCCAGGATCTCCAGCTCGGTGAACAGGCGAGCGTCACGCTCGATCAACCGGGCCAGGCGGGTCATCAGGCGCGCGCGCGCCGGGCCCAGGCTGCGGCCCCAGCCGCCGTTGAAAGCGCGGGTGGCGGCCGCCACCGCGGCGTCGATGTCCGCCACCCCGCCGGACGCCACCGCCGCCAAGGTCAGGCCGGTGGCAGGATCGTCGGTGATGATGCCGTCACCCGCCCCCGGCGTCCAGGCGCCGTTGATCAGCAGGCCGTGGCGTTCGGCCAGGAAATCGCGGACGGCCGGCAGGACGGGCAAGCCGTCGAAGGGCTGGGGGGCGGGCATGGGAACTCTCCGGACAGGCTGGCGGGTATCAGACGGGAACTCAGACGGGAACCGTGGCACAATCGTAGTCGAACAAGCCCAGGCTATCCTCATTGCGGACGGCCTTCAGCCCGAACAGTTCCGCGTCCTCCACCTGCATGCGGTCGGCGTTGGCGTTGGATTCTTGCTGGATGAAGGTGGCGCGCTCATGCCGCGCCGCCTCATATCGGCGCAGGCCTTCGCCGGCGGTGTCGCTGGCGGCCAGGGCGCGGGCCAGGACGATGGCGTCCTCGATGGCGCAGGCCGCACCCTGGCCCATGAAGGGCGTCATGCCGTGGGCGGCGTCGCCCAGCAGGGCCACATTGTCGCCGGCCACCCAGGTGGGCAGCGGCTTGCGGGCATTGATCGCCCACTTGTACAGCGCGTCCTCGCGCACCGACGCGATCATGGTTTGCACCTCCGGACACCAGCCGGCGAACACCTGCTCCAGATCCGACCGCTGGGCGCGGATGGTCCAGCCATCCTCCGTCCAGCCGTCCTGGCGGGCGAAGAACACCATGTTCAGGATGGTGGCATTGCGCACGGGGTAGCGCACGATCATGCGCTGCGGGCCGATGTGGACGCCCGGCCACTGCACCAGGTCGGTCAGCGCCTCGGTCACCGGCACCAGGGCGCGCCAGGCGATGTGGCCGGTGAAATGGGCCGGGGCCGTCTCGAACGCCTGACGGACGGCGGACTTCACGCCGTCGGCGCCGATCAGGATGTCGCCCTCGGCCCGACGGCCGTCCTCCAGCACCGCGACCGGGCCGTCGGTGCCGACCACGCGGGCGTTGGTCAGCAGGGTGCCGCCCTTGCACCGCGCCTCATCCACCAGGATGGCGTGCAGGTCGGCGCGGTGGATGTAGACGTAAGGGGCGCCGTGCTTGTCGCGCATGTTGCCGCGGTCCACCGCGCGCAGCACCCGGCCGTCGGACCAATGCTGGATGCGCTGGCGCGAGGGTTCCACGCCGGCCGCCGCGATGGTTTCCGACAGGCCCAGGTACAGATAGCCCTTCATGGCGTTGGGCGACAGGGTGACGCCGGCGCCGATTTCCGCGAACGCCGGGGCCGCCTCCAGCACCGTGACGTCGAAGCCCTTGCCCAGCAGCGCAATGGCTGTCGTCAGCCCGCCAATGCCGCCCCCAACGATGGTAATCCGCGCCTTTTCCATAGGCTTGCCGCCCCTATCCGTTCGGCCGGTCCGTCGCCGGCCACAGGGGTGATTAGGCGGTGATAAGCCCTTGCGGGCCAAGGCGCGCCCACCGGCTGTCCACGGGACGGACACCACCAGGTGGACAATGCGGCGCCCGAAAAGTTATCGCAGTGCGAGGAGAAGCCCTATTGGTATATTTATAGGCTAACTTTAGGCCAAACCCCATGATACCGTCCCTGTCATAAAATTGACCGATCGGGGAGATTGGGAATTGGACAAGATCCGGCCTGTGCGCGCCATGCTGCGCGTGCTTGATGTTCTGCAAGTTTTGAACAGCCGCAACGGTGTCACCGTCACCGATGTGGCCAGCGCCATCGACCTTCCCCGCACCACGGCCTACCGGGTGCTGGAGACTTTATGCTCCGCCGGCTATGCCATTCGCGACACCTCCGACGACCGCTACCGCCTGACGGTGCTGGTCCGGGGCCTGTCGGACGGCTTCGATGACGAGACCTGGGTGGCCGACGTGGCCCAGCCCATCGTCACCCAGCTGGGCCAGAAGGTCATCTGGCCGGTGTCGCTCAGCACCAATCAGGGCAATTCCATGCTGGTCCGCTACACCACGGACCGCAACAGCCCGCTGGCGCTGGAACGCTACAACGCCGGCGTCCGGCTGAACCTGCTGAACACCGCCGCCGGCCAGACCTACCTGGCCTTCAGCCCGCCGGCCCAGCGCGAGGCCCTGCTGGACATCGCATTGGGTTCCGACGGGCAGATGGAAGGGGCCGGCCGCCAGCGCGACCTGATCGAGAAGATTTTGGCCCACATCAACAAGCTGGGCTACGCCATGAACATCCGGCAGTACCGGGGCGAATCCTCCGCCGCGGTGCCGATCTTCAGCGGCAGCACCCTGCTGGGCTGTGTCGGCATGCGCTTCATGGACAAGGCCCTGCCCGAGGCGACCTTCCGCGCCAAGTTCCTGCCGGAACTGCAGCACGCCGCCGCCCGCATCGGCGAGGCCTACGCGGATTGGACCGACGAGTTCCAGGCGGACCTGAAGGATGCCATGCCCACCCGGCGTTGGGATTGGACGCTGGAGCGCCGCATGGAGCATGTGGAGCACTAAGCGCGGCGCTGATGGGCCCGCTTCGGCGGGAGATTGGGGAGAGGGGCTGCCGGCGACGGCGGCCCTTCTGCCGTTAAAGGGCAGCGGCGGCCGGCGGGGACAGCGTGGAGCGGTCCGCCGCCTGCCACACCTCGCCCGGCGCCACGGCGATGAAGCGATCCGCCGGCACACCGCGCTGGGCCAGGGCGGCCGCCAGTTCCTGCTTGGGCGCCAGGCGTTCCTCATCCGACAGGTTGAAGCTGCCCCAGTGCACGCCCAGCGCCTGATGGGCCCCGCAATCGGCCATGATGCGCAAGGCCTGGTCGGGGTCCACGTGCTGGTCCTTCATGAACCAGCGCGGGGCGTAGGCGCCGATGGGCAGGATGGCGACCGTGGGTTCGCCATAACGGTCGCGCACGTCACGGAAGATGGCGCCGTCGCCGTATCCCGTATCACCCGCGATATAGACCGGCCCTGAGGGCGTGGTCAGCACGAAGCCGCACCACAGCGCCATGCGCCGGTCCCCCACCCGCCGCGCCGACCAATGGTGGGCCGGGTGGAACCAGGCGGTGGCGCCCTCGCCCAGGCAAATGGATTGGTGCCAGTCGCCGACCTCCACCGCGATGGGGCCGGTCTCATCGTTCGCCACCTCGCGCGCCACCACGGCGTCGTTGCCCAGGGGACTGAGGATGCGCGGCCGGTGGACGGTCCACAGCCGGCGCAGGGTCTGGACGTCCAGATGGTCATAGTGGTTGTGGGTCAGCAGCACGGCGTCGATCGGCGGCAGATCGTCGAAGGCCACGCCCGGTGCCTCCACCCGGCGGGGGCCGGCCCAGCTGACGGGACTGACCCGGTCCGACCACACCGGATCCACCAGCAGGTTCAGGCCCGCCACCTGCACCAGCACGGTGGCGTGGCCGACCATGGTGATGACAAGGCCATCCACACGGGGCCGCGGCTTCACCTGCCGCACGTCCACGAATTTGGGCCAGGTGGTGGGGCGCGTCCCGCCAAAGCGCCAACGCAGGATGTCGCCAAAGGAACGGTCGGTGGTCGGTTGCCCGGGGTTGAAGAAACGCAGGCCGTCGAAGTGATCGCTGGCGGGGCCAGTGTAGTAGGGGTTCGTCGTCATTCAGGCCCTGCACATTTCCCAGGCTGCACCAGCCTCCGTTAAGTCGGAAGGCGGCCCGCCAATTCAAGATCGGGGCGCGCCTATCTTTGTGCCATGTCAAAGACATCGCCGGCCCCTTCCCGGAAAGTGCCCATTCCGCCGCCGGACCATCCCTTGGGCCGGCGCCCTGGTCCTTTGGGGAATCCCGTCCCATGAGCCTTGATCCCATCAATCCACCGCCGCTGTCGCCCCTGCTGCTGGCCGGCCTGCTGCTGGGCATGCTGCCGCCCCTCCCCTTGGGCCTGAAGGGCGATCCCTTGGCGGGACCGGTGGCCGGCCTGGTGGCGCGCCTGGCCTTCGCCCGGCTGCGTCGCCGCAAGGCTGCGGTGTTCCAGCGCCTGGGCGTGCTGGGGGAAAAGGCCTTCCTGATCGATCCGGCCGACCTGCCGGTCCGCCTGCTGCTGCGCCCGGCCGGCCTCAACCCCGGCCTGTTCCCCGTCGCCGACGGTGCCCCGGCCCCGCACGCCGCCGCCACCATCCGGGCCCCGCTGGCGCAGTTGCTGGCCCTGCTGGAGGGCAAGATCGACGGGGATTCCCTGTTCTTCAGCCGGCAGCTGATGATTGAGGGCGATATGGAGGCCGTGCTGATCCTGCGCAACGCCGTGGACGGCGCGGGCATCGACCTGCGGACCGACCTGGGTGGCGGTGGGCTGATGGATCGCCTGTTCGCCGCCGGCCAGCGACGCTACGACACGTTGGACCGCCTGCTGCACGTGGGTGCCGGCGCCCTGCGCGGGGCCCCGGGCGCACCGCCCCCGCCCGCCCTGCCGGGCATGGTGCTGCCGGGCGTCATGGTGAAGGACGCTCACTGATGGCCCCCCTCTCTTTGGTCTGCCCGGCCGGCACGCCGGCGGCGCTGGACGCGGCGGTGGAGGCCGGGGCCGACGCCGTCTATTGCGGTTACGCCGACGCCACCAACGCCCGCAACTTCCCCGGCCTGAACTTCAGCCGGGATGAGATGAAGGCCGCCGTGCGCCGCGTCCATCAGGCCGGCCGGCACCTGTACATCGCCATCAACACCTTCCCCAGGGCGGGGGAGGAGGCCATCTGGCACCAGGCGGTGGATGCCGCCGCCGACGCCGGGGCCGATGCCGTCATCCTGGCCGATCTGGGCCTGCTGTCCCATGCCACGACCACCCATCCACACCTGCGCCTGCACCTGTCGGTCCAGGCCGCCGCCTCCACGCCCGAGGCCATCCGTTACCTGGCGTCGGCCTTCGGCGTGCAGCGCGTGGTGCTGCCCCGCGTGCTGACCCTGGCGGAGGTGACGGCCCTGACCGCCGCCGTGGCCCCGGTGGAGACGGAGGTGTTCGCCTTCGGCGGCATGTGCGTCATGGCGGAGGGGCGCTGCCAGCTGTCCAGCTACGTCACCGGGCAGTCACCCAACACCCATGGCGTCTGTTCGCCAGCCAGCCAGGTGCAGTTCCGGCGCGAAGCCGATGGCGCCGTCGCCTCCCGCCTGGGCGACGTCACCATCGACCGCCACCCGGCCGGCGCGCCGGCGGGCTATCCCACCCTGTGCAAGGGCCGGTTCCGCGCCAACGCCGCCACGGGCTACCTATTCGAGGAGCCGACGTCCCTGAACGCCGCCGACCACATCCCCGGCCTGATCGCCGCCGGCGTCAAGGCGCTGAAGATCGAGGGACGGCAGCGCGGCCGCGCCTATGTCAGCCGCGTGGTGGGGGAATTCCGCCGCGCCATCGACGCCGCCGCCCAGGGCGGCTTCCGCATGCCGGATCTCGCCAGCGAGATGGAAGGCGGCCGCGCCACCGCCGGCGCCTATGACCGGCGCTGGCGCTGAGGGAACCCACGACCATGCCTAGCGCCAAGCTGACCCTCGGCCCCCTGAACTTCCACTGGACCACGGCCGTGCGCCGCGACTTCTACGCCCGCATCGCCGATGAGGCGCCGGTCGACACCGTCGTCCTGGGCGAGGTCGTCTGTTCCAAACGGGCACCCTTTTTCGACAGCCACATCCCCGAGATGATCGAACGCCTGGAACGGGGCGGCAAGGAGGTGGTGCTGGCCAGCCTGGCCCTGGTGATGCAAGCGCGTGAGCGTCAAAGCGTGATGGACCTGGCGGCCGGCGCCGATCATCTGGTGGAGGCGAACGACTTGACGGCCATGGCCGCCTGCGCCGGCCGGCCGCACGCCATCGGCCCGCTGGTGGCGGTCTACAACCCCGGCACGCTGGAGGTGATGGCCCGCCAGGGCGCCACCCGCGTCTGCCTGCCGGGCGAACTGACGGCTGACGCCATCCTGGCGCTGGCGCGCGCGGCGCTGATCACCAACACGCAGCTGGAGGTCCAGGCCTTCGGCCGCCTGCCGCTGGCCATTTCCGCCCGCTGCTACCACGCCCGCGCCCACGGCCTGCACAAGGACGGCTGCCGCTACGTCTGTGAGAAGCACCCCGACGGCATGGACCTGGAAACCCTGGACGGCGCGCCCTTCCTGGCGGTGAACGGGGTACAGACCCTGTCGGGCAGCTATCTCGACCTGCTGGGAGAAATGGGGCGCCTGCGCAACATCGGCGTCGATCGCTTCCGCCTGTCGCCCCAGGACTGCGACATGGTGGCGGTGGCGCACACCTTCCGCGATGTGCTGGATAACACCATGACCGTGGCGCAGGGCCAGGAACGCCTGCGTGACCTGTGCCCCGGCCAGCGGTTCAGCAACGGCTTCTTCCATGGGGCGGAGGGCATGGCCTATCGCCCGCGCGCGCCGGCGGAATAAGCGCCTTCTGCACGAAAAATGCTACGAACCTGTCACGCCGCCGAGTTGCAAAAGGCCAGCGGCCCGCTATCCTCCCAACTTACACTTTGGGGGTAGCCGGGTATGCGTCGCTTCTGGGCCGGGTCTTTCGTCAGTTTGTGTCTGGCCCATGCCGCGTATGCGGCCGACCAACCGGTGCAGGCGCCGCCGCCGGCCTGGGTCAAGCCCGTCGCCCTTCCCGCCGCGCCGGGCGCAAGCGGGGCCGCCGTCCAGATTCTGCTGCAGGACCAGCAGATGAACGTGACGGCGGAAGGGCTGGAGGTTTACGCCGAGACGGCAACCCGCATCCAGACGTCCCAGGGTCTGGCCGCCGTGGGCACGCTGCAAATTCCCTGGAAGCCGTCGACCGACACCCTGACCATCCACAAGGTCCAGATCCTGCGCGATGGCCGGGTGATCGACGTGCTGGCCGGCCAGTCCTTCACCGTGCTGCGGCGCGAGATGAACCTGGAATACGCGGCCCTGGACGGCGTGCTGACGGCGACCCTGCAACCGGAAGACTTGCGCGTCGGCGACATCCTCAGCCTGGCTTTTTCCATCAGGCGGGTGGATCCGGTGCTGAAGGGCATGACCGACTGGTCGCTGGAGGGCCCCGCCGACTATCCCGTGGCGCATATGAGCCTGCGGGCCCGCTGGTCACACGACGTGGCCATGCACTGGCAGGCCAGCGAGGCGCTGAAGGACATGAAGCAGGCCCGCGACGGCGACGCGGTGGAGGTGGCGATGGCGCAGGACGATGTCCAGCCCCTGGTCCAGCCCGCCGGCGCGCCCCTGCGTTTCGTCCAGCTGCGCCGGGCGGAATTCAGCAACTTCCCCTCCTGGGGTGCGGTGTCCGGCCTGATGTATCCGCTGTTCGTGAAGGCGGCCGTCCTGCCCGACCGATCGCCCCTGAAGGCGGAGGCGGCCCGGCTGAAGGCGGCGTCCCCCGACCGCAAGGCCCAGGCCGCGGCGGCCCTGGCCCTGGTGCAGGACCACATCCGTTATGTCTTCCTGGGGCTGAACGACGGCGGCCTGGTGCCGGCCACGGCGGACGAGACGTGGTCCCGGCGCTTCGGTGACTGCAAGGCCAAGACCGTGCTGCTGTTGGCCCTGCTGCATGAACTGGACATCCCGGCGGAGGCGGTGCTGGTCAATACACCAGGCCGGTGACGGCATGGACGCGCGCCTGCCGGCGCTGGAGAACTTCAACCATGTGCTGGTCCGGGCCACCCTGGACGGCAAGGCCTATTGGCTGGACGGCACGCGCACCGGTGATCGCGGGTTGGACGATCTGGAGATACCGAATTTCCACTGGGGCCTGCCCCTGGCGGCCAAGGGTGCTACGCTGGTGCCCGTCATCCCCAAGCCGCTGGACCGGCCGGCCAGCAATGTCGACATCCGCATCGACGCCACCGCCGGCGTCCACGCCCCGGCCCCCATCCATGTGCAAAGCGTCTTCACCGGCGACGCCGCCGTGGGCCTGAAGCTGAGCCTGGCCAACTACGCCCCGCCGGAGCTGGAGCGGGGCCTGCGTGATTATTGGCGCAAGCAGTACGATTTCGTGGACGTGCAGTCGGTTTCGGCCAATTACGACCCGGGGACGGGGGCGGAGACCCTGGTCATGGACGGCACCGCCCACATGGACTGGTCCCGCCGCAATTATGAGACGGACGGCACCGGCGTGGGCTATCGCGCGGACTTCAAGCGCACGCCCGGCCCTCACGACGACGCCCCTTACGTCACCGCCTTCCCCCTTTATACCCGCACCGCTGAGACCATCTTGCTGCCTTACGACGGCCGGGGCTTCACGATCAGCAACCGCGCCGACGTGGATAGCACCGTCGCCGGCGTGCGGTACCGCCGTTCCGCCGGCCTGAAGGGCGGAACCTTCACGGTTGAGACCACCCGGCGCAGCACGGTGCCCGAGTTCCCGGCCGCCGACGCCCCGGCGGCACAGCAGACCCTGCGCGATCTGGCGGCGGCGGCGGTTTACGTCTACATGCCGTCCGCGTACAGGTTGACGCCCAAGGACATCGAAGTCGAACAGGCCCGGCAATTGACTACCGCTGATGACTATATCACGCGGGGCAACGACCTGATGACGGCTGGCGATCTTGACCATGCCATCGCCGATTTCGACCGCGCCGTGGCGCTGAATCCCAAGTCCGCGACCGCACTGGCCGACCGGGGGCAGGCCTTTTACTATAAACGTAATTTCGAGTTGGCCCGCCGGGATTTCGACCTTGCCGATGCCGCCGACCCCCGCAACGCCGTGACCTTCCGTGGACGCGGCATGATGGCATTGGATCAGGCGGACATGAAAGGCGCCATCGCCGCTTTCACCACATCGCTGGAAATCGACCCGAACAACACCTTTGCGCTAACCCAACGCGCGCGCGCCTATTCGGTCCTGGACGACTACCCCCATGCCCTGGCCGACATGGAAACAGCGCTGCGGATTCAGCCCGATGTAACGCAGGGTTATGCCGAATGCGCCAGCCTTTATCTGGAGATGCACGACAAGGAAAAGGCGGCGGATGAAGCGGTGAAGGTGATTACGGCGAACCCCGATCTGGCCGATGCCCACTTCGTGAGCGGTACCATCTACAGGATGCTGGAACGGAACGCCGATGCGTTCAAGGCCTTCAGCCGCTCCCTGGAACTGAAGCCACAGCCGGCGACCTATCTTAACCGTGCGCGGGTGCGGCCGGTGGAAGATCTGGCCGGTCAGAACGCAGACCTTGATGCCGCCCTGGCGATGGATCCCAAGTTCGTCCCGGCATATCGCGAGCGCGCGTCCTTGGCGGTGAAGGCAGGGGATATGGAAGGTGCCATTGCGGCCTATACGGCTGCGCTGGACGCCAAGCCCGGCAACGCGGACGCCCTGCTGCAACGGGGGCTTCTGTACGCGAAGATGGGGAAACCGGACTTGGAAAACGCGGATTTCGTGGCCGCTCGGGCCAATGTCCAAAACCCAGTCGGCCTGAACAATATGTGTTGGGTCAAGGCCACCATGGGCGGTGATCTGCAAAGCGCCCTGGCCGACTGTGACGCGTCGCTGGCGATGGAGCAGTCCCAAAGCGCCCGGTCGGCAGCGTTGGACAGCCGGGGCTTTGTGCTGTTGCGGTTGGAGCGATACGACGAAGCAATCGCCAATTTCGACGACGCGCTGAAAATCATGCCCACCCGCTACATGTCACGGTACGGTCGCGGCATCGCTCACCTGCGCAAAGGTGAGCGCGAAGCGGGTGAAGCCGATATCGCCAAAGTCCAGGCGTCCGACCCTGAGGCCGAAAAGGAATACGCCAAGTATGGCGTGACGCCCTGACGTTTTCGCCTTCCCCGTAACGGGCGACATCGCGCCCACTGCCGGGAACCGCCTTCATCACTGGTGGTTTTGTCCGACAGGCCGGAAAGGCCGTCCACCGCCGCGCCTGCCTTTGGCGCGCCTGAAGGAGGAATCCCATGGCATCGCACGCGCCCCCCACCAACGGCCCCGCCGGTAATGGGCCCCCCGCCAACGGATCGTCGAAGCCTGCCCCCCACACCACGGGGCCGGATGTCCGGCCGCGATCCACCGCGCGCACCAAGCTGGAGCAGCTGGCGGAAGGTGCTTATGTCGGCACGGCGGAATTGGCGCCCCCGCCCCGCCATGCGCGGCGGCCGCTGGCCCTGAAGGTCGGCGACATCCTGACCAGCCGGCCGGTGCTGTACACCGCCCTGGGTGTCGTGCTGGGTGCCTTGCTGACCCGCCGCCGGGCGTGACCTGAATATGAGAAGGCCCGCAATATGAGAAGGCCCGCGTGGGACTGTCCACGCGGGCCTTCATGGGTAGGCTTAAGCGTTGCCGCTTAGCTCTTGGTGTAATGGAACTCGGGCTGCTTGCTCAGCACGTCCTTGTTGCCGCCCGGCAGGGTGATCTTGTCGTCCGTCACCTGCAGGGCGCTGAACGGGATGGCGACCAGACGATCACCCACGCCCAGGAAACCACCCACCGAGAGGACGGCGTAGGGCACGCTGTCCTTGGGCGAGATGATCAGGTCATCGACGGTGCCGACGGTGTCGTTCTGATCGTTCACCACCTTGGCGCCGACGATCTTGGACGAGCGGTGGCCGGCGGCCACGGTGACCACGTCCACCTTGGTGGTGGCGATGCGCTGGGTGGTGCCCTGCGCCTGCGACGGGGCGGACGGCAGGACGACGGCGGTGCCCAGGGCGGAGACGCTGAGGGCGGCGGCCAGATACAGGTTGGCGCGTTTCATGGTAATTCCTCCGGTTGTGGGCGGCGCCTTTGAGATCCCCCGGTTAAGGTCCGGCGGGGTGGCGCCAAGGTTGCCCGGTTGCTTCAACAAAACTGTCTTAACGGATTGAAGAACCACCGGAAGTTTCCTTTTGTTCCTGCTGGCGTCGAGGAACGGGGAAATACCTTATTTTCGCCACAACCTAAAGCGGATGGGCTCACGCCGCCGCCCGGTTCAGCCTGGCCTTGGCCAGCATGGTCAGGCGTTCGTCCGTCGCCTTTTCCTCATCCAGGCTATGGCGCAGCAGGTGGGCGCTGTCCTCCCGGCCCAGGATACCGGCCCAGGCCAACAGGGTGCCGTAACGGGAAATCTCGTAATGCTCCACCGCCTGGGCGGCGGCGACCAGGGCGGCGTCCAGCACATCCTTGTCGGCGATCTCCGACGCCATCTGCTCCGCCTCATCCAGGATGCCGTCGATGGAGGGGCACTTCACCCCTTCCGCCACGGCGCCATGCAGGTGGAACACCTGTTCCAGCCGGGCGATCTGCTCGATGGTTTCACGCAGATGCGTCTCGAACCCATGGCGCAGTTCATGGTCGGTGGCCTTTTCGGCCATCTTGGGCAGGGCCTTGGCGATGCGGTGTTCCGCGTAATAAATGTCCTTCAACTGGTGGACGAACAGGTCCTGCAGCGTCTGGATGTCTTTGGTGAACAAACCCATGGCCGTTCCTCCGCTTCGTATGGCGATGCCCTATGGAAATAGCCCCGCCGTGCCACAACGCGGAAGCGTGGCCGCTTGTTCCACCGGAACCTCACCGCAACGCGTCAGTGCCGGGTCCACTGCGTGGTGGCCTGCAGGCCCGACAAGCTGGGACTGCTCAAAGGAACGACCCGCCCCGGCATGCCCATCAGGGCCGCCAGCTTGGTCCGGGCACGGTTGACGCGGCTCTTGATGGTGCCCAGGGCGCAGCCGCAAATCTCGGCCGCCTCCTCGTAACTGACGCCGGCACCGCCCACCAGCACCAGCGCCTCACGCTGATCCTCCGGCAAGGCCGCCAGGGCCGCCTTCAATTCACGGCCGGTGATGCCCCATTCCTGCGACGGTTCCATCATCAGGCGGGCGGTGTGGAAGCCTTCGGGATCGGCCACCTCGCGCTGGCGGCGCTTGGCCAGGGAATAGTGGCGGTTGCGCAGGATGGTGAACAGCCAGGCGCGCAGGTTGGTGCCGGCGGTGAACTGGTGGGCATGGGACCAGGCGCGGACGACGCAGTCCTGGACCAGATCGTCGCTGTCGGCCGCGTTGTTGGTGAGCGAGCGGGCGAAGGCGCGCAACGCCGGCAGCAGGCGCACCACCTCATCCCGGAAATCGGGTTCGCCGGCAGGGGCAACCCGGGACGGTGTGCTGAGTTCAACGGCGGAAGAATCGGATGGCATGGGCTGCCTCCTTGAAAAGGATATTCCCTGCGAGTTAAATACTCAGGGAAATACGACAAGCTCGTGGAGCGACGACAGATATCGTGGCGCATTCCGTGATGCGCATTCCAATGTTATATCCGAACACTCAAAGAGTCCCTGGCTTTTCCGAGAGTCATTGTCCGCCTCTATTTTGCCATCTGTGTTTATGGGGCGTATCCGGATCAGCCTAATATGGGCCTAATTTGCTATTGCGGGCGTCCTACGCATCTTCACGTTTTCTTGGGTGCTGGGAAAGGCCGCGCATTTTCGCCGCGCTTATGCCGTCAAAAATGCGCAGGCTCGGAAACTTTCCGGGCGCTCCACCGGTTTGACATGTGTAACCCCACCCGAAGAACCGATAGCAGAGGAGCGATGCAGGTCATGCCGGTACATGGAAAATCCGCCCCGCACACCGTTCAGCAGCCCGCCTCGCCCCTCACCGACACCATCGCGGCGGCGGTGCCGAACCTGCGCCGCTATGCCCGTGCGCTGACGGGCAGCGCCGCCAGCGGCGACGCCTATGTGCGCATGGTGCTGGAAACCCTGGTCCAGGACGGCGTCGGCGTCCTGGGACTGCGGCCCGACCGCGTGGCCCTGTTCCGCCTGTTCCACCGCATCTATGCCGGCGGCCATCTGGAACTGGGGGATGAGGGCCTGTCCAGCGCGGGCCCGCGCGCCCTGTTGCACGCCTTGCCGGCCGAAGAGCGTGAGGCCCTGCTGCTGACAGCGGTGGAAGGGTTCACGGCGGAAGAGACGGCCTTGATCATGGGCCTGCCCTTGGCGCCGGTGCGCCGGAACATCCATCTCGCCAGGGCGGCCATCGCCGACCGCCTGCGCACCGGCGTCCTGATCATCGAGGATGACATGATGGTCGCGCGGCACCTGAAGAAGCAGGTCGCGGCGCTGGACCACGAAATCCTGGCCGTCGCCCGCACCCGGCAGGCGGCGATGTCGCGGGGCGAGGGCGGCCGCACGCCGGCGATGATGATGTAGCCGATAGGGATGGTGATAAAACGCCGGAACCAACCGGCCGCCCACCACTTCCTTCCCCGACCCCGTCGGCGGCGTTTTGCCTTTGTCCCCCGTTGGCGCCTCGACTAAGGTCGGGGTGGCCGGCTTCCGAGGCCGGGGGTGAGGGGCATTTTTCCGAGGGAGCGGCACCATGACGAAACAGCGGAAGCCCGCGACCGGGAAGCGCGCCCCCCTCCTGACCGCCACGGCGGCGGCACCCCACGCACAGCGTGATGAGCGGCCTGACGACGGGACCACCGACGGTGCCCCGGACGCCATCACGCGCGGCCTGCGCGAGATGTTCAACGAAGTGGCCAACGAGCCCCTGCCCCAGGACTTGCTGGACCTGGTCGACCGTCTGGCGGCGGATCAGAAGAAACGCAGGCAGTAGACGGGCGCTCCTTTCCCGGAACGCCCGCCGGAAAGCCTCACGTCAGGCCTTACGCGCCGCCGCCACCAGGCCGTCCAGCCAGTCCTGGTGGCCGTTGATCATGGGATTGGGTCTGGTCCGCGCCAAGTCCTTGGCCGGATTGCCGTTCTGGGTTTCCTGGGTCAGGACGCGGACACGGCCCCCCGGCAGATCCTCCACCAGCCAGGCGTGGTGGACGTCCAGGCGGGTGTCGCCCTCGCCCGCCCAGCCATGCCAGGCGACGCGGCCCGGCCGGCCATCCGCCGGCGGCACATATTCCACCACCTGCGCCTCGACCGGGAAACCGAAGGTCTCGAAATAGAAGCGGTCGCCATCGGCCAGTTCCGGCCCCTTGCCGTCATGAAAACGGATGTTGGCGGAGTTGGCGTAATAGGTGGGCCACAGCGGCGCCCGGGCCAGGAAGGGCCAGATGTCGGCGGCGCTCAGGCCGGCCACGATCACCTCGTTGGAGGCGAAGTTGTCGCTGAAGCCGGGGATGTAGCCCTCCGGCCAAATGATCTCATGCATGTCGTCCATCCTTTGCGATCTGTCGGATGAGCGGAAGATGGGCGGCGCCCAGACATAAGACAAATCGCAACTCAGCATCATACCAATAAGATCAGGTGATATTGTGAGTGGCACGGCGCAGCAGGGTCACCACCGCCGCCTCTTCCGCCGACAGGCCTTCATGCCCTTCGCTACGCCGGCGCAGGTGAAAGCGGCCCGCCAGGTATTCGTCCATGATCGCCGGATGGACGTAGCATTGCCGGCAGACGGTGACGGTGTTGCCCAGGCGGGCCGCCACCCGTTTCAGCGCCGTGGTGATCATGCGCCGGCCATGGGTGGGGCTGGTGGGCGCCGGCGCGTCGCTGAGCGCCAGGGCCATCATGACGGTACCGGCCCAGGTGCGGAAATCCTTGGCCGTCACCATCTCCCCCTTATCGCCTGTCGCCGCGCGCAGATAGGCGTTGACGTCGGCGGAGGTCACCTCCCGCCGGTGGCCGTCGGCGTCCAGGTACTGGAACAGCGGCTGGCCCGGCAGTTCCTGGCAGGCCTTGACGATGCGGGCGACGCGCCGGTCCGTCACCTTCAGCCGCCATTCCTTGCCACTCTTGCCCCGGAAGCTGAAACGCAGCTGTGATTTCTCCACACTGACGTGGGCGGCGCGCAGGGTGGTCAGGCCGTAACTGCGGTTGGTGCGGGCATAGTCGGCGTTGCCCACGCGGATCAGGGTGGTGCCCAGCAGGTGCACCACGGTGGCCAGCACCTTCTCCCGCGGCAGGCCGGGCACGCCCAAATCGCGGGCGACGGCGTTGCGGATATCGGGCAGCCGCCGGGCGAATTCCAGCAGGTGCTGGAATTTGGCGCCATCGCGCGCCTGGCGAAACGCGGGATGGTAGATGTACTGCTTGCGCCCCTTGGCGTCGCGGCCGGTGACCTGCAGATGCCCGTCGGGGTCGGGACAGATCCAGACGTCGGTCCAGGCCGGTGGGATGACCAGGGCGCGCAGGCGGGCCAGCACCCCCTTGTCCCTGACCGTCGTCCCGTCCGGCAGGCGATAGCCGAAACCCGAACCGACCTTGCGGCGCCGGATGCCGGGCTCACCATCGCTGACATAGACCAGGCCCGCCGCGTCGGTCATTCAGCCGCCGCCTTCCGCCGGGCACAGACCGTGTACAGGCATTGCCCCACCACGGCCGTCGCCAGGACCAGGGCGTTGGTGGTGACGAACACCCAGTTGCCCAGCATCCAGGAATACGCGACGAAACCGAGGGAGGTGGCGATCTGCCCGGCGAACAGCCATTTCGACACCCCCTTGGTCGACCGTTCGCGCCACTGCGTCCACACCTGGCAGGCCAGGGTCAGGAACAGCAGCAGCGCCGCCGCCCAGCCGATGATGTCCACCCCCGACGCGCCCGCGTTCATGGCCGTGCTCAATCCTGTTTCGCCCCCGCCCCGACCTTCACACCCAGGACATGGCAGGCGCGCGTGGTCAGGTCCTGGTCCTGGTCGAAATACCCGGCCCAGGGGTCGGGGCCGCGGGCCAGGGCGGACGCAGTGGCGATGGTGCGGCCATCGGCGCGGTCCGCCTTCGCCAGATCGTCCCAACTGACGGGACAGGCGATGGGGGTGCCGGGCCGGGCCCGGGTGGAATAGGGGGCGATGGCGGTGGCCCCCCGGGCATTACGGAAATGGTCGATGAACAGCCGGCCCTGGCGCCGCACCTTGCTCATCGTCGCCACATAGGCATCCGGGTTGGCCTCCACCAACTGCGACGCCACCCCCTTGGCGAAGGCGCTGACCACCGGCCATTGGCGGCGACCGCCCGCCCCGCCCGGCCCTAGCGGCGCCACCACGTGCACCCCCTTGCCGCCGGTCAGCAACGGGAAACTGGCCAGATCCAGCGCCGCCAGCACATCGCGCACCGCGATTGCCGCCGCCTTCACCTGGGCGAAGGGCAGCCCCTCCTCCGGATCCAGGTCGAAGACCAGCCGGTCCGGCGATTCCAGGCGGCGCACCGGGCTCCCCCACAGGTGCAGTTCCAGCACGCCCACCTGCGCCGCGGCGATCAGCCCGCCGGCGTCGGCCAGGTAGAAATAGTCCATCAGCCGACCGTCCTTTTCCTTCACCGGCCGGCGGCGCAACTGGGGCGGTGTGCCGGCGCCGGCATGGCGCTGGAAGAAACAGGCCTGCGCGTAGCCTTCCGGACAACGCAGCAGGCTCAACAGCCGGCCGGCGGCATAGGGCACCATGCGCGGCGCCATGATGTGCAGGTACGTCGCCAGTTGGCGCTTGGTCAGCCCCGACGCCGGATCCAGCACCCGGTCGGGATGCGTCAGGACCACGCCGTCCATCCTGTCGCCGTCGCCGGCCGCGGGGTCCTTGGCCCGTACGGCCTTGGCCATCGGCTCCGCCTTTTCCAGCACGACCGCTTGCGCCGGCTTGTCACCGCGCAGGCCCAGGTAGCGCCCCTGGCGCACCAGGCGGTCCCCGGTGAAGCCGGCGAACGCGACCTCCGCCACCAGGTCGGGGCGCACCCAGCGGGCATCGCGGGCGACGGCCAGGGGCACCGTCTCGATGGCCACGCCGGGCGTCTTGCGGGTCAGGTCGCGCAGGCGGGCGTGCAGGCCGGTGAGGGTATCGGCATCGAAACCCGTGCCGACGCGGCCGGCGTAGCGCAATTCCCCTCCCTCCCGCAGGCCCAGCAGCAGCGAGGCGAAGGCGCGGCCATGACTGGAGGGGGACCAGCCGACGATGACGAATTCCTGCCGGTTGCCGCACTTGATTTTCAGCCAATCATGGCCCCGCCCCGGCCGATAGGGGGAGATGGCGCGCTTGGCGATGATGCCCTCGAACCCCTGGTCGCACAGGGTGGTCCACAGGCCGGCGCCGTCCGCCATGACGTGTTCGGTGAAAAAGACGGGGCCGGTCTTGCCGGTTTCCCCCAGCAGCATGGCCAGGCGGGCCTTGCGGTCCACCAGGGGCCGGGATGCCCAGTCGCGCCCCGTTTCCGCCGGCAGGTCGAACACGTAAAAACTGAGCGCCGCCTGATCGTTCTTCAGCGCCTTTTGCAGGGCGCTGAAGTTGCTGTGCCCCTGCGCGTCCAGCGAGACGATCTCACCGTCCAGCAGCACGGGCGGCAGGTCCAGGGCCACCAGCGCCCGCACCAGCCCAGGGAAGCGGTCCGTCCAGTCCAGCCCCGACCGGGTATGGATCACCACCCGGTCGCCCGATACCGCCACCAGGGCGCGGTAGCCATCGAACTTGGGCTCGAACAGCCAGCCGGGCCCGTCGGGCGGCGCATCGACCAGGGTGGCTAGGGTGGGCTCGACAAACGCCGGCGGCGGGCCCTTGGCGCGGGCGGGCATGGTCTTGCCCGTCGCGGGCTTCTTATGGTCGCCGTCGGGGTGGTCAAGCACGTCGTCATCGATGCTCGGGGCCATGGGTGGCCTCCCTTCAGGATGCAAGCCGTTTCGCCGAGGCTTGGGCATCATCGGGGGCCCGCAGCTTGTCGGTGGTATCGAAATGGAAACCCGCGCTCCGTCCCGGGGCGTAGGTACAGCCGGACATGCCGGTACGTCTGTCCATGGGCGGCGCCATCGGCGTCACTTGCCCGGCCGCCGAGCCAGGACCAGCCACCCTGATACGGCACCCCACGCCTCACGCACGGTCAGCACCACGTGGCTCTGCTCATGGTCCATGGCTCACAAATCCTATGCGACCGCACACATAGGACAGCAACCTTCAGCTGTCGGCCTTGGTTCCGATCATGTTCCTGGTCGGGTCACGTCCCACTGCGTGGTGTAGGAGGCGCCTGTCAGCGGTTAAGGCGCGCCCTGACATCATGTCTCACAGACGATGGCTTCGGGCCAAAGGCAAGAGCCGCCCGCCCCGAAAGCGGCCCTTGGTCTTCGCGTTATGTGTGTTCCGGCCGAGAGGCAAGGCACTTATCCCGCAGCCTGCAGAATCCCAATCGAATCAGGAGAGCCCACTGAACGCGACCTGTATCGCGGCATTGAACTCGTCCATTGTCGAGACTCTGCCGGTCTCTCACTTGATCGGCGGCGGGCTCGTCCAGTTCTCCTGGGCAACGGCATCCGGCCAGGCGGAGCCGATTGGCTGCAATGTAACCCACGTCTCCACCAGCTTGCCATCCTCGGTGCGGTAGGACTGAAAGCCCGCTTGACTGCGCGGCTCGCCGGTTTCCGGATCGGTCCATTTGAAGGCGAAGCGAAACCATGCGCGATTGCCGCTGAATGCGTGGTCGTACACGACGACGCGAATACCCGGACGCGCCTTGTGCACCTGTTGAATTTCAGCGGCGTAGGCATCCCGTGTCACGGAGCGATTCCCCTGCTGGTCATGCCGAACATAGGTCTCGCCGACGCAGCCGGGGATCAGATCATATCGCCCTTCGTGCCAGACGCTTTCCCAACGATTGAAAAGATCGATAAGGGGGCTCGTGTCGGTCATAGATGCGGCCTTATTGGTTTGCGTGTTTTCCGGGGATCGGGCGGTCGAATGCGCGAGTGTGGGCGTCGTGACCAGCCCGCACAACACCGTCAGGATCAAAAGATCGGCGGTTCGGATCAACGAACACCACCCGACGTTCCGCCCAGAAACGGATAGTCGGTATAGCCCTCGCGGCCGCCGCCATAGAAGGTCGCCCGGTTGTAGGGATTGAGCGGCACGCCCTGGCGCAACCGCTGGGGCAAGTCGGGGTTGCCGATGAACAAGCGGCCAAAGGCGACCCCGTCGGCCTGCCCGGCGGCAATGGTGCCGCGCGCTGTATCGGCGGTATAGCCACCGGCTGACAGGATCGGCCCGCCGAACCTTGCCTTGAACAGGCCCGCGGCATTGGGGGCATTGATATCGTTCGGCGTATCATCACTGGTCCAAGTGACGCGCGGTTCGATCAGATGGAGATAGGCGAGACCACGCTTGCCGAGTTCGCCAACGACATAATCCCAAAGCACGCGTCCATCTTCGTCTCCCATGTCACCGACGGTTGACCAGGGTGAGAGACGCACGCCGGTGCGATCCGCGCCGATCGCGTCGGCCACCGCATCGACAACCTCCAACAGGAAACGCGCTCGGTTTTCGATCGATCCTCCATAGATATCGGATCGCTTGTTCGCCGCGGTCTGAAGGAATTGATCGAGCAGATAGCCGTTGGCGCCATGCACTTCGACGCCATCGAAGCCCGCTTCTCGCGCGTTGCGGGCCGCCTGCACGAAATCCTGGGTGATCCCGGCGATCTCCGCGATCTCCAGCGCCCGGGGTGTTTCAAACGGAACGGGGGTGCCATCCGCGTCCGTGTGACTGCCTGACGGGGCGATGGCGGAGGGCGCGACCGGCAGGGCTCCGCCCGGCTGTATCGACGAATGCGATATGCGGCCGACATGCCAGATCTGACTGACAATCAGGCCACCTTTCGCGTGCACCGCGTCGGTCACAAGGCGCCAACCCGCAATCTGTTCCGGCGAGTAAATGCCCGGCACCCAGCGATAACCACGCGCCTGCGGCGTGATGTCTGTCGCCTCGGTGATCTGAAGACCGCCATCACTGGCACGCTGGCCGTAATATTCGGCGTTGAGTGCATGCGGCACGTCACCCGGTTGCTGCGCACGCATACGGGTCAGCGGCGCCATCACCACGCGGTGCTTGAGGGCGAGCGCGCCAAAGTTGGTGGCGGTGAAAAGGGGGTCTGGACTCACGGTATGTCTCCACTTGCGATGAAGCAAAGTTAGTGAGTACATCGAGATTCGATTAGGCTGCCGCTCTGAATAACCTGTGTAACGGAAATCGATATAATGGACTCGGTCGCGGTCGCGGTCTTCGTGAATGCCGCCTCGGCCGGCAGCTTGTCTGCCGCCGCTCGCCGTCTTGGGATTTCGCCAATGGTCGCGACGCGACGCCTGGCGGCACTGGAGGACGAGCTGGGCGTGCGTTTGATGCATCGAACGACACGATCGGTGTCGCTCACACCCGAAGGCGAGGCGTTCCTGCCGTTCGCATTCACCGTGATGGAGGCGAGCGAGGCGGGGCGAGCGATTGTCGCGCCGTCGATCAAGGGCGCGACAGGACTGTTGCGGGTCACGGCCTGCGGATCAATCGGCCGCACCGTCATCATTCCGCTGATGCCGAAACTGCTTGATGAGAATCCTGGCCTGAAGGTCGATTTCCTGTTGACGGACACGGTGGTCGATATCGCCTCCACAGGGATCGACGTGGCCATTCGGATCGCCGAATTAAAGGACTCAACGCTCGTCGGGAGCACGCTCGCGCGCAATCCGCGCCTACTCTGCGCTTCACCGAACTATCTTGGCCGTCGCGGCACGCCTCGCTGTCTGGCCGATCTCGCCGACCATGATTGCGTGACGACGACGGGAACGATGCACTTTCCGTTCATGACGGACGGAGGCGAGCGGGCGGTTCGTATCCCCGCTCGTCTCACCGCCAGCAGCATCGAGGGGGTGCATGAAGCCTGTCTCGCCGGCGTGGGTCTTGCGGTGCTTTCGACCTGGCACGCCAAGCCCGACATCGAGGCAGGCCGGCTTACTCCGATCGTGCTCCAGGACGGTGCACCCAAGGAACTGACGATCACCGCACTGTTTCCGACCAACCGCCAGGTCCTGCCCAAGGTCCGGGTATTCCTTGATATGCTTCGGCAAGTGTTGGCGGATTGAAACCGCAAACGGCCATTCCGCTTCCGGCCGCTCCAAGCCGAAAGACGAATGTCCGGGCTGCTGCCAGACTGGGTATCTGTGATCCGGCGCAAAGCGCGCCGGCATCGGCCACCTTCCCCGCAAGGCCCCTGCCCCCTATCCCCTCCTCTGGTCATTTCGCCCGCTTGAGCACGGTACTTGCGATGGTAACGTCCAGGACATAACCCGCGTTCAGCGAAAGTTGCGCGGCTTCCGCCTGCCAGCCCGCATCCGCCGGTCAAGGCAGATAGCCAATTGTCATAGCTCCCCAGGCCACACCCGGGTGTCTGCCCAAGGCGACATTGAATTCCGGCGCGCGCGCGGTATGTCTTTTTACGGCGTTTCGATTTGCGGAAGGGACGAGCGTGACGGAATTGCGAGTGGCGCTGCGGACGGCCACGGCGGCATGCCATGCCGAGTTGGACGGCCTGTTTTCCAACCTGGACATGGGGCGGGCGCCGGACTACGCGGCTTTCCTGAAGGCCCAGCACCCGGCCCTGCGGGCGGTGGAGCTGAGCCTTGAGGCCGCAGGCGTCGAGGCGCTGCTGCCGGATTGGCCGCAGCGCCGCCGCCGCCACGCGCTGGAGCGCGACCTGGCCGACCTGGATGCCGCCGCCCGCATCTCCACCGTGATGGTGGAAGCGCCCACCATCACCGGCCGGGCGGAGATGCTGGGACATCTTTACGTCATCGAAGGGTCGCGCCTGGGGGGCGAGGTGCTGCTGCGCCGCGTGCTGGCGGCGAACGACCCGCGGTTGGCCGTCGCCACCCGCTTCCTGGCCCACGGCCGGGGCCGGCGGTTGTGGCAAGGCTTCCTGACCGTGCTGGAAGCCCCGCAGGCGGACGAGGTTTTCCGGACCCGGCTGATAGGATCGGCCGTCGCCGCCTTTGGCCTATTCCAAAAGGCGGCAGAGCAGGTCATAGCCCATTATGGGGCTAGCCATCACAGTAGGCAGGTGTCAAGAAGCTGAAGAAAACCCGTGGATTACCGCCCTTCGGACAGATGGGATTCCCCCGCCCGTGATCACGCCGCCCAGCCCTGGTGACAGTTCATCCGCCCCGACCGCCAGTGCCGTTCCGGTGGCGCCCACGGCGCTGGACCAGTGCGCACAGGAACCCATCCGCATTCCCGGTGGCATCCAGCCCCACGGCGCCCTGGGCCTGTTCCGGGGTGATGAGCTGACGCTGGTCCAGGGCAGTGCCAACCTGGGCAACGTGCTGGACCGCGCCATCGCCTTCGACGGCACGCAGACACTGGAGACCATCGTCGGCGCCTATGCCCCGCTGGCCGGTGACGTGCGGCGCTGGGCGGCCAGCCGGGAGCCGGGTTTCCTGGAACAATATGTCATCGACCGCCGCACCTTCCACGTCGCCGGGCATCGGGCCGCCCAAGGCATCCTGCTGGAATTCGAGGAGTTCGACGAGACGGAGCGGGGCCGCAGCGCCACCTTCTACCAGTTGCTGCGCGAATTCCTGGACGGATCGGACGGGCTGAAGACCGTGGCGGCGCTGTGCACGGGGGTGGCGGCCCAGATGCAGGCGCTGACCCGTTTCAACCGCGTCATGATCTATCGCTTCGATGAGGACTGGAACGGCACGGTCATCGCGGAGAAGGGCGACGGCACCCTGCCCTCCTACCTCGACCTGCGTTTCCCGGCCTCCGACATTCCGGCACAGGCGCGGGATCTGTACCGCCTGAACCGCCTGCGCCTGATCCCGACCGCCGCATATACGCCGGTGCCGCTGGCGCCGGCCCTATGCCCGGTGGACGGCGCGCCGCTGGATTTAAGCCACGCCGCCCTGCGCAGCGTGTCGCCAGTGCATCTGGAATACATGCGCAACATGGGCACGGCCGCGTCCATGTCCATTTCCATCGTCATCGACGGGAAACTGTGGGGCCTGATTTCCTGCCACCATGCCCAGCCGCGTTATGTCGGCCCGCAGATCCGTGCGGCTTGCGACTTTCTTGGCCGCATCGTGGCGCAGCAAATATCCGCCCGCGAACGCGCGGCCGAGGCGGATGAGCGCCTGCGCCTTAAAGGGCTGGAGACGGAACTGGTGGCGCGCCTGGCCCGCGCGCCCGGCTTCCAGGCCGGCCTGGTGGACAGTGCCACGCAATGGCTGGCCCTGACCAACAGCGCCGGTGCCGCCGTCGTCACCGACGGCATCGTGCTGACCGCCGGCAAGGCGCCCCCCATCGACAGCATCCTGGCGCTGGCGGATTGGGTGCGGGCGCGCGGCGTGGACCAGATTTACGCCACCGGCATGCTGAGCGCCGAGTGGGAGCCCGGCCGCGACATCGCCAAAGTGGCCAGCGGCGTCATCGCCGTGCCCATTTCCCGCATCCACGCCAGCTTCATCTTCTGGTTCCGGCCGGAGGTGGTGGAGACCGTGACCTGGGGCGGCGACCCCCGCGCCGACAAGGCGACCGACGCCGCCGGCCGCCTGCATCCCCGCCTGTCTTTCGAGTCCTGGAAACAGGAGGTGCGCTTGTGCGCCCAGCCCTGGCACACGGCGGAACTGATGAGCGCCACCGACTTCCGCAGCGCCATCATCAACTTCGTCCTGCAACGGGCGGAGGAGCGGGCGCAGCTGAGCGAAGAGTTGCAGCGGTCGAACAAGGAACTGGAGGCGTTCTCCTACTCCATCTCCCACGATTTGCGGGCCCCCTTCCGCCACATCGCGGGATATGCCGAGCTGCTGGGCGAGGAGGAGCCGGACCTGAAGGCCCTGTCGCGCCACTATCTGGACGGCATCACCGCCGCGGCGCTGTCGGCTGGGCAGCTGGTGGACGATTTGCTGCACTTCTCACAACTGGGCCGCACCAGCCTGAAGATGTCACGCGTCGACATGACCAAGATCATGGTCGAAATCCGGCGCAGCCTGGAAACGGATGAGCGGCAGAAGGGTGTGGAATGGGACATCGGATCCCTGCCCCCCGCCTGGGGCGACCCCACCCTGGTGCGCCAGGCCCTGTTCAACCTGGTGGAAAACGCCGTCAAGTACAGCCGCGACAGCACCCCGCCTCGCATCCGCGTCTGGGGGCAGGAGCGGAGCGCCGACGTGATCTATTCGGTCGAGGACAACGGCGTCGGTTTCGACATGAACTACGCCAATAAGCTGTTCCAGGTCTTCCAGCGGTTGCACCGCCAGGAAGACTATGAGGGTACCGGCATCGGCCTGGCCCTGACCAAGCGCATCATCGACCGGCATGGCGGCACGCTGGAGGCCAAGGGCGCCGTCGGTCAGGGCGCCACCTTCAGCTTCACCCTTCCCAAACGTCAATCGCACCCCGTTCAGGCAACCCAACCGCTGGCAGGAGGAAACCGTGACCGCACTTAGACCCATCCTTCTGGTGGAGGACAATCCCGCCGATATCGAACTGACCCTGGCCGCCCTGAAGAAGGCCCAATTGGCCAACGAGGTCGTCATCGCCCGGGATGGCGCGGAGGCGCTGGACTATCTGTTCAGCGAAGGCCGGTTCGCGAACCGCGAGCCCGGTTTGCCCGCCGTGGTCCTGCTGGACCTGAAGCTGCCCAAGGTCGATGGGCTGGAGGTGCTGGAGCGGGTGAAGTCCCATCCCAAGTATCGCACCACACCCATCGTCATGCTGACCTCCTCACGGGAGGAGAGCGACGTGGTGCGCAGCTACCAGTACGGGGTGAACTCCTTCGTGGTGAAGCCTGTGGACTTCAAGGCCTTTTATGAGGCCATCCGCGACCTGGGAATGTTCTGGGCGGTACTGAACGAGCCGGTTCCGGGGGAACTTGCGTGACCGAACCCGCGGATCAGCCTGTTGCCGTGCTGTTGGTCGAGGACAGCGACATCGATGCGGAACTGATCACGCGCCAGTTCCGCAAGATCAGCCGGCCGGTCACGGTGACACGCGCCATGGTCCGGCCTGATTACGAGGCAGCACTGGACGCCGGCGGCTTCGACATCATCCTGTCCGACTATTCCCTGCCCGGCTTCAACGGCCTGGCCGCCCTGGAAATGGCCCGCGCCCGGCGCCCTGCCGTCCCCTTCATCTTCATCTCCGGCGTCATCGGCGAGGAGTTCGCGACCGAGGCCCTGCGCGCCGGCGCCACCGATTATGTGACCAAGCGCAACCTGGCCCGCATCCCCATGGTGGTGAACCGCGCCCTGCGCGAGGCGGAGGATCGCGTGCGGGCCCGCCGGGCGGCCCAGGCGTTACAGGAGAGCGAACAGCGTTTCCGCATGATGGCGGACAGCGCACCGGCGCTGATCTGGTCAGCGAACGCGACGGGCCGCATCATCTTCGCCAACCGGCGGTTCGAGGCGGAATTCGGCGTGCCGCCGGCGCGCATGGTGAGCGAGGGCTGGTCCGCCCTGATCCATGAGGACGACTGGCCCGCCCTGAAAGAGACGCGCGCGGCCCTGTTCGTCAGCCACGAACCGTTCCTGGACGACATGCGCGTCCGCAAGGCGTCGGGCGAGATCCGCTGGCTGCGCTGTGAAAGCGGCCCCCGCTTCGATGACGCCGGCACCTTCCTGGGCTATGTCGGCTGCGCCATCGACATCACCGAGACCAAGCAGGCGCGCGACGCGCTGGAGGCCGAGGTGGCGGCCCGCACCGAGGAACTGCGCGTCAAGGAAGAGGCGCTGCGCCAGTCGCACAAGATGGAGGCGATCGGCCAGCTGACCGGCGGCATCGCCCACGACTTCAACAACATGCTGGCCGGCATCATGGGGGCGGCCGACCTGATCCAGAAGCGGGTGCGCGAGGCGCGGTTCGACAATGTCGGCCGTTATGTCGACAGCATCCTGTCCTCCGCCAACCGGGCGGCGGGGCTGACCCACCGCCTGCTGGCCTTCGCCCGCCGCCAGACGCTGGACCTGAAGACGGCCGACATCAACGCGCTGGTGGCGTCGCTGGACGATTTGCTGCGCCGCACCCTGGGGCAGTCGATCGAACTGCGGGTGGCATTGGCGTCCGACTTGTGGCCGGCGCTGACCGACGCCAACCAGTTCGAAAGCGCCGTCCTGAACCTGGCCATCAACGCGCGGGACGCCATGGGCAGCGGCGGCCGCCTGACCATCGAGACCAGCAACGTCACCATCACGGCCGAGGACGAGCGCGCGTCGGCCGACCTGGCGCCCGGCGACTATGTCCTGACCTGCGTCACCGACACCGGCAGCGGCATGCCGCCGGAAGTGCTGGCCAAGGCCTTCGACCCCTTTTTCACCACCAAGCCGCTGGGCCAGGGTACCGGCCTGGGCCTGTCCATGATCTACGGCTTCGCCCGCCAGGTGGGGGGCCACGTCACCCTGCACTCCACCCCGGACGAGGGCACCACCATCTGCCTGTACATGCCCCGCGACCTGCGCGACACCACCCCGATGGCGGAAACCGCGGCCCCGGCGGCCGAGGGCCTGCCCAAGGGCCAGGGCACCGTGCTGGTGGTGGAGGATGAACTGGTGGTGCGCATGGTGGTCATCGACATCCTGCAGGAACACGGCTACGCGGTGCTGGAGGCGGAAACGGCGGCCGAGGCCCTGCCCCTGCTGTCGGGCGGTGGCGCCATCGACCTGCTGCTGACCGACGTCGGCCTGCCCGGCATGAACGGCCGCGACCTGGCGGCGGAGGCCCGCCGCCTGCGCCCCGGCATGAAGATCCTGTTCGCCACGGGATATGCCGAGGGCGTCGCCCAGCGCTCCTCCTTCCTGGGCGAGGGCATGGACTTCATCACCAAGCCCTTCGACCTGGACGATCTGGGCCGCAAGGTGCAGGCGCTGATGGGGGATTAGACGGCGCCCCTTGACCTCACGGCCGCTTCGGCGGCTGTTGCGCGAACGGTTCCCGCGCGATGGTGGTGGCGGTCGGCGCGGATTCGTGGACGTAGAAGCTGTCGGACGCGACATTCCTGACGAACAGGTACCCATGGCGGAACAGGGCTTCGTTGATCTCCGGTGACGGCCGCTCGATCGTCAGGCTGAGGAATGTGTATTTTTCGAATGGGAAACTGCGGAGAATCCGCGTCTCAGCCCCCTCCACATCGAAACTGAAATAATCGATCACACTGGGTGCGTTATGATGTTCCAGAACATCAAGCAGGGAACGGGTCTTGAGGGTTTGCAGCAGTCCCTTCTCCCGTACCCGCTCGACGAATTCCGGCCGAACGTCGTTTTTGTTGTCCGTATCTTCACCGACGATACCGCCGAGTTCCCCATTGATCAGAAAGTCCACGGTGCCCTCCCCCTCATCAATGCAATCGGGGACGCAAACGCAGAGCCGATTTTGTTTCAGGGCATTGAAATAGGCGAGGTTGGGTTCAACGGCGATGCCGGTCCAACCAAACTCACGCTCCAGCACCCAGGTATTGTTGTAGGCGATCCCGTCCGTCGCGGCGAGGTCCAGGAAAAAACCATCGCGGCGCCCCGGCAACGCCTCTTCGGCCACCCATTGATCCTGCTTCTGCCGCCCCATGAACTGCATAGACCCCACCCGTCTGCATCACCTTCACGCCCTATCGCGCGTCGTGCGAAAGCCTAAACGCCTTGCGGTGGCTGACAGGGGTGACAAATCGTTGCAGTGCCGGGATGGTTCTTGTCGCTGACGCAAGCATTCCTGCCTCTTGCTTGCGGTCATAATTGGAAAGATGCGTGCATGCTGACCCTCTACCGCCTGGAAAACGGCGCCCTGACCAAACGCCAGGCCGGCGCCCCCTGCGTCGCCGACGATCTGTGGATCGACATGATCGACCCGACCCGGGAGGAGGAGACCCAGGTCGAGAAAGCGCTGGGCGTCGAGGTCCCGACGCGGGAGGAGATGCGGGAGATCGAGAGCAGCCGCCAGCTGTACAAGGTGGGCGCTACGCCCTGGTCATGACGGTGCGCGTGCTGACCCGCCAGGCGCCACTGGGCCCGTCGCTGGCCGACGCCACCTTCATCCTGACGCCCAAGCATCTGGTGACGGTGCGTTACCTGGACACCACCCCCTTCCGCACCTTCACCGGCCGGGTGGACCAGGGGTCCGGTGACCTGCCGTCCGATCCGGAGGGCATCCTGCTGGCCCTGCTGGGCGCCATCGTCGGCCGCGTGGCCGACGTGCTGGAAGAGGTGAAGGAGGGCATGGACACCCTGTCCCGCGCCGTCTTCAGCCAGGGGGAGGAACTCAGCCCCAGCATCATCGACGCCGACCTGCAATCGGCCCTGAAACGCATCGGCCGCAGCGGCGACCTGGCGTCGCGCGTGCGGGAAAGCCTGCACAGCCTGGCCCGGGCCGTCATGTTCCTGAAGGCGGCGGAGAAGGCCGCCCCCATCGCCCCGGAAACCAAGGTCACCCTGAACACGCTGAACGGCGATATCCAGTCGCTGCTGGACTACAACGGCTATCTGGCGCAGACGGCGCAGTTCCTGCTGGATTCGACCCTGGGGCTGATCAACATCCAGCAGAACGCCATCATCAAGATCTTCTCGGTCGCCGCCGTCATCTTCCTGCCGCCCACCCTGATCGCCTCCATCTACGGCATGAACTTCAAGCACATGCCGGAACTGGACTGGGTGTTCGGCTACCCCGGCGCCCTGTGCCTGATGGTGGTGTCCGCCATCCTGCCCTATTGGTATTTCCGGCGCCGGGGCTGGCTCTGATACGTCGACCCTCAGGCGCCGGGCGCCAGCATGCGCTGGCTTGGGCTTCCTCAGTTTCCAGTCCGCTACGCTCCCCGGAAACTTCCGGCGACCGCGGTCGCGGTATAGCGGCATAAGCAGAAGCCCATGCCGCCAGGAAAAACTACCCCTTAACTTGTGTCTCCGGCACGGGCGTCAGCACCGGCCGGCCGGCGGCCCAGGCCAGCAGGTTGTCCACCACCAGCTGGCCCATGGCGCGGCGGGTGTGGGTGGTGGCGGAGCCGACATGCGGCAGCAGCACGGTATTGTCCAGGTCCAGCAGGGCCTGGGGCACCCGGGGCTCCTGCGCGAACACGTCCAGGCCGGCGCCCAGGATGGTGCCGTCCCGCAACGCCGCGATCAGCGCCGCCTCATCCACCACGCTGCCGCGGGCGATATTGACCAGGATGCCGTTGGGGCCCAGGGCCTTCAGCACGTCGGCGTTGACCAGGTCACGGGTGCCCGGCCCGCCGGGGGTGACCACCACCAGCACGTCCACCGCCCGCGCCAGGTCCACCGGTGTCGCGTGATAGGGATAGTCCACGTCCGCCTGGGCATGGCGGCCGTGATAGTGGACGGGCACGCCGCAGGCCTCCAATCGGTGGCCGATGGCCTTGCCGATGCGGCCCAGGCCCAGGATGCCGGCCGTGCGGTCGCGCAACGACGATGTCAGCGGATAGGACTTTTCCAGCCAATGGCCGGCGCGCAGATAGCGTTCCGCCTGCGGCAGGCGGCGCACCGCCATCAGCACCAGGGCCAGGGCGGTGTCCGCCACCTCCTCCGTCAGGACGTCGGGGGTGTTGGTGACGGTGATGCCGTGGGCGCCGGCCCACCTGGCATCCACGTGGTCGTAGCCCACGCCGAAGCTGGACACGCATTCCAGAGTCGGCAGCCGGCCCATCAGTTGCGCCGTGACGGAGGCGCCACCAGCGGCCGCGATGGCGCGCACGCGGGGGCCGACCTCCGCCAGCATGGCATCCGCATCAGGTGCCAGCCACAGCTTGTGGACGCGGAAGGCCTGATCCAATTGTTCCATGACGAAGGGCATCATGGGGGCGGGCATCAGCAGGTCGATATCGGTCTGGGTCGCCATCTGCCGGATCCTCTTGTCGTTGCGGCTTTGCCGTTCCCGGCCTTGCCATCCCGGATGCGCGCCCCCAATTCCTGGGGACTGGCCCCGGGTATCGGGGCCGGCAGGATAGGACGGCGGATGCCGCCTGTCTGCCCGTCGCGTCGGTTGAAGCCGCCTGCGACCCTTCGTCCCAACGGTCCTTGCCCCAACCGGTGTCATCTCGGTGACCATTTCGGGGGGAAACGGTTCAGGCCTTGGGTCAATGTGGCCGCCGGGGTATAGAATACTTGTTTGGGTATGCACGCCGGGTGTGACGGTGGCCTTTGCCAACGCGCCCGACATGCGTTATGGTTTGAGAATGATTTGCATCTACGGCGGCTGGTGGCTTCCCTTTGGAACGCCCATGATCCGTCGGGGGATATGACGATGTCATTGATGGATGCCGTAACCGCGAAATCGGACCACGTGCCGGAATTCGGCCCGGGTGAACATCTGCTTGTCTGGGCGTTGCGCCGCATGGTGCAGGGCAAGGACTACGGCCCCCTGGTGGGACGGGAGTTCGCGGACACCTGTGGTGAGGATGGGCGGGAGGTGCTGGCCACCCTGCACACCTTCCTGCTGGCGCTGATCCACACCTGCCGGCGGGAACTGGCCATCGGCCATCCCGGCTGCCCCAGCCTGACCGCGGATGAGCGGCAGGTGCTGATGCTGGTGGCCGCCGCCCAGAACGGGAAGGAGGCGCAGTTCGACGCCCAACTGCGCTGGCTGGCGCTGGAAAATGACCGGCCCACCCTGGCCATGACCGCGCGCGCCCTGGCCGGCGCCCTGCGCGTCAACAGCCTGACGCTGGTGCCCCCCGCCGCGCAATTGCCCACCACGTGTGAGCGTGAGGCGTTGAGCGCCTGATTGAAATCCCCCGGCTGGAAGGGGCCACGGGCACTTTCCCTGACCCCCACTTTCCCTTTACGGTGTCGCCTCGTGTGAAGAGGAGGCCTGGATGCGGATGGTGACCAAGATGGCGTATGCCGCCCCGACGGTGGGGCTGGCCGGCCTGGGGCTGCCGCTGCTGATCTATTTGCCCAATTACTACGGCACGGTCGTGGGCCTGCCGCTGGGCCTGGTGGGCCTGGCCTTCCTGGTGGCGCGGTTGGCCGACATCATCGCCGACCCGCTGGCGGCGGTGGTGCTGGACAACACCCGATCAGCCTTCGGCCGGTTCCGCCTGTGGCTGGTGATCGGCACGCCCTTCCTGATCGTATCGGTCTTCGGCCTGTTCATGCCGCCCAAGGGGGCCAGCGCCACCTATCTGTCGCTGTGCCTGGCCGGCACCTATGCCGCCTGGTCCCTGTGCAGCGTGGCCCACGTGGCCTGGGGCGGGTCGCTGAGCGACGATTATGACGAGCGCAACGCCATCTTCGCCTGGGCGCAGGCCTTCTTCATGGTGGGCGGCCTGGCCATCACCGCCCTGCCCCTGCTGCCGGCGCTGAAGGCGACCCCGGCCGCCACGGTGCCGGCCATGGGCTGGTTCATCATGGCGGCGACGCCGGTGGGCGTGGCCCTGGCCGTCCTGCTAGTGCGCGAGCCGCCGGCCGCCTGGACCCGCCGCCCGGCCTGGCGCGACTATGCCCGGCTGCTGGCCCAGGGCGATGTCGCCCGCCTGCTGGGGTCCAGCTTCCTGACCAGCCTGGCGTTGTACGGCTCGGGCGCCGTCTTCTTTTTCTATTATCCCCTGTTCCATGGCCTGAGCCCGCTGCAAACGGCCAGCCTGCTGTTCGTCCTGAAGCTGGGTGCCATCGCCGGCGGCTATCTGTGGAGCATGCTGGGCACGCTGATGGAAAAGCACCGCGCCCTGGCGCTGGGCTTCGCGGCGCAGGCCCTGCTGTACCCGGTGGTGCACCTGCTGCCCTGGTCCAGCCCCAAGGTGGGCATGGTCATCCTGGCCGGCTTCGGCATCACCCTGTCGGCGGCCCCGGTGCTGATGCGCTCAATGATGGCCGACCTGGGGGACCAATGGCGGCTGTCATCCGGCACCGACCAGTTGGGCGCCCTGTCGGCCCTGTTCTCGATCATCGACAAGCTGGCCGCCGCCGTCGCCCCCGCCCTGGCCCTGATGGCCCTGGACCGGGCGGGCTTCAACCCGCAGGGTGCTGAACAAACCGGCCAAGCCACGACGGCCCTGTCCGTCGCCGCCATCTGGGTGCCGGCGGTGTTGTGCCTGCTGGCCATTCCCCTGGTGCGCGGCCATCGCCTGACCGCCGACCGTCACCAGGCCGTCCGTCGGGAACTGGCACTGCTGGAAGCTGGCGGCTAAAGTCGCGGCCGAAAGCGGCGTGAGGACGCCTCACGCCGCTGATTACATTCAGAAGTTCTCGTGCGCGCCGGCCTCGCCGCGCAGCCAATAGCCCGACGCCCGCATCCAGGCGGCCGGGTGCTTGCGCTCCTCGATGAAATGGCCGCGCAGGGCCTTGACCACCTGGGCCTCCGCCGCGATCCAGACGTAGCCATCGCCCTCGGGAAGGGTCAGGCCATCAAGCGCCTGGCGCAGCAGGTCGGCGTCGCCGCCCGGCTGCTGGTCGCGGTAAATCCAGTGGGGTGTCCAGGCGGTGCCGGTCTCAATCGCCTGCACCTCATCCGCGTTGTCGATGACGGCGACGGTCAGCACCGGCACGCCGGGCCGCAATTCCTCCAGCCGGCGGCCCATGGCCGGCAGCCCGGTTTCATCGGCGATCAGCAGGTACCAGTCAAAATCGTCCGGCACCACGACGGAGCCGCGCGGGCCACCGATCTCCAGCGTATCCCCCACCTTGGCCTGCAGGGCCCAGGCGGTGGCGGGCCCCGCCTCATGGATGGCGAAGTCGATGGTCAGCGTGCGTTTTTCCCGGTCGAAGGCCCGGGGGGTGTAGTCGCGCATGACACTCTCGCCGCCGTTCGACAGGAAGACCTTCACATGGTCGTCCGGCCCAGCACTGGTGAAATCCGCCAGATCGGGTGAGGTGAAGTCGATGCGCAGCATCTTGGGCGTCAGGCGGGTGACGGCGGTGACCGTCAGGGTGCGGCGGCGGGTGTCGTGGCGCACGCGTTGAATCGGGTGGCGCGCGGTCGCGCCGCCGTTGTCCTGAGACTGCATGGTCAGGGTTTCTCTCTCTTGCTTGGGAATTCAATGTCGGGGCGCTGGCGGCCGTGCCGAGGATCTCGGCGGTCGCGCGCTCCAGGATGGCGGTGATGCGCCGTGCCTCGGCGGGGCCGGAGCCCTTCGCGCGCAGCAGCGCGTGCTTCAGATCGTGGCGGGCGCGGTGCAGATCGTCCCAGGCGGCGGGATCGACCTCGTTCAGGCCGGCGAAGGCCTCACGCACCTCCGCCATGCGGCCACCGACGCGGCCCAGCGCCTCAAGGATGGAGTCGACCAGGGCGCGGTTGGCCTGCAGATGATGCAGGCCCGTTTCGGTCAGGCGGTAACGCTTGCGGTTGCCGTCAGGCTCCGCATTGGCGTGCCCCACCTCCTCCAGATAGGTCAGCGCCGGATAGATGACGCCGGGGCTGGGCGCGTAGAAGCCGCCGGAGCGTTCCTCCAGCGTGCGGATCAGTTCGTACCCATGGGCCGGCTGCTTTTCCAGCAGGGCCAGGATCACCAGTTGCAGATCGTTTGAGGAAAGCTTGCGGGCGCCCGGCATGCCGCCGCCGCCCCGCCGCGAACCACCACCGCCGCCGTGGTGCCAAGGATTCCATCCCCCGTGCCGCCCCGCGGCCTGGAAAGGATGCCGGCTATCTCGTCTATCGAAAAACATATCTTACGATACATCTGAAAATATGATCGCGCAAGCGGCATGGGGGCGTCGGTCGGCCGACCATTTCACATATCCGTCACAAAAAGCGGCCCACCGCCTGTGTTACAACGCCATGATCCGGCATGCGCCCCCGTGGGGACGGGGTTCGCATGGCCGCAGACGACGTCGCGTTCGGGGATGTTCATGAGGGTGGGGGAATTCGGCCACATGCCGCCGGGCTGCGGCATGGCTTTTGAGGACGGGCGCACCGCCATCCGGCGGCGCGGCCCACGCGCATGAGCATCATCGCCACCCTTCTGTGCGGGCTGGGGCTGTTCTTCATCGGCGCGCGGTCGCTGTCGGCCAACCTGGTGCCGCTGGTGGGGCGGCGCACCCGCGCCGTTTTCGCCTGGGCGCTGCGCAGCCCGCTCAGCAGCGCCATCAGCGGCACCCTGGCCGGCGTGGCGACGCAGAGCAGCAACGCCGTCTCGTGGATCATCATGGGTTTCCTGCGGGCGGGGATCCTGCCGCCCGGCCCCGCCCTGGTCGCGCCCACCTGGTCCAATGTCGGCACCGCCATGCTGCCCCTGCTGGTGGCCATCGACACGACGACGGCGGCCAGCGTGGTCATCGGCCTGGTCGGCATCGCCACCTACTTCAAGCTGGCCCGCACCGACCGCCTGCGCAACATGCTGGAGGCGGCGCTGGGCGCCGCCTTCCTGCTGTTCGGCATGCACATCATCTCTTCCACCGTCGGGCCGGTGCGGGACGATCTGGTGCACGGCGGCGGCCTGGCCATGGTGCTGCATTCCCCGTGGCTGCTGGCCGCGGTGGGGGCCGGATTCTCCTTCGCGGCACAGTCATCCTCCGTGGCCGCCGCCGTTGCGGTGGCGGCGGTGGGATCCGGCCTGCTGACCCTGCCGGCCGCCCTGCCGCTGATCGCCGGCGCCAATGCCGCCGCCATCCTCAACAACCTGATGGTGGTGCCGGGCGAATCCGGCGACGGCCGCCTGATCTTCGTGTTCCAGGCGGTGCAGAAGGCCGGCGGCGCCCTGTTCCTGGCGGTGGCCGCCGTCATCGCCACCGAGGCCCCCGACACCTTGCAGGGCCTGGCCGATCACGCGGGCATGGGGGTGGCCGCCGAGATCGCCGTCCTGTTCACCCTGGCCCAGGTGGCGGGATCCCTGGTCGTCAGCCTGGGACGGAATCCCATCGCCACCCTGGCGGCGCGCCTGGCCCCGCCCAGCGCCGGCGACACCCTGGCCCAGCCCGCCTTCCTGTTGCGCGAGGCCCTGTCCGATCCGCCGGTGGCGCTGGATCTCGCCATGCGGGAACTGGCCCGCCTCAGCGAACGGCTGCCCCTGCTGCTGGACCATGTGCGGGCGGAACCGGACAAGGCGACCCCCACGGCACAGACCCTGCGTGCCGCCGGCACCACCCTGGCCCAGGCCATCCGGACCTACATCCGCCTGCTGCTGGACAACCAGCCGCGCCAGGTCGAGGTGGCGGCCGCCCTGCTGCTGGAAGACGCGGTCGGCAACGCCGGCGAACTGCACGAAACCCTGGCGGAGTTGGCGGCCACGGTGCCGGCGGCGGCGGCCCTGTCCACCACCGGCAACCTGGTGGAGGCCTTGCACACCCTGTTGAGCGTGGTGGCCGGTTACGCGGAAAGCCTGGGCGCCGACGATGCCGACCTGACCCTGGGCCTGTTGGGCCACCGCGACCAGTTGATGGACGAACTGCGCCGCCGCCTGGTTTCCGGTTCCGATGCGGCAGCACCCGTGCAGGACGCCCTGTTCCGCCTGACCATCCTGTTCGAGCGCGCCGTCTGGCTGGCGCGGCGGCTGGTCGTGAACATCGGCCAGGTGCAGCGCACGCTGACATCCGATTAGGGGCCACTTCCCACCGCCCGGGTGGCACCGCCCCCAAGCCGTTTCCACCTTAACGCGATCCGCGCTAAATGAGAGCCTGCGCGGGGGCGATGATGGCAGGATGGGGAACGGCAATGGCGAAGGTCGGCGTCAAGGTGCGCCTGGGGGCTATGGGAATTACGGTCGCGGCGGCCCTGGGCATGGCCGCGCAAACGGCAGCAGCGGGCACCATCGCCCCGCTGACGGAGGCGCAGCGCACGGCAATGACCGGCATCGCCTGGAAGCCGGGCTGCCCCGTGGCCCTGGACGATCTGGTGTCGGTGGCCGTCACTTACCAAGGCTTCGACGGCAAGGCCCACGACGGCGCCCTGGTGGTCAACAAGCGCATCGCCAACGACGTGGCCAGCCTTTTCGCCGACCTCTATGCCGCGCATTTCCCCGTCAACCGGGTCGATTCCTGGGAAAAGTACGGCTCCACCATCTATGCCGAGCAGAACATCACCGTGGGATTCTATTGCGAGAAGGCGGACGACGCCCCCAATGAATGGAGCAGCCACGCCTATGGCATGGCCATCGACATCAACCCCCTGATCAACCCCTTCCTGGACCTGCAGCACAATTGGTGGCCCAAGGTGGCGGCGCAATACACGCCCCGCGATGGGGCACCGGGCAAGGTGTCCCCGCAAGGTGCCGCCTTCCAGATCTTCACCCGCCACGGCTGGATCTGGGGCGGATTCGACGCCGGCGTGCCCGACTATATGCATTTCATGAAGGTGACGGTCGGTGACGGCGCCCGCATGGACCGGCCCTATGAGGTGACCGGTTTGCGCTATATTCCCGGCGGGGCGACGGAAACCGCACAGCCCAAATGAGGGGGAAAAACGGGCGGCCGCCGGCCCTTTTGGGGAAGCATGGCAGGTCCTGCGTGCTGAAAGCTTGCAATCTCGCGCCACGCGCGCCATGTTGGGCGCATCGACTTTGCTACTGGGTTACTGTGCGGTCTTGGCCGTAACTTCCCTGTCGTGAACTTTGATGCCCGCACCGCACTCCCGCGACGGGCAGCTATGACCGGGAAAATTCCCAGGAGATTACTATGACCATCGGTACCGTTAAGTGGTTCAACAGCACCAAGGGCTTCGGTTTCATTCAGCCCGAGGATGGCTCCGCCGACGTTTTCGTCCACATTTCCGCCGTTGAGCGCGCCGGCCTCGGCAGCCTGACCGAAGGTCAGAAGCTGAGCTTTGAGCTGGTCCGCGATCCGCGCAAGGGCAAGACGGCTGCTGAGAACCTGCGCGCCGTTTGATCCGCGTCGTTCGGAATTCAGAAGAAAGCGGTGGCATGGGCTTCCATGCCGCCGTTTTTTTTCGCCTTTTGGAACCTGCCGCGTTCAATCCGAAACGCGGCGGGCACTAAGTTTTTGTTTGGCGAGCAGGGTCACGGCTTCAAGGCGATTCCGCCTTCACGCGACCTGTTCTAGGAGCGCCCCATGGCCAAGGAAGAATTCCTCGAGTTCGAGGGCAAGATTGAAGAGGCCCTGCCCGACGGCCGTTTCCGGGTGAAGCTGGAAAACGGGCATGAGATCATCGCCTACACCGCCGGCCGCATGCGCAAGAGCCGTATCCGCTCGCTGGCGGGTGACCGCGTGACGGTGGAGATGACGCCGTACGACCTGACCAAGGGCCGCATCACCTATCGTCATAAGGACGAACGCGCCGCCGGCCCCGGCGCCGGTCCCGCCCGCCGTCCCCCGCCCCGCCGTCGCTGAGCCGGCTTCAAGGCACGCCACCGGATTTCCCTTGTGGCGTCGCAGGTGGAGTAACGGGCCGCCGAATCGGTGGCCCGCCGGCACCTCCGGGGGCGGGTCACCTCCCCGGTATTCCGGCCATAAAGTGATAGCGCTATCAGGAACAATCGGCGATGCTGCACCCCTGGCGGGTGGCCGGCGCGTGTTGCCATGCGCCCACGGATGGTACCGCTACCATTTAGCCGCCCGATAGTGGCGAGTGGGTCCAGGAGGGCGAGGTGCAGGTGGAGAAGAATAAACCCTGACGGCGCCGGGGCCACGGCCAGTTCCCCCTGGCCCGTTGCATGAGTCTCAAAAAAAAAATCCGGAGGAAGTCCCATGAAGCTGTCCCGCCGCGCGTTCGTCGCCGCCGCGTCCCTGTTGCCCGGCCTGTCCGCCGCGGGCCGTGCCTTCGCCAAGGCCACCCGCCGCACGCGCAGCATCACGCTGGACACGGCCCACACCGCCGGCCCGGTGGACCGCTTCTTCGACCTGTCGGTCGGGTCCGACTATCCCGGCACGCTGATCCGCCCGGACGCCCAGGCACAGCTGAAGACCGCGGTGGATGAACTGGGTTTCCGCTATCTCCGCTTCCATGCCATCTTCCACGACGTGCTGGGCACCGTGAAGGTGGAGAACGGCCGGATCCGTTATGACTGGAGCGGCATCGACCAGTTGTACGACGCCCTGATGGCCAAGGGTATCCGCCCCTTCGTGGAACTGGGCTTCACGCCGGAGGCGATGAAGACATCCGACCTCACCATCTTCTACTGGAAGGGCAATACCTCCCATCCCCGGCTGGACGCCTGGGGCGACCTGATCACCGCCTTCATCGGCCATATCCGCGAACGCTATGGCGTGGAAGAAGTGCGGAAGTGGTTCTTCGAGGTGTGGAACGAGCCCAACCTGGACGGCTTTTTCGAGAAGGGCGACCAGGCCGCCTATTTCGAGCTTTACGACGTCACGGCCCGCGCCATCAAGGCGATCGACCCCACCTTGCGGGTCGGCGGCCCGGCCACGGCAGGGGCGGCCTGGGTGCCGGAGTTCCTGGCCCATGTGGCGAAAAGCGGATCCGGCGTGGACTTCGTGTCCACCCACACCTATGGCGTCGAGGGCGGCTTCCTGGATGAAAAGGGCGAGAAGGACACCAAGCTGTCCCCCTCCCCCGACGCCATCGTCGGCGACGTGCGCAGGGTGCGCGACCAGATCAGCGCGTCCGCCTTCCCCCAGTTGCCGCTCTATTTCACGGAGTGGAGCACCAGCTACACCCCGCGCGACGCCGTGCACGACAGCTACGTCAGCGCCGCCTACATCCTGGAAAAGCTGAAGCGCGTCCAGGGCCTGGCCCAGGGCATGAGCTATTGGACCTACACCGACCTGTTCGAGGAGCCGGGCCCGCCCACCGCCCCGTTCGAGGGTGGCTTCGGCCTGATGAACCCGCAGGGCATCCGCAAGCCCGCCTGGTTCGCCTACAAATACCTGCACGCGCTGGGCGGGACGGCCCTGGCCAGCGACGACGCCCACATCTTCGCCACCACCGACGGGGGCAAGATCACGGCCCTGGTGTTCGACTGGACCCAGCCGGAGCAGAAGGTCAGCAACCGGCCCTATTACCGCGCGCCGCATCCCGCCATCGCGACCGAGCCTGTGGCCCTGCGCCTGGCGGGACTGAAGCCCGGCGCCTATCATCTGAAGGTCCGCCGCACCGGCTACCGCGCCAACGACGCCTATAGCGCCTATATCGACATGGGGCTGCCCCAGGCGCTGACGGCCGACCAGCTGGCCCAGCTTGAAGGGCTGACCAAGGATGTGCCGGAGACCGACAAGATCGTGCGCGTGGGCGGCGACGGCGCCTTCCCTATCGACCTGCCCATGCGGACGAACGACATCGTCCTGCTTGAGTTGACCCCGGCCGGCTGACGCACCACCGATCCTGCCTGATCGAGAAAGCCCGCTTCTTGGCCCGAAGCGGGCTTTTTCATGTGTTGTACCAAAGTCAAAACCGGCACGCCGCCCGCTGCCGATCACAGTACTTGCGTGTAATCCTTTTTTCTATTGCGGACACGACTGTCCACTTCAACCGCACCGCGCGCTATGCCAAGGTTATTTTTCGCGCGACGGGAACCTGCCGAACCACGTCGCCGTTTAAAGGCGGGATGCAGGACGATTGCGCCCCCCTGTGCCTGGCAAGCGGGTGCCACAGGGTCCTTCAGGAGACAACGACATGCATTTCCTCGGCGGCTCATTCGGGAATGTCGCACCTAAGAACGCTCGAAACAGCCGGCACGCCTTCCTGCTGAGTTCTCTCCTCGGTCTTGTGCTTTGCCTCGCCTGCCTGCTGAACCCCGGACAGGCCGCCGCCCAGACCCCCTCCCCCTTGAATGAATGGCAATATTCGGCCGGCGTGCTGCTGCGGTCGAAGTTCGAGAATCCACTGCCGACCTGGGATGTCACCTTCGGCGGCGCGGCGTCGTTCCAGCCGCGCTACCCCGGTTCCTCGCAATACCATGTCCAGCCGGGCATCAACCTGGATGTGCGTTATGAGGACCTGGCCTTCTTTTCCATGGGTGAAGGCCTGGGTTTCAACATCCTGCGGGGTGAGAACTTCCGCGCCGGCGTGACCGTGGGCTATGATGTCGGCCGCGACCAGGACGACAGCAGCCATCTGCGCGGCATGGGCGACATCGGACCGGCGGTTGAGCCCAAGGTGTTCGCGGAATACACCATCTTCCCGGTTATGCTGCGGGCGGCGGTGCGGCGCGGCTTCATCGGCAACACCGGTACGGTGGCCGACATCAGCGCCTATATGCCCATCATGGGCAGTGAGCGCTTCTTCGTCTTCGCCGGCCCCACCGCCACCTACGCCGATTCAAACTATCTGCGGAAGTATTTCGGCGTGTCGGCCGGCCAGTCGGCCGGCAGCGGCTATCGCCAATTCACCCCCAGCGCCGGCTTTGAAAGCGCCGGCGCCGGGCTCAGCGCCGTCTGGTTCTGGACCGACAACTGGTTCATGACGGCCGACGGGGCGTTCCAGAAACTGCTGGGTGACGCCGCCGACAGCCCCATCACCCGCGCCAGCACGCAGATGACCTTCAACTTCAGCGTCGCCTATCGCTTCTGACTCCGGCGAACGCCCACCATTTGTAGATGACACTGCCCAGGATGGTCCGCCGCGTGCCGTAATAGCAGGCGGCGGTACTGCCGTTTTCTTCGCCACACCCAATGCAGGGGACATTTAGCTACTCCAAAGAAATACTGCTTTAGTACGGGAAAAAATTCCGCCGAAAAACGTCTTACTAGGTGAGGACGTGCCGAAGACCGAAACTGACGGGGGGCCCCAAGCGGATGATCGAACTTGAGACGCTGTGCAAGGAGCGGGGCCTGCGGCTGACGCAAAAGCGCAAGACGGTCTGCCAGGCTTTCCTGGAAAGCGGTGATCACCCCAGCGTGGAGCAGATCTACGCCCGCGCCATCGCCCTGGATCCGAAGCTCAGCCGCGGCACCGTCTACCGCACCATGAACATCCTGCGCGAGGCCGGCGTGCTGTCGCAGCGCTGGTTCGGCGACCGCCGCGCCCGCTATGAGGAGGCGGGGGGTGAGCATCACCATCTGATCGACACGGGGTCGGGCCGCGTGATCGAGTTCGCCTCACCCGAGATCGAGCAGTTGAAACGCCGCATCGCGGAGGAGTTCGGCTATCGCCTGACATCGATGCGGCTGGAATTCTTCGGCGAGCCGGAGCGGGAGGTCCGCGTGGCCGGCGCCAAGCTGCGGGCCCGCCTGAAGGCCGGCGGCGTCAACTCTGCTGAATGATCACCTGGCCGCGCTGATCGGGCGGTGTGGGGATGCCGGGCGCCCCGGCGGTGCCGCCCGAGCCCCAGCCATAGTCACCATTGCCGATACCGGGCGCCCCGGCGGCGCCCGGCGCGCCGCCCGTGCCGCCGGCGCCGAACTGGCTGGCGTCATAAGACCATTGGCTGTCGTTGGTGGCCGAATAAAAGACCTGGACGGTCGGCCCGCTGGGCGCCCCGTCACCCCCGGCACCACCATCGGCGCCATTGCCGCCTTGCCCGCCCTTGCCCCCCGGGAAAACCGCACCGCCACAGCACCCCACGGCCGTTCCGCCAGTGCCACCCGCGCCGCCAGGTCCGCCGGTGCCCCCCTGACCACCCTGGCCGCCACCGCCGCCGGTGACCTGCACCTGGAAGGTCCCGGAGATGAAATTGACCTGGACGACAAAATCGCCGGCGGCAACACCCGGGCCACCGCCATTGACGGGCGGCGCATTGCCGCCCGTCCCGCCATCGGTCGGCGCGATCGGATTGGCGACGCAGGACTGGTTGTTGCCCCCGCCACACGTGCCGGGGAAAAAGCTGGTGCCGGCCCCGCCAGGACGCCCTGGTGCGCCGGAAGGGGGCGACGTGCCGTTCAGGCTTGTGATCCTGATATTGGCATCATTGGAGGTGCCCGTGGTCGCCGAGATCACCGTCGCGGTGATCTTGACCGTGGTATTGGCCTGAATGTAACCGCCCGACTGGATAAGCATCGCGTTGAAGATCAGGCTCACAGGCACCGAGCTGTCGATGATCAGCGGATTCTGCGCTGTGATGACGATGTTCTCGGCGGTCGCGTAAATCCCCGTGAGGGGGTGCGGGACGGAACCCAGATTGTCGCGCGCCGGATCGTCGGAAACGACCATCGGCCCCTCATGGGTATCCGGGCCGAGTGAATGTTCCGAAAGGCTGTCGGCCGTGAGTCCCAGCGCGTGCAGATAGGGCGCCAGGAAACTCCGCTGTTCGCTGGTCAAAGTCATCAGTCTTCCCCCCGGATATGACGGATGTGGAACCAACGCCGACTGGATGGCACAGGAAATTTTCGTTCCCATCGCCAACCATTTTCTAACTCTATCCAAAAACTACCTTTGTAGGGGCATCATCAAGCGAGTATATCATACATTCTGATAAACTTTTCTTTGCAGACATGCCGGGACGCGCGCGTCCGTCCCGGCACCCGGGTCTTTCGCTTACAGCGTCACCGTCGGCCAGCCATCGGGCGTCCAGGTGATGGGGGAGATGCGCAGGGTACTGGCGCCGTGCTTGGTGGCGTCATAGGTGTGATAGACGAGGTAGTCCCGGTCCCCGTCGCGCAGCACCGCCTCATGCCCCGGCCCGCGCCAGCGGCTATCGCCATGGATCAGCTGGGTGCCGTAGCCGTCCATCATCGACTTGCCGTCGCGGCCGACATAGGGACCGGTGACCTTCCTGGACCGGCCGACCACCACGTAATAGCTGCTGTTCTCCCCCTTGCAGCAATAATCGAAGGACGCGAACAGGTAGTACCAGCCGTCACGCTCAATCATGAACGGCGCCTCCACCGCATCGGGGGCGTGTTCCGGGGCCGGGCGGTGGATCAGGGAATAGACCTTGCGGTCGGCCTTGGGCCTGCCGGTGGCCCGGTCCAGGGCGATCATCTTGATGCCGCCCCAGAAGCTGCCGAACACCAGCCAGCGGTTGCCCTCACGGTCCACGAAGTGCGCCGGGTCGATGCAGTTGTAATCGTCGCTTTCCACCGAGGCGAAGACCAGCCCCTCTTCCTTCCAGGCATAGGTAGGGTCGGCCGGATCCAGCGTGGCATTGGTGTAAAGGCCGATGGCCGAGCGGTTGCCGCCGAAGGTCGACATCGCATAGTACAGGTGATAGCGGCCGTTGATGAACGAGATGTCGGGTGCCCACATCGCCTTGGTCCCCGGCACCGCCTGCTGCGCCCAAGGCGGCAGGCTGGTGAACAGATCGCCCCGCGCCGTCCAGTTGATCAGATCCTTGGACGTCTTCCACGGGATGTGGTGTTCGCCCTCCCCGCCCAGCGCGTCGCTACCGAAGACGTAATAGGTGTCGCCCTGCTTGATGATGCAGGGGTCGTGCGCCGGGCTGAGGTCCCCGGTCATGCGGTCGCCGAAGGTCTCATTGGGGTGGGGTTCGGCCTCCGGCGCCGCCAGTTGCCCCGCCACCTGGGCGAAACCGCGCGCCGAAGTCATGGCCAGGGCGGCACCGGTCAGGCAGCCGCCCAGAAGGATACGCCGTGTGAGCATTCGTCTCTCCCTCTCCTGTCGCCCACCCCCGATCCGACCGGCCGGGGTTCCTGGGCCTAGTGTTTAGTGGTTGTCGCGCGGCAGGCCCTTGGTCTGGGCGATGCGCTGGTAGTTGACCGCCAGTTCCAGCACCGCCCCGGTTTCCAGCTGGCCGACGCAGCCGCGCTGGATCTCCTGCCACGGTGTCTGGCTTTCCGGATACGGGTAGCCGCCGGCATCCTTCAGCGCCTGGCGGCGCGCGGCCAGTTCCTGGTCGCTGATCAGGATGTCGGCGCGGCCCTGGCGCAAATCGATGCGCACGCGGTCGCCGGTGCGCAGGATGGCGAGGTTGCCACCTGCCGCCGCCTCGGGCGAGGCGTTGAGGATGGAGGGGGAACCGGAGGTGCCGGACTGCCGCCCATCGCCAATGCAGGCCAGCGCGTGCACGCCCTTCTGGATCAGGTAGACGGGCGGGCGCATGTTCACCACCTCCGCCGCGCCCGGGTAGCCGATGGGGCCGGCGCCGCGCATGAACAGCACGGTGGTCTCATCAATGCCCAGGGCCGGGTCGTCAATGCGGTGGTGGTAATCCTCCGGCCCATCGAACACCACGGCCTTGCCCTCGAACGCATCCGGGTCGTCGGAGTTGGAGAGATAGCGGGCGCGGAATTCGTCAGAGATGACGCTGGTCTTCATGATGGCGCTGTCGAAGAGATTACCGCGCAGCACCTTGAAGCCGGCCGTGGCCTTCAGGGGCTGGTCGAACGGTCGGATGACCTTCTCATCCTCGATGGCGACACCCCGGCATTCCTCACCGATGGTGCGACCCGACACGGTCATGGCGCCCTCATGGATCAGGCCATGGGCCATCAGCTGGGACACAACCGCCGGCACGCCGCCGGCGCGGTAATAATCCTCCCCCAGATACTCGCCGGCCGGCTGAAGGTTCACCAGCAGCGGGATGTCCAGGCCGTGGCGCTGCCAGTCATCCAGGTCCAAATCCACGCCAATATGGCGGGCCAGCGCGTTCAAATGGATGGGCGCGTTGGTGGACCCGCCGATGGCGGAGTTGACGGCGACGGCGTTCAGGAAGGCCTCACGCGTCAGGATGTCCGACGGCTTCAGATCCTCGCGCACCATCTCCACGATGCGCAGGCCGGTGCGATAGGCCGATTCCGCCCGGTCGCGATAGGGCGCGGGAATGGCGGCGGAACCGGTCAGGGACATGCCCAGCGCTTCCGCCAGGCTGTTCATGGTGGTGGCGGTACCCATGGTGTTGCAATAACCGGTGGAGGGTGCGGACGACCCCACCAGCTTGATGAAACCCTGGTAGTCGATCTCCCCCGCCGCCAGCATCTCCCGCGCCTTCCACACGATGGTGCCGGAACCGGTGCGTTCGCCCTTGAACCAGCCGTTCAGCATGGGGCCCACGGACAGGGAGATGGCGGGGATGTTGACCGTGGCCGCCGCCATCAGGCAGGCCGGCGTGGTCTTGTCGCACCCCGTCGTCAGCACCACGCCGTCCAGCGGATAGCCGTACAGCACCTCCACCAGCGCCAGGTAAGCCAGGTTGCGGTCCAGCCCGGCGGTGGGGCGCTTGCCCGTCTCCTGGATGGGATGGACGGGGAATTCCAGCACGATGCCGCCAGCGGTGCGGATGCCCTCGCGGATGCGCTCTGCCAGCACTAGGTGATGGCGGTTGCAGGGGCTGAGGTCCGACCCCGTCTGGGCGATGCCGATGACCGGCTTGCCGGACTGCAATTCCTCCAGGCTCAGGCCGAAATTGAGGTAGCGCTCCAGGTACAGCGCCGTCATATCGACGTTGGCCGGGTTATCGAACCAGGCACGCGACCGCAGCGTGCGGGCGGCAACGCCGCCCGCAGGGGGATGTGAAGTCATGGAACGGCTACCCCTTACTTTGCAGTGGTGGAGAAGCGGTAGATGGAGACCTGGGTGTAGGTCTGGCCGGGGTTGAGGCGGGTGGTGGGGAAGTCGGGGCGGTTGGGGCTGTCGGGGAAGTGCTGCGGCTCCAGCGCCAGGCCATCGGACTGGCGGTAGATGTAGCCGCCCACGCCGGCGACGTCGCCGTTCAGGAAGTTGCCGGAATAGACCTGCAAGCCCGGCTCGGTGGTCAGGATTTCCATGACGCGGCCGGATGCCGGATCCTCGAACCGGGCGGCCAACCGCGGCTCCGCCGTCACGCCGCCATCCAGAACATAGTTGTGGTCATAGCCCTGGGTGATCAGCAACTGCGGGTCGCGGCCGTCGTGGATGCGCTCACCAATCAGGTGGGGTGTGCGGAAGTCGAAGGGCGTGCCCTCCACCGGCTTGGCCCCACCGTCAGGGATCAGGGTGGGGCTGACGGGGCTGTAGTTCGCGGCCGCGACGGTCAGCTTCTGTTCCAGCACGGTGTGGCCCGACGCCGCACCCGCCATGTTGAACAGGCTGTGGTTGGTCAGGTTCAGCACCGTCGGCTTGTCGGTCGTGGCCTTGTAGCGGATGGTCAGGTCGTTCTTCTCATCCAGGCTGTAGGTCACCTGCACCGTCAGGGCGCCGGGATAACCCTCATCCCCATCAGGGCTGGTGTGGGTCAGGGTGACGCTGGCGGCGGGGCCGCTCTTCACCTCGGTGATGGTCCATAGCACCTTGTCGTACCCCTGGCGGCCGCCGTGCAGCGCGTTGGGTCCGTCATTGGTGGCCAGCTGATAGGCCTTGCCGTCCAGGGTGAAACGACCTTCCTTGATGCGGTTGGCGTAACGGCCGACGGTGGCACCGAAATATTTGGGGTGCGCCTGATAGCCGGCGACATCGGGGTAGGCCAGCACCACGTCGGCACCCTGGCCATCACGGCCGGGCACCACCAGCGACTGCAAGGTGGCGCCATAGGCCAGCACGCGGGCGCTGACACCGTGGCCGTTGCTCAGCACCACGGACTCGACCGGGGCCGGTTTGCCACCGTCGTTCATGGTTCCGAACGCCTCGCGCCGGGCATCGGCGGCGTTGGCGACGGCCGCCTGGGCCAGTGCTGCGACCACAATGGTCACACCCGTCCACACCTTCATTCGTTATCCTCCCATTTATCGTCGGCTGATTAGGCGGTTGACACCCGCCCCAGCCTCGTAATACTCAGACAAATAACCCTGGATCATCCGGGTATGCAAGGCGGCAAATAAAAATTCTGGGAGGATAAAAGACGATGGCAGCCGGTATCACGGGCGTTGGCGCCCCGGTGGCATCAGGCCCGGTGCGCAGCTACGGACGCGCCCTGGCGGTGCTGGCCAGCATCTTCTTCATGTGGGGTTTCGCGACCGTCCTGAACGACATCCTGGTGCCGCACCTGCGCTCGGTGTTCGACCTCAGCTATGGCCAGTCCCTGCTGATCCAGTTCATCTTTTTCCTGGCCTACTTCGTCATGTCGCTGCCCAGCGCCAAGGTACTGGAACGGGTGGGCTACAAGCGGTCCGTCGTCGCCGGGCTCGGCGTGATGGCGCTGGGCTCGCTGATGTTCGTGCCGGCGGCGGCATTGCCGTCCTTCCCCATCTTCCTGGTGGCGCTGTTCGTGCTGGCGTCCGGCATCACCCTGCTGCAGGTGGCGGCCAACCCCTATGTCGCCGTCATCGGCCCGGCCGAAAGCGCCTCCAGCCGGCTGAACCTGGTGCAGGCCTTCAACTCCCTGGGCACCACGGTGGCGCCGCTGTTCGGCGGCATCCTGATCTTCAACCGCAGCACCTCGGGCAACGCCACCGGCGGCACCGAAAGCGCCCTGACCGACGCCCAGCGCCTGGCCGACGCCCACGCGGTGCAACTGCCCTACGTCCTGATCACCCTGATCCTGCTGGGCCTGGCCGTTATCATCTGGCGCTTCAAGCTGCCGGATCTGGGCGGCAACGCCCGGCGCGTCGCCGCCAAGGAGCGGGCGAAGGAAAGCCTGTGGCGGCACCGCAACCTGGTGTTCGGCGTGCCGGCCATCTTCATCTACCTGATCGCGGAGATCGGCATCGGCAGCATGCTGGTGAACTATCTGTCGCTGCCCAACATCGGCAACCTCAGCCATGCCGACGCCGCCGGTTATGTCTCGCTGTTCTGGGGCGGGGCCATGGTGGGGCGTTTCGTCGGCAGCTTCGCCATGCGCTGGATCCGGCCGCAGATGATGCTGGCCGCCGTCAGCGTCGCCGCCTTCATCCTGACCGCCACCTCCATCGCCACCGGCGGGTCCCTGGCCATGTGGACCATCATCCTGGTGGGCCTCTGCCATTCCATCATGTTCCCCACCATCTTCACCCTGGGCATCAAGGGCCTGGGCCCGCTGACGGAGGAAGGCTCCGGCCTGCTGATCATGGCCATCGCCGGCGGCGCGCTGGCGGCGGGCCAGGGCTTCCTGGCCGACCGCATCGGCCTGCAACTGTCCTTCGCCCTGCCGGCCGCCTGCTATCTCTACGTCCTGTTCTACGCCCTGTGGGGCAGCCGCCCCACCCACGACGCCGGTGACGAGACATTGAGCACTTTGGATTAATGCCCTCAGTCGGCGGGCGCCGGCATCCGCCGGCTTGCCTTCCTCGCATTCCAGTCCACTGCGTTCCCCGGAATGCTGCGGCGGCCGCGGTCGCGGCCTAGAAAATACAAAAGCGCAAACGAAACGGGGGCCGGCATCGCTGCCGGCCCCCGTTCCATTTTCCCTACATCCCTCAAAAATAAAACTCTTCCACCAACTCGCGCCGGCCGCTGAGGAAGGCGTCGGACACCAGGCGCAGGGGGCTGATGTCCACGTCCGACCGGCCTTCGGCGATCAGGCGGGCGAAACGGTCGTACAGGCGGGGATATTCCGCCTCCTTCTCGTTCAGCACCTCTTGCCCATCCCGGTACAGGCGGGCGCCGCCGTGGGTCAGCAGCAGGGTGCCGGGGTCGGTCTCGACCTCGATGTTCCAGGTCTGCGGGCCGGTTTGCAGCCAGTCGAACCCGACGGTGATGGGCAGGCCGCCCTCATCCCGCAGCTTCAGGTCGGCGGCGACCGGGGTCTGACGGTTGCTGGGGAAACGCAGCACCGCCTGGTCCACGAACACCGGGCGCGGCAGCAGGCGGGTCAGGATGGACAGGGCGTTAATGCCGGGGTCGAACACGCCCAGGCCACCGGGCTCCCAAATCCATTCCTGGCCGGGGTGCCAATGGCGCACGTCCTCGCGCCAATCCACCTTCACGGACCGCAGCGTCTTGTCGGCCAGCCAGGCCCGCGCCGGTTCCACGGCGGGCGCGAAGCGGGAGTGCCAGGTGGCGAACAGGGTGCGGCCGGCCCGCTCCGCCGCATGGCGCAGATCGTCGATCTCCGCCAGGGTAGCGCCCGGCGGCTTTTCCAGCATGACGTGGCAGCCGCGTTCCAGCGCCTGGCGCGCCAGGTCGTGGCGCCCCTGCGGCGGGGTGCAGAGGGAGACAGCGGTGATATCCCCCTCCGCATCCAGCATCTGGCCGATGTCGTGATAGCTGGGCACGCCGTCCACGGTGGCGTGCCGGCTGGCCACCGCCTGAAGCCGGAAGCGGCCGTCGGCGGCGATGGCCGGCAGGTGCTGGTCGCGCGCGATCTTGCCGACGCCGACCAGCCCCAGGATCACCGGTGACGCGCCCGTCACAGCGCGCGCACCACGACCGTTTCGGCCGCGGCCACCGTCAGGCGGTTGCTCAAGGGGAAACGGAAGGGCGCGGCCGAAATTTCAAACACATCGCCTTCCTGGGTCTTGATGCCGTCGGACACCGACAGGGTGGCGGTGCCGAAGAAGTGGACGTGCACATCGCCCGGCCGGCGGAACTGCGCGTACTTGAAGTGGTGGTGTTCCAGATTGTCCAGGCTGTGGGACATGTTGCCCTCACCCGACAGGAAGGGCTTCTCCCACAGCGTCTTGCCGTCGCGCAGGATGCGGCTGGTGCCTTCCACCTTCTGCGGCAGATCGCCCAGCAGCAGTTCCGCACCCAGGGCGGCGTTGCGCAGCTTGGAATGGGCCAGCCACAGATAGTTGCCGCGCTCCGTCACATGGTCGGAGAACTCATTGGCCAGGCTGTGGCCCAGGCGATAGGGCACGCCGTCATCGCCGATGATGTAGATGCCGGCCAGTTCCGGCTCCTCCCCCCCGTCCAGGGCGAAGGCGGGCGACGGGATGGCGGCACCCGACGGGATGACGGAGCCGCCGTCACCCTTGTAGAACCATTCCGGCTGCACGCCGACCTCACCCTTGGGCGGCTTGCCGCCGTCCAGGCCCATCTTGAACATGCGCATGGAATCGGTGGTGCCGGAAGCGGCGGCCTTGTGCATGGCGTCGCGACCCTCGGCGGAGCCCAGATGGGTCAGGCCGGTGCCGGCCAGCACCAGATGCGCGGAATCGGGATGGTCGATGGGGGCCAGCACACGGCCCGCCGCCAGGGCGGCCGCCACGTCCACCGCCTCACCCAGGCCCAGCGCCTCGACGGTCTGCAACAGGGTCTTGCCTTGCGCGATCGCCTGGCGGGCCAGGGCATAGGTGCTGTCCACGCCCAGGACGCGGTGCGCGCCGTCGGCGTTCACCAGGGCGACCAGACGGGTGCCATCCTCGGCACGCAATTGCACCAGACTTGCGGACATCGCTTCTCCTCCCGACCAACGGTCGTTGTTATCTCTCATGCGGATGCGGCCGCCGGACACGATTCCGGTGCGGCCGGCATTTACTCAGACAATATAGGGAATCAGCCAAAACCAGATCAAACGCTTTTCTGCACCCCTTACGTCGCAGGGCTGCCAGGGGTGGGATCTTCCAGGGACAAATCGGTGTCCCGGTGGGCCAGTTCCACCAGGGCCTGCATGCTGGCGCGGGCCTCATCGGCGCTGCCCACGGCGATGGCGTCGAACACCCGCCAGTGGTCCGGCACCGGGTCGCGGGGCAGGGAGCGATGGCGCTGTTTATAGATGGTAGTCCACTGCACGGCGGCACCGATGCTGCTGGACAGCGCGATCAGCAGGGGGTTGCGCGTCGCCTCCAGCAGGGCGTCGTGGAAGTCCCGGTCGGCCAGGCGCCCCTCCTCCACCGCCAGGGTAAATTTCTCCATGCGTTGCAGGGCCTTGCGCATGCGGGACAGGTCTTCCGACTGGCGCCGCGCCGCCGCCAGGGCGGCCGCCTCCGGCTCCACCAGCATGCGCAGTTCGAACAGGCCACGGATGAAATCCAGGCTGGGCCGGGCCTCGAAGAACCAGGCCAGCACCTCCGGATCCAGCAGGTGCCAGCGGCCGCGGTCGCTCACCCGCGTGCCGGTCTTGGGCCGGCTTTCCACCAGCCCCTTGGCCGTCAGGGTGCGCATGGCCTCACGATAGGCGCTGCGCGATACCGCCAGTTGCTCGCTGAACGTCACCTCATTGTCCAGCAATTGACCGGGCTGATAGTGCCCGGAAATGATCAGTACCCCGAGTTTATGGGCGATGGTGCCATGGATTCGTTCCTTGCCGGACGCCTTGGCAGCCACCGCCCCACCTCCCTTGGGGGTGGTTGGCGACGTCTTCGCAACCCCCCCGTTCGTTTTTTTTGTGCTCACGGCTCCTCCTTCGGGATTCCGTAATTAACCATATAAATGAAGCACTTCTGGAATTTCTCGCATTCCCCTGCGACACCATCGCGCAAGCGCTTGCATTTTTGAATGCTAAAAACGCTTGCCTCCGGATCGGAGTTTCCTATTACTCTGACAAAATAACAAAGCCACTGGCCCAGGGCCAGGATTAGGTGACCGGTTAAACGATCATCGTACAGGGCCAACGCACCGCGCCCTCACCCATGATCGAGGACTGGCACCCTAGGGAGGCAAGGGTGAAGCATTTGCATACCTTCGCGCGTTCGCTGCCGGTGCTGCTGACGGGTCTGGCCACGGCCTTGGGGGCCCTGCCCGCCGCCGCGGCCGACGTAACGGCCACCGTCGCCGTCCATGGCGACCAGCCGGGCGCCGTGATCGACCGGCACATCTACGGCCAGTTCGCCGAGCATCTGGGCCACGGCATCTATAACGGCATCTGGGTTGGCGAGAAATCATCCATACCCAACACCCACGGCTTCCGCAACGACGTGATCGCGGCGCTGAAGGCGGTGCGCGTGCCGGTGATCCGCTGGCCGGGCGGCTGCTTCGCCGACGAATACGACTGGCGCGACGGCATCGGTCCGCGCGCCAAACGGCCCAAGCGGGTGAACACCACCTGGGGCGGGGTGGAGGAGGACAACGCCGTCGGCACCAACGAATTCATGGAATTCACCGAACTGGTGGGGGCCGACGCCTATATCGCCGGCAACATGGGCAGCGGCTCGCCCCGCGACATGGCGCAGTGGGTGGAGTACATCACCTCCCCCTCCCACTCCACGCTGGCGGATGAGCGCCGGGCCAACGGCCGCGACCAGCCGTGGAAGCTGAGCTACGTCGGCGTCGGCAACGAGGTCTGGGGCTGCGGCGGCAACATGCGGCCCGAATACGCCGCCGACCTCTACCGCCGCTACCAGTCCTTCGTGAAGGTGCCCGGCGACCAGAAGGTGGGCAGGATCGCCAGCGGCCCCAACGAAGGCGACTACAACTTCACCGAGGTGATGATGCGCGAGGTGTCCAAGATGATGGACGGCCTGAGCCTGCATTACTACACCATCCCCACCGGCGTCTGGAAACAGAAGGGCAGTGCCACCGCCTTCGGCGAGGACCAGTGGATTTCCACCCTGTCGCGCGCCCTTTACATGGATGAGCTGGTCACCAAGCATTCCGCCATCATGGACAAGTACGACCCTGAGAAGAAGGTCGCCCTTGTCGTGGACGAGTGGGGCGTGTGGACGGATGTGGAACCCGGCACCAACCCCGGCTTCCTCTATCAGCAGAACAGCCTGCGCGACGCCCTGGTCGCCGCCGTCACCCTGGACATTTTCCACGCCCATGCCGACCGCGTGCGCATGGCCAACGTCGCCCAGATGGTGAACGTGCTGCAGGCCATGATCCTGACCGACGGCCCGCGCATGGTGCTGACGCCCACCTACCATGTCTTCGACCTGTACAAGGGTTTCCAGGGCGCCACCGACCTGCCCCTGAACCTCAACGCGCCGGAGTACAAGCTGGGCGACGTCACCGTGCCTATGCTCCACGGCACGGCGGCGCGCGACGCCCAGGGCGTGGTCCACGTGGCCCTGGTCAATCTGGACCCGCACCGGGTCATTGACGTGCGCGCCAGCCTGCCCGGCATTTCCGCCAGCACGGTGGCGGGCCGCATCCTGACGGCCCCGGCCATCAACAGCGTCAACACCTTCGACCACCCCGACACCGTCCGGCCGGCCGCCTTCACCGGCGCCAGCCTGGACAAGGGAACCCTGGGCCTGACCTTGCCGGCCAAGTCCATCGTTGTGCTTGATCTGAAGTAAGTACGCATCCCGTCCGGGCGGGCGGGGGACGCCCGCCCGGGCCTTAAGTAAAAAAGTACGCCTGGTACCGCCTGCGCCTGTTTTCGCGTTCAGTACCTGAAGTCATGCCTTGAAAATCCGAGCCTGACAAAACCACGGCGCCCCCGTATGGGCGCCGGGCGCCCCTTTGCGCGCCCTTAAAACCGAAAAATCATGGGAGGGTAATAATGAGCATCCGTCGACGCCTGCCGTATTCCGTGGCTATGGTCGCCCTGCTGGGCGCCGGCCTGTCACCTGCCGCCTGGGCGCAGCAGACAGCCGCGCCGGCACCGGCCGCCACCCCCAACGCGGCCGACGCCGTGGCGCAGGCGGGCGCGCCAACGACCGACGACGGCCTGAACGAGATCGTGGTGGTGGGCATGCGGGCCAGCCTGCAATCCGCCCAGGAAATCCGCATGAACTCCACCCAGATCGTGGACAGCATCGTGGCGGAGGATATCGGCAAGTTCCCCGACAACACCGTGGGCGACGCCCTGCAACGCATCACCGGCGTGCAGATCACCCGGGCGGCGGGTGAGGCCAGTTCCGTCCTGGTGCGCGGCCTGCCCAACGTGACGACGGAGATCGACGGCCGCGACATCTTCACCGGCGTCGGCCGCTCGGTCGCCCTGTCCGACATCCCGGCCGAGCTGGTCTCCGGCCTGGACGTGTTCAAGACCCTGTCGCCGGAACAGCTGGAGGGCGGCATCGCCGGCACCATCAACATCCGCCTGCGCCGGCCGTTCGATTTCGACGGGCTGGAGGTGGCGGGCAGCGCCCGGGGCGTCTACGGCGACCAGCGCGGCGACATCGACCCCAACGCCAGCGTCCTGGTCAGCGACCGCTGGAACACCGGCATCGGCGAGGTCGGCGCCCTGGTCTCCGTCTCTTATCAAAAGCGGCGCTATCTGGATGAGACGGCGTTCAACTACGTCTCCATCGCCAACGCCGCCATCAACCCGGCGACGGGCCAGGCCATCCAGATTCCGCAGACCACCGGCGACATCGCCAACCTGGGCGACCGGCAGCGCATCGGCGCCAACTTCTCCGGCCAGTGGAAGCCCAACAACGACCTGGAATTCTATGTCGATGCCTCCGACAGCGACTTCCAGTTGGACCAATCGGCGGAATACTTCATCGGCATCCCCGGTGCCGGCGCCCTGCAATCCTACACCCTGATCCCCGGCACCAACGAGGTCGCCAGCCTGAGTTCGCTGAACAACTTCACCCTGACCAGCGATCAGGCCTACCGCGACCACACCAACACCGTCCAGATCGCCACCGGCACCAAGTGGACGCCCACGGCCAACCTGAAGATCACGTCCGATCTGGCCTACACCCACAGCAAGTACACCCAGGAAGACCTGATCGTCGACACGCGCTTCAACGCGCCGACATACTCTGTGGACTTCCTCAGCAACGGCACGCCCAATTCCGTCATCAGCGGCGTGGACCTGAAGAACCCAGCCAACTACTACCTGAACCAGCTGTTCGACAATTACGTCGTCCAGACGGGTAACGAGCTGGCCTATCGTGCCGACGCCAGTTACGCCACCCACCTGCCCTTCCTGACCAATGTCACCGCCGGTTTCCGCCTGGCCAGCCGTGACGCCGAAAGCCAGGCCACCAACGGCAACGGCATCGCCGCCCCCGCCGGTTCCGCCATCTCGGCCGCCAGCCTGCCCGGCTTCGGCACCCTGTCGCCGGCGGGCTTCCTCAGTGGCGACCGCGACCTGGCCGTGACCCAGTGGTACAACGCCAGCTCATCCTACCTGTTCAGCCACGCGGATGAGATCCGCGCCCTGTTCAACATGCCGGCGGGCAAACAGGCCTTCGACCCCACCAAGTATTTCAAGGCGCAGCAGGACAGCTACGCCGGTTACGTGAAGGCCGACTACGCCTTCGACCTGGCGGGCTTCCCCGTCACCGGTGATTTCGGCATGCGTTTCGTCGCCACCAACGAGAGCATCACCGGCTATGAACTGGTGCCCGACAGCACCGGCACCATCGCCACCGGGGCCACGCCGCAGCGCGTGAACAGCAAGCCGGACTATTTCAACGGCCTGCCCAGCTTCAACGGCAAGATCGGGCTGACCGACACCCTGTTCTTCCGCGTGTCGGCCGGCAAGACGGTGACCTTCCCCGACTTCTCCTCCCTCAACCCCTCGCTCAGCCTGAACTCGCCGGGCCCGACGCTGATCGGCACCGGCACCAGCGGCAACGCCCACCTGGCGCCCATCACCGTCCACCAACGTGGATACGGCGCTGGAATGGTTCTTCGCCCCCGGCGGCAGCGCCACCGCCACCCTGTTCCACCGCGACATCAAGGGTTACATCCAGACCTATGGCGTGGCGGAGACGGTGAACAACGTCAGCTATCTGGTCAGCGTGCCGGAAAGCAGCGGCAGCGGCATGCTACAGGGCGTGGAACTGGGCTATCAGCAGTTCTACGACTTCCTGCCCGACTGGCTGCGCGGCATCGGCACCCAGATCAACGGCACCTACATCGACAGCTACACCATGTCACCGGCCAGCGTGGGCGGCACCCCGGTGCAGCAGGCCCTGGCCAACGTCTCACGCTACTCCTTCAACGTGGTGGGCATGTACGAGCGCGGGCCCTACTCCTTCCGCCTGGCCTACAACTGGCGCAGCAGCTACGTCATCGCCTTCAACGCCGGCGGCCTGCAGCCCCAAACCATCATGTCCAAGCCCTACGGCGATTTGGGCCTGTCCGCCAGCTATGAGGCCATCCCCGGCCTGACCTTCACCCTGGACATCGACAATTTGACCGGCACCGTCAGCCAGAACTATTTCACCAACGCGGCGTACTATCCGCGCGATACGGACCGCTCGGATCGCACGTTCCAATTGGGGGTGCGGTATAAGATGTGAGGATGCGAGTGGGAGGGCCGGCCTCGGACGGGGCCGACCTCCCCTTTTGGTTTCGGGATGACCGAAACTCATTTCACACCATTGAACATGTCCGGCGACTACCGTACATAATTTCCTATCTGACGCTCGCTCGTTTATCGGCGACAGCGGTGGGAGATTCTTCATGCTGCCTTTCAAGACGTATCCACGGTCCCCCGCACGCGCTACCGCGAGGATGGAGCAGCGTACGTTGCCTGAGATCAAATCGCTGATCGAAGATGCGGCCGCCCAACTGGGAATCAGCCCATCGGAATTCGTGGTGAGCAGCGCCGCATGGGCTGCGCGCGAGACCCTCAGCAAGGTCGAGAGCACGCGACTATTGACCCCTGAGGATTGCGCAGCCTTCGTCCGGGCCTTGGAGAATACCGAACCCAGCCAGGCCTTGCGCGACCTGATGGCTTTGGACGAAGAGACCGCCGTTGCCGGCTCTTGATAAGGCCTTCCTCAAGACACTGAACATTGAGCCGCTGGATCGCCACAAGCATGATCGGGCGGCCTTCGATTCAGGCGTGACCAAGGTCAACAATTTCCTGATCAGCACGGCCGGCCGGCACCATCAGGACGACCAGTCCAAGACCTATGTCGCGGTGATGGCCGGAACCGTCAAGGTCATTGGCTTCTACACCCTCCGCCCCCACGCGATCGCGGTCGATGCCCTGCCGCCGGAAATACAGAAGAAATTGGGCCGGAGTGACACCGTGGGCGCGATCTATCTCGCGGTGGTCGGGGTGGATAAGAGCGCGGCGAACAAAGGACTTGGGCGCAAGCTGATGTCCCATTTCCTCGGCCTGTGCATGAAGGTCATCGACCAGATCGGCGGCAAGTTCATTGTGTTGGATGCCATCGATGCGAAAACCGCCGACTTCTACCGAAAATTGGGCTTCGTCGATCTTCCAAGCCAAGCCAACCGGATGTTGATCAGCGCCGAAACGGTGCGGAAATCCATGGGCGAATGATCAAGCCGACGCCTTGACACCGGCCGCGGCGCCAATCAACATCAAGTCATCAGACCAATTTCCAGGCGGCGTCGGGACAGCGCCCAGCCTGGAGCCCTAACCCCGAGGTGCCGTGGTTCCCCAGCCGGCCTCCGCCCTTCCCCTCTCCAGCGCCGCGTTGCGGCCATTGTCCGGTGCCGACCGCCTTGCCGGCGTGACCAAGGCGCTGGCGGCGTTCATCGCGCAAGGTGCGCTGAATCCCGGCGACCGGTTGCCGACGGAGCGGGCGTTGATGGTGGCGCTGGGGGTGGGGCGGTCCACGGTGCGGGAGGTCATCCGGCAGTTCCAGGCCCTGGGGCTGGTGGAGACGCGGCAAGGCAGTGGTACCTATCTGCTGCGCGCGGTGTCGGCTGACGCGGTGCATGTGTCGCTGACCATCGACGCGGCGGGGCAACTGCGCGACCGGCTATTGCAGACGCTGGAGATCCGGCGGGGGCTGGAGGTCGCGGCCAGTGAGGTGGCGGCGGCCAAGGCGACGCCGGCCGACATCGGTCACATGGAAGAGAAACTGGTGGCGATGGAGGCGGTGCACCTGACGCAGGGCACGGCCGGGCCGGAGGATCTGGAATTCCACCTGGCGATCTATGACGCCACCCACAACCCGCTGTTCCGCCAGCTGCTGGAACAGATCCGCGAGACCTTCGAGCATTTCTTCGAGAAGCCGTTTGACCGGCCCGATTTCGCCGGCCGGTCCTTCGCCCTGCACCGCGAGCTGTTCGACGCCATCCGCGCCGGCGACGCCGCGGCCGCCCGTGACAAGACGCTGGCCATCCTCGCCATCGTCGAAGAAGACATTAAGGCCATGTCCCGATGACTGAATTCCCTGACGCGCTTTCCCCCGATCCGGCTGAGAACCCCGTTGAGCGCGCCCGCCGCATCGTCGCGCATGACGAAGGCGTGCACGCCTATGAAGCGGTGGTGCCCGGCATCGTCCAGACCTCGCTGTTCACCTTTTCCAGCTTCCAGGAAATGGCGGACACCTATGCCGGCAAGCGGTCGCGCAACGTCTATTCCCGCACCACCAACCCCACCGTCGCCCTGTTCGAACAGAAGATGGCGGCGTTGGAAGAGGCGGACGACGCCATCGGTTTCCCCAGCGGCATGGCGGCCATTTCCGGCGCCGTCCTGGCCTTCGTGCAACCGGGTGACCGCATCGTCTGCGTCCGCCATGTCTACCCCGACGCCTACCGCCTGTTCGAAACCCTGCTGAAGAAGTGGGGTGTGACCACGGAGTATGTGGACGGCGCCGATTTGGCCGCCGTGGAAGCGGCATTGCCTGGCGCCCGCGTGTTGTACCTGGAAAGCCCCAACAGCTGGATGATGGAGGCGCACGACGTGGCCGCCCTGGCGGCCCTGGCCAGGAAGCACGGCGCGATCAGCATGATCGACAATTCCTGGGCGACACCGGTGTTCCAGCGGCCGGCCACCTTGGGCGTGGACCTGGTGCTGCACTCCGCCTCCAAATACATCGGCGGGCACAGCGACACGGTGGCGGGCGTGGTGGCGGGCCGGGGCGACCTGGTGGCCCAGATCCGGCGTACCATCTGCCCCTATATCGGCGCCAAGCTGGGGCCATTTGAGGCCTGGCTGCTGCTGCGCGGCCTGCGCACCCTGCCTGTCCGCATGCAGGCGCATGAGGCGTCGGCCCTAACCCTGGCGCGGCGGCTGGCGGAACTGCCGCAGGTGACGGCTGTCCACCACCCGGCCCTGATGGGCGCCCTGCCGCCGGGGCTGACCGGCACGTCGGGCCTGTTCTCCTTCACCGTGGACGGCAGCGTCGACATCCCGGCCTTCTGCGACGCGCTGACCCTGTTCCAGCTGGGCGTCAGCTGGGGCGGGCATGAAAGCCTGGTGGTGCCGGCGCTGGTGACCCATGTGCAGGCGGCCGGCCCCAACTCCGCCATCGATTTCGGCGTGCCGACCAACATGGTACGCCTGCATGTCGGGCTGGAGGGGACGGAGGCGCTGTGGGCCGACTTGGCGCGGGCCTTCGCCGTCGCGGGCAAGGCGACCTGATGCCGAAACGCGCCGCCCTTCTCATTCTGGCATTGCTGGCATCCACACCGGCCCGCGCCGACACTACGCTGCGGCTGGTGGAGGTGCTGAGCAGTCCGGAGCGGACGGAGACGCTAAAGGAACTGGTGGCGGGGTATGAGGCCGCACACCCGGGCACGCATGTGGAGGTGACATCGCTGTCTTGGGGATCGGCGTTCGAGAAGCTGGCCACCATGGTGGCGGCCGGCGACATTCCCGACGTGGTGGAGATGCCGGACCGCTGGCTGTCCCTCTACGCCGGCAACGGCCAGTTGGAGGATTTGTCGGCCTACCTGGCCCGCTGGCCCGACGCCCAGGGGCTGAACGAGCGCGCGCTGGCGGTGGCGCGCACAGTGGGCGACCGGCCCTATATGCTGCCCTACGGTTTTTACCTGCGGGCGCTGTATTACAACAAGGCGGTGTTCCGCCAGGCCGGCCTCAATGAGCCGCCCAGGACCCTGGACGAATTGCGGGCCGACGCCGCCCGCATCGCGCAGCTGCCAGGCAAGTCCGGCTATTGCCTGCGCGGGGGCCCTGGCGGCCTGAACGGCTGGGTCATGTTCGGGGCCAGCATCGCCGGCAGCAACGATTTCTTCCATGAGGACGGCACCAGTACCCTGACCGACCCCGGTTGGGTCGCCGGCACCACCTGGCTGATCGACCTGTACAAGGATGGCCTGGCGCCGCGCGACAGCGTCAACTGGGGCTTCAACGAGGTGGTGGCCGGTTTCTACACCGGCGCCTGCGCCATGGTGGACCAGGATCCCGATGCCCTGATCGCCTTGAAGCAACGCATGAAGCCCGAGGATTTTGGCGTGGCGCCCTGGCCCAAGGGCCCCAACAGCAAGGCCTATCCCACGCTGGGCTATGCCGGCTGGTCCATCTTCAAGAAGTCCGAACACAAGGAACTGGCCTGGGATCTGGTGGTGGCGCTGAACGGCCCCGCCGGCAACCTGGCCTGGAACAAGCGCACCGGCGCCCTGCCGGTCTATACCGCCGCCGCACACGATCCGCAGTACAGCGGCACCATCTATCAGGGCTGGTTCGCGGAACTGGCCGATCCCGACGTGGTGCCGACCCTGATGCCCACCGGCCTGCCCGGCTTCGCCTATTTCGCCGACAGCCTGGTGGTGCGCAGCAGCCAGCAGGCGCTGCTGGGCCAGATCGCCCCCCTGACCATGAACAAGCAGTGGGCGGCCTACCTGAACAAATCCCGCCGCAAACAGGCGGAGGGCGTGCAATGAGCCGCCGCAGGTTGGCGCTCGCCATTGAGCCCTATCTCTACACCGCGCCATCCCTGCTGCTGATCATCGCGGTCATGCTGGTGCCGCTGCTGACGGGCCTGTCCTACGCCTTTCACGACATCATCCTGCTGGATCCCCTGAGCGGCGATTTCATCGGCCTGGACCATTTCCGGGAATTGCTGGACGACGACGGCTTCTGGACCGCACTCCGCAACACGGTCACCTGGACCGCCACGTCGGTGGCCCTGCAATTCGGCCTGGGCCTCGCCCTGGCGCTGCTGCTGAACCAAGCCTTCCCCGGGCGGGGTCTGGTGCAGGCCCTGACCTTTCTGCCCTGGGCGGTGCCGGGCTTTCTATCCGGCCTGGCCTGGGCTTGGCTGTTCAACCCGGTGATCGGCACCCTGCCCCATTGGCTGCATGGTCTGGGATTACTGGCCCGGCCGGAGAACATCCTGTCCGACCCGCACCTGGCGCTGTGGGGCCCCATCGTCGCCAATGTGTGGTGGGGCATCCCCTTCTTCGCCATCACCCTGCTGGCGGCGTTGCAATCCATCCCGCAGGACATTTATGAGGCCGCCAGCATCGATGGCGCCGGGCCCTGGCTGCGCTTTCGCCGCATCACCCTGCCCCTGCTGGCGCCCACCATCGCCATCACCGTCATGCTGCGCACCGTGTGGGTGGCCAATTTCGCCGAACTGATCGTGGTGATGACCAAGGGTGGCCCGGCCGATGCGACGCAAATCCTGTCCAGCTACATCTTCTCGCTGGCGTTCCAGCGCCTGGATTTCGGCTACGCCTCGGCGGTCGCCGCCGTGCTGCTGGTGCTGCTGCTGGCCTATGCGGCAGCGGTGATGGTGCTGCGCCACGCGCTGACAGAACCGGGGTGAGGATGGTCCGACTGTTCCGTTATCTGGCACTGGCCACCTTCCTGGCCTTCGCCCTGTTCCCGCTGTTCTGGATGTTGAAGGTGTCCGTCACACCCGACGATTTGATGTATGGCGAGGGCGTGCGGCTGTGGCCCAGCCGTGTGACCCTGGTCCATTACACCGACGTCCTGCGGCGCACCCAGTTCCCGCTGTTCTTCCGCAACAGCCTGATCGTGTCGGCCGCCACGGCCCTGCTCGCCACCGCCGCGGCCTCGGCCACCGGTTACGCCTTTTCCCGTTTCCGCTTCCGGGGGAAAGCCTGGGTGGTGGGTGTGATGCTGGTGACCCAGATGTTCCCCCTGGTCATCATCGTGGCGCCCATCTTCCGCCTGCTGGCGCCCCTGGGCCTGACCAACAGCCTGGCCGGGCTGGTGCTGGTCTACACCGCCTTCAACACGCCCTTCGCCGCCTTCCTCATGCAGTCCTTCTTCGAGGCGGTGCCGAAAGACCTGGAGGAGGCGGCGATGATGGACGGGGCCACCCGCCTGGGCGCGGTGGTGCGCATCATCCTGCCCCTGACCCTGCCGGGCCTGGCGGCCACCGGCGGCTTCGTCTTCACCGCGGCGTGGAGTGAGTTACTGTTCACCCTGATGCTGAATTCATCGGCCGCGGTCAGCACCTTCCCCGCCGGGCTGCTGGGCTTCGTGTCCAAATTCTCGGTCGATTTCGGACAGATGATGGCGGCCGGGGTGCTGGCCCTGCTGCCGGCCGGCCTGTTCTTCTTCCTGATCCAACGCTATCTGGTGCAGGGCCTGACGGCCGGCGCCGTGAAAGGCTGACCCATCCCATGGCCGCCATCACCCTGACCGACGTGCGCAAGGATTACGGTGCCGTGCCGGTGCTGCGCGGCATCGACCTGGACATCAATGACGGGGAATTCATCGTGCTGGTCGGCCCGTCGGGGTGTGGCAAGTCCACCCTGCTGCGCCTGATCGCGGGGCTGGAGGACATCACGGGCGGCGAAATCCGCATCGACGGCCGCCGGGTCAACGAGGTGGCGCCCAAGGACCGGGATCTGGCCATGGTGTTTCAGTCCTACGCCCTCTACCCCCACATGACGGTGCGGGAGAACATGAGCTTCGCGCTGAAACAGCGGCGCCTGCCGGCCGACCGCATCAAGGCGGCGGTGGAGGGGGCCGCCGCCAAGCTGGGCCTGACCGACCTGCTGGAACGCAAGCCCAAGGCCCTGTCGGGCGGGCAGCGCCAGCGCGTGGCCATGGGCCGGGCCATCGTGCGTGAGCCCAAGGCCTTCCTGTTCGATGAGCCGCTGTCCAACCTGGACGCCCGCCTGCGCGAACAGATGCGCTATGAGATCCGCCGCCTGCATCGCGATTTGGGCGCCACCAGCATCTATGTGACCCACGACCAGATCGAGGCCATGACCATGGCCGACCGCATCGTCGCCATGAACGGCGGCGTGGCGCAGCAGATCGGGGCACCGGCGGAATTATACGACGATCCCGCCAACCTGTTTGTGGCGGGTTTCATCGGATCGCCGCCTATGAACTTCCTGGACGGGACGCTGACGCCCGATCCCGATGGCCGCGCGGCCGCGGTGGCGGTGGGCGGCATCGTCCTGGCCCGCGTGCCGGCCCCGGACGGTGCGGCGGCCGTGACCGTCGGCCTGCGCCCCGAACGGCTGCACCTGGCCAATCCTGCGGAGGGAATCCCCGCCCGCATCGACCTGGTGGAGCCCACCGGCCTGGGCCAGGTGGTGCATTTGAATCTGGGCGCGGATGGCGCGGGCCAGCCGCTGAAACTGTTCACCACCGACCGCCATCCGCTGTCGGCTGGCGAGGGGGTGGGCTTGACCTTCCGGCCGGAAGACCTGCTGCTGTTCGATCCGGCAACGGGCGCGCGGCTGCGGACCCGGCCGTGATGGGAACGGCCGGCGCCGGTTGCACTTGCGCACAGATCCACCAGCGTTCCCGGTCTTCCGACATATGGTCAGGCCAGTTGCCGCCCTTTATAATCGACCTTCTTGAGGTGGCCTGAAACTTCGTTTGGAAAGGATGTGCGATTGCGACCCCTGTTGCAGACGCCGACAATGGACGAAGTCTTCATCACGCACGAATTGGCCGGGCGCCCGCCCAAGGACACCGATTACCTGAAAGTAAAAGCTGGCGCTTCAGGACCTGTCCGTCCAGATGGCGAAGCATCCGGCGGCGGTCCTGCCCAAGTTCGTGGCGCTGGCGATGGAACTGACCGGCGGATCCGCCGCCGGCCTCAGCCTGTATGAACCGGCGCCGGTGCCGGGCGTCTTCCGCTGGCATAATGTCTGCGGCCGGCTGGCCGCCTTCGATGGCGCCACCACGCCGCGGAACTACAGCCCCTGCGGCGTCACCCTGGATCAGGGTGGGCCGGTGCTGACCCGCCATGCCGAAACCATGTTCGACTGGATCGCCGACGCCGGCATCACCGTGCCGGAGGTCTTGCTGGTGCCGCTCTACCTCGATGGGGATGAGCCGCTGGGCACACTGTGGATCGTGGCGGAGGAGGAAGGCCATTTCGACAGCGGGCACGCCCGCGTCGCCACCGAACTCGCCACCTTCGTCGGCATCGCGCTCAAGGTCCAACGTACGGAGGACCGCCTGCGCCAGGCGCTGGAGCGGCAGGAGACCCTGACGCATGAAATGAATCACCGGGTGAAGAACCTGTTCGCCCTGGCGGGAGCGATGATCCATTTCGGCGCGAGGCACGCCCGCGACAAGGAGGACATGGCCGCGACCCTGTCCGGCCGCCTGTTGACTCTGGCCGGCGCGCACGAACTGATCATGCCGGTCGTCGGCTCCCGCGATGGCGCCGCCACCGCCCGCGATATCGCCGACGTGATCACCCAGATCATCCGTGCGCATGAGTCGCCGGCGATGGCGACGCGTTTCATCCTGGATGGCCCCGCCCTGCTGTGCCAGCCGGCCGCCATCAGCCCCCTGGCCCTGGTGGTCAACGAACTGGCCACCAACGCCGTGAAGTATGGCGCGCTGGCATCCGACGGCGGCCAGGTCACCATCGACTGGCAAACCGGGGACGGCCAGTTGCATCTCCGCTGGCGGGAGCGCGGCGGCGCCCCGGTCGAGAGCCCGCCCACCCGCAGCGGTTTCGGCACCCGGCTGCTGGACAGTTCCATTACCGGGCAGTTCCGGGGCCGCTACGCCTATGATTGGCAGGTGCCGGGCCTGGTGCTGACCATGGACATCCCGCTGGCGGCCATCGCCGTCTGAGGCATCAGCCCTCGGCACCATCCAGGAAGGGTAGCACCACCACCGCGAAGCCCTCCGGATCCTCCTCCGGCAGAAAGTGGCCGACGCCGGGCATGACATGGCCCGACACCTTCGCCCCGGGGACGGCATCCTGGGCCAGCAAGCCACGATGGAGACTACCGCCCACCGATGCCTCCCCGCCCAAGGCCAGGATGGGCATGGGCGGCAGCGTTGCGGCGCGATTCTGCGCACTACTGACGGGGACCGCCCGGTAGTAAGCGAAACCGGCGGACATGCGGCCCGGCCGGCGGTAGCTGGCGGCATAGATCGCCCGGTCGGCGGGACTGATGGCGCTCGGAACGCGCGTCTTGGCATTGAAGAACCAGTCGAAATACAGATGCTCCCGCCCCTCGGTCAGAACCTCGGGCAAGCCCTCCACGGCGTGGAAATAGAACTGGAAGACGCGGGCCGCGTTGGCGATGCCGAAGGCGGCGTCCGGCATGATGCCGGGGATGGCCCCCTCCGCCACGCACAGCCGGCTGACGGCCCGGGGATGGCGCACCGCCCAGGCGTAGGCGATCCAGGCGCCAACATCGTGCCCGACGACGGCATACGTCTCCACCCCCAGGCTGGCCACAGCCGCCGCCAGAACATCCGCCACAGTGGCGGTGTCGTAGGCATGCCCTGCCGGCAGGGGATCGCTATCCCCCAGTCCCGGCGGGTCCAGGGCGATGACGCGCCAGCCCGCCGCCGCCAACCGGGGCAGCATATGGCGCCAGGCATGCAGGGTCTGTGGCCAGCCGGCCAGCAGGATCACGGCCGGCCCGTCAGCGGGCCCGGCCTCCACACCGGCGATGGCCGGGCCGCCGGGTGGATGCAAGGTCAGGGATTGATGGGACATGGCATGGCCTTTCTATAAGGAAATGGTCGTTCTCTTTTAAGGCAAGCGAATAGCGCCGTGCCCCTGCGGCCGGATGGAACGTTTTAGTCCAGCAATTTCAATGCAGTGGCGACCGCCGCCGCCAACGTGTCCCGCGGGCGCGCCGTCTTGCCCACCACCCGCAGCCCTTGCAGCAAACACAGCAGGGCCACTGTCGTGGCGGCCGCATCCACCGACGCCGGGATGGAACCGTCGGCCTGGCCTTGCGTGACCAGCCGGCCGATCTGCGCCTCCGTGGCGGCCAGGGCGCCCGCGACCACGGCCGCCATCTCCGGATCGAAGGTGGACATGTCCGTCGCCGCCCCGGCGACCAGGCAGCCCCGCCGCCCTTCCTCGCCCTCGGCCGAGTCCAGATAGAAGGCCAGCATCGCTGAAGCGCGCCACTTAAGTTTGGACTGAATGACACTTAAGCTTGGAGCAGAAAACCACGCTTAAGAGGCCATTCAAAGCCCCTTAAGCGTACCGCCGAGTTAGGTCACGAGTTAGGTCACAGCGCCTCCAGCATCAGCCGTGGCAGGCACTTGGGACTGCAGCAGGGCATCCCGCTCAGCCGTCACCGAGGCCAAGGCGGCTTGAGCCGCCTGCAGTTGACCGGTCAGCGCGGTGTTGGCGGCCGTCAGATTGGCATTGTCCGCCGCCATCGCGGTGTCGATGGCATTGACCAACGCCCCATATTCAGGATCAGCGGTGGTAATGGTGCGTGGCGGCAACTCACGTGTCGGGGTGACCGTGCCATCGTCCGCGATCAAGATTTCCAGTGCCTGGTAGCTCATGTCCGCGACGCTGATCGAGCCGTCGGGGTTGCGCATCAGGCGGACCTGGGCGCCATAAGGGATCGTCGTAATCTGCATCTTCTTCCTTATCCTGAGTGAAGGGTTCAGCCCGCGCGGGCGACGGATCCATCCATGTAGAGCCAGTTGGTGCCGTCGCTCATGACCTTCGGCAGCTTGCCCGTCGTCGGATTGGATACGGCGGCTTCCGCCCATTGGTTGGTGGCAGCGGCGGGTAGGCCGGCGACCGTGTACGGCCGATGGGTGTGGAGCGAATTGGCATTGATGATGGTTTGGGCGTTTCCCCGGTGCACCACCGAGTAGTCGCCGTTTGCCCGCAGGATTTCCTGTGCGTAGGTCACCCCCGAGGCAGGTTGCGCATACAGCACGATGGCAGCCGGGACATTGCTGCCGTTGACGGCTCCCGTCTGCAGCACGGTGATTGCGGCACAGTTGACGTCCGAAACGCCGTTGTTGCCACGAATGTCCAGCCAAAACAGGTGATCGCCGCTCGCGCTGGCGGTGCCCGTCACCCTCGCCCGCTTGGCGTAAATGTAGGGGCAGGCCGCAGCCGTATCGGAAATGGTGGAGAGGTAGATGTGGCGCGCCGCGTCCTCGCGAATGATCAGCCGGTCGTAGAGGTTCGACGTATTGTTGATGGCCAGGTAGTTAGGGATCGCCGTGTATGTGGCGGACACCCGGAGGGCTTCGACCGCTCCCGCGACCAGCGACACAGTGTTGGCCCCACTCACCTGCGCCAGGCCGGTGTCACTGTCGCCGGCAACGGCCATACCCGGGGCAGCCAATGAGCCCGATTGGACCGCCACGGGCTGCCGGAAGGTGCGCGCCACGCTGATGACCGGCGCCGCATTGGCATAGGCCCCCAATGCCCCCCAGACATTCAGGACACCAACACCTGTATTGGTGTAAGGCGTCGTCAACGATCTGGCCGCACACGCGTTGGCGACCGTAACGTTGCCGATGTTGCAGATGCTGCCGGAATAGCCGCTCGTCTGAGCGATGATCGGTTGATCGTCCATAACGGTCGCCGAAACCTGGTCGATGCCCAAGGCACTGTTCAGGCATGACACCATCACCCGCGCGATGTTGTTGACCACCGTGGCTTCGAAATCGGCGCCCGCGATGTAGCCGCTCATGCCGGTGAAGAGGGCGGCCGCCAGGCTGGACGTATTGTTGTGTGCCGAGGGGTAACCATGCAGCTTCAAGCCCGACATGAAGACATTGTCGCCGCCATTGATCACCAGGCCGATGCCGCGAAACTGCTCGACCTGCAGAGCGTGCAGGATGAAATCGTTGGTCTTGTTGGCACCGTCCTGGTTCGTGATCTCGACGGCCGGGGAGATGGCAACATAGGAATTGGTGACCGTGGCTGAGGCCGGCGTATCGAGCGTTATCGTCGCCCCATCGGCACTCACTGCCGTGATGGTTGCCCGCAGCGGGGCCAGCATGTTGGTGGGATAGGTGTTCAGCTTCGCGTCCAGAACATAAACGAGGCGCCCTACGTCAGCAGCGGTCATAACGGCGGCGGCCAAGGTCAACGTGGTCGATCCCGCCGCCATGGCGCCACGCACACCGTCGAAGAGGCCCACTCCCCCGGACGTGGTGCGCACGGCCGTCATCGTCGTGACGGCATTTTGGGCATCCGTCACGGACTGGATCGTAAAGATCTGCGTACCCACGCAGATGATCTGACCGACATCGGAGGCATCGAAAATCGCGGCGGACGCCTGAAGAGCGGTGGCCCCATACGCAATGGAGAAGGTTGTTGTCGTGGGGATCTGCTTTCGCGCCCGCTGGCAGCCCGCCCCCCACACATAGGTGTCGTCCACCACGGCGTTCCAGACCGATCCCAGCCGGAGCGCCGTGTTGTTGGCGTAGCTGGACAGGGTGCACCGCACCAGGCGCAGGCTGCTGCAATACATATGCTCGAAGAGCACTGGCCCGGTGCCCGCGCTTTGAACCGCCACGGATGTGTTGAAGGCCACGTTCTCAATCTCCAACTGGCCGCCTCGCGTAGAGGGGCTGGTGGGATTGGTCGCGCTGAAGGCCACCAAGTTGGCGCCGCTGAAATCGACCGTGAACGTGCCCGGCCCCCTAATTTTGGTCCGCACGCCCGTATAGAGCGAGATGGGGGCCGTCACCCGAAAGTTCCTGCCGCCCAAATGCAGACAGCCACCCCCAATCACCGCGACGGCGTTCCAGGCTGCCTGTAGGGCCGCTGTGTCATCAGCGATCCCATCACCGACAGCACCCCAGTCCATCGGCGTGGGGAAGTCGCCGCAGTGGGCGGCCAGCGTCCGGAAGGTTTCCGCGCCCTGGGCGACGACGACGGCGGCCGTCTTGTCGCCCGTCGCCGCATACTGCGACAGGCGGGTGATCGCCCGGTTCACCAGCACGTCCGGGCGCGTGTTGCCGTTGGGGATCAGGGCCGTGTTCGACAACGGGTCGAAGTCGCGCACCAGCTGGTAGGCGATGCCGGTGTAGCTGTCGCCAGCCCAGGGGCTTTCCAGGCGCAGCTTGCCATTGTCCACCACGGCCGCCACATAGGCCACCAGGCTGATGGTCGGCGACGGCAGGGGTTGCAGCAACTGGCCTTGGGCGGCGTTGGCCAGCCAGGCCGTACCGGTGCCGGTGACGACGTCGCTGCCGTTGGTCAGGGTGATGGTGCCGGTCGAATAGGCTGCCATGGTCAATCCTCAGGCGGGCTGAACCGGCCACGCGGGCGCGGTTGGGTCGGTGATGGTGGTGGGCAGGTCGCGCAGGGCCTGGCGGTAGAGCGACCACGCGGCACGCTGGGCATCGGTCATCACCGCCCAGCGGTCAGGCAGCACCCGGATGTCGCTGGCGGACAACAGGGCATCCCGCTGGATGCGCAGGTCGGCCAGGGCGGCGGCGGCCACCTGCGCGGCCAGGGCGGTGTCGCTCTTGGGCGTCAGCACGCCACCGACCACCTGGCAGGACCAGACGCCATCCACCTGGTCGTCGGTCAGCTTCAGCCGGCCGATGCCTTCAGCGCCGACGCCTTCCGCCAGCAGGTTGAGCGGGTCGCGCTGGTGCAGGGCCAGGATGCGGCCGGTGGTCGGGTCGTAATCGGCGTAGTAATGGGTGCCCGCGACAATGGCAGGGGGCAGCGTGTCGGTCATCGGAACCACCTCACCTGTAGGAAGAGGTTGTAGTACTGCCAATATTGGTAGGTGATCGTGCCCCCGGTATCACCGCCGCCGGCGATGTCGGCGGGTCGATAGGCCTGCAGGGCGTAGGTGTATTGGTCCAGGCTGGTGTCGGTGAACGCGGGATCGGTGGCGAAGCCCTGGTAGGGCGCCGCCGTGAGGGACAGGCCGATGACCTCCGTCGCGCTCGTCCGTACGTTGGTGCGAAGAACCCGCACATTCACGTTGGTAGCCGTCGTGCCGGATGTACTGACGATGCTGGCGCTGAAGCTGACCCGCACATCGCAGGCGTTGCCGCGAACCTGAAAGGCCGGCAGCGTGCACAACGTGGTCCATGCGCCCTTGTCGGAAGCCAGTATCGTCGATCCGTCCATATTGGCGGACACCGACTGCATGTTGCTGGCCACCCCGGTGCCCAGGTCGTTGGTGTCGAACAGGGTGCGGCCGGCGCTGTCGGTGACGTTGATCCCCCAATCGTTGGCAAGCCGCCCGATCAGCACCCGCCAGCGGGTTCCATCACTGGCACCCCAGTACGGGCCATAACCGTTGCCATCGTCTGAGCCGTGCATCAGCAGGCGGGGACCACCCGTCGCCGTGTAGATGTCCTTGCCGGCGATGCTGCCGCCCGTGATGTTGTCGGCCGAGAGCGTGCCGGCATACACGACGTCGGCGCCGAAGGTGCCGGTGGTGATGACGGAGGCATCCAGGTTCTGGATGAAGGCGTGGTTGATGGACACGATGTAGGCGCCATCAACCGTGCCGACCACGAACGGCGCCTGTGCCACCGTGGCGCCGGGCGGGATGATGGCGAAGGTATCGGCCCGCACGATGAACTGCGAGGTGCCGGGACCGTTGTTGATCAGGCCGAAGCCGGCCACGTACGGCACGCCGCCGCTGTCCGTCTCGATCTTGACGGTGTACTCACCCTCAACCCCATCCACCGAGGTGGCCAGCGTCTCGATGCTGGCGGTATTGGCCCCCACGGTGGTCTGAAGCGTGCTGATGCTGCTGGCCGTGGCGGTGTTGACGCCGGCCTGCGCGCTCTGGTTGGCCTGGACGGCCGCCAGGGTCGCCGGCAGGCCGGTGGCCGGGTCGTTCACCTGCGCTGTCAGCGTGCTGATGCTGTTCGCCGTGGCGGTGTTGGTGGTCGCCTGCGCCTGCTCGAAATCCGTCACCTGGGCCCGTGTCGCAGCCAGGCCGGTGGAAGCGTCGTTCACCACCGCCGCCAGCGAGGTCACATTGGTGGCGACATTGCCGATGGCCGTCTGCACCGTCTGGATCGCCGCCCCCCGCGCTGCCGCCTCCTGCGCGACCTGGTAGGCCACCGATCCAACCACCGTGGCGGGATCGGTGATCAGGTCGATGGTGCCGGCCAGGTCGTCGGTCAGCTTGGTGTCATCAATGATCTTTTCGGCCAGCTGGGCGGCAGTGACGTAGGGCTCCGTCCAAGTGAAGGCGGCGCTAATCGGGCAGCCGGCCGAGCCGAATGCATCGTACGTCTGCACCTTGCCGTAGTACTGCTGCCCCGCCGTCAGGCCGGCCGCCACCAGGGGGGCGGAATAGCCGGAGACCGCCGGCGTGCCGCTGGTGTCCACGTCGGCCGTGGTGCCGATCCAGGCGTTCACGCCGGCATAGTCCACGTCGCCGGGTGCGATGAACCCCAGCAGGACGCTGCCCCCGCTGATGCCCAGCGGGGTGATCTGCACCTGTGCCGGCGGCGGATTGGTGACGGTCAGCGTGGCCGGCGGATCGGTCAGACCACCCAGCTTGTCTTCCATGCGCACGCTGAACTTCACCGTGCGGTGCGGGCCGCCGGCATCCCCGGCGTTCTTGTCGTAGGTGTAGATATATTCCGACGCCGTCACCCGCTCGGTGCGCAGCAGCGCGTCCGTGTCGGGGTCGTAGACCTCCACCACATAGTCGGCGAAATACGGGTTCACGAAGCCGCTGCCCGTGCCGTTGGGTTCCGAGCCCAGCGCATAGCTGGTGCTGGGGAAGTTGCCCTGCCAGGTGATGTGGATATCCCGGGTGACAAACGTCGTGTCGAGACCCTGGCCGTAGAGTTCCAGGTTGGTGATGGTGGCCCCGGCCAGCACGCCACCCACGGTGATGGTGGCGGCCGTGGTGGGAGCCCAGACCGAACGCACATCGGCACTGATGCTGCTGGCCGCCTGGACGGCATAGGTCAGCGTCTGGGTCACCGGCGTCAGCAGGGTGGTGGTGGTGCCGGCGGCCACCGTCACCGTCTGCCAGCTGCTCACCCCACCGGCGCTGACGGCCCCGAACCGCACCACGGTGTCCGTGGCCATGCCGGCGTCCGCCGCCGTCCAGTTGGCGCGGATGCCCGGCTGCACCGTGCCATCCGCCTGGAACGCGGTTTCGATGGCCAGCGTCAGGCGGGTGGGTGCCGGCAGCATGCCGGCCGCCCCCACCGGCGTGTAGGTGTAGGCGTCAACGTCGGCCTCGCTGTATTCCGCGCTCTCGAAGATGTTGAAGCTGGTCAGCTTGATGTAGAGCCGCTGGCCGATGTAGGCGCTGGGCAGGTCATACGCGAACAGCTTGTCGTCGAGGCGAGCGAACGCGGTGCCGGCCGGATGATCGGTGATCGTGGTGCCGTACAGCCCGCGGCGCACATAGGAAAGGCGGTAGGTGTTCGCGGCCACCAGCGTCGCGGTGGCGTAGCTGATCATCTCGTTTCCGATCAGGCAGAGGGTGCGGCCGGCATCGGCGTCGGCCTGGTCGCCAGTGCCCAGGTCCAGCCGGGCGCTGGCCAGGGTCACCTGCGGCTGGTTGGTGGTATCGGGGTCGGCCGCCGCCGGCAAGTCGGTGGCCAGCACGCCCACGCGGCACGGCCCCTCCAATTCGCCAATGCGCTCGTATTTCTCATCGTCCAGGCTGATCCGGACGGACGCGCCACCCCACCAGGTCCCGCCGGCAGCGCCAATCCATACCTGCTGCACGCCGCCGGACAGGCCCGGGGAGGGTTCCGTGATCACGACCTGGGTGACGTCACCCGGATCGACGCTGGTGTTGATCGCGGCCGTGTCGGTGGTAGTGCGCGGATGAGCAGTTGCCGTGCCGACGCCTGCCGGCAGTTCCTCCGCCTCGAAGTCGATCGACCTGTCGGCATTGTTCGTGGTTTTCGTGATCCTGACGGGGAACTTGTCCAAGCCCATCCGGTCATCGGTCAAGGTGACGACGTCGCCCGGTTCTAGCAACCGGTACTGGATCCCGGTTTTCCAGGCATAGGTGTTGGTGACGTAGCAGGCGCGCTGCAGCTGCAGCTGCATCGAAAGGGTGGCGGTGTTGACGTCGCACAACTCACGGCCCGTCACCGTGTCCATGGGCCGCAGCTGGTCGGCGTCAATCGCGGCCTGGATGAAGGCGGTGGCCACATCATCCTGATAGCTGTTGGTCCGGTCGCAGTACGTCAGCTGACCATAATTATAGGTGTCCGCCGGGTCTTTCACCGAGCCGGTAATGGGGTCGGCATTGGCGTCGGCGATGAAATCGTCAGACGTCAAGTCGTACTGAGGCACGATGGATGTGCCGGGGTCCCAGCTGCCGTCCGTGCCTGACACGGCCTGGTCCCCCAGCGGCAGCGCCTTGATGACGGACCCCGACCAGAAAATGGCGGTGTTGGTCAACTGCGCCCAGCGGTTGATGATGTCGATGCCCGTCTCTTGGCTGTCCAGAAGGGGTGAGCCGTAGAACCCCAGGGCCGCGCAGTAGCCGCGCCAGCTGCTCAGATCCCCGATGTAATCGGCAGCCAGGCGCGCGCCGTAGCGCTCGTTGGTCAAGAAATCGGTCAGGATGTCCGGCCACTGGGCATCCATGGTGTTGGGGGCGTTGTGCAGCCAGGACTGCACTTCGAAATTGTGGTTCGGCAAGCTGGCGCTGCTGCCCAGGTCGTACGTCGCCGTGCCGACATAGGCCGTAAAGGGATAGGCGAGAGCTTCGGCCGGCGCGCTCGCATAGATGGCCGTCACCGCCTGCTGGCCATCGGTGCCTGGCATGAAGGTCAAGCCCAGCTTGGCCAGCGTGGTGTCGTCCTTATTCGCCCATACCCGGCCGATGGTGGTCGTTGGCCCCTCGCAGAGCGCCATGACCACCGCGATGGTGTAGGTATAACCGCTGCTGGAACCACCGCCCTTGCCGCCGCCGCTGCTAGACGCCTTGGACTGCAGATTATTGGCCCAGACCAGGTTCGGAGCGGCACGCCGCTGTCCCCACATCACAGATTTGGCCACACCGGCCGAACTGGTCTGCACCTGTAGGCTGGTGAAACGGGTGGTGGTGGTGGAAGAGGCGCTGCCGCCGAAAAGACCGCCCATCAGGCCCCCCAAACGTTCGGGATGTAGAAGCGCAGCTGGCGGCTGCGGAAGGGCTCATGGGTGATGTCACCGTGGGTGCAGCGTCCATCCTTGGCGAAGGCATGCACCAGGCTGCTCGCCCCGATCATGACGGCACCGTGACTGAAGCACCGGCCGAAGTGCATCAACAGCACGTCGCCCGCCTCCGGCGCGCGGATCGCCGGGTCGAACTCGGTGCAGAACTGTTCGACCCATGCCACGTACCGCTCTTCCGAACGGTGCAGGTGCCAATCGGGCGGATACGGCCGGGGGTCGAACGCCGGCATCACGGCCGTGTCCACAAACACGCGCACCAGCAGCATGGAGCAATCGACGCCGGCCCCCTTCACATCGGCCAGCTGGTGGTAGCGCGTGCCTACCCACGTCAGGGCCTCGGCCGCCACGGCCGCGCGCTGTTCAGCGACGGTCATCATGCGCTGGTCTCCGCCGGTGGAATGTAGGGGTAGCCCTGATATCTGGCCGCGTTGTTGAAGCGGCTGCCGCAGATATCGGCGGTGTGGGTGCAGCCGTAGCTGACGGCGAAGGGATCACCCAGGCCCGGCGTGTGCTGGAGCCCATACATCAGCGTGATGCTGCCATCGGCCGCGAGCCGGATGCCCCGGGACGCGCCCGCGTTGACACCACCGGTGAAAGTCAGGGCGCCATCGGCAAAGGCCGTGGGGTCCGGTGCGATGGACTGCCCGGCCATGGCGGAGAGGTTGGTGGCGGGCACCAGCACCAGGTTCGTGCTGCCGGCGGCGCAAGCGTTCGACCAGGTGAAATTGGTCCGCAGCACCCCGCAATCGGCGGCGTACAGCGTGTTCAAACACGGCTTTTGGTAAAGCCTCAGCGGATATTGGACATTCAAGCTTTTATTGGCGCCATTGCCCGTCAGCTGCACCTTGCTGGCCGATGGTGCCGCGACACCCAGCGGGCCGGTGAACTCGCGGACGACGAAGGTCGGAACGCCAGGGGTGGGCATGACAACCCAGTCGATAGCCAACTGGGCGCCGATAAATCCCCCGTTATCCGCGAAGGCACCCAAGGTCAGGCCATCGACCAAGTCACTGTCCCGGAAGTAGCAGTCCAACTGCACTTCCGGCACCTCCATGGTCATGCTGGTGGTGATGGCTCCCCGCGAAACCTGCGGGCCCGTGGCCGACCAGGTCACGTCACCGATGGTGATGTCCTGGTCCCAGGTGGTCCAGCACAACATGCTGCCGGCGGGTAGACCAGGGGTGGCCCGGGCCGTCGCCAGATAGATGGTGTACAGTTCTGCCTGGCAGATTTCCGGGGTACTGGCCAGATACTCGATCAGGGCGGGATCGGTGGATTTCATCAGGTAATGACCTCTCCAATCAGGCTGATCAGGTTCACCGTTTTGGCCTCCCACAGCTGCTTCGCGAACTTCAATACCTCCATGTCATCATCGGCCTGGAAGCGGCAGACGAAGGCATAGGTGAAGTCAGCGGAGAGCACGGCGCCATCGGCGGGTGGGTTGTTGAATGTGATCGTCACGCCCGACAGGCTGTAGGCGGTGGTGACCACGCCGTTGATGTAGACGGCGGTCAGGGCGGTGACGGCGCCCACGGTTTCGACGGCCCCCCCGGCGGTCCGGATCATCGTCCAGGCTTTGCTGGTGCCGTCGCCAACACCGAGGGTCTGGCCGACGGCGGTGTTGTCGTCGGGATCCACGAACAAGAAAGCCTGATAGGCGCCGCTCACCTGGTTATAGAACCCCAGCAGCGTTTGCAGTTCATTGGCGGCGGCCGTATCGCGCAGAAACTCATAGACGAGCGTGAATTCCCAGCGGGGGCGGGACTGCCAGCGGATGCGGGTTTCCCGGCCGCTCTTGGCCTTCTGGATGTCCGTGGACCAGGTCGGCTTCTTCGTGCAATCGAAGGCGATGCCGGGCAGCGTGGGATAGATCAGCGCCATGGATCAGCGCTTCCCGTTGCGGTGAGCGGCCTTCAGGGCATCCGCCAAGGGCCCCTTGTTGGCCTGGAAGAATTGCGCCACAGACTTGGTGTCCATGGCGTTGACGTGCAGGTGCACATCACCACCCGCTTGGCCGCCCGTTGCTGCCGGCGCCGCAGCAGCTGCGCCGTTCTGGTTGGCGACCAGGTTGGCCGGCGGGTTGCGCCAGGTGGTCACGGCGGCGCGCAGCGGGCTGGCGATGCTGGCCGGCAAGACCATCTCGTTCTTGTGCAACTCCGTGATGGCACCGTCGTATGGAACCTGCCCCCAGCCGCCGGCGGCCGAGGCCAGGCCGCCCCCCACCGCCAACATGCTGTTGAACGCCTGGACGGCGCCCACCGCTTCGGCCGCCATCGCCGCCGCCACCGGGGGCACCGCGGCATAGGCCGCATACGCATTGGCGCCGGCCACGGCAGCGGCGATCTGGATTTCGCCTTCGGCCTTGGTGGTTTCGGCGATCGCCTCCGCCTTGTCGGCGATGGCGCGGTCGGTCACGCCGGCCGCCGTCGCCGCCGTCTTGCCGGTTTCCAGGCCCAGCCAGCCGGCGATCATCGAGCCCAAGCGCCCAATAAACGAGGAACTCTCAGTGGCGGTAGTGGCCGTGCGGGTCGCCACGCCGGTGGCAGTGGAGGCCGTGCGGGTGGCCTCGGCCGCCGTGGCCGAAACCGTCTTTGACCGGTCGGCCAGCAAATAGGCCAGCAGGCCGCCTTGAGCCGTGCTTTTGTCGCTGGCCAAGCCCATGGCATTGACCAGCAGCTTGTGCGACAGCCATTTCGTGTCGGTGGTGATCTCTTCCGCCAGGATGGCCGTGCCCATTTTCGCCATGGCCTGCTGGAGGGTCTGGGTACCCTGGATCCAGCCGGTCAGGCTGCTGTCCCAGGCGCGCTCCACCGGCGCCAGGGCGCTTTCCCAGGCACGGGCGGACGCCTGGGCTGCCTTGGCGTTGGCCGTCGCGGTCTGATCCGCGTACTTGGCCAGCTGGGCCGTGTGGGTGGCGGTCAGGACGTCGATCTTGTCCTGCGCCTGCTGCCACGCCAGCGTGCCCTCCGTCAGGGCGGCCCGCTGCTCGATCAGCATTTCCAGGTTCTGTTCGTACTCCGCGTCCGCCAGGCGCTTCAGGCTGGCGATCTTCTGCGCCTCGGTGATGCGGCCGGCCTGCACCTCGGCTTCCAGCCGGTCCCGTTCGGCTTCGGTGGCGATCTTGCTCAGCTGGATGGAGGTGTTGTTGGCCTCGCGCTCGATGCCCTCGCGTTCTTTCTGCCCTTCGCGGACAGCGGCCGTCAGCGCGGTCTGCGCGTCCTTCGCCTCGGTGGACATGGCCCCGAAATGCGCCTTCGCATACGCCAGTTCCTGCTGCAGCAGGGCGATCCGTTCCTGGCTGCCGGCACGGGCGACCGTCACCTCTTCCTGCAGGGTGCGCAGGCCTTCGGCCGCCTGTTCATGGGCCAAGCTGGCCTTGGCCAGGTTCAGTTCGCGTTCCACCCCCAGGCGGGCGTCCGCCGTCAGCTTGCCGCTGGCCAACAGCTGCTCGTCCGCGCTGATCTGCGCCTGCAGCTGCTGCGCCCGGGTCTGGCTGCCGACGGCAGCCTGCTCGGCCAGCTGGGCGCGGGACTGGGCGATGGCGTCGGCGCTGTCCTGCTGGCGCAGCTGCGCCAGGGCGGCGTTCAGGTCGCGTTGGACGCCCTTCCGATCCTCGACCGTCAGGGTGGTGCTGGCCAGCAACTCGCGGTCGGCGGCGATCTGCGCCTGCAGCCGCTGCGCCCGGCCTTGGTCGGTCACGGCCGCCTGGCTGGCCAGCCCGTCGCGGGCATTGGCGACGGCGTCGGCGCTGTTCTGCTGGCGCAGGGCAGCCTGGGCTGTGTTCAGCTGGCGCTGGGCTTCCGTCAGGGCTTCGGCGCCCAGGTTGCCGGTCTGGATGAGTTGCTGCCAGGCCTCGACTTCCTTGGCCAACAGGGCCGCCCGCCCCTCCGTCCAGATCGCCGCCTGGGCTTGCAACTGCCGTTGCAGCTGCTGTGGGCCGAACTGATCCTTCTGGAACTCTTCAACCTGGTTCTGATCAGGGCCTTGGTTGGCCATGGCCGTCTGCAGCTGCCCCTTGGCGGCTGTGGACCGGGTCTGATCGACGCCCCAATCGTCCTTGCTGAACCCGATGCGGTTGTGGGCCCCTTCATCCCGGGCGGCATTCATTGACCGCCTGCTGGGCGTCGGCGATGCCCAGAAGGCGGCGTTCCAGCATCTGCAGCATGACGACGCGGGCTGCAGCCACGTCATGCTGCTGACGGGCGGTATCCAGCGCCTTCAGATCGTCCTCGTTCAGCGCCCGCAGCTGCAGGCCCAGCTTCTCGACGGCGTCGGCGCCCCCATCCCATGCCGTCGCGAAGGACTTGCTGACCTTCTCCACCCCACCTTCCGCCGGCGCCATCTTGGCCAGCGTGACGGCATATTTTTCCAACGCCGATTGATCCGCCTCGCTGGCGTTGAGGCCGCGCATGGCCTCGCCCAGGCTCAGCGCCTCTTTGCGCGTCAGGCCGTACTTGTCCCTGATGCGGTCCAACCACGCTTCGACCTGGGTAGGGGTGTTCTGGGCACCCTTGCCGATGGCCGACATGTCACCAGAGAGGCCTTTGACCTCCTGATCCACCTCCCGGATGTGTTCGACCAGCTCGTAGGCGCCGTAACCCACAGCAGCGAAGGCACCGGCGGTACCCATGAGCGACAGCGATAGCCCGCCCATGCGTTCGCCCAACACCATCAGCGAGCCCGGGATCCTCGAAAAATTCCCGCTGATGATCTCGTGTCCCAACACCACCAGTTCGCGGCGTGCCCCCACCGTCGAGAGGGAAAGACCTTCCTCACCCTTGGCCGCCGCGCCGGCAGCCGCCTCAATGGCCTGGAACGCCCGCGTGGCCTCGTTGGCGCTGATCTCTTGGTTTTCCAGGGCGTCGGACACGGCCTGGAACTGGTCCTGCGTCGTACGCAACGTCCGCTGGGCGCCGTCGATCTGTTCGACGTAACGCTGGGTCTCGACCGACATGGAACGCGCGGCGGGGGCTCCGGCGTTCAGGGTGTTGTAGAGGCTCTTTAATGCCGTCTCCGCCTTGGCAGAGGCGGCCTGGACGGTGCTGGCATCCGCATCGAGCCGAATGGAAACGACCTGGTCGGTCATGGGGTCCAAAACCTCTACTACCGGATGACGCCACCACCGGCGCCGAACAGGGCGAGCAAGTCGTTAAGGGATGCTTCGTCAGTCGCCTTCTCTTTGCCGAGGCCGAGATACCAGGCGATCAGGCGGCTGACGGGGGGATAGACCTCCCAGCGCTTTAGCAGCGCCAGGTAGCGGGGAACCGTCAGCGCCAGGACTTCGGAATAGGGCCAACCCGTGTCGATGCACAGCTGGGCCAGGAACTCGTCCCAGGTCAGGCGGACCCCGCCACTGTCGCCATCCCCGCTTGAGGCTCCCCCAGGCGTATCAGCCCCGATGCGTGGGCGATTGTGGTGACCGCCGCCACGATCTGCTCCGGCGTCCCCTCGAACGCCCCCACACGTTCGTAGGCCAAGAGCGCGACCTGGTCGTCAGACTGGCCATCGCTGATTTCCTGCGCGCACAGCTGGCGCTCCAGGGCGATGGCGATCAGCTGTCGGCAGCCCTGCAGGCCGCCTTGCGATAGCGGCAGCAGCGCCTGGTCGAGATGTTCGAAGGCGCGGCCAACCTGCCCCAAGGTGAACAGCCCAACTGGAAAGGACTGCGCGCCCAGGGTGATCAACCAGCCGGCCTTGACGGATTCCTTCGCCATGGCCTTACCCCTGCACGCTGAGTTGGCCCACCGTGCCGGAGGCGTCAGCGAAGGCCATGAAGTCGAACTCCGGCTGCATGTAGTCGCCCTGCTTGGTCGCCAGCTGCAGCTTGCTGGAGGTGCAGGCGTTCAGGCTGAGCACGAAGTTCTGGCCGCCGAAGGGCGTGGTCAGGGTGCAGGAGAAGGTGGGCGCCACCCCCTGCAGCTGGTTGGAGATGGTGGTGACCGTGCCACCAGTGGCGCTGGTGTAGCTGTAGCTGATCAGCAGGCCCGCACCGGTATCGGCGGCGGCGAAGGTGTAGGCGCCGGCGGCAACCGAATACTGCCCGGTGGTGGGCGCGCTGGCCACGCGGGTCAGCTGCACGCCGGTGGCGGCGAAGACGACGCCCTGATCAGCCACGAAGGTGGTGCTGTTGGCCACCGTCACCATATAGGGCGTGGACGCCGGCACGGCCGCCGCCTCGTTCAGGGCCACCAGCTGCTGCCCGGTCGCCTGCGTGCCGCTGAAGAACAGGCTGTTGAACAGCAGCCCCTGGATCTGACCCGTCTTGGCCTTGCCCTGGATCTTGGCCTGGCCGCGGGCGACGGACACCGGGAACTGGTTCTGGCCGTACAGTTCCTTCAGGGTGAAGTCGATGTCCACCGAGACGGACTGCAGGGTGCCGAACTGGACGGGAGTGGCGTTGGCCACGCCGGCCGGGGTGCCGAACAGGGAACCGGCACCGAAGGAATATTGGGGCATGGGTCAGACCTCTGTTTCGAGGATGGCCAGCACGCGGGCCTTCAGGGCCGGCAGGCTGCCGATCAGGTGGTTGTAAGCCTCGGTGACGCGGGCCAGCGGGCTGTTGTGGACCTGGTCAACGATCCAGGCCGACACGGCGGCATCGAGGCGAGCCGCCAGCGGGGTACCCGCCGCCGGGGCCGGGGCAGCCGCGGCGCTCTCCCCCGCCGGGGTCGTTTCGGGCGTCGGCGTTTCGGTGGCCGGGGGCAGGACTTCACTGTCATCCATGGCGTGCCTTTCAGGTTCAGGGGATGAGCATGCGGATAGGAACGGCGGCGCCCGCACGGGTCTGGTCGGGGCCCTCGAAAACCTGAACGGTCCCGTCGATGCGGACCCACTCAGCCAGGCCGCCCAGCGTCTGCGTGAAGCCCGGTGCCGGCTGCAGCACCCCCTCCACGGCGTCCAGCAAGGCGTTGACCTTGGCACCAGCGGTGGTCACGCCGTCGTCGCCCCGAGCCGCATAAAGGAAAACCAGGGCCTCCAAGGTGCGCTTAGCCGGAAAACCTTGCGTAGGCCGGTAGACTTGGTCGGCGACCACCAGGAACAGGGCCGGCAAATCGGCCTCCGCGACGTCGGCCAAGGCCACGACGCCGCGTTCGGCGGTCTGAACTGTCCCCTGGCTTTTCAGGACGCTGAGATAGGTGAACAGCGCCTCGTAATAGGCATCGCGGCTCATTTCATGGCCTCGCCCGTCGCCTTCTTCAGGGCCTCGGTCATGCGCGCCTCGATGCCCGGAAGCGCAGCCTCAAATGTCGGCTTCATGAACGGGCGGCCCGCGTAGTTGACGGTGCGCGTCCAGCTTTCCTTGTTGACCGCCTTCCGTCCCAGGATGTGCGCGCTCCACTGGGCCCGCGTGGCCTCGGACCGGTGCACCGTCATCGACCCGTGAAAGCCGAATTCATGGTAGGCGGCGTATTCAACGTCGGTGCCGACGATGCTGACGACGCGGTTGCCCTCGATCTCCGTTTCGGTGTGGATGCTGTTGGCCAGCCGGCCGCTGCGGCGCTGCAGGATTTCACCGGCCAGGGCCTTGGTCTTAAGGGTCCGTTCCAGGCCGGCTGCCTCGGACACGATCTGCCGCGCCATGGCCAGCCGGACCACATCGGGGAACTGCGCCACGTTGACCGTGACCTCCGGCATCCCCGTGCTGCTGATCTCGATGAAATCGCTCATACGGGCACCACGCGGCGGTACTGCTGCAGGATGGCCGCGACGCCCTGCGGCATGGCGGCGGTGATGTAAGAGGTGGTCTGGTTGACCCCCGCCTGGCTGCTCACGCCGATGTGGTCGCGGTTCTTGTAGGCGAAGGCGACCAATTCGTTGCAGGCCTGCACCAGGGCCGGCGGTAGGGTCGCCCAGCCGGCCGTGTATGCCACGGTGACGTTGGCCACCCCGCGCAGGAAGGCGTAGCCGTTCAGCACAATGCGCGTGTCGGCGAAGTAGAAGCCCGGCGTCGTCACCGACCCGGCCGGGATCGGCCGCCCATTGACGGTGACCTCGCTGACGGCCGTCAGGGGATAGTTGCGCACCGTCAACTGGGGGCTACCCGTGCCGTCCCGGATCTCCGTCTTGTCCTGCGACAGGAAGAAGTCGCGATTGCAGTAAGCCAGCATGGCGTCGCTGCAGCTGGTGATCAGACTGGACAGCAACGCGTCGTCGGCGGTGCCCTTGATGTTGGCCCAGAGCCGCGCAGCCGCGAGGGTGGTGAAATCCGCCATGACAGATCACTCCAGTGATGGGCGCCCGGCGCGACAGCCTGCCGGGCACCCTTGCACCCTTGGCTGGTCAGCCGTTGGCGATGTTGGTGATCGCGCCGAAAGCGAAGGGGGCGTAGTTCTGCAGCACCCCGTCCAGGTAGATGCCGGCCTCCCACTGACGCTGGGTGATCGTCCAGTCGATGATGTTGTAGTCCTGGCGCAGCAGGATTTTCTTCGGGTTGGAGAAGCCCACGGCGTACGGGATCATGTCCGTGTCGAACAGGATGGTGCCCGGCGTCAGGTCAGGGTGCTGGCGGATGGGGATTACCTTCGAACCGCCTGAGGCGTACCGGTTCAGGTAGCCGGTCACCAGGTCGCCGCCCACGACGTTGCCCTGCTCGGTATTGATCACCAGCCGCTTGGCGCCGTTGCTGGTGGCCGACAGCACCTTGTTGGTGATGTTGGTCTGCTCTTGGCTGGACACCCAGATGCACGTGGGGCTGACCCGGAAATTGTCCCAGAACCAGCGCAACGCATTTTCGATTTCGACAATGCCGCCCTTGCCATCGGCGGTCAGGGGCGTACCCACGCCGGCCGTACCGGTCGGCATGGCATAGAAATAGCCGGCACCGCTTTTCAGCACCTGGGTGAGCAGGCCGTCATAGACCAGGTTGTTGGTCGAGTTGTCGAGGGCGCCCAGGCTGGCCGCCGTCTGGGTCCCGGTCGCGGCGGCGTTGATCGCCACGCTGTTGATGGTGGTGATGGCACCCAGAACCTCGGAGCCGGCCGCCCCCCAGAACCAGGCGTAACCGAACGCGCCCGGCACGGACGTCACGGTGGCCGTCACACTGCCGGCGGCGCCGGTGGTGGCACCCGTGGCAGCGGCGGACAGCTTGGCGGTGCCGCCCCCGTAAGTCTCGGTGGTGCCGCCCGCGTTCTGGCGCGTGACCTGGCCGAGGACGCCGCCGCCCACGCTGGCACTCTGCAGGCCATCGAAGGTCAGCGCGGCGCAGATGACGGACCAGGTGCCGGCCGTGAGGGCACCCCCGGCGTTCGACGCAACCACGGTGGGCGTCGGGGTGGTGCCCAGCTTCAGCGAGGTATTGCCGGCCAGAACGATCTTCTCTTCAGCCAGCTTCAGCGCCTTGATCAGCAGCAGGCCCATCGTGGCACGGACGTCCTGGAACCGCTTGCCCGCCATCTGCGCCTCGAAGGTGACGGCGTCTTCCAGGCCGAGACCACGGAAGGAGGCGCTGTAGTCGGCGGTCTGGGTGACGACCTGCCCACCGCGACGCCCCTGGGCCACGCCGGCGGACATTGAGGTGACGTTGACCCCGGTAATGGCCTTCCAGTTGGCCTGGATGCCCAGGCCGCCCACGTCGCGGGGGATGGCGTTCAGCAAGGGGGTCAGCATCGGCACCAGCTCAACCGCCGGCGCCTGCACGTCGTAATAGGTCAGGCCCTGGGTGGCGTTGGTGGACTGCTGCCAAACCTTGGCCATCTCCTCCAAGAGTTCAGGGTTGACCTTCAGGGGGTTGTCGAAGGCCGCCTTCAGAAGGGCGTTGAACTTCGTCTCATCACGGAACTCGGAATACTGCTGGGGATGCATCAAGGATCTCCGGAAAGGTGTGTGGGTCAGGAGCCGGCCAGGGCCTTCAACGCCTCGGCACGTTCAAGGCCGGGTGGCATGGCGTTCACCTTGGCCAGGCGTTCATCGAAGGTGCCGGTGCCCGCGCCATGATCGGTGGGGGCGCCCATCTTGCCGGGATCGGTGGGGGCACGGACCGGGCCGCCGCCGGTGGGCTGCGCTTCCAGGTCGGCCACGCGCTTGGCCAGGCGATCACGGTCGGCGGCCAGGTCGTCCAGCTGCTTACGCAGCGTGTCGTTGTCGCCCGCCACCTTGGCCATGGCGGCCTCGTTGTCGGCGGCCGTGCGAATGTCGTCGCCGCAGGCGCAGTGGGCGCCCATGTGGACGGCATGGTCATGGATGCGTTGGGCGTGTTCGCCGGCGGACTTGACCAGGTCACCGTCATCGACGGACAGGAAGCCCAGCTGCTCTTCACCCCCACCGGCCACCTTCACCAGGGTGAAGGTCGCGTCCGGCATGCAGGGCACGTCCACCAGGCTCAGTTCGGCCGGCTTGGCGGTATAGCGGCGCACGTTGCCATCGCGCCACCGGCGGGCGTACTTGCCGCCCGGGCTGAAGCCCGTGTAGACGCCGGCCTGCACCTTGGCCCACTCACCATCATCGACGATGCGGCCGCACAGGTTGATGCGCTTGGCGGCGTCGTCGAAGTCGATGGAGACCAGGCAGCCCGCCGCCACGGCCGTGGTGTGCATCGAGCGGATGTTGCCCAGGTTCTGGCCGCCGGTGACCTTGGCCAGGCTGTCCGACCAGGCCTGGAAATTGGGCTTGCTGCTGGCGTAGTCCATGACTTCGCCGGCGCGGTCCGGGGTCTCGCTCAGGCTGGCATAGACCAGGCGCTGATCAGCATCGACCTTGGTGAGTTGGAAAAGCATGGCGTCCCCGTCGTTCGTGACGAAGGACAGCCTAGGGGCCCGCCCGGGGCCGGATAAGGATGAAGCATTTCAGGGGGGACCGGAGCAGCCTTAGCGGTGCCGGCGCGGGGATGGTGGCACCCCTTGGGGGTGGGCGCAAGCACCCCCGATTTTTTGGCCGCTCAGGGGCCTTCCCCGGCCCGTGGCCGCGACGACGGCAGCCGACCGGCCACAGACGCGTTAGAAGCGGCCTCTTATGGCTCTTACGTGCCTCTTAAAGCCGACCCTACCCCCATTGATAGGCACCAAAGGGGGTGGGGTTGCCGATGGGACCGGGTTGGCCTATTCTCAGAACCGTCCCGCTCCCATCCTTGCCCGATAACTAGAAAGGGCCTGGCTGCGTAGCGTGGCTGGCGGATAACTCGTCACCACGTCACCGGGACGCTTCCCCCCTACACCCGATGATACCCGGTCAGCACCCACGGTTCGTTGGGGCCGTTGCCGCCGCGCGTCACCATGACCTGGTGCCCCTCATGACGGAAGGTCCACCGTGTGGGCCCTTGCGTCGAGGTGCCCTTGATCAGGGTGGTCGGTACGGCCATGGCCGCCGCATGGCCATGCTTGGCCATGATGTGGGAGATGCCATAGCCCCGCTGGAAGTCCCGCGCCGGATCGCCCTGGTGCCCCCAGATGAAGGACACCGGTCCGACGCCCGGCGCTTCCATGGCACCGTGCACATCCTGGCGCGTGCTCATGACGTGGCGCATGGCCGCCTCTCCCCGCGCGATGGCGCCCCCGGCCCCTGACGTCCAGCGTCCGTTGCCATCCCTGGGCTGACCCGGGTTGAACGCCTTGGCCAGGTCGGGCGGCTGATCAGGCGGCACGGCGTACATGTCGCAGTCACAGTAGGGGTGGGCCAGCGGCGACGGCACGCCGCTGGGGAAGCTCTGATCCAAAGGGATGGGACCGGCCGCGGCGTTTTCCTCGCACGCCGCGCAGTGGGCTTCCGTCTTGCCCAGCGCCCAGCCTTTCCGCAGGCCGGCATCGAACACCTCGTTGACGGCGTGCCACCCGATCAGGTTGCCCTGGTGGTCGGCGTTGCCCAGCTCCGTCCGGGCGATCATCTTCGCCCGCGCCGGGGAGAAGGCGTGGTTTTCGATGATGGCCGTCTTCAGACGATCAACCGACCACCCTTCCTGTTCGGCGGTCACCACCAGGCGGCGCAGGGCATCGCGCGTGGTCTGGGTGATGTTGCTCACCAACTCTGCCGCGTGCGCCTCGGTATAGGCCACGGCGCGGGGATTGGTGAGCGTCACGGCCGAGCGTGTGGCCGCCCGGCGCGTGCCGGGACCGGCGGCGCTGGACAGGGTCCAGCTGCTGATCGCCTCTTCGGCGCCATCCTTCACCACCGCCTGCAGGATGACCTGCAGCTTATCCACCGCATCCCGCCAGGCGGCGATATCCAGGGCGACGTCCACCACAGCTTCGGCCGCCGCTTCCGCGGCGCCTTCGGCACCCGCCGCCCGGGCGCTCGCCTGCACCGTGTCATTGACGGGATCGGCGGGAGGATCGGCCGGCGTGTCCGCCTTGGCCAATGCCGGCAGCGCCGCCAGCACGCGATCCGCCGTTGGGCCGGCCTGGCTGGACAGGAACTCCGTCATCAGGGATGCCGCCTGCATCTCCCCCAGCTGCACGATGTGGCGGTTGCGGTTGATGACGATGGGGGCGGCTTTACGCAGTGGGGGCGTCTCATTCGGGGCTTGCGTCCCGTCCTGCTGCGCCCTCTCCGGCGGCTTGTGGGTCGGGGGCGAGCCTTCGGCCTGGTCGGCCGCGCCCAGATCGGCCAGCTGGGGATCGGCGGCGGTCTGCAAGGGGGTCGGCACCGGCGGCGGGTTCAGGACGTCATCCAGCTTCACGGCCCCCGACCCGGTCATGATGATCAGCACGTCGCCGCCCTGCACGGGCGGCAGGCCGCGCTTCTCGCGGATTTCGTTCAGGGTGCGGATGCCATTCTTGCGGTCCAGTTCGTCAATCTGGGCCTGCTCCAGGGGGCTGACGGCCGCCTCTTGGTCCCGCCAGACGAAGCACAGATCCTCATAGCCGAAATAGTCCCGGATGATCCGGGTCATCAGCTGGGCCACCCATTGCTTCAGCGGGCCCAGCCCCTCCTGCAGCGCCTGTTCCTGCTCGGTCTCAGCGGTGGCCCGGTTCATCTGCCGCACGGCCCACTGCGCCGACACCCCCAAGGCGTAGCAGATGATGCGCGCCAGCCATTCGTCGAAGGCGTCGGTGAGGATGGCCTCTTTCGTCTGGATGAACCCTTTCGCCATGGCCGCCGGCACAAAGCGCAGCTTGCGCTTCTGCCCGTCGTCCCCGTTCAGCAGGGCGTCGAAATAGGCCTGGAATTGGGCGATCTGGTCAGGCGTCCAGCCCTCCGGCACGGCGCACAGGGCATCCGGCACGGTGCCTTCGGTGAAGTAGTCCTCAACATGCTTCAGGCGGTTCAGGCCCACCTGGGCGTATCTCACCACCATTTCGACGGGGGAGAAGCCATAGGCCTTGTCGGTGCGAAACACCCGGGGCGCATAGATCAGTTCATCGGCCGTATAGTCCGACGCCACCATCCCCTTGATGATCTGCTGATAGGCAATATCGGGGGACACCGGCGTGCGGCCGTGATCATCCAGCACCCGCTTGATGGTGGTGCCGTCGATCAGGTCGAGCGAGTAGAGGGCGCCACCCACCGTCTTGCGCGGGTAGATCGTCGCCGCGTCGGTGACCAACATCTCTTCAACCAGGGCACCCAGCCAGGTCCCCCAGTCGTGCTCCCGATCCGGCTGCTGCAGGAAGTCGGTGACGGTCTTGACGCGGGGATCGTTCTTCACCCCCTGGTCTTTATCCACCGGTGCGATGGCCCAATCGTGGCCGGCCAGCTGGTCCACACGGGTTGAGATGACCAGGGCCAACAGCGGGTAGCCGCGCGCCAGGTTGCGCAGCTGATCAAACGTGACCGGCTCTTCCGAGCGCGGCCGGGGCATCATGTTGATGCCCGTGCCGTAGTCGAAGCGGCGGCCAGCCGTCTCGGGCGGCGCAGCCGGCGCCAGGGGCGTGCCGGGGCCGAACCACGCGGTGTCACCCGTCAGCGCGTACTTGACCGCATTGGCGATGCGCCCGGCCAGACCTTCAGCCATGGGCCGCCTCCTCCTTCAGTTTGGCTTCCTCGGCCGCCTTCTGTATGGCCGCCAGGCGCGCGTAGTAGTCGATGATGGATGGCGTATCGTTCCCGCCGGCAATGCCCAGGAAGGCCGCCCAGGTCCGGTCGGCATGGCCATCGCCATCACGATCCGCGACCAGCCGCGGGGCGCCCGTGTCGCCCGCAATGCGCTTCAGCTTGTGCAGGTCGGCTCGCAGGGTGGCGTTGCCGGTGGGAAGGCGGACCTTCCTATCTTCAAACTTCTGCTTGGCGGCGATGGCCACGTTCAGGCGCGTGGACGCCTGCAAGATGACGCCCTCAACCTTGTGGCCGTAGGCACGCTGGGCGTCTTCCACGGGCTTTTCGCCCATGCCCGTCTGATCCATCACCAGGCGCTCAACATTGTAGCGCGCCATCAGCCGGGCGATCTCAGCATCCTGGGCGGCGAAGCTGGCGCCCTTCAGCTCAACGATCTCCCGGGTCCACAGAACGTCGCCGACCCGCTCCCAAACCCAAGCCACCCAAAGGTCTTTGCGCCTGGCGATGTCATTGCCGATCAGGCAGGGACCGCCCTGGTACAGATCCGGCTTGCCGGCGGCCGGGTCCTCGCAGCCGACAATGACGTCGTAGCTCAGCCACGCCGTGCTTTCTTCCAGGAACTCCAACTCGAATTCCTGGCGCCAGGCGTCTTCGTCATTCAGGGCGGCGCGCAGTTCAGGAATATTGCGATCCAAACCTTCGGCCACGGCCTGGTGGATGTCCACCCGGTGGCGTGACCAGGCCGTGTCCTGGCCGGTCCACAGCTCATAGAACTTATTGTTGCGGCCATTGGGTGTGGAGGTGATGAGCAGCTTCAGCCCCCCTCGGGAAATGACGGGGAATAGGGCCTTCCAGATGGACCGGCTGTCTTTGTGAAAGGCGAACTCGTCCAGAAAAACATTGGCCGAATAGCCGCGAGCGGTATCCGGGTTGGCCGGCAGCGCGGTGATACGGCTGCCGTTGGGGAGGGCCACCTCAGTGGCGCGATAGGTCGCGTCGTTGCCGGGAAAATCGTACTCCAGGGCGTCGTAGGCGGTGCCGTAACCCTTAAGGTGCAGCTTGACGCCCTCGTTCATCGCTTCGAGTGCCTGGCGCTCCCCGCGCGAAAGGATCACCCAGCGTTCACGCCGCTTCCTGGCCTCTGCCTCCATGCAGTGGTCTACGATGTTCAATGTTGTTGTGAAGGTTTTACCCGTCTGCCGGCTGAACATCCCCAGCTTGAACCGGGCCTCATCCTGCAGCCATCGGGTCTGATAGGGGAGAAGGATGCCGGTCACGTTTCACCCCGGTAGATGGCACGGACGCGCTCCAGCGCTTCCAGCGGCGATAGGGCGCGCTTCTCCACTTCGCCCTTGGCCTCGTCCACCGCCTTGTCCAACCAGCGGGCGGCGTACTCGCGGGCTTTGGTCTCGAAGTCCTGGTCGTAGCGGGCGGCGGCCGACATGTCCTTCAGCATGCGGGCCAGCATCATCAGGTCTTTGGTGTCGGCATCCTGGCCGCCATCCGCCAGCTGCTGCATGAGGCGGTCGCTGGCGACGCGGCGCAGGATTTCGACAAGAAGGCGTCCCTGGCGCCCTTCGGCGGCTTGCGGCCCCATTTCCTCCACCAGCATGGCCGTGACTTCGCGCCCCTCCCGTAGCTTGGCCGCCACAGCGCCGTAGTTCTTGCCGTAGCGAGCGATTGACGACCGGGAACGCGGGTGGCCGGCCTCGGCCAGGTACTCGACCAGGTCGTCGAAGGTCCAGCCGCCGGCCCCGATCATCTTGTTGACCTGGTCAAGCACCTTGGGCGGCAGACTCTTGAGGGAGGATTGCTTGGCCATCAGCGATCCCAGCGGCTCTGCCGCACCCCCGGAACCGGCTCGCCGCGCCCCTCCGCCGCCGCTTCGCCGCGAGGCGTGATGACCAGGCTGCGGATGGAATGGGTGCCATCCAGCGTGTCCATGTCGTCGGTCTCCACGCACCGCATGTTGACCAGGTGCTTGATGTCCGCCAGCAGATCCTCTTCGCTATCGCGCTTGAACGCGCGCAGGCCGGCGCTGACCAGCATGCTTTGCAGGCACGAACCGCCCGCCTCCACCAGGAAGCGCAGCAGGAAGGCCCGGCGCCCCTCGATCCAATCCTTGTGAAATCCCGCGCTCATGCCCGGCTGCCCTTGATTTGGTGTTCCAGTAGGAGGTTGAGCGGCATCTCCAGCCGTTCCATCACCTGGCGCAGGCCGTCGATGCTGGCCGTGTTTCCCCCGACCTCCTTCTCGACGCCGGCAATTCGATCCCGCAGATCGGCAAGGGCGACCTGATCGGGCAAGTGCCGAATGTCGATCTGGACTGCGGTGCAGGTCGCCTCGACCTGGGTCACGCGTTCTCCCAACTTCAGCTGGACGGCAGCCACGGCCTGGGCCGTCTCGGCCCTCATATCGGAGAGCTTCTTTTCAAATTCTTCATCGCTGGCCACGCGCTCGGCCGCCAGCTTGGCCACGTCTTCCTTTGTGGCCATGGTCCGCTTGATCAGCAGGGCCCCAATCGCCATCAGGGGCGTGCCCACCAAGCTGAACAACGTCAGCCATTTGATGGCGGTATCGACGAAATCAGGGTTGAGCATGCGTCGCCTCGTATCGGCGCTGACACGGGGTACAGCGCATGGCGCCAGGCACGAGCGCCAGGCGCGGCGCCGGGATAGGTTCACCACAGCCCAGGCAGTCACGCGGCGTCAGATCGGCCGCGCCCGGCCGGCGCCGGCCGGCCAGGGCGCGGTCCAGCTGCGCCTGTTCCAGCGCCTGGGCTTGATCAATCACATCGGTCAAGGACGGCTCCCGGGGATCGGTTCGCCGCGGCAGATCCGGATCTGGTCGCGGGTCAGCTTGTAGTCGGCGATCATCGTGCGTAGCTCGGCATCGACTGGTAGCACCCTCAGTTCCTGCGCCGCCTTCAGCTGCTGCTGCGGGCTGTACGGCACCAGGCGGGGGCAGGCACGGCTAGAAATCTCCGGCGAGCAGCTGGTCAACAACAGCGTCAGGACGGCGGTCAACGGCCATCGCGGCCTGCAGCATCGCATCGGTTTTCTCCAGGTCGGTGGCGGTCGCGGCGGCCGTGACAGCCGCCGCCCCGTCGCTGCGGGCCCGGTAGAGCAACCAGGCCAGCAGCCCGGCGCCGGCGAAGACACCGCCACCGAGCATCGCCAGCTGCAGCACGTCAGGCCGTCGCCGGCTGGGCTCCCGCCACCGGCGCCGGGGCCGGCGCGGCGGCGGTGGCGGTGACCGTGGTGGTCACGCCGTCCAGCAGGGCCTTCAGCTGGGACAGCAGATCGTCCCGGCTGGTGGTCGGGCCGGACGCCACGGGCGCAGGCGTCTCCACGGTCTGGATCGGCGGTAGGGCGCTCCCCAGCATCCCAATCACCTTCGCCTCAAGCGCGGCCTGGTCGAGACCGAAGAAGGCAAGGATGTGCGGGATGTCGGTCACCAGCTGCTGGGCGACGCTGGCCGCCAGCTGGTTGTGCACGTCCACCGTCGTCTTGCCCTGCAGGGCGGCATCCAGGCGCGTTCGGGCCATACCCAGGGCGGTGGTAATGGCGGCGTTCAGCACGGTGGTGTTGGCCGCCGTGGCCTGAATGCCCAGCCAGCTTTCGATGCCCAGGATCACGCGGCGGCCCAGCCACGTCAGGAAGGCGGCCGCAGCCGAGAAAATGACGCCCTCGATGGCAGTGACGATGCTGGCCAGGTCAACGGCGGTGTTGGTGGCCGTGGTGGTGGCGACGACGGCCGGGGTGGCCGTCGAGGCATCGGCCGCGAAGGCCGGGGTGATGAGGCAGGCGGACAGCAAGCAGATGGCGACGGCGGCCGAGGCGGCCGCCTTCAAGGCGCGACGGATCATGAGAAAGCTCCGATGTGAAGGGTGTAGTTGTGCTGGAATTCCTCAACCGTCCCCTTGCCGAGGTGCGTGTTGTAGAAGTCCTTCCAGTAGGCGGCCAGGCCGGGCCCATCGCTGGCGACCGGCAGCGGCCGGTGCTCAAGCCAGTAAAGGCAGCGGCAGATGGCCACGGCGTAGGCGAGGTTCCAGGCCAACTGGACGTCGGGATCAATGCCGGGCACCAGCAACGCTGCCACGGCTTCGGCCAGGTCCGGGTATGACTTTTCCAGCGCCTTGACGACGGACGCCCGCGTGGCCGGTTCGATCTGCCAGGGGCTGACCGCCGGTCCGGTGGGATACTGCGCCAGGTAGTTGAAGCCGGTTTCCTGGGCACAGGTGCCCAAAACCAGGTTCACGGCCGCCCGGCTATCCAGGCGCCGGGTCGGCGTGCTGATCCGAGCCAGGATCGGCTCGACCAGGCGCACGCGCAACTGCACGAAAATGGGTTCGGCCATGGCCACCTGCAGGTCACGAAGAGGGTCTTAAGAGCCCTCAAACTGCCTATCGGGGATGGCTTGGATAAGGATGAAACATTTCAGGGGGGAAGCGGCGCGACCTGGTCAGCGCCGTGCGGCAGGGTGTCAGACCTTACCCATCAGCGCAAGAAGCGGCGGCTCGCCAGCTTCTGGATCCTGTTCGGCCAGGATGTAGTACACGGCCCGTTCGGTATAGCCGGTGGTCTTCGCGATCTGCCGCACGGAGGCGCCCTCGCACCGCAGCTGCCACACCTGGGACCGCCGGCCTTGGGAGATGGGCACGGCCAGTTCGGTGCCCCCATAACGCCGGGCCAGCAACTGCGCCGCCTGCATGCCAACGACCGCCGCCAGCGGGCTGGAGGGGCCCGGTTTGTGGGCAATGTACAGCCCCCGGCCGCCCCATTGACGCGACAGCGCCGTGGCGGCGGTGATGCCGACCTCTTCAACGAGTTCGTCAAATTGGGCGGTGCGGATCATGCGCCCACCTTGGCCGGCCCCGCCACCTTGCGGTAGTGTCGCAGCAGCTTTGCAACTTGGGGGACGTGATGCGTGCAATTCCCGTGGCGGCGCTGGTTGCCGCACTGATGCTGACCGGTTGCCAGAAGGATGACGACCGCCGTGCTGTGCGGGATGAGCTGCTGCGCCTGCAGGTGTCCCTGGAACAGGGCGTCACGCCGGCCGAACTGGGCGAGACCCTCAAACGCATCGACTACAAGACACGTGAGGCTCAGGCGGATGGGGCTCTCAATACCCAGCAGCAGAAAACGCTGCAGGCCGTTATGAACGTGGGAAAGACCTTTCAGAGGGGCTGGGCGATGCACTTCGACTGTGCTCGCGAAGGGGTAAGCCGCCTCTGCCTGCCCAACATCATCAAGATTGCTCAGGCCCTCGAAGTCCCTGCGTCGGCGATGGATAACTGGGAGGCCGCCATGGTCACGGCGGAAGAAAAATCCAAGGCCAAGTATGAAGAGCTGAAGGGTGAACTGAGGAATGACGCCGCAAAGAAGAACGCGGATGTGGATCGCGCCCCCTACCTCACGCCCGACCTGAAGCTGATCGAGAAAAAGAACAATCTGCAGAATGCGGAAGAGCAAATCATCCGCATGGCCTACATCTATGATCACGCCATGATTAAGGAGGAGCACATAGTCAGCACCATGCTGGCTATGTTCGCCGACCTCAACGACGACGCCCTGAAGGCCATCAAGGGGTAGCTGGTCACGCATCGGTGTCCAGCCCCACACGCTGATGCCACTGCTTCAGCGCCTCGATCAGCCGGCGCCGATCTGCGCCTGTCAGGAAGGCGCAGATCGGCCACCGGCTTGCCCAGCTGGCGGCCGGCCCAGGCGGAGATCGCCGCCTCGGTGGTGCTCTTGACCTGGCTGATCTTCCCCAGCGCCAGCCACATCGCCCGGATCTTCATCGACTGCGGATCGTCGGCTAGCACGCGCCGGCCGGGGCCCTTCGGCGCCCCACGGGCGTGCAGCGCGTCGATGACGCGGCCCAGCTGAGGGCCGGTCATGTCGCGTAGGCTGCGCAGGCCGGTGACCTGGTGCAGGAGGTCGCGCCAGGTCGCGTCATCGTCCAGGCCAGCGACCTTGCGGCGGCAGGCCTGCACGGCCCGGATGGCAGCGGCGGTGGTCATGGGCGTGCCGTCCCCGCCGGAACCACGTCGGTTTCCGGATCCATCTGCCCTTCAAAGAAGTCGTCATCGGGGTAGCCGCAGCAGTCGCAGACCCCGAAATCCATCTCTTCAATGCCCCAAACGGCGCCGCAGACCGGGCACACATCATCCATGGTTCGCCCCTCCCAGCCGCTTCACGTCCTTCTGCCCCGCGACGCCCATGTTGATGTCCACGGCGTTGCCGGCCATGGCGCCCGCCAGGCGCGCATTCCCCAGGCGAGCGCCTTGCGACGCCGTCTTGATCGGCGGCAGCGTCCGCAAGTCGGTGTGCCGGAGATCCAGTTCCTGCTTGGCTTGACGGCTCAGTTTCTTCAGGTCACCCCAGCCGATGCCGAACCGCATATCGACCAGGCGGGAGCCAACGCGCTGAACCAGGGCCTCGGTGAAGGCGCGCACCAGCTCGTTCCGCGTGCGCGCCAGGCGCTTGCGCTTGTACTCCGGCGTCTGGCGGAAATCAGCGACGGCCCGGCGGACGGCGCCGTGACACACGTCGTGCACGTAGGCCGCGATTTCGGGATTGGGCGCCAGGCCGAAATAGACCACACGCCGCCGATCACCGGTGCCTGTGAGATAGAGGGTGCAACCGCAGACCATGGCGACGTAGGGCCACAGGTTATCGACGGCGGACCGGCGCGCGGCCAAAGCCTCTTCTGCCTCTTCAAACTCAGGCTGTTCAACCTCTTCGGCATCGATGCCGTGGGTGGACATGAGACGCATGGCCAGTTCGGCCGCCGCAGCGGCCTCGGCCTCGGTGCAGCCGTTCTTCACGGTCTTGGCCCGAAGCGCCCTGATCTTGTCCCGGATGGCGCGCAAATCAGCCATGGCGCACCCCCACGGGGCCGGTGCGGTCCAACGCCCCGGCATTGAAGATTTCGACCAGGTCGGCCGCGCTGAACCCCATCTGACGCAACTCGGCCAGCAGGCTGTGCACAGCGGCCTCGGCTGCGGCGCGGTCGATGGGCTGGGACTGGCCGGCCATGGCAGCGACCAGGTCGCGGCGGGCAGCGACGCGATCAGCGCTGGTCAGCGCGCGATTGCTGCGCAGCTTGGTCAGCAGGCAGCCCAGGGCAAGAGTGGCAGGCATAGTCGGTCCCCCTCTTATTCGATGAACGAGAAGCAATCCGGGGTTTCGCAGGCGGCGCGGACGTGGCCATTTGGGGGGTTGACGGCGAACCGCACCTTCCCAGTGCAGAGCGGGCAGTCCACCGATCCACGTGCCAGGCCTGTCGCCTTCGCGGCCGCCCGCACGACAATGGCCGCACTCAACATGCGGGTGGTCCGTTCGCGATTAATCTCATTCTGATCCATGGATCAGCGCTCCCCCAGCTGGGGGACCTGGTCCCATGTCACGCCGTCCAGCAGGCGGCCGGCCGCCTTCTTTCCCACCCTCATATTTGCTGGTGGGCACGCCCCGGTTCCGACCTCGGTGAAACGGAGGGCGTCCGCATGCCAGTCGCCCCACTGCTTGAATAGGAAGGGCACTCCAGCCCGCTGGCACTGCGCTCGCAGGGAGCGCGCCCAATCCGGATCCATCGGCCGGGCGCCGGGCCCACTTTCCCCGCCGCAAATGACCCAATCGATCTCGGGAAGGCCAACCACCCGATGCGATGACGGCGGCGTGAGAAAGGAACTTGAACGGCGCCATGTGCCCGTGAGGACATTCATCACCCCGGGAATACCGGCAACCGTCCTGGGGAGCGTTTCCAAGTTCACGAACCCCAGCAATGGTTCGCACGACAGGAAATGCAGGGCGGCCGGCACCTTCAACAGGTGATCGATGCGCCGTGCCGCCTCGGCCTCGTTCTCAACCGTCGTGCCCAGCCAGACGTTGGGGTAGCCCTCACCCCAGTTCGCGGGCAGCATCTGGGCGATGTTCTGGGGGCGCTTCGTCAGCAGCAGCCAATCCAGCGCGGGCGTGGCGCGGATCAACTCCCACAGACGGTACCGCTCGGCCTCGGGGGCCCGGTTGTCGAATATGTCCGCCATGCTGGCGGAGAACACGCGGTGCCGTTCCCCGGCGGCCAGGGCAGCCTTGTTCCAGCGCAGCGGCTCATTCCAGTGCTTGTCGCCGAACAGCCGGTATTCGGCGTGTGGCCCCCAGTGATCGCCGCCGGTGCGCTTGTCCCAGGCCTCGGCATAGCAGTTGTCGCAGGCCGGGCTCAGCTTCACGCACCCCCACCACGGATTGAAGGTGTGGCGAGCCCATTCGATGCTGGTGTCTCGTCCCATGATCAGGCCTTCTCGACGTGGGCGGTGGCGTCCAGCTGTTCCATCAGCCAAACGCAGAGGTCGGCATGGTCCGGCCAGGTCAGAGTTTTGCCCGTGGCGGCCTGCCAACGCGCGATGGCGCGCATGTCGGCCTTCCAGCGCAGGTCGAACGTCGCCTTCAACTCGGCCGCCTCATCGGCAGCTGCAGCCTCAAGGCCATCGTCGGGGACAACCTCAAGGGCGCAGGCCACCACGGGCGGTGGATTGCCCAGGATGAAGGCCGGCCCGAAGACGGACATGAAATGCCACAGCGTCATCCGCATGCGGCCGAATTCATCGGTGTTCCCGAGGTACATGGCCAGCTGCTCGGCTGAAACGGCAGCCTGATCTGTTCTGCCAGTTGTCATCGTGGCGATGCGGGCGGCCACCTGGTCGCAGTACTGACGGAGCAAGGCGTGGCCATGATCCGTCAGCTGGAACAGCACCGCTTGGTTCACATTGACCTTCATCGTCTTTTCCTCAGGGCTTGCGGTCGATGCGGGTGGGTTCCCGGAACCAGGACGGCGGGAAACTGGTGAGAGCGTCGGTGTTGGCCGGCGCGCTCACCAGGGGCGGCAGCGGGGCCGGCGTGGCGGCGGCGATGACCAGGCCGCACATGCGGTCGGCCAGCCGCTCGGCCGCGGCGATGTCCGGCACCGCCCGGGTGGCGAGCACCAGGCACTCCGCCCGCAGCCGCCCCATGTCGATCTGGCTGGTCATGACAGATCCTTGAGGATTTGGGGTTCATGGCCCCGATGGAAATTCGTGGCCACCTGGGTGACGCCGCCCGCCGCCACCCGCGCATCGATGGCGGCCCGTTCCTCCGGTGTCACCTCCGGCCGGGCGCCATCCCGGCGGCTGGGATAGGTGTTGAAGGTGGAGGGCTGCGGCGCGGGCGCCGGGGGCGCCGGCATCTGGGCGCGGCGCCATTCCCCCAACCAGGCGTCCCGCCCGCCCGCCTTGACCAGCTGTTGGCGGATGTCCTCGATGGGCCGCGCCAGGTACTCGGCCGCCTGTTCCTGCGTGGCCCCATCTTCCAGCGCCTGACCCAGGCGCTGTACCTCATCCGCCGTGAAGGGCCCCTTGGGCGGTAGCACCGGGGGCACCAGGGGCGCCGGTTCCGCCGGCTCCGCTTCAGCCGGGGCGACGGTCAGCAGCGCGTCCCGGCCGCCCATCTTGTGGACGAAGGAGTTGATGGCCGAGACTGACCGGCTCACGGCGCCAGCGATGTCGATCACCTTGGCGCCGTCACGGAGCATTTGCACCACCAGGTGCTTGTCGGCCTCCGTCCACAGGCCGGTGCCGGCGGCCGGCGCTGGCGCGGCAGCCAAGGGCACGACCACCACCGGCGCATCTGGGCGTATGGCCATCTCGTCCAGGCGGATGGTTGCGCTGAAAGATGGGGCAGCAACCGGGGGGGGCATCGCTGGGGGTTCAGCCTCCCCGGCAACGAAGGCGTAGGCCTGGCGGGCCAGGCCCAGCGCATCGGACAGGCAGCTTGTCTCGGTCAACGCGCGCCGCAACAGGTCGGCGCGCAGCGTGACCAGGCCATCCATGGATTGGGCGGTGGTCATGGCCGATCACTCCGCCGCCAGGGCCGGCGCGTCGCTGGCCAGTTCCTTGACCATCTTCAGCACCCAATCCTGACGGCGCGGCGTCAGGCGGCCGAAGGCACGGCATAGCTCAAGCGTGGCGCGATCCCGCGTCTCGTCCACCGGCGCCGTCAGCGCGGGTTGGGACGTGGCGTCTTCCACCCCGAAGAAGAAGAAGCTGACGGGAACGTCCAACAATTCGCTGAGGCGATGCAGCATCGACGCACTGATGCGATTGGCGCCGCGCTCATACTTCTGCACCTGCTGGAAGGTCAGGCCCAATGCCTCCCCCAGCTTTTCCTGGCTGAGGCCCAGCAGGGTACGGCGCAGCTTCAGGCGGCCACCCACATGAATGTCGATGGGCTGGTTGATGGCCTTGCGGGCGGCATGTGTCTGGTTCACTTCGAATTCCCTCCTTTAGGGGCTGACGGTTCACTGAGCGCCCCGGCCGGGACCGGGGCGCCTGTGAGCCGTCAGGCCAGGAAACCCTTGACGGCCTTGAACACGGCCTTGCGCTTGCCGGGGATCTCAATTGGCTCGCCCGTCTTCGGATTGCGGCCGGTGCGCGCGGGCACGTCCTTGACGGAGATGATGGCGACGCCGGGGAGGGTCACGCGGCCATCCTTGGCCAGGCCGGCCTGGATGACCGGCGCCAGTTGGTCGATCAACTCGATCACGTCGCTCTTGCGCATGTGCGCCGGGTTCACCTGGCCGCAGAGGGCGTCGATCAGTTCAGCTTTGTTCATGCTCTTTGCTCCTTATGAAGGCCCTCTCAGGGGCCGGTGGTGATGGGGGTCAGATCGCTGCTGACAGCTTGGTCAGCAGGTCCCGGCCGTCGTCGTCGAGGTACCGGACGATGTCCTTCGCGACGGTGAGGGGGTGGCCCATCTGGTCCTGGATTTCTTCGGCCAGGGTGTTGATGAAAACACCCAGGGTTTGGGTGTTGACGACGACGGAGGCGGCCAGCGTGTCGAGGGAAACAGGGACGCCGATGCACTCGCTTTTCTTCATGGGTGCTCTCCTTCAAAGCCCCTCTTAGGGGGCGGTTAAGCGGCTGTTGGTCAGTCGCAGTACGCGTCGTAGTCCCGGTAGACCTTGGTGCCGTCAGCGGCCCACCAGCTGGCCGGCGCCGGGCCTGGTCCCGGCCAGCGAAGATGTTCCGGGGGGGCGTCCTCGGCCTCAGCCGGCGCCGCGGCAGGCCTGGCGTTGATGAACGCCACCGCCTCATCCGCCACCACCCGGTGGGTGCGGATCGCCGCCAGCACCTCCACGTGGTCGGTGGACAGGCGGATGGCGCGGTAGTCGCGCCAGGCCTTGGTGATCTTCCGGCGCAGCCAGCCGGGCACCTGCAGCCAATGGGCCCGGCACATCAGGTGGGTCCCGTCGATGTGCACCGGACAGCCCTCGATGGGGCATGTACGCTGGTCGCTCATTGGACAGCGCCCCCCTGCAGGACGGCCAGCGCGGCGCTGTCGAACTGGCCGTCAGCGATGGCCTGCAGCAGGTCGGTGCCCAGGCCCTCAATCGCCGCCCCGTGCGGCGCCGGCCCTACGGCCACCATGCGCATGGTTCCCGCCTGGGGGTTGGGGACCAGCAGCACGGCGCTGGGCAGATCGTGCTCCTCGCACAGCCCACGCAGGGCGTCGATCAGCGGGTGGTCGCGGCTGGTGGTCGCGGTCATGCCGGCTGCCCTCCCGCATCCGTCACCACCGCCTTGCGCACCACGCCGGCCAGGGTGGCCGGCTCCGGAAGGGCGGCCATGCGCTGCCGCTCCGCTGTGCGCTCGGCCTCCGTGGCGAATAGAAGCGGCGCCCCGGCCCGAGCGACGAAGCACCAGCCCACGGAGGGGATGTGCACCTGCAGGCCGTACAGGGACTTCTGCGCCTCAGTGTCGTACCAATCGTGGTCGCGGACGTTCATTGCTTGAGCGCCCCCTCCGCATCCAGGATGTCGGCCGCCTGGCGCAGGCTGTCAGCCACCGCAGGGGCGCCCACTGCCTTCATCGCCATGTTGACGTAGGCGGTGATCAGGGCGTTCAGCGTGATGCCGGGCCCGAACACGCCGCCCAGATCGGTGGCGGCCCTGTAGATGCCCTTGGACAGCATCAGGATCGCCTGCTGTTGCTGGGGGCTGGCTTCCCCGGTCAGGTCATAGAACTTCGTTTCCATCGCCGCCCCCTCACACGCTGGCCAGGCTGAGGGGCACCAGGTCGTAACGCCCTTCGGAGTTGCGCCGGCGGACGCGCAAGTACTCCGCCTTGCCGTCGATCCGGATGCTGTCGCGCAACGCCTTCATGGCGGCGGCCCAGGTCTCGCCCGGCATCTCGTAGGCCATCAGGCGGAACAGCTCGTTCGCCCGGATCTGCCCCTCGGCATCGAGGCCAAAGGCGCGGTTGATGATCAGCTTCAGTTCAGGGGCGCCCTGGGCTTCCTGCACCCACTGTTCCAGGGCGGCGCGCGCCACCTGGATTTCGGCGCCGAACGACAACTTGTCGGCCTTCGCCAACTCCACCTGCCATTCCCGGTCATAGGTGTAGAAGGACACGTTGCCTTTGGTGCCCCCGACCTTGACGCCATAGTCGGCGCCCAGCAGGTCTACCAGGGCCTGCCCCTCGCTCATGGCCATGCCCTTGAACCGGGCGAGGCTGCCGGACAGCTGCAGGGCGGCCGCGGCGATGCTACGCACGAAGCCGTCCTCGACCTTGTCCGCCTCCTTCACCGCACGCACGGGCACCAGGCTGCCGTCCTCGGCCCGCCAGTAATCGCCGTCCTGCAGGGTCAAGACAGCGGCTGACACGCTGGGGACGGCTTCCAACGCCGCGCAGGCAGCCCGCCAGGCGCCGGCGAATTCCGCATCCGTCCGGTCGAAGGCCGTCATCAGCGACACCAGGCATTTGGCCAGGGTGGGCGCGGTGGTCGGGATGACCGGGATCGGCTCCAAATCCGCAAGAATGATGTCAAGCATAGTGCCTCTCTCAGAACAGGGCGGCGATCAGCCGCGTGATGAAGCCGCGACGGCGCGGCCGGGGAGTGGGGGAAATGACGACGCCCGTCATGGTCAGCAGGCAGGCGAAGGCCCGGGCGCGGGCCGCTGGGGTGAACCGGCGCCGGCGCGCTGTGGCGCTGCGCCAGGCCGGCGGCGTGTGGCGGCCGGTCATGACGGCACCGCCTGCACCAGGCCGCTGCCGTCCAGCGCCGGCGTAAGGGGCACGCCCTGCAGGCGGTCGGCTAGCACCACCACCGCCGCCGCCAGGGACAGCGTCTCGGCCGCGACGGGCATGTGGTTGGACACCCCCCGCATGACGTTGACGGCCAGGGCCACCGCGTCGTGCTGGTGGTGTTCCAGGCGCGGCAGGGAGACGGGCACGGTGATGCCGCCATCGCGGCGCCGCACCACCATCACCAGGCCGCTGCAGTCCAGCACATAGCCGGCCTCGACCAGGCCGTCGCCACCATCCCAGACAGCCTGGGCGCCGATCTGCTCGGGGATCGCACGGATATCCATGAATTAGCCCTCCGCGCCACGGCCGAGCTTCGACCGCGCGCCCTTGAGGTGGCGCATGCCGCGCGCCTCGCTGGTCCCGGCCGCCAGCGTGCCGGCCAGGCGCATCGTCTTGTCCAGGGCGCGCAACGCCCCCGGCTTGCGGGCCACGGTGGTCAGGAAGGCGACTTCCTCCGGATCCTGAACCCCCCAGGCGCCGATCAGCGCGGCCACGTCGCCGTCACGCGGCTTCAGGCAGGTCAGGCCCACCCCTACGCGGCTGTACAGCTGGGCGTAGTCGGCTTTCTTGCCTTCCAGGCGGGACACCACCGTCAGGTTGCCCATGACCACGATGCCCAGGCCGTAGCGGTCGTTCAGGGCGCGCAGCTCGTCCAACGCCTCCGGCCGCAGGTGCTGCGCCTCGTCCACAATCAGCAAGGCGCCCTTGCCCTTCACGAAGCGGCCGATGGCGCGGGCCTGCTTGGTGCTGGACTTCTCCGGGATGTCCATTTCCGCGCAGATCTCCGCCAGCATGGCGCTGGGCTTCGACGTGGTCGGCGTCATCGTGACCAGCCAGACATGCGGCGTCCGCGCCTGGTAGGCCTCCCCGGCGCGCGTCTTGCCCACGCCTGGCACCCCCACGATGGTGGTCAGGTCGGCGGCGATCTGGGCGTATTGCATCGCCCCGATGAATTCCAAGGCCGTCTCGGTTTCCACGAAGGCTGGGCTGGCCATGACCGTGGCGGCGGCGACCTTCTGCGACCGGCGGGCGTCCAGCCACCGTTGAGCGTCGGCCGTCGCCTTGTCGTTGTTGCCCTTGTAGGTTCCCGCCAACCAGGCGGCGAAGGTGCTTTCCGCCATGCCGGCGCGGCGGGCGCCCTCGGCCTGGCTGATCTTGTCCTCGGCCAGGGCCTCGCGAACGTGGCTGCGGACCGCGTCTGGATCCTGATGGTTCATCATTTCACTGGTGACAACGCTCATGCTAAAGTCCCCTTGGTTCTCGTGTTCGCGGGCTGGGTCATTGCCGTGACCCGGCCCGTTTTTCATTCCACCGGCACAGGCCGGAGGTGGCGGACGCCGGCGGTGAAGGCGCGGCTGAAATCGGCATCGGTCATGGTGTCGGACGCCGCGTCGGGATCGTGCTGGACGGCCAGGGCCGCGCCCCCGTTGCTGCGGAATAGGGGCCGAACCACCTTCGTTTCCGGCGCAGGCGCCTCTTCCGTCCTCGGCAGCAGGGCCGCCACTTCTTCGATGGTCAGGCGCTTTTCCGCTGCCATGGCGTCGCGGGTGGCTCGCATGAACTGGCGCCGCAGCCGGGCGTGTTCTTTGGCGGCCGTAACGTCGTCGAAGCCTGCGGCGTGCACGCACTCCGCAAATCCGAGGTACCCACCGTCCTGGCGGTAGACGTGCACGCCGGCATGCAGGTTCTGGCCGTCGAAGCGGACCACCAGCGGCCGGCTGCGATGCTCAAACAGGAATTCGGCGTGGTACCGGTTGTCGTTGAGCGAGACGGCGCCTGTCTCGGAGTTTGCCTTCACCTGTTCGGCAGCCATCAGCCATAGGCGCCGCTGCTCCCCTGAGGCCTTACGGATCGGTGCCTGGGCATAGCTGGCGTTGAACACGTCGGCGAAGCTATGGACGCCGCCGCACACGGCGCTGCGCCGTTTGCGCCGCATGTTGTGCTCGCGGATGCCGTCCGCCACGACGGCCAGGAAGGTCTCCAGCGGCACGGCCTTGGAACCGTAGTTCTCGGGTTTGGCATCAGGCTTGTTGCCGGTGTAGGCCCCGGCGAAGGCTGGATCCTTGGCCAGGTCGGTGGCGAAGTCTCGGAACCCGCGTTCGATGGGCTTGGACTGGCCGCTGTAGGGCGTCGTCCAGTGCACCTCGACGCCCAGGGTGGTCAGGATACCGGCCGGCTCTTCCTCGCGGACCTTGAACCGGTACCGGTTGGGGGTGCCACCCGTGATCCACTTGCTGGCGAAATCCCGCCCGTTATCGAGCCAAATCTTGTCGGGTATGCCCCACTGCTCGACCATGTCGCCGATGGCCAGGCGCACCGCCTCGTTGTTGGCGCTCTTGTCCACCCGCCACGCCAGCATCATGCCGCTGTACAGATCCTGGATCACCACCATCTGCGGGCGCAGGATTTCGCCGTCAGGCCACTGCACAAAGACGTCCCACTTGTGGCCGTCGGCGTTCACCGCCTCCAAGGCGTGGAAGTGGCCGCGGTCGCGCTCTTGGGCCGGATACAAGTCCTTCAGCGCCTCCAGCCCCTGACGGGCCAGCACCTTCACCGGCACCGGCAGGGCTTCCAGCCTGCGTTCCAGCGTCTTGCCGGACGGCAGCGGTAGCCAGCCCTGGGCCTTTGCCACTTTCTCCAGGCGCCGGAAGCAGCTGGTGAAGGTGGGGGCCTCACCGCGCAGCCAATCGGACTTGAGGTAGTCCCACGCGGCGGGGTGGCATTCGGCCTCGACTTGGCGGCCGGCCCGGTGATCCATCAGCATGGGCAGCCAGTCGGGCCGCGCCACCCCGTATACCCGCTGTTCCCAGAGGTAGAAGGTGCTGACGCCTACGCCGCGCATCTGACACACCATGTCGACGGCCACGTTCTTGGCCACACCGCCCACCACCAGGGCTTCGACCTCCTGCAAGATGGTCAGGCGTCCCTTGGCCACCGTCTTCTTCTTGTCGGTGGCGCGGCCGTACAGGTCCCAGGCCGCCTCGGCCGATAGAGTGCGTTTTGTCGCCGCCCGTTCCTGTTCGTCGTCGTCGCGGGCGGGGGCGCTCTCCACCACCAACTTCGCCTTCACCACGGCCGGCAGGACGGCGTAGTGGTAGAGATAGCCGTTCCCTTCCTCAGCCCGGCGCCACACGCCTTGGGCGTTGCGGGCCGGGTGCCACATCGGCCGTTTACGCCAGTCATCCGCCTTCTTGTTGACGGCGCGGATGGAGACCCCGAACAGGGGTGCCAATTCGGAGGCGGAATACCATTCCTTCATGGACGCATCGCCTTTCTGGCTTGCCGCCGCGCCGCGTCAAAGGCGCGGTCGAACTCATCCTTCTTGTCGGCCAGCTGGCCGACCTCGACCCAGGGGAGCCACTTGTTGTCGATGACGGAGTGCCCGAACATCTCGGCCATCATCTGCAGCACGCGCAGATCCCCGGTGGCATGGATCAGGCCGAGCAGGCGCACCACGGGGATGGAGTGATCCTCGCGGGCCTGGCTGGCGTAGGCGTCCAACATGTTCAGGGTGACCGTCTCCCCCAGCCAGTCGGACACCTGCGTGGCGATGGCATCGCGCTCGCCTTCCGCCTGTTTCAGGGTCTCAGCGACGGCCAGGGAAACCCGCTGGCGCAGCGTGGCCGCCCGTACCCGGATTTCCTCAAACCGGTGCACGATCTGCGGCGGCTGCCACTCGAACAGGTCGAGCGTCGTCTTGTCCTTCGGATGAGCCATCAGGCAATCCTCCGGGCAACGGGGGCCGCCACCGCAATAGTGACGGCCACCCGCGCTTCCCCTATCTTCGGCGTCGCGACACAACCGATGAGGGAACCAATGTCAAAATCAGAAACGAAGGAATTGTGGGAGAGGCTTTCCGAAATTGACGGCAGCGTACGGGCGCTGGAAGCCGTCATGATGGAACAAGCCATCATCCTCAACGGCTTTCTGAGGCACAACCATGCGCTTCTGGGGGATGGGTTGGACGCTCTCATGGAACGGCTCCCCCAAGTCCCTCCGAATGAACATCTCCTTCGGAACTTGCGCCGGATACGGGAAGAAGTTTTCCGCGTAGCGCATGCGGCTGCTCGATCTGAGTTGGAGGAACTGAAGCCTCCGCGCTCATGAGGTCACGCATCCGCTGGATATAACGGCGGCGCATTTCCAGGTGCCGCCGGGCGGCTTCCATGGGATCGAAGCCGCCCATTACGCCACCTGCTCAAGCTTGGGGTTGGTCTCCAGATCACCAGCGGCCTGGCGCAACGCCAGGAAAGCCCGGCGGGCAGGCGCGCCGGCCCGCTGCCACGCTTCGACCAGCTTTTCCAGCTGCCTATCCGTGTCGGACTTGGTCTCTTCCCTGACGCCCTGAACGATCTTCCGGGCGGCCTCCACCGTGGTGACGGTCGGCGCCGACGCCAGCAGCATGTCCAGGGCCAGCAGCTGGTGGGCGGGCTCCAAGTGCGTGAGCGCCAGCAACTCAGCCTGCTTCTTGGCCAGCCAGGTTCCGGGGATGCGCTTCTTGGCCTCGGGGCAAAGCTGGGTGGCGATGCGCACCGCACGCTCGATGGTGCGGGCGTTGATGCCGCACTTCTCAGCGGTGTCCTTCGAGAACGACCAAACCGACACGGTGTCGTTTTGAAATTCCTCGCTGCGCCGGTCGCCACCCTGGCGGGCCTCGGGGTGCAGTTCCTCATAGAGGTTTTTGCGCTCGGCCATGAAGACGGCGCGGTCGAAGGGGTTCAGTTCATGGCGGATCAGGTTTTCGTCGATCTCGGCCATGCGGGCGTCGCCCTCACTGCCGTCGAACAGGACAATCCGGATCTTGGACCAGGCCAGCAGGTTGGCCGCCTCAACACGGTGACCACCGGCCACCAGGATGTACGGCTTCCCCTTCCGGCCCTGCCGGCGGCGCACCAGGATGGGGGTCAGCTGTCCCCGTTCCTGCATGCTCCCGGCGATCAACGCGACGTGGGCGGGGTCGATGGCCCGAAGGCGTTCAGCCACCTCAATATCGGCGATCTCGACTTCAAATCCCGCGTCTGGCGCGGGTGCAGCGACGTTAACCATGATGTCTAGGCAGCCTTATTTTTCTGACAGGACAGCTCAGCCGCGTTCCCCATAGGGTTGCGGCGTTCACGAAGCTCTTTCGTGCGATGATCAAGGCGGGCGCCATGACGGGACCAACGGTCGGGCCACAGTTCCCACAACGCGATGTTCAGGAATTCGGACAGGGCGCGCTCGCCACCGACGTGGCGGTGGCGCAGGGCGAAGCGGCAGGCGTCCTCATGCACTTCGGCAGCGACGGCCACGGCCTTCAGCGTCGAGCCGCGTTTTTCAACGGCCGCGCGGATGTCGGCAGGATGCCAACCCATGCTATAGTGCTCCTTTCCACGGATTGCCCGGCATGGCTCCGTAGGGTCGCAGAAGGGTTCTTTGAAGAAGGGTTCGTTATGGGAGGGATGATAGACGTGTTTTTCGACTATTGGAAGCCTCGATCACCAAAAAAATTAGTTCCAAGCGGCTAATTGCTCGGCTTTTTCGAGATTTTCGAATTTCTCTTTTTGGTTCAAATGGTTGCGGCGGTTCTGGAACCGCGAGCACGCCTGAGAACCGCAGTTCCAGGAAAGTTCCAGAGAATGGCCCCTCCGAAGAAGCCGCAGACCCCTTTCGCAGAGCGCCTGATCCAGGCGCGCGGGGACATGAGCCGCTCTGATGCAGCGGAGAGTTTGGGGATCCCGAACAACACGCTCGGTAGCTACGAGCGCGGTGAGGCCGAGCCGGCTATTTCGAAAATCCTGGCTATTGCTGACCTGTACCAGGTTTCTTTACAATGGCTGCTGCGCGGTGAGGGCGAGGCTCGCCCGAAGGCTGAGACGGCTGCACCGTTGGCTGAAGCGGCGGCGGTGCTGGACACCAAGCGGCTACGGAGTGCCATCCTATCGGTGCAACGCTTGGCCCAGGAAGAACCTGAGGTGCTGTTGGGAGGGCCGGGGGCGTTCGCGGAAATGGTGGTGGAAACCTACCAGTTCCTGGTGAACACGTCAGACGCGGAGAAGCGCCGTATGGTCATGGAAGAAAAGGCAAAAACCGACCGGCAGGCCGGCTGAGCGTCACATTCCATCACCCGCTGCGCTACAATGGTAGTATTGCCGGTAGCATTAATGGCGCGTTTACACCCTTGTGGGTTGACACAAAAGGACTAAACCTTTTGACTGTGCCTTACCCCCGGGGCGTAAGCGGGGGTGGTGGACCGGCCGGCCCGGCCACCGCAGAGGTAGTGCAAGTACCTCCATAGCCGCATGCAGCTAACCCCCAGGGCGTACGCCCCGCTTGGGAGGATGCGGAGGTATTTGTTAAGATGGCGTTAGTTTTGCCTGATTACGATGACGACGACGTGGGCCTTATATTCGCAAGGCGCAAATATTCGCGTCATTTGGTGTCGATCACCGGCCATATTCCCGTTCCGGTAATTGCCCTTCGACTGCCGACCGTCATTCTTGGCGGCACGCCGCGCCCCTGGAACTGGGCGTTCTTAAGAGGGCGCCAGCGCGCGCTTAAGAGCGGCCTAAAAGCCCTGGACGCTGGCGCGGCGGTAATCCAACTTCATGTGTCGAAACCGCCCCGGATGCCGGCGCCGTCCAATTTCAACGCCAATCCCGAGGCGCGCGCCGTGGTGGGGCTGTGGATGGCGGATTGCCTGGGTTGTCCCACAGGATCCCGGTATGTCCCGTCAGATCCCGCCTCACTCCAATCTCAGGTGTCCCCTAACAATCGCCTCCAGCCGGGCGCGGCCGGTGGTCTGGCCCGCCAGACGCTCCGTCAACGCGGCCGCACGCAAGATGGTGTAACGGCCGAAGGCGGCCAGATAGATGGCGCGCTTGTCCTTGAACGCCTTGTACAGACTGCCCGGGGTTAGGCCCAGGGCCGCCTTCAGGTCGGCGATGGAGGCCGCGTGATAGCCGCGTTCCCGAAAGACGGCGATGGCCCGGTCCAACGCCTGGTCCATGTCGAACTCACGCGGCCGCCCGGGAGAGCGGCCGCGGGCCGGCGTCCGGCGGCTGGAAGAGGAGGACAAGGATGGCGGCAGCGGCGGTGTCATGGCCGCCATATTAGGGAATGATCATTCCCATTCAAGACAAATATCGGACCGCCGATGCCGGCGGCCCGATGACGGGATGAAGGTTACAGCCCTGGCAGGGTCGCGGCGGCGTGCCGAACCATGTCGGCCAGTTCCGGAAAGCGTGGCGCCCAGGCCAGCTCGCGCCGGGCATAGGAGGCGTCCGCCACCAGGATGGCCGGGTCGCCCGGCCGCCGGCCAGCCTGGCGAACGGGAACCGGCCGACCGGTGACGGTGGCGACGGTGTCGATGACCTCGCGCACCGAATGGCCACGGCCGGTGCCCAGGTTGGCGATCAGGTTGTCGCCCCCCGCCAGCAGCCGCTTCAGCGCCAGCACGTGAGCCGAGGCCAGGTCGGCGACGTGGACGTAGTCGCGGATGCAGGTGCCGTCCGGCGTGTCGTAATCCGTGCCGAACAGGGTAAGCTCCGGACGCTGGCCGAACGCCGCCTGCAGGGCCAGGGGGATGAGGTGGGTTTCCGGCTTGTGGTTTTCCCGCAGTTCGCCTTCCGGATCGGCACCTGCGGCGTTGAAATAGCGCAGGACGGCGAAGCGCAGCGACTGGGCCGCCGACAGATCCGCCAGGATCTCCTCCACCATCAGCTTGCTGCGGCCATAGGGGTTGACCGGCGCCAAGGGATGGCGCTCCGGAATGGGCACGATCTGGGGGTTGCCGTACACGGCAGCCGTCGATGAAAAGACGATGCGCGCCAGATCGACCGTCGCCATGGCGCGCAGCAGGGCCAGCGTGCCGGCGACATTGTTGGCGTAGAACCGGCCCGGCTCCCGCACCGACTGCCCGGCCTCGATGAAAGCGGCGAAATGCAGGACAGCGGCGGGACGGTATTGACGCAGGACCGCCGTCAGCCTGTCCTCGTCCGCCAGGCCGCCCTGTTCGAACGGGCCCCAGCGGACGGCGTCGCGCACACCGTTGGAAAGGTCGTCATAAACCACCGGCGTGAAACCGGCAGCACCCAAGGCCTTGCACGCATGGCTTCCCACGAAGCCAGCACCCCCGACGACCAGGACGGTCGGCGTTGTCGTCATTTGCCACCCCTATCGACCCCGCCCTGCCGGCCAAGGCCTCCATACATATGCCTCAAATCGCACACCGCGTGCCTTCAACCTCTTAAGGGACATGGTCGCGCACCGCAACGCACCTCTTCAACTCACGCCGCCGCCCCAGGGACAGATGGCGCGGCGCCCATCTCTGGGGAATGCGGCCTCCGATTTTATTTCCACCGGCGTGCCCCCCGCTTAGAGCGGAACGCGATCAGGTGGAATCACCTGATCGCGTTCCGCTCTATCATGAACAGCTTAAGAGCACTTCCACGCTCCAAGGCGATTCCGCCTTTCCCCGATCTGCTCTAAGGTCGCCCCCAGTTGCAACGATAGCCCTGCCGAGACACCGTTTCCCCATGAATGACATCACGATCTATGTCTGCCGCGGCTGTCGGGGGCCCCAGCCAACCGACGGCCCGCCGCCCGATGACGCCACCCCTCGTCCCGGTGCGATGTTGTATCAAGCGGCCGAGACGGCGGCATGCGATACCCCCACCGCCTGCACCATCAGCGTCGTGCCCGTGGACTGCCTGGCCAATTGCAACCGGGGACCCAGCGCGGCGATGCAGGGACAGGATCGTTGGACCTATGTCTTCGGTGGTCTGGATCCGGCCACCGGCGGGCCGGCCCTGATCGCCGGCGCGCAACTGCTGGCCGAATCCGCCGACGGCCTGCTGCCCTGGCGCGGGCGTCCGGACGCGCTGAAACGCGGCCTGATCGCCCGGGTGCCGCCAGCGGTCCCACGCTCCCCCGGCTAGGCCGCGGGTTCCACCGGAGGGGCCAGCGGCCGAAGGGCGGCTTCCAGGTAATCGACGAAGCCCCGCGTCGCCGTCCGCCAGGACCGCCGGTCGACGTCCTGTTTCGCGTTACGCCCCATCTGTTGCAGCAGGGCGCGGTCCTGGTTGGAGCTGCCGTAGGGCGGCGACACATTCCAGCACCGGCGCCTTGGCCAGCAGAACGCCCGTGCGTCCGTGATCGACGGCCTCGCGCACGGCACCGACATCCGTCGCGATCGGCACGCATTCCAGGTTGCCCGCCTCCAGGATGGTGAGCGGCAGGCCTTCCCAATGCGACAGGACCACCAGGACATCGGCCCAGGCATACAGTTCGGTCAAATCCTTTGCGCTGGAAACCGGTGGCTCCAGCTTGTCCTTGAGCGACGACAGGGCCGCCTCGGCGCTTTCACTGGCCAGCACACTCTTGCCGACGATGCGCCATTCCACGGGAAGCTGTTCCGCCTCGCAAAGGCGCACCACCTCGACCAGGCGCTCCACCCCCTTTTGCCGGTCCAGGCGCCCGATGAACAGGGCCCGCAAGGGCTCGGCCGGCCCGCGGGCCGCACGCTTCTCCAGGGCCACGCGCATCTGTTCGGCCGCCGGTTCGTACCCCGGGGCATTGGGGATGGGCACTAGTTTGGACCGGGGAACGCCCATGCCCGCCAGCCAATCCGCCAGGGCGTTGGAACAGGTGAGGACGCCATCGTACGCATGCTCGTAGGGGAGCACCAGATAAGGATGCCCCACAGACCGGCCCATCGTGGTTTGGTCGATGACATGGGGGAAAGCGAAAGTCTTCACCTTCAGGCGCCGCAGCCGCGCCATGATGGTGTTGCCCGCCGCCGACTGGCAGTTGACCACGGCGTCCAGCCAGTGGAGCCGCCCCAGGGCACGCGCCTGGTCAGGATATTCCCGATAGGCGGACAGATGGGTTCCCGTATAGGCATGCTCGGACCCGACATTGGCATGCCCCTCCGGCAGGAAGGCGACACTGTCGATGGCGGCACGCCATTCCGAGGTCAGCAAGGCCTCCGACGCGCCCACCAGGATGACATGGACGCCCCAGCCTTGCGCCTTCAGCACCTCCATCAGACGCAAGGTCACCTTCTCCACGCCACCGAAACTCAGGACCGACAGCAGGAAACCGATGTTCTTCCTGGCCCCCGTGCCGTTGTCGACCACGCGGGGAAAGGCCACGGCACCGGGGGCGATCTGTTCCCGCGCCTTCAGATACAGCTTGGTGCGGTCACCGCATCCGGGCTGCCGCCAACGCTTGAAATCACCACTGTCGGACCGATACGGCGACGCCCGGAAATCCGCGAACGAGGACAGCAGGTGCTGGATGCCCTTGTTCTGCAGGGGCACCTTTTCCCGTCGCAGGTCCAGGCTGATCTCCAGCACCGTGGCCGGCACCTGGGGATTGGTGGCCTTGATGGATTCCAGCCAGGCGGGACTTGGGTCCGCCACGCATTCCTGGAACAGGCGCAAGGGCATCATCGCCAGCGAGAAATTGCGGTGGCCATAACCGGACAGCGGCCCCTTGGACAGGGCCACCATATCCGGCGCCTTGGCGGCGCTCAGATGCCCCAGGACGAGGGCGCTGCGCTCTTCCAGCTGTTCCTCAAGCGAGGCGAACATATGGTGCAGCAGGCCGGACCGGCCCAGGACCGCCAGCACGCTGGAATGGGTGAAGACCATATAGGGCGGGGCCACGAATTGCGAGGGATCGCGCCATGCCCGCCAGCACCGCAGCTGGAATTCAGCCAGGCTGACCTGCTCCGTGCATTCCGCGGGATCGGTAGTGAGGATGACGGTCGACTGGTCCGTCAGGAAAATGGCGTAGCGGGGCGCCTCGCGCTGTTCCAGCGCCACCAGGTTGCGCGGCTGGAACAGCCGGACATGCTTGCGCAGCAGGTAGGAGCGGATGACGGCGTCGTCACGCGATGAGTCGCTCAGCATGCTTTCCGCGCGCTTGCGGTACTTCAGGGTCAGTCCGGCACAATGCCGTCCGCGGAAACCCGCCCCGGCCGCCTGGAGGAAGAAATCCCAATCCTCATACCCCAGCCGCATGTCCTCGTCGAAGCGCACGCCCGCCCGGAAAACGGCGGTGGAGACCAGGCTGCCCGCCT